>SUWB01000031.1 GCA_015061745.1 Lentisphaerota bacterium | reverse complement strand
GCAGTCATATCATCCCGGACTTGCGGAAAGAGCCCCGTTTTCTGAACCGCACCGGACGGCACAAATATACCCGGCAGGTGGCTTTTATATGCGTGCCGCTTTTTCATCACGAAGAGATCATCGGCACCCTTTCCATTGACCGCCCGGTGGACTCCAACAGCGATCTGGAACAGGATGCCGCATTATTGGAGATCGTGGCGGGGATCACCGCCGATGCCGCAGCAGAGTGTATTGAACTGCATTCAGAACGGCAGTCGTTGATGGATGAAAACCGCAAGCTGCGGAACATGCTGTCAGCCAATCCCGGTAAATTGATCGGCAACAGCCGGGAAATGCAAGCGATCTTTCAGCAGGTAAGGCAAGTGGCTCCATCGGATGCAACTGTGCTTATCCGCGGCTCCAGCGGCACCGGCAAAGAGCTGCTGGCCAGAGCGATCGTGGAACTTTCCAACCGCAAGGATAAACCGTTTATTGCATTGAATTGTGCCGCATTGCCGGAAAGTCTGGTGGAAAGTGAACTTTTCGGTCATGAAAAAGGGGCATTCACCGGGGCGGTATCTCGGCGTATAGGCAGAGCCGAAGCGGCAAATGGCGGAACGCTTTTTCTTGATGAGATCGGCGATTTGACTCCCCAAACTCAAGTGAAACTGCTCCGTTTTTTGCAGGAAAAAACCTTTTCCAGAGTCGGCAGCAACGAGGAGCTGCATTCAGATGTAAGATTTCTTGCCGCAACCAGCCGTAATCTGGAAGAGCTTATGGAGAAAAATCTTTTCCGGGAAGACCTTTATTACCGGCTGAATATTTTTCCGGTAATGATGCCGGATCTGGCTGACCGGCAGGGAGATATATTGCTGCTTGCAGAACATTTTATCGAAAAAATGAATTTGAAATACAATAAAAAAATCACCGGACTTTCCACTGCTGCAGTAAATATGCTTACCAGTTACCGCTGGCCGGGCAATGTCAGAGAGCTGGAAAATTGTATGGAAAGAGCAGTTTTAACGGCACAGGACGACTGTATCCACCACTATAATCTGCCGCCCTCTCTGCAATACAAGCAAACCCATTATGCCATGCCGGAAGCCGGGGAAAAGCCTTTGATAGATCTTCTGCTTGCCGGTTACGAGCGGGAATTGATCACGCAAGCGATCAAACGCAGCAATGGTAATTTATCAGAGGCAGGCCGTGAGCTGGGTATTTCCCCCCGGATGATGAATTACCGCATGAATAAACTCGGAATAAAAGAAAAGAGCGATTACTGATTCCGGACTTGATTTTTCAAGTTTATTACTGAGTTGAATATTGACAGAACCTTTTGCGGCAGTTCAACAATTTGAGAGGAGAATACAATATTGCGTTTCAATATAAAAAAGCCAAATATCACTTTTTATATTATTTGTATTGCGCCAATTTTATCCCGATGAATGGACAAGGTTGCTTACTTATGGAGAGAACATACCAGAGGTAAATGTTGCGCTAAAAAGTGTTCGAGATAACCTTGAGCCTTATATCCACAGACTTCCTAAGCGGATGGAATCTTCATGAAATGCACTTGGAGTGAAATATTTTTAACGCATGATAACATATAAAAGAATCTTAAAGGTTCAAAATCGTAATATTACGTTTTTGAGTGTTGCGTCAGGTGTCGTATTTTCCAGAAAATCCAGATTGGCAAATTTTGGCAAATAAATTCATTGATTTGAGCAGAGTTTAGTGTCCATTTGGGCAAAAAAAATGGTCGGGGTTGTTTTTATTGTTCGGAAAATGTCTCTCAAGCTCAAAATGGTTGCAAGTTAGTGAAAAATGGTTACCGCTTTGCTAAACTGCGAAAATATCTCTAATCGGCGGCATAAAGAAACAGAGAACGGATTTTGAGGTGAAACGAAAAGTCGTTTTTTTGACACTTTATCGAAAATGGTGCATTTTTAGCATAGGAAAAACGACTCTTGCAAAACCGCCACATAGGAGTTCTTTTGCATTTTTTGCAGAATATGCAGCATCCGGTCTGTGGGGATTTTTGTATTTGCGCCGGAATAAAGCAGAATGGAATTCTCGCCGGACGTCTTTTCCACCTGAATGATGGCGTGTCCCGTTGGACAATCTCCGATCATAACATGATCTACATTGACTCCGGACGATTCGAGAAGATCCCGGAGGAAAATTCCATCCTTGCCAATCATTCCGGCATAAAGGGTTGCAACACCGGCTCTGGCAAGGGCGATGGATTGATTCAAACCTTTACCGCCGACATTGATTTTGTAGTCAGCGGAACACAACGTTCCCCCGGCGCGACAAAATGATCCACGTTATAAACGTGATCAATATTCAACGAACCGAAATTCAAAATTTGCATATTCTCAAGCTCCCTGCCTGTGCGGAAGTTATATAATCTTCAAGCACAGACAGGTATAATTATTTGTATCTCATAACGAGAAGGGTTATGTCGTCGCTCTGAGGTTCCGCCCCGGCAAATTCCGATACTTCAGTGCGAATCAATTCCACGATTTCTTGCGGTGAAGCGTTATTGGCAGAGAGCGTTTGCAAAAGTCGTTCCTCGCCGAAAAGCTGCTTGCTGCAATTCATTGCTTCTGTGACACCATCGGTATAAAGAATGATTTTATCATCCTTTTTGAATTGGAGATCAACCGCCGTGTACCGGGCTTTGCGTGAGGCACTCAATACAAGACAATGTTTGATTTTCAGATATTGCGCTGTCCCATCTGCATATATGAAAACAGGGGGATTGTGTCCGGCATTGACGCAGGTCATAATCCCGGTATTCAAGTCGATAACACCGGCAAAAGCGGTCAGGAACATATGTGCTTTGTTGTTTTTGCAAAGTTCCTGATTGGCGAGATCAAAGGCTTCTGCGACAGGATGTTTCTGAAGCAGTTCCTTGAGCAGAGTTTTTGCAGTCATCATATAGAGAGCAGCGGTAATTCCCTTGCCGGAAACGTCTGCAATCAGGATTGCCAGATGGTCTTTATCAATGGCAAAGAAATCGTAAAAGTCACCGCCGACTTCGCGTGCAGTGAACATGCCGGCATGAAGCTGATACCGTTCATTATCGGTGAAATCGACCGGCAGGATGGAGGTTTGAATCATTCTGCCCATTTCCAGTTCTGCATCAAGGCGTTTTGCTTCGTTTTCAATTGCTTTTTTCAGGGCAGAAACGGTTTCATTGATGCCGTTTGAAAGCGTACAGAATTCAGCCGTAGTTGATACGGAAACCTGTTTTTCCAGATTACCACCGGTGATTTCGTGCAGAGACTCATTGACGGAATAGATGCCGTTGATAACCACTTTCTGCAACAGACGGGATACCAGAATAAAGATGACTCCAAATAAAATCAAGTTTCCGATAATCAGCACTTTGAGTACGGAATCCCGGGAAACATACATTTCCTCTTCCGGCAATTCAGCGGTCAGAAGATACTTGCCGAAGGCAATGGAAAGCTGTATACTGTTGCCAGTTCGGGTGACTTTCTTATAGTCTGCCGGCAGATCCGGTTTTTCGATGATATACAAAGTACCATTGGTTCCAATGCGTGTATCTTCTTCGATTTGCTTGATATCTGCCAGGTGCTGCGCTTCTATGATCCGCTCGGGACGGTAGCCAATCTGGACGATGCCCGGCTTGTCAATACGTGCTACACCCACATACTGGAAAAGGATCTTATATGAACCGCTTACCTGCGGTTTCTGCACCAGTTCAAATTTTTTATCGGTGAGTGCCGGCATAAATGCTGCGGACTGCTCCTGGGAATTCATGTCGTAACCGCGATAATTCAGCGATTTGTTGAATGATACAGACCATTGAAGAACCCCTTTCTCATCCGATACATGCAGTTCATCAACATCGAGTTTTTTGCGGACGGCATCCAGTTTCTCCTTATTGTGTAATATGGAGGGATCCGAGGCAATCAACAGAGCAAAGGCGTGAGTTTTTGCAAGCGCCGCAGCGTCTGAAAGATGCGTTACTGCTTTGAGGTTATCTTCGGTAATACTGATTTTCCGGGAGACTCCGGAGAGGGTTGACTCCAGCATATCAATGGCGGAAAGTTCTGCAAGATAGCTGTGCAAATGCCATGAGGCGGCAAAGGTTATCAGAAATGCCAGCACAACAAGCAGAAACAGCCATTTTTGAAAAATAAATTTCATTTATCCTGTTTCTCCAGACACTTGGTAAGTGTCAATATGTTTTTGCCGTCTTGCCGGCAATATTCTACGGAATCCATCATTTTTTTGACCATAAACATTCCCAGTCCGCCGACTTTCCGTTCCGACAACGCACTGCTGGTATCCGGTTCGGAGATTTCAAGCGGATTGAAAGCTGTACCGGAATCGCTGAAAATAACTCGTAAACTCTTTGTTTCAGAAACGAATTCAACCGTGACTGTGACGCTGCCGTTTCCCTCCGGATAGGCATAAGAGGCGATATTGGTGAATATTTCATCGCAGCAAATCATCAGATGTTTTCTGATGCGTTCCTGCATATCCAGTTCAGCGGCAATACTCAAGAGCCACTGCTGAAGGGTGGCGAATTCACCGCGGTCAGCCGGGACAATCAGTTGAGGATTGCCGTTGTAACAGAATGTTTTGATTTCTGTCGTCATCTGGAATGTGGCCTTAATCCAAATTCAGCAGAGAATCAAAGCCGGTCATTTCAAAAACATCGCGGACATCATCGTTTGCATTCTTGATTGTCATGGTGCCGTCTGCATCTTCCAACTGCTGATTTGCCATGAGAATGACACGCAAACCGGCACTGGAAATGTAATCAACTGCGGCAAAGTCAAGAATAAGATCTTTGATGCCGGAGAGATTTTCCTGGAGTTTTGTATCCAGTTCCGGTGCGGTGACTGTGTCGATATTGCCGCTGATTGCAACGGTAAGAGTGCTGTCTTGTTTGTTGAATTTAACTTCCATTTTGTAAATCCTTATGTTTTTATTTTTCAAAGAGTAATTGCAAGTTGACTGTTGTTGTTATCGGGAGTTGTGAACTCAATTGTTTTGCTGCGTTTCCGGATGATCATGCGGGCAAGTTCTCCAGATGGAGAACCGGAATCCAGCGGATTTGCTGTCTTGCCCTGCCATTTCAGGCAAAGTTCCGTTGTTTTTGTTTCTTCAGAAATGCCGATTTCCAAGTCAATCTTGTTGATTTCCGGGAATACAACATTGATCAGCAACTCTTCAAGAACGGAATACAAAGCTTTGATTTGTTTGCCGTCCAGCATCTGTTTTTCAGCAAATTCCACTACCTGACTCTGGAAGTGGTACAAGTCGAAATCCGCCTTGCTCAGATTGAAATTTAGCATATCAATCCGACGCAGGAATGCCTTCGTTTTGGGGCGCGCGGGATTTTCAAAAAGCTCTTTGGCAGGACCTGATTCATAAACCACTCCCTCATCCATATAGAAAATGCGGGTCGACACATCCCGGGCAAAACGCATTTCGTGGGTGACGATAAGCATGGTGATTCCGGTTTTTGCAAGATTGCGCATAACAGAAAGAACTTCGTTGACCATGGTCGGATCAAGTGCAGAAGTCGGCTCATCAAAAAGAATGATTTCCGGTTCCATAGCCAGTGCCCGGGCAATGGCAATACGCTGCTGCTGACCGCCTGAAAGTTCTTGCGGCAGGGCGTTGGCTTTGCCTGCAAGCCCCACAAGTTTAAGCAGTTCCATAGCCTTGGCTTCGGCTTCCGCTTTGCTCTTTTTCAAGAGAGAGACCGGTGCCATGGCAATGTTTTCCAGAACAGTCAGATGGCCGAACAGATTGAATGACTGAAACACCATACCCATTTTGCGTCGGATAGCGGTAATATCGGTTTTTGCATCCAGAATGTTTTTCCCGTCAATCCAAATTTCGCCGCCATCGGGCTGTTCAAGCAGATTCAGACAGCGCAGAAAGGTGCTTTTTCCGGTTCCGGAGGGACCGATAATGGAGATGACTTCACCTTTTTCAATAACGGCATTCACATCTTTGAGAACGGCATTGCCGTTATAAATTTTTTTCAGATTTTTGACTTTAATCATTTTTCAGACTCCATTTTTTTGCTGCGCCGTTTGGCAGGATCAAGACGATTGTCCAGCCAGACCAGAAATCCGGCGAGAAACCACGCTGTCACAAAGTAAATCAATGCTGTCGCAATCAGCGGGAAAAATGCTTCATAAGTCCGGCTGCGGATGATGTCGCTTGCTTTGGTCAAGTCCTGGATGGCGATATAACCGACGATCGAGGTGGTTTTGAGCATGTTGATGAATTCTCCGCGGTAGACCGGCAGTATCTGACGCATGGCCTGTGGTAAGACAACTTTGAAGAAGGTCTGACAACGGTTGAATCCTAAAGCCAGAGCGGCTTCCCTTTGTCCTTTGGGTACTGAATCTATGCCGGTACGGAGCATTTCTCCGGCATAAGCGGCAAAGTTCAATGAAAATCCGATGATCGCCACGACGACAGCATTTATGTCAACAGAGGCAAACACGAGGTAATAAAGCACCATTAAAAGCACCAGAATGGGAGTACCCTGCATCAGGGAAATGAAAGTTTGACCGCAGAAACAAAGGAATTTATTTTTGGCAGTCCGCAGCAGCCATACCGGGAATGCCAGAAGTGTTCCGGCAATGGCCGAAAGCAAAGTAATGATAACGGTTATTTTCAAACCTTGAAGCACAAGATACCAGCGTTTTTCCCGGACAAAGGTACGTTCAAAACTTTTTTTCAATTCAGCCAATGTCTTTTTTACTGCTTGATGGAACGGAACTTTTTCGGCTTTAAGAATTTGTTCCTTGCGAGCAAGAATCGTTACACCGCCCTTGTAATGGGGCGGAAGAAAGTCGACTTTTTCCATGCGTTCAGGAGTAATGGACATGGAACCTCCGGAAAGATCAGCTTTACCGGATGCGATCATTTCCATTCTTGCCCCGCCGACGATTGATATAAATTCAAGTTTCATATCCAGTTCTGCTGCGATACGATTGATGATATCTATTTCATATCCGGTTGGTTTGCCGTCAGCATCCATATAGCACAATGGTTCATAGTAGGGAGCCAGAGCTGCCCGCAACTTGCCGTTTTTACCGGAAGAATTGAATTTTTTTGCCCAATCAGTCAGAACTTTTTTTGCCGGATCTGACCCGCACCAGCGTTTTTTCAGATCGTCAAGAGTTCCTTCCTTTTGCATCTTGTCCACAACTGCGGAAGCCCGTTCTTTCAAACGTGAATTTTTAGGCATGGCAAATCCGTAATTATCGTCAACAAAAATGGAGGCTATCTCCAGTTTGTCCGGGTGCCGGCTGACAAAATTTCTGGCGATGGGTTCATCAAGCAGAACCGCCGCTACCTTGTTGGTGAGCAACGCTTGTACTGCGCTGTGGTTGTCTGTGAAGTAAACATAATTGATCCCCGGAGCAAATTTATCTGCCAGAGTATGCAAATTGCCGCCGACATTGCTGCCGACCTGTCTGCCGGTGAGGTCGGTAACTTTTTTTATCCCGGATTGGTTTGACCGGCAATTATCGATGTGCACCAAAGCTGCGATGGATGAATCCACATAGCAATCCGAAAATAAAACATTTTCACTGCGCTCCGGCGTGGCATTCAAATTAGAAATCAGCATATCGATCTTGCCGGTTTCCAACGATGAAAGCAATGCCGGATAAGTCATATTTTTAAGTTCTATTTCCGCATTAAGATAAAGTGCCAGACGCCGCGTAAATTCAATATCGAATCCGGACAGATTGTTCCGGGCATCAAAGAAACTCATAGGGGGATTCAATCCTTCGGTACCCACGATAAATTTCCGGGTCGGTTTCGCCGGGCGCGGAATATCAGGAACCGCAGGCAGGCTATTGGTCAGACACCACCTTTTGAACATATCATCATAAGTGCCGTCACTCCGGTATTTTTTAATGAACGCATTGACTTCTTTGCATAACTCAGCATTTTTCTTTGGAAGTCCGATCACAATAAATTCATCGGCTATCTTTTCATTGAGCAAAGTCAGCACAGGATTGGAGCGTGCAACATACTCCATACTGTTGCGGTCAAAGAGAAATGCATCGATTTTTTTGGTCTGAACCGCCAGATACCCTTCAGTAAGAGAATTAAAATAGATGATTTTTCCTTTGGGGTATTTCTTTTCTCCCACAGTCATAGCGGCGGCACCCTCCGGAACGCCGATTCTTGTACCGGGTTTGGACAAATCCAGCTTTTCAGTTTTTCCGCCCGGAGCGGAATTTTCCGGATACCGTGCGACAATCGTCTGCCCGCCCTGATAGTAGGATTTTACAAAGTCGACTTTTTCCTGCCGTGTCGGGGTGATGGACATCGAACCGCCGACGGCATCAACTTTTTGGGACAACAAGGCTTCGAGCAGGGAACCGAAATTCATACTGGTGATTTCAAGCTTCATATTCAATTCATAAGCGACACGGGCGATGACTTCGATATCCATACCCACGTATTGGCCTTTGAGAGTAAATGCCATCGGTTCCTGTGTGAAGTCGGTTGCATAGGTCAACACTCCGGCAGAACCATTGAAATCTTTTTTATGCGTCCACTTTTCCAGCTTCCGGTTGGGATCGGTCGAACCGCACCATTTTTGTTTGAATTTCTCAAGTTCTCCGGATTTTTCCAGCTGTTCGATGACGCGGCTGATCCTGGCAGTCAAAGGGGATTTTTTCCGGGTGGCGAAAGAATACTCATCTTTTGTATAAACCCCGGCAATATAGAGTTCATCGGGATGACGGGCGATCCATAACTGCGCCATAGGTTCATCCAAGAACACGGCATCCGCTTTACCGGAAAGTACAGCCTGCACACAAAGCGTATTATCATTGAAATAAAGAGGTGTGATTTTTACTTTAGGTGCAGCCTTTTCCGCGCTTTCCTGAAAGGCACTTCCGGTGGTGGATGCCGCTTTTTTACCATGCAAATCCTGCAGCGTAGAGATCCTGACGCTTTTGGAACCTTCCTTTTTACTCTTTGAACAGGATACCATTGCTGGTATCAGCGCTGCTGCAAAAAGTATCAGTAAAAATTGTTTCATTGATTTTCCCTTATCGCTGTTTATTTTGTGTTGAAAGGAGACAATTATAAATCCGCATCAATATTCAAACTCAACTGCTGCCCCTTGCGAATCCAACGGACGTGGTCAAAGCGGTTCTTCAACATAATCAAAGCCAGTTCCAATTCATCCGGAACGCCTTTTTTATCGCTGACAGTGTTGCTTTCTTCAAGATTTTCCGCATTGTGAGTCAGAATCTGGATTTTGATCTGCATCTGGTCATAGACCATATTGATGCGGATTTCATCACGGATGCCGTTGACATAAAGGCCTTCTGCAACCGCATCAATACCAAAAATCAAACTGTGAGAAAGATCTTTCGTGACAGCCCATTCTTTGCAGATTTCTTTGAGTTTTTCGTTGAGAACCAGGATCGCCGAAGCACCGGTTCCGGATTGCAAACAGACTTTCCGTTTGGTGCCGATACGGGTCAGAAGCGTCATCGTAATCAGAACGACCGTTCCCATGACCAGCGGAGAACAGATTACCTGTGCCACGTTGGGTGGCAGGAACTTCCACAAGCCGGGAATCATGGTGCTGACAGACAAAATAATGCTGACAAAAACAACAAATACCTTGCGGTCATCCAGTTCAACTTCCATGAGCGAAGAAAATCCGCCTGCCATGATGTAGGTAACACTGTAAAGCAGAATGGCACCAAGCACCGGTTCCGGAATCAGCATCAGTGCACCGGTAAGTTTCGGGAAAAATGCAAGAGCGATCAGAATTCCGCAAGCTCCATATCCCACGATTCGGCTTGTAATACCGGTCGCTTTGGCAATACCCAAATTGGCGGTGGCTGTGGACTGAATCACGCCGCCAAGGATACCGGCAATGGCGGAACCGAGTCCGGAAGCACGGATACCGCTTTCAATACATTTCCAATCCGGACGTTTGTATTTGGGGTCACTGATTTTTTGTGCAGCGGTAAAGTCACCGATATTATCCACAATCGCGGCTATGGTGACAATCGCAAACGGGATGACTGCACGCCAGTCAAAGGCAAGCGAAATCTTTTTCGGAATCGGCAGTTGGAAAAACGGTGAATTGCTCAATTCTGCAAATGCCGCCTTGTCAAAAATTCCCAGACAGGCAGACAGAATGTAACCCACGATAATACCGAAGAGTACGGCATAGGGTTTGGTCTTTTCAAAAAATCCGGTGCAACCCAGCATCACAAGGAAAGTGATGATTGCCACAATCAGGTGCGGCACGGAGTAGGTCCCCGTCTTGTCGAAATTGGGAACTCCGAGGAAAAATTTGATCGCGGTCGGAATAATGCTCAATCCCAAAATAAAAATCATTGTACCGGTCACTTCAGCCGGGAAGAGTTTGCGGAAGCGGTAAGTGAATGAGCCGACAATACCTTTGAAAATACCGGAAATCAAGGTCATCCCGAAAACCAACGGCATCCCGCCGAGCTGTGCCGCAAAAGCACATGCCGAAAGTGCCGCAGAGTCACTGCCGGATAAATCCATACGCCCGTTGCCGAAAAAGCGTGACGGCAATGTTTGCAGAATCCCGGTAATCCCGATGGAAAGCAGTGAAATCGAGAGCAGCACACCGGATTCCGTCGGGGTCAGATTGGCTGCTCTTGCGACAGTTACCGGCAATGCCAGACCGAGAGACAATACCAACAGCATATGCTGGATGGAGGAAAATATTGTCAGTATTAATGGCGGGCGTTCCGCCGGTCCGTAAAAGTTTTTTTGATTTTTCATAAGTGATGCTCCCGAATATTAAATTGTTAAAAAAATTCTAATCTTATTAATATATCTCATAAAACAGTATTTTTCAAAGACAGCAGAAAACTGATGCCGTGCAGTGGCCTCTTAAATGCTGTCGCAGCAAGTTTAGTTCTTATGATCGGAAATCCCCATAAATTTAGTAAGCTCGCCGATTCCACAACTTTCTGCTGCGAAATCCAGCCTGCCTGGTAACGTTCAAATAAAAACCGAACGCCCCCAAGCACGCTCCTGAGGCCCGACCAAGAGCCCGCAACATCATATCAGAGAACGTCCGGTAAGATGTGCAGACACAATCCCACCGGATACATTTCACCTGTGATGTTGCAAATGTTCGTTTTACTTGGTCGGTTTCAGGAGCATTTGCTGAAATATAACGGTTGTCAATTAGTCCTGTTTTACGGCAAAGACAATACCTCACCATAGTACAGTACCTTTAATATATCATACGAAGATAAAATTACAATCGGAAAAAACGAAAATAATCATTTTTTACAAATTATTCAACCGACAATATTGAAAGATTTGTTATATCGCTTGTTTTTATTTTGCAACCATCAGTCAGAACGATTGTTCCGTCTGTGGCAGATATTTTTTGACCTTACTGTAACATCTTTATCTCTAACGCTTAACAAATAATTCTTTCATAAACGACCGCCGACCTTACCAAACAGAAAATTTCAGAGAAAACTATTCAAAACACACTGAAAAACAGAGAAATTGGCGTTCTCTATTTGTTCTCTGTTGGGGCAATGATTTGCTGTAAATGCCTGTGGTTCTTTGGGTAAAATCAAGACACAAAAAATCCAGCCATAAAGGACTGGATTGCAGGTCATAATATAGTGCAGATAGCGTTGTATTGCAAACGGATAAACTCTCATTTTTCATTTTCTCATCATCCGTCGCACGAAGTGCTATGGATGACAGGTCATACGCAGCGTAAGCGGAGTGCTTCATATCGGAATGAAATGGAGATGCTTCATATTGTGGAGCTTTAGCGAAACAATGCTTCATCGTCAGGCTTTTATGAAGCACGGCTTCGCCGTATGAAGCGGCACGTTGTGCTATGAAGCGCACCTGCGGTGTATGAAGCGAAGCCTGACGGCTTCATATTTTTTGCCCATTTGGGCAAAAAAAATGGTCGGGATACGGAGATTTGAACTCCGGACCTTTTGACCCCCAGTCAAACGCGCTAGACCAGGCTGCGCTATATCCCGAACCTTGTTCCATAATATATCACTCATTTATTGATTTGTCAAGGCAACTTTTCCTTTTTTTTCAAAAAAAATCCAAATTTGACCTTTTACTTGTGCAGAATGATCAAGTCGTGTACCGCACGACTCATCGCAGTATACATTCCGCAGCGGCTTTTCCAGCGCGGATCTTCTTCGTCAACATCCAGCAAGATAACTATTCCTGACTCACACCCCTTATATTTCATATAGGTGAAATAGCGTACTTCATTCGGCGCAGACACCTGGGGCGTGGAGACAATATGGAATTTGCCGATTTGAGGATTTTCGCCGATCGAGGTATTTTTCAAAGAATGAGCCCCGAGAATAACAACGTTGTTCAAAGAAATTTTTTCGTAATTGACCAGACGTTCCAATTCGCTTTGAAGATTTTTACGGCAGTCGCCCCTCAAGATACGCACTTCACTCCCTTGAGGAGAATTTTCCCAAATCACCCCGGGAGTGGACTGCAAGGGCTGCACAGCTTCAAATATCTTTTTGGTATTCCGGCAATTCCTGTTCAAGATCACTGGCGGCAGCCCGAAATCAGGCAGCTGCAGTTCTTTGGTATAGATATTCTGGTCCGGATCATAAAAAATGTAAAAGTGTCCGTCCGATTCCGGAAGCAGTGATATCACCGCCCAGGCTTGAGGCGTAAAATCCTGCCCTTCATCAACTATGACCGCATCGTAATACAGCCAGGTACGTTCAAGATAGGTGCGCAGCATTTCCGGCAATACCTTGCTGTACAAGCGCGGATCTGTACTGAATTGAGCAATTTGTTCTTCCGGAATTTTCAGCAATTCAATGCAGTAATCAAAAAAAGCCGCAGCTTCAATCAAAGGATGATCCTTGACTGCTTTTTTTAATTTCTTGGCCAACAGCTGATTAAAACAAAGCAGGAGCACCCTTTTATTCTGAGCGGCAAGTCTCACAGCTTTCTTGATTGCCATAATGGTTTTTCCGGAACCGGCACAGCCGCAGATTTGCAGACGGCGGAATTGTTCCAGAACTTCAAGCACAACGCACTGCTGCTCAGTCAGCAGAAAAAATTGTTTATTCTCAATTTCCATACGCTCCGACAATTTGGTGCCGTACTCAAATACCGGAGACAATACGTTCATAATTTCAGTTCTTGAAATTGAACCTGTAATATTTTCAGGCAGGTGCGTACATTCAAGCAATTGCCGGGAAAAACGTTCAATATGAGGCAGAAGTTCTTTGGTGACGACGATATCCTGAGCTTCTGGAGGCCAGAAATTCTGCTTGCTGCAGGAAGGAAAACACACCGCGTGAGCAAATTTCAGCGGAATGGTCTTGAACAATTTGTCTTCCAGTAATTTGCGGACAGCATATTTATTCCGCTTGGCCTGTTCAACCGGATCTATGGGACGCTCCTCCTGAAACCACTGCCCCTCCCGGTAAGAGATCGTACCGCCTTTAACTTCAAGAATCAGGATCCCGTACCCGGGATGATAAAGCAGAAAGTCGATTTCTCCGTCCCATAATTTATATTCAAGATCGCGGGAAAGATAATCAAATGAATGAAAAACCGTCCATTCATCAGATACATTATTTTTTATTGCTTCAAATACGATCTGCTCCGACACCGGCCGCCGTGTCAGATCACATTCTGCAGGTATCATTACAGCCATAATATTCTCACCTTTATCTAAGTTCCTCCTTAAAATATAACACAAAAAAACCTGTTTACAAGAACGAAAGGGGAAATTTTCGCCTTATAAACAGGTGTAAGACTTTTCGGGGGGGGAGTACAGGCAGCCTTTCTCTGCCTGCCTGCTCTCCCCCAAGCCTTCTGTTTACCGCCCCCCTTATCAGAAACAGAGCGTACCGGAAACAGAGGCAGGTCCCCCGTTATTTTTGGAGATTCATAAAATAATCAAGGTCAGCCGGAATCTCAGGGATATTTTCGTGATACTTCATAAAGGTTTGAGCTGAAAGAAGATCAAGATGTTCTGCAGTAATGAGGTAATGATTCATATAGAACATTTCTTTCAGGTATTCCGGATCTTTCAAATCGCCTTTATCCATCAATTCAAAACATCTTCTGATATGGTGTTCATAGTGGGTGTAACGCATAGAAGCACCATTATAATAAGCATTGCACTTGTCATCATCAGCGACGATGTCGCAGAGTCCGGAAAGCCGCTTCAAAAATCCTTCCCGGTTGGCTCCTTCTTTCACAGAAATACACTGATCTTCGTTGATCTCGTGGGGGACAACTTCAATGGCGGCGACTTTGTGCTTATTGACAAAGAGCTTCAAAGAATAACTTTCGTTCCAGGAGGGGGGGGCTTCTGAAAAACGGGCGGCAAAGTGAAAATTACCCAGACTGTAAGCGATGAATCCGCCGTTGTAGGATTCAAAGCCCTGAGCCGTATGGGGGTGATGAGCGATAACAGCTGAAGCACCCGCATCAATAAAGGCACGGTAGTTTTCGCGGATACGTTCAGAGGGGAATGCCACCTGCTCCTTACCATCGTGGATGATGACCAGAACAAAGTCGCTTTTGCATTTTTCCTTTGCCACCTGAGCGGCAATAGCAGGGGGATTCAGAGGATTGGAGCCGGGAGTGGTTCTGGTACAGTCACACGCCTGACGCATAGAAGCACAGATCACCGCCAGTTTCAACCCTTTCAGATCCCAGTACAAAGTGCTTGAGGCTTCGGCAAGGTCTTTGCCGCCGCCCACATATTTGCCTCCGGCCTCTGTAATATGTTTCATCGTCTCAAGGAATGCTTCATCGCCGAAGTCCCGGGAATGGTTGTTGGCAAGAGCAAAAATCGAAAATCCGCTCTTTACCAGAGCGGGCATCACATCGGGATCGGCTTTCAGATTGGGACCGCATTTGTAAATAGGTTCGCCGCCCCGGGTCAGGGTACATTCCAGATTGGTGATACCCAGATCACAGGAGCGGATCTCCGGCAGGACGGAACCGAAAACAGTTTCAGTTTCGCCTTTGCAGAGACGTTCTTCAGATTTCTGCCGGGGAATGAGGTCACCGGTAATAAAGATGCTTTTGGCATTTTCGAGAGCAGCGGCATCATAGACGATCCTGCCGTCAAAAGGGATAACTGTTGACATAATACAATGACTCCTTTTAAAATTTGATTCCGGTAAAGGGGAATGATGTTTTATTGAAACTCCCCGGGTAACATCCGGGCTAACTCTTTGACTTTCTGTTCTGAATCCAAGTCGCAGACCAGCAGACCGTTGCCGGATTTGATGACTGCAATATGGTTGAGGCCGATGACAGCAATGGCACAATCGCTGTCGTTGATAATAAGATTATTGGAAGCGTTGAGAGTATAGGCGTGTCCTTCCAGCACATTGCCGTCATCGTCGCTTTTGCGGAAATTTTTCAACACCTTCCAGGTTCCCACGTCATCCCAGTTGAAAGGAGCCCGGCAGACAGCGGCTCTGCGGGTTTTTTCAAGAATGGCATAATCAATGGAAATCCGGGGCAGTGAGGCAAAATCGACTCTGTAATCCACACCGTTGAGCCACTTTTGTATGACGGAGTGGATTTCCGGACAATTGTGGGCAAATTCTTCAATGATGACCGAACTCTGCCAGAGAAAAATACCGCTGTTCCACAAATATTGGCCGCTTTGCATAAATTCCTGAGCGGCGGAAAGAGAGGGTTTTTCCTTGAATTCTGCAATGGTGCTGAAATCATCTGCCAGAGGAGAACCGGTTTTGATATAACCGTATCCCGTTGCAGGCGAAGTCACAGGAATACCCAGAGTGATCAGATATCCCTGTTGTGCCAGAAGGGCCGCCCGATGCAAAGTTTTGAGCAGTATTTCTTTTGGAGTAATCACGTGATCGGCGGGCATAACGCACATAATTGATTCAGGATCTTTCTTGTACAATATGCTTGCCGCGAGAGCGATACAGGGAGCGGTATCCCGGCCAACAGGTTCAACGATGATATTTTCAAGAGGAATGTCGGGCAGTTCGCAAATAATCTGCCCCGCAATATCGCTGTTGGTCATTACCAGGATCCGCTCTTTGGGGAGAAATCCCTCCAAACGGTCTACGGTATTACGCAGCATCGTCGAACTGTTGACCAGAGGCAAAAGCTGTTTGGGAAGTTTTTTTCTGCCCATAGGCCAGAAGCGGCCGCCGGTACCTCCCGCCATAATAACTGCATAAAAGTTTTTCATCAGAGTGTTTTTACTTTTTTTATTCACCGCCCCGGGAGAAATATTTTTCCCGGAGACGGCGGTTTTGTTTTTTATACTTCGTCCACTTTGGGCATTACGGGGGTCGAGGCCCAGTTTGAAAGGCCGAGTTTCCGTCTTTCTTTCACCTTATCAAAAAGAACATCCATCATTTTTTCCACAGTTTCGGGAGCGTAATTATCCTTGATGAACTTTACGCTTCCGTCGGAAATTTTCTGCCACAATTCTTCATCGCTGAAAAGCTGCATAATATATTGAGCAAACTCCTGAGGCGTTTGTGCGATCATAATGTTTTCGCCGTGGACCATACCGGTTCCTTCGGTACCGAAGCCGCTGCTGACGCAGGGAACGCCGTAAGCCATTGATGAAGCAACTTTTCCTTTTGTACCGGCACCGTAACGCAGGGGGGCAATGGTGATTTTTGCGTAATCCAGTTCGGTACCGAGATCCTGAACAAATCCCGCAAAATTGAACTGACTGCACTTGAGCAGATCTTTGTACTCCTCACTTTTGCCGATCATCACTTTAAGAGATTCCCCGATGATGGTCAGTTTGAAATCTTTGGGCAGCAGAGGCAATATTTCATCGTGGAAATAACGCAGCCCGTCCAGATTCGGCGGATGGGCACTGCCGATAAAGACCGCTCCCCGGCGGTTGGGATTGGGAGCAAGACCGAAAAGCTCTCTGGCCTGGGGAATGTGGAACACATTGGTCAGATGATATTCACTTTCCAGCAGTTTCTTTTCATCGCTGCTGATGACGATGGCGGCATCGGCGGCGGCGGCGGCGGCCAGTTCGTACTCTTTGGTGGCGGCGGCATTTTTCCGGAGGGCATCATCATTTTTAAGTTCTGCCTCAAGGGTTTCACGGACAAAGTGGACATCCACCGTGTCAAAGATATAAGAAGCCTGAGAACAATACTGTTTCAGCAACCGGTCAAAGCAGCGCGCCTGATAAATACGGCAGACAAAAAGATAGGTAAAAGACCAGCCGGTCGTTGCCAGATATTCCCAGATCTTGTGCTGGGGCTGATAGATGCATTCAACTCCCATACGGAGCAGGATAGCGGTATACTTGGGGTCATATCCGGGAGTGTATTCCCCGTGGAACACGACGTGCATCCCCCGTTTGATCATATATTCCATAAAGAAAATAGAATCCATACCGCCTGACCCCCGGTCAGCCATAGGCGTTTCTGCGTCGATGAACATCACCCGTTCCCGGTCAAATTTCATACACTGGACCGGTTCATTGCGGTCGGCGTAAAGGGCGTGGGATTGTAAATAGGAACTCCAGCGTTCCAGAAATGCTTTGCGGTTCTTTTCGCATTTTTCGGCCAGCACATCGCCGTAAGAAGCCATTTCCTGATGAATGACCCGTGACAGGGGGCAGACATAGTTTTTGTATCCTGCCTGCTGCAGCCGCAGTCCCAGATCGGGATCTTCAAAGTAGGCAGGAATGTACAGCCGGTCGAATCCCTCCATTTCGTCAAAAACCTTTTTACGCAGGATGATACTGGCGGCGGAACAGAAATCCACTTCACGGAAATAGGTAAACTGGGGATGATCCGGATCGACTCCCCGGCCCAGAGGCATCATATCGCCGTTTTTGCAAATCAGATTGCCGCTTTCCTGAAGCGTGCCGGTATTCAGGTGGATCAGCTGAGAACCGATCATACCCGCTTCCGGGTGGTTGTATAATGCTGAAGTAAGTTCATCCAGCCAATCAGGCAGAACTTCTGTGTCATTGTTGAGAATGAGGACATATTCTCCTTTGGCTTCGGAAACGCCGTAGTTGACGGTCCGCAGGAATCCCAGATTTTCTTCATTGTGCAAAAGCCGTACACCGGGAAAATCCTTCAGCAAAAGGGTGTAGTCTTCAGTGGAACAGTCATCCACCACAATGATTTCAAAGGGAGAACGGCTTTTAATATTGTAAATAGAGTTGATACACCGTTTTGTCCAGGCAAGATTATTGTAAACAGGAATAACAATAGAAGTCAGCGGAATCTCCCGGGGCATAATCAGCCCTGTATCTCCTTTGGGAGAGAATTTTTTGCGGAGCTCAGTATGCTGCTGCCACTCTTGAAAAGAAGCTGTCCGGTCAAGGAAAAATCCGAAGCGGGAAAAAAGAGAATCCCTGAGACTTTCTCTGCGGGAATAACTCATCGGGATTTTTGCCCCGACCCGCCACAAACGACGACAGAATTCTTTAAGTATATTTCCCCAGAAATTGGCTGCCCGTCGGCGGAGTTTGAACTTCCCGAGCAGACGGTAGGAGAGGGATTTTTGGGATTCCTGCCACTCGTGCCAGAGATATTCAGATTTTGCGTGCTCCTCCGCCCAGCGGCAATTCAGTTCAGCGACCTGAGCCTGAAGCTGCTCTTTTTCGGCAGCAAGAGCCTCATATCGGGATTGCTGATCTTCCAAAGCGGCACTTCTGGATTCCAAAGTCTGCCGGAGTTCTGCCAACTGCTGCTGGAGTTCAGCAATATGCTGAGCGCGAGCAGCATCCCGGGCACTTATTGCTGCCAGTTCATCTGAAAGCTGTTGATTCATATTCTTTACCTGTGCGATCATTTGCTTTAATTCGCTGTTTTCAAGGCGTTGTGTCTGGTTTTCATCACTGAGACGCCCATTGATTTGTTCCACCTGCCGGATAACAGCTGAAAGATGCAGTTTTTCAGTATCATCCTTTGCTTTTTCTTCTCGAAAAAGCTGACATCGTTTTTCAAGTTCCTTAATGTTTTCACCTTGTCTGGTGCAGCAGCGGGCAAGATCGCTCTTTTCCTGTTGGAGAGCGGCATTGTCCTGTTTCAATTTTTCAACTGAAAGCTCCTGCTGCCGGGCAGCCTGCTGCAAAGAACCGATTTCTGAAGCAAGACGGGAATGTTCCTGCTGCATACTTTCAATGACTTCACTTAAAGTTGAGTTTTCCTGTCTTTGCTGCCGGCAATCGTCCTGAAGAAGCTGGTTACGGGTTTCAAGTGCTTCAACTGCGGCAGCCTGTCCGGCACAATGCCGGGCAAGATCGCTCTTTTCCTGTTGGAGAGCGGCATTGTCCTGTTTCAATTTTTCAACTGAAAGCTCCTGCTGCCGGGCAGCCTGCTGCAAAGAACCGATTTCTGAAGCAAGACGGGAATGTTCCTGCTGCATACTTTCAATGATCCGGGAGTCTCTGGTATTTTCTTCGGTCAGACGATTATTGACCTGTTTCAGTTCCTCAGCGTGTTGTTCCCATTCCCCCATCCTGGCAGTCAGAGCGGTATTTTCTTCACCGAGCTGCAGATTTTCGATGCGGAGTTCTTCAATATTTTCTTCCATACGGCGGTTTTCGGCAGCCTGCATCTCTTTTTCTTCGACCAGATTTTTGTTGACCTGTTCCAGAACAGAGGTAAACTGCCGCTGGTGCTCAAATTCGCCCCTTAAACCGAACTGGTTAGGGACAGATTCATCATCCCAGATATATCCCTGCTCCGGATGAAAAACCGCATCCACAAAGGAACTTGAGGGAAATACCGGCAGTTCCGCCGCAGATGCCAGAACAATGGTGTACTGAAACGCACTCAGTGAACGCTGTTCAATGACCCGGTTTTCCCGGTCCCTGACAAAGTAGGAACTGTCCCCCTGAGCGGAAATAACAGAATTGTAAAAGGCATCCTGAGCACAGACCGTCAGATTGGGGAAATATTCCCTGAGAAGTTCCAGAAGCGTTGTTTGCTCAAGTTCGTTGATATGGTAGGGATTTTCTTGAGTATTTCTTGCCCGGAAAGGGGTTTTGTTTGGACTTGAAAGGATCAGTACGCCCTCAGGCTTGAGAACACGGCGAAGTTCACTGAGGAATTTTCTCTGGTCTTCAAGGTGCTCAATGGTCTCAAAAGAGATAACCCGGTCAAACACGCCGTCCTGAAAAGGCAGTGCCGTCACATCGCCCGCAGTAAAAGTAAGGTTTTCCCGTGGATATTTGACCGCAGCGTCCTGAATCAGCGTTTCATTCCGGTCGATACCGGTAACGTGTGCAGCACTTTCAGCAAGGATAGCCGCACCGTAGCCCTCCCCGCTTGCGGCATCAAGGACCCGGCAGTTGGAACAGAGGGCCGCCGCCGCGTGGTAACGGTGGAAACTTTCGATTTCTGTAATCCGGCTGCTCCCGGGAATGAAGTGCTCATCAGCGTGTGCCATCATATTTCTCCCGTATCGCTGCTGACGGTTTTCAGTTCGATTCTGCTCATAGGTATCCCCACCATAACACCGGTCTTGCCGTGATAGGTGCTGACAATGGTCAGACAGTTATGGAACCACTGATGCTGGACGTGATCGTCCTGAGTGCCGTCAGCAATGGCGGCGTGCAATGTATATTCTCCGGAAGGAAGCCGGGGCATTTCAAAACAGAATTCAGCATAAAAGGTCTGTCCCGCCCTGACCGGCTGCGGATCGTTGCAGTAAAGCTCAAAGGTATTGTCACCGAAAAGATTTTCGCCCCGGTGATTACGGAAAGCAAAACCGGCAATGGGAGAGGACAAATCTTCAAGGGCCTGAATCGTGAAACGCAGCGTGATCTTTTCACCGCCGCCGACGTGCCGGAGTTTTTCTCCGGAACCTTCACGGTCAAAAAAGGCAATATCAAGAAATCTGGCTCCTCCCCGTCCAAAGGAAGATGCTTCATCATCAAAGTCAAAAAAGGTGTATTGGGGCAGAGCTTCACTGTGTTTCTGCCATATTTCCCTGCGGATATCATCGGTCAGGAGCAGTTTTGCCGGAGGAGCTTCCACTTCCGGCTCCACTTCCGGCTCCGGTTCCGGCAAAGGCATTCCGCCCCGGTCGGGACCGTAACAACAGGCAAGGTAAGCATCTGTAACCTGAGCCGGATCGCCCTCCATTTCCAATCGGCCGTCCTTGAGCCAGACAGCCCGGGAACAGAGATCGCGGACAGCGGCGATATCGTGAGTGACCAGAATAACGGTGTGTTCTTTTATGAACTCCCGCAAAAAAGCAAAACATTTCTGCACAAAAAGCACATCTCCCACGGCCAGAGCTTCGTCAACGATGAGAATTTCTGCGTCGATATGGGCTGCCACGGCAAAGGCCAATCGCATAGTCATACCGGAAGAATAGGTTTTGACAGCTTGTTCAATAGCGTCCCCGATATCGGCAAATTCAATAATCCGGGGCAGTTTTTCTTTGATCTGCTGTTCCGAAAGCCCCAGCACGGCACCATACATAAAAATATTTTCGATCCCTGTAAACTCCGGATTGAAACCGCTGCCAAGTTCCAGCAATGCCGCAAGTTTTCCGTTGACAGTAAGTGTTCCCGAGGTGGGGCGGAGAGTTTCAGCAATGATTTGCAGCAACGTACTTTTTCCGGCACCGTTCCGGCCGATGACTCCCACGCACTCCCCCTTACGGATATCCAGTGAAAAATCACGCAAAGCATAGAACTCTTTGTAAAAAGTTTTCCGTCCCCGGGTCAGAGTTTGGAACAGCCGGTGATAAGGGTATCTGTAAATCTCGTAACGTTTTGAGAGATTTCTGATCTCAATGGCATTTTTACAGGACATCACTGAACCCCCGTTTGGTTTTCATAAACCAGAATCCCCCCAGTGCAAAGGAAGAAATACCGAAAAGCCAGACAAACAGCCATTCCTGAAACAAGGGCAGAGCGTTATATCCCGGCAGGATCCCCATAAAAAAGAGTTTACGGAACACTTCGATGAACCATACAATGGGATTGAACCGCAGCAATTTCTGATACTGCTCCGGCAGATTTTCAAGCCGGTAAAATACGGGAGAAAGAAAAAAGAATATTTGCAGCAGCGCATTAATCAGATGTTGAATGTCCCTGAAAAACACCCCCAGCGAGGCTGTCAGAAAAGCAAGTCCCGCCGTAAAAAGAATGAAGGGAACCATCACAAAAGGCAGCAGCAGCCAGGTAAAAGACGCCTGGTGAAAGAAGATAAGACAACTTCCAAACAGCAGCAGCATCCAGGGCAGAGCCAGCAGCGCGGAACTCACGACCTGCCCCAGTACCAGAAGTTCCAGAGGGAAACGGACCTTTTTGACATAATTCACATTGGCAATGATGCAAGTTGCCGCGACACTGAGGCTTTCGCTGAAAATATTGTACAAAGTCAAGCCTGAAAAAAGAGCGGTGGCAAACACCATCTTGTTTTCTCCCAGGCCGACACCCCAGCGGGCTTTGAAAAAGCTGCCGAAAACAAGAGTAAAAACTCCCAGCATACACAAAGGCATCAGAAAACTCCAGAGCCACCCGAAGACACTGCCCCGGAAACGCATTTGGATATTGCGGACAATCAGCTGCCGCAGCAGATAGGTATTTGCTGAAAAAAACATAAATCAAAAACCGTCGTTACCTCTTAAATAAATATATGCTTCTACTAAATATACAACTGCAAGAACCGTATTGCAAACAGCCTGTACAAGATTTAAGGAAGAAAATGCAGAATTTCCTCCCCTCAAAAAAGTTCTTTTCACCGGATATACGCTCCGAAAAAAGAAGAAGCCCTTGACAAAAGGGATATTGTGTGCTATATTATACAGAATGAAAATGGAACTCTGATCCGTTTGGTGGATCGCTGAGGCGGTATAAAATATTTTCCGCCCCTGTCCGGGAGTTCGGCGTACCGGAGCTTTTTAAGCAAAAGAAATACGATGCGTAGTCGTTGCGTATCATAGAGTTGCAAAAAAGATCCTGGCATAATGCGCTTCTTCCGGAAAGAGAGTTTCCTGAAATCAAAAACAATATGGGGAAAATTATGGAAGAAGCCAAACACATCTGCGTTTATTCAGGCAGTGCCTATCCGGAACTGTCTCAGCAAATCGCCAATTATCTGCGCATCAACCTTGGCAAAGTGCATATCACCCATTTCCCTGACGGCGAAATCTTTGCCCAGTTCGAGGAAAACGTCCGCCGTGCAGATGCCTTTTTGATCCAGCCTACCTGCAACGCTCCCAATGACAATTTGATGGAGCTTCTCATTATGATCGACGCCGCCCGCCGCGCCAGTGCCGCCCGGATCACCGCTGTGCTGCCCTATTTCGGCTACGCCCGTCAGGATCGTAAAGACAAACCCCGGGTCCCCATCACTGCAAAACTGGTGGCCAATCTGCTTACCTGCGCCGGTGCCGACCGGGTGCTGACAATGGACCTTCACGCTCAGCAGATCCAGGGTTTCTTTGATATTCCCGTGGATCATCTTTACGCCCGCCCCGTTCTCGTTCCCCAGCTCAAAGCTCTGGTGGGCGATGACGGTGTGGTGGTTGCTCCCGACTCCGGCAGCACCAAGATGGCTATGCAGTACGGCGATATGCTGGGTGCCGGCTTTGCTGTGGTGACCAAACGCCGCATCAACGCCACCACCGTTGCTTCCAGTCACCTGGTGGGCGATGTGAAAGACCGGATCTGCGTCATTACTGACGACTTGACCAGCACCTGCGGAACCCTCTGCGCCGCCGCCCGTATTCTCAAAGCTCACGGAGCCGCCAAGGTTTACGCCGCAGTCAGCCACTGCCTGCTCAACGAAAAGGGCAAACAGACTTTGCTGGCAACTCCTGAAATCGAACAGCTTATTACAACGGATGCAGTGCCCATTCCCGACACCCTTGACGGCAAGATCAAGGTGGTGAGTGTTGCACCGCTTTTCGGTGAAGCGATCCGCCGTATCCACGACGGTAAATCCATCTCTTCACTTTTCTATGTCAAATAATGTGATTCCATAAGAAATCCTGAAAAAACCAAAAGAAAGGAAAGACATGAGCAACGCAAAACACGTTATTGCGGTCGAAGCACGGACTGAGTTCGGAGATAATCCCTCCCGCCGTCTGCGCCGCGCCAGCCGGATTCCGGCTGTGGTCTACAGCAAGGGCAAAGCTGCCCGCGCCCTGAGCCTCAGTGCCGACGAATGGAAAGTCATCGCCGGACACGGGGTCAATATGATCACCCTGCTCGAAGACGGCAAAGAAGTCCCCGTTCTGGTCAAAGATGTCCAGATCAACCACCTCAAGGATTATGTGGTCCACATCGACTTCCAGGAAATCGACCTGAATGCCGAAATCCAGGCCAATGTGCCCGTCCACGCCATCAATGCTGCTGATGCTTCTCTGCACGGCGGCGTCCTTGAACAGGCTGTTCACGAACTGGCTGTTACCTGCCGTCCCGACTGCCTGCCTGAAATCATCAAAGTTGACGTGAGCAAAATCGAACAGGCCATCACCGCCGCCGATCTGGTTCTTCCCGAAGGCGTGAAGGCTGCTGTCGCTGCCGACACCATCATCTTTGCTGTGGCATTCCCCCAGGAAAAGGCCGCTGCCGAAGGTGAAGAAGGTGCCAACGAGCCCGAAGCCATCAATGAAAAGAAGGCTGAAGCCCGCGCCGCCGCCAAGGAAGCCAACAAAAAGTAAGTTGAACTTCAGGAATTCACGTTCATGGCCGAATCAATGGAACAATACCGCCTCATCGTGGGGCTGGGCAATCCCGGAGCAGAATACCGGAATACCCGTCATAATGCCGGGTTTATGGTCCTTGAAAAGCTCCTCTCAGGGAGCGTTTTCAGCCGCTTTGAGGAAAGTCACACCGCTGACAGCCGGGTATTTTCCGGAAGATTCCGGGGCCGCAGTCTGATGCTTCAGATGCCCCTGACCTATATGAACGACAGCGGCCGTGCCGTGGGGGCCTTGAGCCGCCGCCACGGAATAGAGCCTTCTGAGATACTGGTCATTTCTGATGATCTTGACCTGCCTTTGGGGCAGCTGCGGATCCGTAAAGGCGGTTCCGACGGCGGCCACAACGGACTTAAATCCATCATTTCCGAGCTGCAGAGTGCTGATTTCAAGCGTCTGCGTATCGGCATCGGCCGTGACGGCAAGGTGGTGGATCACGTCTTGAGTCCCTTTACCGCAGAGGAACAACCCCTCTGGGATGAAGCGGTGCTCAAAGGCAGTGAAGCAGTGATCGAAATTCTGAAATCCGGCCTCTCACGGGCAATGAATCACTACAACACAAGGCCGCGTCCCCAAGTGGAAAACCCCGGTCAGACAGAGGAAAACGCTTCTGTCTCATCCGGCAACTAAAACAAAAAACAATTCAATCCATAAAGAAAGCGAGTTTATTTTGAAAAAATACGAAGCAGTTTTCATTCTGGACATCCGCAGAGCGGATGATGACGGCGCAAGCTTCAGCACCGAATTTGCTGAACTGATCGCCTCTCTCGGCGGTGTCATGGGCGAAACCGTCCCTATGGGACGCAAACAGTTCACCTACGAAATCGATCGCCGCAAAGCCGGTCTCTACATCGATTTCTTCTTTGAACTTGATCCTCTCAAGGTCATCGAGATCAAGGACAAATTCAAACTTGATCCCCGGGTACTCCGCAACCTCATCATTCTTGACGAGCGTCCCGAGTCTCCCACCACCAATATCAAGCTCAACATGGAGTAAGAGTTCGATCTGCAGTTGAGAAGTTTCTCCCCGGAGAGCCCGGAAGAATCTTCATTTTGCAAATCAAACCGGAAAGGAGCATCGGATGCCTACACTGAATAAAGTTTTTCTGCTGGGAAATCTTACCCGTGACCCCGATTTGCGCGGTCTGCCCAGCGGACAGAGTGTCTGCGAAATGCGTATGGCTATCACCCGCCGCTACATCAGCAACGGCAAAGAGGTCGATGAAACCTGTTTTGTCGATGTGGTGGTCTGGGGCAAAAGTGCCAACAACTGCAAGCAGTTTCTCACCAAAGGATCCCAGATTATGGTCGAAGGCCGTTTGCAGCTGGATCAGTGGGAAGACCGCAACGGCGGCGGCCAGCGTTCAAAACTCCGCGTGGTTGCCGAACAGGTGCAGTTTATGAACCGGCGTCCTCCTGAAGGCGGATTCGCCCCCCGCGAGGGCGGCTATGCCGAAAGCGACAGTTACGGTTCACCCCGCAACACCTCCTATACCCAGCAGGATATGGGATACGGTTCCCCCAGGAACACCAGCTATACTCAACAGGAAGGTCCCTACGCTCCCCGGGGCGAATATGCCCCCCGTGACAACGGCTCCTACGGCCGTCCTGATTCCGGATATGATTCATACAGCCGCTCCGTCAATCCGCCTCCTGCGGAAGAACCTATGCCGCCTATGCCTCCCCAGGATGGCGCAGACGGCAACGGAATGGTTGATGATATCCCCTTTTAATTGCAGCAAAAATAATATTAAGATAAACAGAAAGGATTAATTCCATGCAACAGAGAAAAGCCTCCGGAGTGCGTCGCCGCACTCAGGTCAAACCCAAGATCTGCCGTTTCTGCGAAGCCAAAGTCAACTACATCGACTTCAAAGATGCTGAAACTCTTTCCAAGTTCCAGACCGAAAAAGGCAAGATTATGCCCCGCCGTATCACCGGAACCTGTCCCGACCACCAGAAAATGCTCGCCACCGCTATCAAGCGTGCCCGCATCGTCGCTCTGGTTTACTGAGAAACACACCTACAAGAGGAGTTTACAACAATGGCTAATCAAGTCACTCTTATTCTGCTTGACGACGTCGCCAAGCTCGGTCTTGCCGGTGATGAAGTCGTGGTCAAAGCCGGTTATGCCCGCAACTATCTGATCCCCCAGGGTCTGGCTGCCAAAGCCACCCCCGGAATCCTCCGCGTTGTGGAATCCCGCAAGGCTATGATCGCTGAACGCCGCGCCAAAGAACTGGCCGACGCCAAAGTCCTCGCCGAAAAACTCGGCCAGGTCGAAATTTCCATCGCTATGCAGGCCACCGAAGACGAACAGCTTTTCGGTTCTGTCACCGCCCGTATGATCGCCGACGAACTGGCCAAGCAGGGCTATGCTGTTGAGCATACCCAGGTCAAAGTCGATCCCATCAAGACTCTCGGCAGCTTTGACGTTGAAGTCCGTCTTCACGCTGAAGTCGCTGCCGCCGTCAAGGTCTGGGTCGTCCGCGGCTGAAGGTAATCTATGCCGGAGGAACAACAACCGACCAGAAGAAGAAGGCAGCAGGAAGAAAGACCTGCTGCCGGACTTCTTCCCGATCGTCCCCAGCCGCACGCCGAAAGTATCGAGCGTGCGGTTTTGGCTGCCTTGATCCGGGATGCCTCCGGATGTCTGGACACCGCGCGCAGTTTTTTCAAAGACCGCGTGTCGGTGTTCTATACTCCCAGTCACAGAGAGATCTATAATACGATCCTTGAACTGGGCAGTGCTGATTCCCGTCAGGTGGATCTGCTTTCTGTCGCTCAGCGGCTCAGGGAAAAAAATAAACTTGAAGCTGTGGGCGGAGAAATCTATCTTGTCGAACTTGAAATGACCATTTCCACCACGGTCAATATTGAGACCTGGTGCAAACAACTGGTCAAATATGACAATTTGCGTCAGATGATCGGTGTGTGTTCTGAATCACTGACCAAATGCTACGATGCCGATCAGGACGCCGATACGGTCCTCGATGAAGTGGAAAAAAAGGTCTTTGATATCCGTTCTGCGGATATGGGAGCCACGATTTATTCTGTATCAGATTTGCTCCGGCAGGAGTTTGAGGAGTTGATGAAGATCAACTCCGGTGAAATCCAAGTCGGTCTCAAAACCGGTTTCGACGTGGTCGATGAATACACCGGCGGACTGAAACCCGGTGAAATGTTTATCCTTGCCGCCCGTCCTTCTATCGGTAAAACATCTCTTGCGCTGAATATTATCCGCAACGTGGCCACCGGTCCCAACGGTGTTCCCGTCGCATTTTTCAGCTTGGAAATGACTGAGGGCCAGATCGTGCGCCGTCTTTTGTGTACCCAGGCGGGTATCCCTGAAGCGACCTTCTGGAACAGACAGTTTGACCCCAAAAATATTCAGCAGATCACCGGAGCTGCTTCGATTCTGAAAGAATCCAAGATCCTGATTGACCCTACCGGCGGCCTTTCCATCGCTGAACTCCGCGCCAAAGCACGGCGTATGAAGATGATCAACCACATCCAGCTGGTGGTCATCGACTATATCGGTCTTATGACCACCGGACAGCGTTCAGAAAACCGTCAGGCTGAGATCCAGCAAATCTCAGGTGCCATCAAAAAACTTGCTAAAGAGCTCCAGATCCCCTTTCTGGTTCTGGCTCAGCTCAACCGTGAGGTGGATAAAAATTCCAGCCCCAACGCCAAACCCAAACTTGCCAACTTGCGTGACTCCGGTTCTATCGAACAGGATGCCGACGTGGTGACATTTCTTCACCGCGACCGGGAAAAAAGCAAAGGCGATGTACCCAGTGCCGAAGCCTGGTGGATCATTGAAAAGAACCGTAACGGCCGCACCGGGGATGTGAAATTGAATTTTATTCCTTCCCGTATGGAATTCCAGCTTGCTCCCAGGGTGGATCAGAACTATGGTCCGCCCCCCCAGGGCAGCAGCAGCGGGGATTGATCCCCCCGTTTTTCCGGCGGGCAAAAGGAGTTTGCAACATAAAGGAATGCAGCCTCTCTCTCTTGTGTGGAGTGCTGTTCCCTGTAAATAAGGAGGAACTGTTGAGAATGGGAAACATTTTTACAGGAGCAAAAGCTCTTCTTCTGTCGTGCCTCCTGGGTGCTGTCTGTGTTCTTGGTGCAGCCCAGGTGGAAAGCGTGAAGTTTGAACAAAAAGGTTCTGCCCCCATTGCAGAAGAACTTTTGCGCCATAATGTCCGGCTGCGTAAAGGGATCACCTATACCCGGGAGATTCTTGATGATGATATCCGCTCTCTCTATAAGACCGGCAATTTTTCCGATGTTCAGGCCAGAACTGATTATGCTGACCGGCAGAACGTCCGGATCACCTTTATTCTCAAGCTCAAAGAACGTGTTGCCAAAGTAGAGATCAAAGGCAATAAAAAGTTCAAAACTCAGGAACTGAGCAAACTCATTACCATTGCAGAGGGCGGTTTGCTGAATTCTGCCGAATTGCGCAAAAGTGCTGCCGCACTGCGGAAATTTTATTTTGACCGCGGCTACCGGGATGCCACTGTCACTCCTGTTTTCGTGCCCCAGGGCAACGATACGGTGGTCATCTTTAACATTGACGAAAAACTCCGGCTCAAAGTGGGCGAGGTGAAGTTTGAAGGCGTGACTGTTTTCTCTCAAATGGAACTGCGGAACTCTCTGGTCAACGCTTACAGCTATATGAACTGGATTCCCTTGCTCAACGATTACCTCAATTTCGGTCTTTTGAACCGTGAGGAACTGCCCGCCGATCAGGCACGGCTCCGGGAAAAATATTATGACAAAGGCTATCTGGACTTCAAAGTCGTGGAACTCGTCCAGACCCCCGATCCGAAAAATCCCGAATATGTCAATTTGACCTTCAAAGTCCGGGAAGGCAAACCCTATACCGTAGGCAGTATTACCATTACCGGCAATGGCGTTTTCAAAAAAGAAGTCCTTGAAAAACATTTGCGGCTCAAAGGAAAAAGCGTGTACTCTCTTTCAGCGGAACGTGCTTCAGCTCAGGCGTTGACCCGTCTCTATGAAACCATCGGTCACGATGAAGTCCGCTGTCAGGCTGTCCGTCTGCCCGATCCCGAAAAAAGGATCGTGGATCTGCGTTTTGATTTGACCGAAGGACGCAAGTTTACAGTCCGTGACGTTCTGATTTCCGGCAATACCGCCACCCGGGACAAAGTGATCCGCCGGGAACTGGTGATCCAGCCCGGTGACCCTGTGGACAGAAACCGGGTGGAAATCAGCCGCAGACGTCTGCTCGGTATGGGATACTTTACCAAAGTTGAAGCTGACACAGTCAATGCCGACAGTGCCGATGAAAAGGTGGTTCGCTTCAAAGTTGAAGAAAAAATGCGTCGTTACAACTTCCGTCTGGCAGCCGGTGTTTCTGATATCAACAACCTCTTTGGTATGGTCGAAGCTTCAATCGACAACTTCGATATCGCCAATCCCAAAGGCTGGTTCTACGGCGGCGGTCAGCGGGCCCGTATTCAGGGTATTCTGGGTGTTGAAAATGCCGGTTTCAACATTGACTTTGTGGAGCCCTGGTTTCTGGATCATCCCATCCGTTTTGAGACATCAGCCTATTTGAACACCACGATCTACGACAACTGGGACGAAACCCGTACCGGCGGTAAGTTTTCATTCCAGCGCAAGATTTTCGACGACTTCACCACGATTGCGGCGGGTTACAAGTTTGAAGTGATCCATATGGATGAATTTGACTCCAAGATCAAGCCTTATGTCAAAGCCAATGACCTTGCCGGGACCTTCCTTGTCAGTCAGCCTTCTATTATGCTCAGCCGGGATACCCGAGACAGCATCATCGACCCCACAGAGGGATATAACATCAACTTTTTCGGAGCCATTTCTCCGGAATGGCTGGGTTCCAGTTCCTCTTACTACCGTTTGGAACTTAAAGGAAGCTATTACAAGAGCTTCTTTGATAAGTTTCTTGTCGCTATGGTCGGATTCCGTATGGGGACCGTCAGCGGATTCGGCGGTGACGAGGACGAGATTCCGCTTTTTGAACGCTATTATCTGGGCGGCAGCAACTCCCTGCGGGGTTTTGAATACCGTTCAGTGGGCCCCACATTCAACAAAGAGAATGTGGGAGGACTTTCGATGCTGACGATGACTGCTGAAGTTTCTCACGCCATCTGGGGCCCCATCCGCGGAGCAGTTTTCTGTGATGCAGGCGGAGCCTGGGATCGGGCTTATGAAATCGACTTCAGCAAGTTCAACATCGGAGCCGGTTATGGATTCCGGGTGAAACTGCCCTATCTTAACGTTCCTTTGCGTCTGGATTTTGCCTTCCCCCTGCTCAACAATCAGGAAGGAGCGGCCAACAAACTCCGGCTCCACTTTAATGTGGGCGCAGGATTTTCGATCTGATGCAATATTTACCGCCCGGAGAAAGAAGAATTTATGAAAGAATACCCTCCCACTGCCGGAGCTCTGATGGAAATTCTGCACAAACTGCGTTCGCCTGAGGGCTGTCCCTGGGACAGGGCGCAGACGGCAGAAAGTTTCGGGGCCTGTTTCGCCGGCGAAGCTGCTGAGCTTCTTGATGCCATTGACCGCAACGACAGCGCAGGTATCCGGGAAGAATGCGGCGATGTGCTGATGAATGTTTTGTTTCAAATCGTCCTGGCTGAGGAGCAGGGACTTTTTACCATAGATGATGTCTGGCGCGAAATCATTGATAAGATGGTGCGCCGTCACGCCCATATTTTCGGTGACCGCAAGGCTGAGACACCGGAAGAAGTCGCTGCTCTCTGGCAGGAAATGAAATCAAAAGAACATAAAGAAAAAAAGGCTCAATCTGTGCTCGATGATGTAAAACATTATCTTTCTCCCCTGAACCGGGCTGAGAAACTTCAGAAAAAAGCTGCAACATACGGTTTTGATTGGACTATGGAAACAGATATACTTGAAAAAATCCGCGAAGAACTCCTTGAAACTTCTATGGCTATGGCCAGCGGAAACGAAGCTCTCGTAGATGAAGAATTGGGAGATTTGCTCTTTGCAGTGGTCAATTTGATCAGATTCCGCAAAAGGGCCAACTCTGAGGAATTGCTCAGAAAGGCATCTTTGAAATTTGAATCCCGTTTCCGCTTTATTGAAAAAGAACTTCAGCAAACAGGAAGAAAACTCGAAGATTGCTCCTTTGAAGAAATGGAAGCACTGTGGCTGAAAGCAAAAAATGCTTTATCGCCAACAGAAAATTCTTCAGACGAAAAGTGAGCAGTTCTGCTGCACATACACTTTCTTTGAACGGACAGATTTTGCTGAAGGCAAGGTATGGAAACGGTAAAAACAGAAACAGTTTCTTCTTCTGATTTCGCAGGCAGGATCCTGCTGCGGCAGGAGTTGCTTTTCTGGATCACCGCCTGTGTGCTTCTCTTTATTTTTCTCGATACAGCCGGACTGCGTGACGGAGAATTGTTCCGGGCGGAAGTCTGCCGGGAAATGCTCCTGACACGCAGTTGGTTCCAACCGGTGTTCAACTGGGAAACCGTCAATAATATTTCTTTTTTGGGATATTGGCTGACGGCTCCTTTTATTTGGCTTTTCGGCTACACAGAAGCCGCTGTCCGGATGCCCGGTGTTCTGGCGGCATTGGCGTGTCTTTACGGCGTGCGTATGACCGGCAAAGTGCTTTTCAACGAAAAAATCGCCTATATGGCAGGCTGGATGCTGCTGGGCAGTGTCGGATTCCTTCTCTGGGGACGCAGCGGCAGTACTGCTATGCCGGGTATGGCAGCGTCCATACTGGCTGTCGGGTGGTTTTTCCGTATGGAAGGGAAAAGTGTCTTTTTCACGATGCTGATATTTTACCTTCTCTGTTTTGCCGGAGTGCTCTGCAGCAGCATTTCAGCCTTGTTCGTACCGGTAACAGTGGTATTTTCCTGGTGTTTCGCTGTACGCGATAAAGCCCCGAACTGGTATCTGAAAAATCTGGGAGCGTTTTGTACAGCGGCTCTTTTTTTCGTATTCCTGACCTTTTTACCGGTCTTGCTTTCAGAAAACCGTACCGCAGAAGCAGCAGAAGTACTCAAGAATCTGGCGTTGAATAAAAATGCGTGGCTTTTCACTCCTGCCGACTGGCGGGAATACGGACATTCCTGTCTCTGGTATCTGCCCAAGATGCTGCTGCCCTGGAGTCCGCTTCTGCTTGCCGGTGCGGCCGGGCTGGTAAAAAACTGGAACAATTTATCTGCGGGAATCCGTGCAAGTGCCGCCGGAAGTATCTTGGCTGTCATTATATGTATTCTGACATTCAAAGAACAAAGTTTGCTGGCAGCGGTCCCTCTGGTGCTGCTTCTGGGATGCGGCGGCCTGACAGGGCCGGGAGCCAACAAATGGATTTTCCCCGCTGTTTCGATCATTTATTACGCTATGCTGATCTTTTCATCAGTGTTTTTTTGTTCTGTTATTGCCTATCCTTTGTGGCGCAAGCTGATTGCTTTTTCGCCTCCGCTGCCTCTGCTTCTGTGGCCGGCGGCAATGGGAGCTCTTGCCTGGTTTGCTCTGTTTCTCGATCACCGCAGAAACAGTATTCTGACCGTGGCAACAGGTTTGCCCCACCGTCTTGGTTCCTCCATACTGGCAGGAGCTGTTTTGACGGGCTGCTGTATGTCGGTACTTCAACCGATCATTAATTCTGAATTCGGCTGCGGCAAAAAATTTTTCCGCCGTCTGCAAAAGCAGGCTTTGCGGGAATTGCCGGACTATTCATCTCATAAAGTCATCTTTTACCGGAGCCGGATTCCGGCGGGATTTCTTTTTTACAATCATCTTTTTTCGCCGGTGACCCGGGTCGAAAATCTGCGGGAAACTTTGAAAAAATTTCCCGGTACCCGCGTGCTTCTGCTTGTCAAAGCAGATAAAGAGCTTCAACAGAAGTTCAAAGAGGAGTGTGCAGCCCTTAATATCCGGCTGACCCATCCGGTACTGAGTGCCGGTAATTCCCGCTGGGCATTCTGCTGCAGCGGCGAAGCCCATTATTCCGCTTTCTCAGCCGTTGTTCCCGGGACTGGAAAAAATCTGAAACCTTTGAGGAGACCGTAAAATGAAAATCGTTGCCGACAATAAGATTCCTTTTCTCAAAGGCGTCTTTGAACCTTTCGCCGAAGTGGTTTATCTGCCCGGCAAAAACATTGACCGTGAGGCTGTAAAAGAGTGCGATGCCCTCATTACCCGTACCCGCACCCAGTGTACAAAAGAACTTCTTGCAGGCTCCCGGATCAAACATATTGCGACTGCCACGATCGGCTTCGACCATATCGCCGTTCCGGAAGTGGAAGCTCTGGGTATCACCTGGAACAATGCTCCCGGCTGCAATGCCAACAGTGTTGGACAATATATGACTGCCGCGCTGCTTTCTCTTGACACTGACCTTGAAAACAAAACCCTTGGCGTTATAGGCGTGGGCCACGTCGGAACTATCGTTGCCCGTTATGCTGAAGCTCTGGGAATGAAAGTCCTGAGAAACGACCCTCCCCGGGCAGACGCCGGAGAAAAGGGCTTTGTTTCCCTTGAGGAAGTATTGGAGTCTTCAGATATGGTCACGCTCCACGTGCCGTTGGAATATACCGGCAAATATCCCACATTCCATATGGCAGATGAAACATTCTTTTCCCGACTCCGCAAGGGAGCTGTTTTTTTCAACGCTTCCCGCGGAGAAGCTGTGGAAACTGAAGCCCTTAAAAAGGCTCTGCAATCAGGCCGGGTGAGCAGAAGTATTATCGACGTTTGGGAAAATGAACCCGATATCGACCTGGAACTGATGCAGCAGAGTTTCATCAGTACAATGCACATTGCCGGGTACTCCACAGACGGCAAGGCCAACGGGACCACCGCTTCAGTGCGTGCTGTTGCCCGGGCTCTGGGAATAAAAGAGCTTGAGCAGTGGACTCCCTCAGAGATTCCTGCGCCTCTGGAAGCTCAGGAAATACCCTTTGTCTCCCTGAAAGACTCAGTGCTCCACACCTATTCGCCTCTTTCAGACAGCGCACGGCTCAGGAATGCGCCTGAAAATTTCGAGGAACTCCGCGGCAGTTATCCGCGGCGGCGGGAATTTCAGGCATTCAAAGTCGTGAATGCGCCTGAAAAAGAGCGAAAGATCCTTGCACAGCTGGGATTTCAAGTTGGATAAATCACCCTAAAGAGAGGATTAAAATATGAGTATACTCAACTGGTATGTTTTGCGGGGATTTCTGCTGGCATTTTTTATGTCTATCGGAATCCTCACCTTTGCGATGACAGGAGCCAATCTGATCAAAGTTCTTGACCTGGTCGCCGAAGGAGCTTCCGCCTGGGCTTTTATACAGTTTGTTTTTTACATTCTGCCCATTGTGCTGACATTCACCGTGCCGTGGGCGGTTCTTGTGGCGGTGATGCTTGTTTTCGGCCGTCTTTCAGCCGACAGTGAGATCACGGCTATGCGGGCCTGCGGCATATCCATTATGCAGATTGTTTCCCCCATTATGCTGGTGACAGTGCTCCTGACGGGAATCTGTCTCTATTTGCAGGTGGAATTGGGACCTCCTTTGCAGAAAAAGGCCCGTTCACTGCTCAAAAGTGCCGTTATGGAACAGCCACAGTCTCTCTTTGAACCCGGCCGTCAGATTGACTTCCAGAATACGATGATCTACATCAATGACAAAGAACCCTCCGGGCGTCTGCGGGGAATCGACCTTTATGTTCTTGAGGGTGGCAATGACTACTCCCAGCACATCGCCGCCGCCTACGGCGAACTGGGCGTGGATGAAAAAAAGAGACAGTTGACCATCAAGATGTACGACTGTATGATCGACAACAAGCAGCCGGGAAGTTCGGGGAGCGTGGAACGTTTTTTCAGTAAAGAATTTGCTTTTACCTATGACTACGGCAAAGCGGGCAACTCCGAAAAAGTAACTGTCCGCCCCAAATATATGCGTGTATCCGAGCTCCTGGGCAGAATCAGAATGACCAAAGAGCTCAACCGGGATACCACAGAACTGGAAGTGGAACTCAATCAGCGGATCGCCTTTGCTCTTTCGCCCATTGCGTTTCTGCTTTTGGGGCTGCCGCTTGCGATCCGGACCAGCCGCCGTGAAACCTCCATCGGGCTCTTTCTCAGTGTGATTCTGGCGGGAGTATTTTTTCTTTCCATCATTATGTGTGAATCATTTTCCAGTTATCCGAAAATTTATCCTCAGTATCTCCTCTGGCTTCCGAACATTATTTTTCAGGTTGCAGGAGCTATAATGACGGTAAAAATTTCCAGAAAATAAGGTATCAGGTTTTCCCCTTATGAACAACAATGGTTTGAAATTTCTGTTAACGCTTCTTTTTCTTGCCGTCGCAGGGGCCGGTTACTTTATTACGACGGCCCTTGACCGTTTGCGTGAATCCAATTACGCTCTTGCCGATGCGATGAGGGAGTTGAAATCAAGTGCTCCCCGCAGTCCGCAAAAGGAACAGCCCAAGCAGCCTTCCCGGGCAGCCGGGAAGGCGGTTTCCCCGATAGCCAACGCTGCCTTTTATGCCTCTGCGGCAGTTCCGGGCGGCCGTATGATCCAAGCAGCAGAAGCAGAGACCGGCAATCTGAATCCTCTGACTTCCAACGAGGCGATGGCGGCTGCTTTCAACGGCTTGTGCAGCTCCTCTCTGGCTGAAAGAAATTACAGCAAACCGGAGCTCTTTGAACCTCTGATGGCAGAAAGCTGGCAGATTTCTGCCGACCGCAAAAGCTACCGGATCAAATTGCGCAAAAATATTTTCTGGCACGATTTCACTGATCCTGTAACGGGGAAAAGATACGAAAAGTACCCTGTCACATCCGAAGACTTCAAATTCTTTGTCGATACGGTCAAAAATAAAGATGTGAACTGTGCGCCCTTGCGGGTCTACTATCAGCATCTTGACACCATTGAGATCCACAATCGCTATGAATTCACCGTCAAGTGGAACAAGGCTTACTACGGTTCTCTTGCTTCAACGCTTGGAATGTCTCCCCTGCCGCGTCACTTCTATGCTCCCGACGGAAAATTTGACGGCAAAAAATTCAACGATGACCACCGGAGAAACCGTATGATCGTCGGCTGCGGTCCGTATATATTTGTCAAATGGGAAAAAGGCCGTCGTCTGATTTTCCGCAGGAACAAGGATTATTTCGGTGCAGCTTACGGAGTTTCCCCTTCCATTGAATATCTTGTTTACGAAATCATCAAACATCCCAACACCCGTTTTCAAGCCTTTATGGGGGGAAATCTTGACCGTTTGGGTCTGCTTCCGGATCAGTACATAAAGAGGACCAACACGGTTGAATTTCAAAACGGCAAATATAAAAAGTACCGTTATCTGCTGCCTCAGTACAACTATATCGGTTATAATCAAAAGAATCCTATCTTCCGCGACAAAAGGGTGCGTCAGGCGTTGACACTTCTTGTGGACCGTGAACGGATCAAAAAAGAGATCTATCACGGTTTGGCCGAGACGGCAGTCACTCCTTTTATGCCGGGCAGTGCCTTCCAGCCGTCTGATTTGCAGCCCTGGCCTTATTCTCCGGAACGGGCAAAAAAATTGCTTGCAGAAGCGGGCTGGCGCGACACAGACGGTGACGGCATACTTGACAGGGAAGGTAAAAAGTTCACCTTCACGATGATGCAGATATCAGGCAGTGCTATACAGCAGCGTTTGATGCCGATGCTGAAAGAATCCTTTGCCCAAGCGGGAATAGATATGAAGATCCGTAATGTGGAATGGTCTGTCTACATTCAGAATTTGAACAGCCGCAGCTACGATGTGTGCTGCCTGGGCTGGTCAAGTTCTTTTGATCCAGATCTTTATCAGGTATGGCACTCCTCACAGATCGCAGGAGAAGGCAGCAATCACATCAGTTACAGCAATGGCGAACTGGACAAGCTGCTTGAAGAAATGCAGACTTGCTTTGATATGTCCAAGCGTATTGCATTGGGCCATCGCATAGCGCGTCTGCTCCACGATGAACAGCCTTACACCTTTTTATTTTTCCCCAACTCTCTGACGGCCTTATCGGGACGTTACCGTAATGTGCAGCTGTTTCCGTCAGGTCTTCCCAACGAGGTGATGTACACGCCCCAGGGGGAACAGCTCCGGATTCCGGGGCTGTAACCGCTCCTCAAGGAGTGTAAAGCGGTTGGTATGTTTTTTGGGGGGGAAGGCAGCTTTTTTATTGTTTCATCACTTTTTCAAAGCGGAAAAATCCTGAAGAATTTACATCTTTGAATTCTTCTGTCAGGTCGTGTTCTTCCCGGTGATATTCGCAGTAAAATTCCGTTATCTTGAAACCGCATTTATTCACATAAAAATGGATATTGCGGCGATCGAAATAGGGCGTGCAGGTTTCCCATATTTCTGCATCGGGGTAGTGTTTTTCAATAATCTGCCATACAGCGGTTCCTATTTTTTTATTGATAAATTCTTTAAAGACGAACAGCAAATCCAGTGAATATTTCCCCTTCCCCTCTTTTTTAATGATCGTTCCGCCGGCGGGGATTCCGTCTGCATCAATGATAAAGACATCATAACGTTCATCTGCAAAAGCTTCATCGACTTCATTTTCGGGAGGTATTGGAGCTGCGTCCTGGGAGTTGAATCTTTCAAACGCACTTTGTTGAAAGGAGTTTTTCATTTCCCGCCGGAACAGTTCCAATTCCCGGGCTTCAATTTTTCTCAACACGACATTCATTTTTTCAAGTTTTCCTTAATTGAGAGGAGAGCAGTGATTTTTTTGCCGAGCTTGCCGTTCCTCATAACGATGGGCAGTTTTGAAATTCTCCATTAAAACCGCCGGAGTATTCCACTTTTCCTATCGTAAAAACCTCTTGCAGATTTCTCCGCAGCCGGACTTGCAACAGGACTCTTTGCAGAGGGTAACGATGAGGGCGTGGTATTCGTTGTAAATGATCACATCGGCAGGTAAAGCATCCATAAAAATCTTTTGCAGAATGTCGTAATGCAAAGTTCCGTCAAGGCGTAAATGCCGCTCCGCCACCCGCCGGGTGTAGGCATCAATGACAAAAATCGGCTTGTTGAAGGCATAAAGCAAGATGCTGTCCGCCGTTTCCCGCCCGACACCCTTGACGGCAAGCAGTTCGCGCCGCAAAGCCCACACATCCGCCGACTGCTCAAACGCAGCTTCACGCTCAAGCATAAACGCCGCTATGGCTTTCAAATAAGCACATTTCTGCTTGAAGAATCCCGCCGGACGGATCAGCTCCTGTAATTGGTCATCAGAAGCTGCCAAAAACTTTTCCGGCGACATTACATTTGAGCCGAGTAAATTCCCCATCGCCTTTTCCACATTGGTCCAGGCGGTGTTCTGGGTAAGAATCGCCCCGACAACGATCTCCCACCGCAAAGTGGTCTGACAAGGCCACCACTTCTGCGGCCCATAATAATCCAAAAGAATATCAAAAAGTTTACTAATTGGCATTTTTTAACCTGCTTTTTGTTGATTAGTCTATCTTAATATGCCAACTTTCAGGAGCAATCTTTATATGGTCTTTAAAAGTAGAAACATTTGAAAAAGGAGCTGTATAGAAATATACTTTTTCACTGTGAATATTTACCAATGCTAAATCGTATTTATCACGAAAATCATCAGATGCCGCTGTTTCATATTCCAAGTTTGACATTATAAAGCTCCTGTCATCGGCAGCCTTTATTTCCCAATATCTGGTTTGGGCATCGGAGATCATACACATATTACAAAATTCAGTTTCCATATCATCCAACTAAATGCTCCCGATGTTTGGCCAGCAATTCTTAAAAAACTCAAAATGTATGTTCTTCAGATGCGCCAATGTCAGGATAATATATCAATATTATCGTGAAATTTCAAACGAAAAATGAAAGAAAAAGTGTTAGTTTTATGCAGTTTTTATTGACTTTACTGAATTTTCAGGATGCCCCCTTCCGGGGCAAGGTGGTGAAAGCGGTTTCCCAAAATTTTCTCCAATGTATTGGGGGGGGCTGCAAGTGCTGTTCTTGCTGTCCGGTGCCCTCTGGAGAGATATTCGGAATATTAAAAGCCGGGAGCCTGTATTGTATCTGTAATAAATCATTAGTAATCAACACGAAACAGCGTTTTTATGCAATCTTATGCTCCAGAGCATTTATATATTTTAACTGCAATTAATTAAAGCTGATAAAAAATTAATCTCATTCACAATTAAAACAGCTTAATTTCAAAAGAAGCAAGATTAATTTTGAAGCGTAAATACTTTATTATTAATATTTATTCCCATTCAATAAACAATGTGGTTTTGATTTTTGTGAATGAATAATTGATTATTTTTTCAAAAAAACACTTGGGTGAAGTTGAAAAAACAGTTAATCCGTATTAAAT
>SUWB01000030.1 GCA_015061745.1 Lentisphaerota bacterium | reverse complement strand
GGTTATCCATCGCACAAATTATGAAAAACATTCCGGAAGACTGGAACGAACAGCGGAGGCTTTTCGGTTTCCCGGAACGGTGATAGCGGGAACCGCTTGGCGGCAGGAGAAATCTTGCCGCCTTTTTGCGTTTACAGGGGCGTGTCGCGGCGTTTACGACAAGGTTCGGGTAAGAGGCAAAAAGCAAAGAAAAAGCCCTTGTGAAGCGGTTTTGTGAAAAAAACTTCACAGAATTTTTGTTAGACTTGAAAAAATGGTCAGCGTTTTTTATCTTCCCCCATTACCTCGGTAAGAATTGATGATTTTTGAGGGTAAAATGTCGGTAAAAATCCAAATAGACCGTTGGGTGAAGATAAAAACTTGCCAGCGTTTTCACTTCTTCCCCCCACAAGGTAAGTTTGCAAGGTAAGAATTTTGAGGGTAAATTTTCCAGACAAAAATGGGGGCTGATAAAAACACGCTCCATTTTCGTATCTTCCCCTATGCTCGGCAAGGTTCAAAAACAAGACTTTGTTAATAATCAGGCACTTACAAAAAGAACCTTGATTTTTACACTTTTCAGAAAAACTCAGAATTCAGACAGATTTCAGACGAAATTCGGGGCAAAACGGTCTGATTTCAGAGTCTGAGTGTGTTTCTTACACACTGGCAGAAATGTTGTAAAAGCCTTTGAGTCAACGAGTTTTACAAAATAATAGCAAGGATGATTTTTTCAGGTAGATTAAAAGGGGGACAAAAAAAATGGCGGAAGAAGAGGGATTCGAACCCTCGGAGAGTTGCCCCTCGGCGGTTTTCAAGACCGCTGCCTTAAACCACTCGACCATTCTTCCGCATTTATTACGTATTTATAAAATATCACCATTCCGGGAATTTTACAACCCCAAAAATCAAATTATTTGCAAATTCTTTGGCTGTTTTATGGAATTTCTGCCCCAAGCCCCCCGCTTTTTGATACACTTTTGAGATTTTTCATTATATTTATTGAGTGGGCAACTTGAAAAAAACTTCTTTTTACGGTACATTAAAGTAAAATGTTTTTACATCAATGAAACAGGAGTCTGAAAAATGTGCGTTTGGAGTGCTTATACAGGAAAAAGTCCCGCAGCCCCTATCTTGTGGGATTCTTTGAGAAAAATTGAAGGCATCTGGGCCGGATACTATACCGGGATCGCCACTTGCAATGAAGGAAAAATCCATATGGGCAAGGTCTTCGGAAATATGGAGGTCTGGGCCGAAAAATATAATCTTGCCGATTTCCCCGGAAATTGCGGTCTGATCCACAGCCGTACCAACAGCGGCGGTGATGACAGGTGGAGTCACCCCTTTGTCGCTTCTTCCGGTAAAGTCGCCGTCATTTCACAAGGATGCGGCGGCGTATTCAAAGGTCTCAACGATTTCACCGGCTGGGGCAACGAAATGATGAAAAACGGTAAAAAATTCGTCAGCGGTATCTGGGACCTGCCGGAACGGTATCCTGTGCTCTCTGACGGCGGACAGGTCCACAGCGCAGAAGTGGAAGTTCAGGCTGTCGAATACTGGTATGAAAAACTGGGCGATCCTATGGCGGCGATCAGAAAAGTCTCTTCTGAACTGACCACTGAAGCCGCTTCCCTCTTTATTTTTGCCGACCGCCCCGGATTGATCGGATTTTCAAATTCCAATCAGCACATCGTTTACAAACAGACCGCTGACGGAGTCTATCTTTCCATCACCGCTCTCGGACTGCCCGGACGGTGCGGTATGGAGCTGCCCTGCAATTGCATCGGACTCATTACCCCGGAAGAAATTAAAATCGAAAGACTCAGCGATAAATATGAAACTCTCCTCGATATCCCTTCCGGTATGCTGGAAGCCTCTTTGGAATTCATCAAGGCCAATCCCGGATGTATGCTTGCTAATGTGGCTGACAAAGCCCTGAAGCCTCTTTTCCCCCCGGATACCCTTAATTACAGAGTGGGAAGTGCTTACAGAGTCCTCGAAACATTGATCCTTGAAAACAAGGTCCGTATGGAAGCCACACCCTATACCGGCCCGGCAGGCAACAGGGGAACTGCTTTCAAACTTTATGCAGTGGAAAAATAATTTTTTTATTTTTCTTTTTTCCTATACTTGAAGAATCACTTTTTTTGTGATATATTGTAAAAATTGAAAGCCGTGGTGCGGCATCAAACCTTTGCCGCACCTTATTATTAATCAACACAGGAGCCAAGACACTTTTTATGAGTACAAGCGACGACCCTGGACCGCGATTGCGGCCGGCTGCGGAAAATCGGCTCCCCGCTGTTGAAAAATAAAACCTTTTCTTTTTCAACATCTCAAGGACTCCTTTTTCCGCATCCAGGCTGCTGCCGGAAAAAATTAAAGATAACTTCTAAAGGAGTTCAATATGTTGAGATGCTACGACCTTGTGGATGGCCGGGTACAGTCCTGTCCCGAAGGACAGACCGGAATGATCCAGATTTACAGTGCCCCCACCACAGAAGAAAAAGAATATTTGACCAAGATCTGCGGTATAGATCCCCATACCCTGGAATCCGCACTCGACGAAGATGCCGTCAGCCGTGTGGAGTATGAGGAGCGTTATACTGCCATCATTATGAAACGCCCCCGGAACTTCCGGCTGGAACGGAGTTTGTCTTTCACAATCTCCACCATAGGTGCGTTCCTTTTCCCTGACCGCATTATCGTGCTTCAGGATAATACAATGCCCCTCTTTGAGCACGGCAGGATTCCCCTGCGGGGAACGACCGTCCCGGGAATACTGCTCCGGCTGCTGCACCACGCAACTCAGCACTTTTTGCAGCACTTGCGGATCATCCGGAATATTTCAGACGAAATCGAAGGCAAGATCGCCTATGCCGTAACCAATAAATCTCTGATGAATGTCTTTGCCCTGCGGAAAAGTTTGACCTATTATGAATCCGCTACCAGTGCCAATCTGCTGCTTTTACGGCGTTTGAGAAATGATAACGGCAGAATCGGTTTCAGTGAGAGCGAAAAAGACTTTCTCGAAGATGTCACCATTGAAAACGAACAATGTGACAACCTTGCCAATATTTATGCGGAAATCCTTGCCGGTATGTCCAATGCCCGTATGTCGGTGTCCAGCAATAACCTGGCTGTCATTATGAAATATCTTGCCATTATCAATGTGGTGTTTATGCCGTTGACAGTTATCACCGGTATCGGAGGTATGTCGGAATTCACAGCAATGACTGAAGGCATCTGGTGGCCTCACGCCTACGGTGCCCTCACCGTGGGAATGATTATTATCGGTTTGATCACCTACCTTATTATCAGCAAGATGAGTACCAACGCCGGACTTCGCACCGGAAAAGCACGGAAAAGGAGCAAGTAAAAATGGCTAAGAAGAAAAAGAAAACTTCTCCCTTTGCTCCGGTTTCTATGCCTTTTCTCTCCCCCAAGTTCCGCCGGTTTGACTTGAGCGTACTTATGGTCGCAGGAGTCATTATTTTCGCGGCAGCTTTGGCAATGGGACACCCGTACAAACTGGATTCTGCTGACCCGTATGGTTTTCTGGTCTGGTTTCTGCTTCTTTTGGGGCATATTCCTATGGAGCTCATTGAGTTCACCATCCGTCTGGCAGGAGTTGACGGACAGACCATCGAAAACTTCACCCGCAACCGTGAAGCTCTGCTTCTGGGGATGTGTGACTTGCTGGTTCTCGGAATCTCCTGGGCTGTAATGCGTTTTTACATCTTCAAGAGATTCGGTTCTGAGCCGCTGCGTATTACAATGCTTTTTCTCAGACTGATTTTCTTCTGGGGTTTGTTCCAACTGATGTGTTTCATCGCAGTTAAAAACTGGAGCGACGGCAAAGTAAATCCCCTCCACCGTGATTTGAAAAAGGGTTCCGTAAAAACCGTTTTCCAAAAGTAAAATCACCGGAGAAACAAAAAAAACGGGGCTGCTGCAAAAAACTGTTTGAGTTTTGCAACAGCCCCGTTTTTTCCGGTTGGAAACAGTTTATTTTATTCTGGCATCGGCAAAGTCCATAAGAACACGCCAGTTTTCGGAGGTGAAATCGTGTTCACCTTCCCGCAAATAGTAACCGATCTCCTTGCCCACAAGTTTTCCGCAAGGAGGGAAATGGCCCGTCCCTGTTCCGGAACCGCCGCTTAAACGCCAGGCGGGACTGGCGGCAACGGCAGCTTCAAATTCACCTCTGGGATCAGCATATTCATCAAGAGAACCGCTTGCCACATAAAGAAGTCTGGGAGCAATGGCCGCCATAAGCATATGCTGGTCGATAGGATATTCTGTATCGTGCTGTACATACTTCTTGAATTCAGGGATCACCCAGTGAGGATTCCAGAAATGGATCCATTCAAAGTTCTCTCCGAAATAGCGGTGAGCCAATTTTGCTCCGCAAGTGCCTGAACAATTGGAAATGGTAAGTGCGATCCGCTGATCCACCGCCCCCGCCCACAAAGCGGTCTTGCCCAACCGGGAATGGCCGTGCACCATCATCTTGGAACTGTCGATCTCGGGCACAGTTTCCAAATAATCCAGAGCACGCTGCACGCCCCAGACCCAGGCACTTATGGCTCCGGAATCCCGCTGCGGGGAGTTCCACACTTCCGGCGTGTAAAACATACGCATAATACTCTTTTCAAATCCGGCAGGCACATCAGGATAGATGTCGAAATAGCACATCGTGGCTGTGGCATATCCTCTTTTCAGCACATTTTCCACATCCCACCTTCCGGCGGCCTTTCCTCTGCCGGATTCGTCAAGACGGCCGTCCGCCTGCCGCAGCGAATCGGGATTCACAGGAGCGTAACGCTCGAAAGGATGATAGATTACATCAGGATCGGTGGAAATTGAGTGGTTCCCCTTGAAATTGAGTCCGAAGAAAACAGGAACTTTGCCTTCTGTCTTTGCAGGAAGAAAAAGCAGCAGATGAAGTGTTCTCTCCATACCGTTGTGACGGCAGATGATATCCACTTCCCGCCGAATCCCCAAACCGCCGAAAGCAGGGCCTTCATCCGTCTGCTTGAAAATCAATTCCCCGCAGCGGGGCGGCACAGCTCCGTACATATATTTTTCAAAAGCTGCAATCAAACGGGGACGGATATTGGTTTGAAATTCACTGCCCGTCGTATGATCGCTGATCGGCAGCGGAGGCAGTTCAACAACAGGAACTTTGGACTCATCTGTATTCATCCGGTCGGCACGTTCCTGAATATCGGGAGGGAAATTTTCATTAGCAAAACGCTTTTCCATAATCAATACACCTTTATGTTTGAGCACTGTCTGCAATACGACAACTGATTCAAGATATCACACGAAAGCCATTTTTTCAACTGCACTCTGTCAAATATTGATAAAATTTCTCTCCCGGACTTGAAAATTTTTACTTTTTGCACTATATTATGAAAATTTAATTTCAACTTTTAATGTTATACAGGAGAAGTCATTATGTCCGGTCACAGTAAATGGGCAAACATCAAGAACAAAAAAGCCGCAGCCGACAAAGTCCGCGGTAAAGCGTTTTCTCGTATCGGTAAAGAAATTATGGTCGCCGCCAAGATGGGCGGTTCCGACCCCAACTCCAACCCCAAACTCCGTTCCGCTCTGGCCGCTGCCAAAGCTGTGAATATGCCTAACGTCAACATTGACCGTGCCATCAAAAAAGGTATGGGCGAACTGGGTGACGTCACTTTTGAAGAAATCGTCTACGAAGGCTATGCCGCAGGCGGTGTCGCCGTTATCGTCGAATGTCTGACCGATAACCGCAACCGTTCCATCAGCGATGTCCGTATGACCTTTGACCGCAACGGCGGCAACCTTGCCGGTTCCGGTGCTGTGGCCCGTATGTTCCAGCGTCAGGCTCACTTCGTCATCACCGGTGAATGGGCCGATGAAGACAAACTTATGGAAATCACCCTCGATGCCGGTGCCGATGATATCCAGGTCGAAGACGGTGTCGCCGAAATCTGGGCCGCTCCCGAAAACTTTGAAGCCCTCGCAAAGGCCTTTGAAGACAATCAGGTTCCCACCGAAGAAGCCGGTATCGTCCGCAAGCCTGATATGGTGGTGGAAATCACCGATGCCAACATTGCCCGCCAGGTTATGCGTCTGGTGGACCGTATGGAAGAACTCGACGACGTGCAGCAGGTGACCGCCAACTACGAGCTCGCCGATGCCATCGCTGAAGAATTGGAATCTGAAGAGTAATTTCTGATTTCTTTCCATCACACAAAAATCTGACAGGCGGCCTTGCTTTCACCAGTGAAAGTTCAGCCGTCTGTTTTAATTTCAGGAGTTTTACATTATGTCTGAATGGTTTGACCGCTGCCGCAAATACACCCTCACCGATGCGAAAACCGGATTTGAAATCAATTTTGCCGGTATGAATTTCACCGATGCGGATCTGGAAAAACTCACTCCGCTTTTTGCAAAAGCCAATGCCGGTATCGCCGCCATTGAAAAAGGCGAAATCAAAAATCCCGATGAACAGCGTAAAGTCACCCACTTTACTGACCGTATCACCTATTGTACTTCCCCTCTCTATGAGGCGGTTGAAAAGTTTGCAGCAGAAGTCCGTTCAGGCAACATCACCGGCTCTACCGGCCGTCCCTTCACGGCAGTGGCAGTCAACGGCATCGGCGGCTCAGCTCTGGGCCCCCAGCTGCTGCAATTCGCTGTCAACGGCCCCTACTGGAATGAACTTTCTGCTGAAGTCCGCAAAAACGGTTTGAAAATCTATTTCCTTGACAACACGGATTCTGCAGAATTTGCCGACCTCTGTCAGGTAATGGATCCTGAGACTACACTTCATCTGGTGGTATCCAAATCAGGCGGCACCCAGGAAACAAAGAACAATATGATCGCTATGGAGCGTTTTTACGCTGCCCGGGGACTGGACTTCGGACGGCACGCTGTGGCCGTCACAATGAAAGGCAGCAAACTTGACAAATATGCTGCTGAAAAGAAATTCCTGGCCTCCTTTGAAATGGCTGATTCCATTGGCGGCCGTACCAGTGAAAGTGCCATTGTGGGCCACGTTCCCGCCGCTCTTACCGGTATCGACTTCAAGAATTTCATCGCAGGATTCCTGCGTATGGATGAACTGACCCGCAATACCGATGCTTTCAAAAATCCCGCAATGATGCTCAGTGCTATGTGGTATATCGCAGGAGCCGGAAAAGGCGACCGCAATATGGTCATCGTTCCTTACAGTGACCGTCTGGTGCTCCTTTCACGCTATCTGCAGCAGCTGGTTATGGAAAGTCTCGGCAAAGAACTCGACCTTGACGGAAAAGTTTGTCATCAGGGACTCAATGTTTTCGGTAATAAAGGCGGCACCGATGCTCACGCCTTCATCCAGCAGCTCAACGACGGCCGGGATGACTTCTTTGCCACATTCATCGAGCTTCTGGCCGATGCTCAGAAAATCGATCTGGGCGACGGAAAGGTTATGGGAGACTATCTCCACGGTTTCTGTGCAGGTCTCACAGAGGCTCTCCGCAGCAAAAAACGCCAGACCATCTCTATCAAGCTCCCCAAACTCACCGTATTTGAGCTGGGAATGGTCATTGCCCTCTATGAACGGGCCGTGGCGATTTACGCTGAATTCATCAATATCAACGCTTTTCATCAGCCCGGTGTCCAGGCTTACAAACTGGCTGCCACAGGCGAGCTGGAACTTAAATCAAAACTGGATGCCGCTTTTCAGGCGATGTCCGGCTTCAAAGGTGATGCCGCCGCCGTTGCGGATAAAGCCGGAGTTCCGGAACAAGCTGCTGCTGTGGAAGGCTGGCTGAGACGTATGGCTGCAAACGGCGGCGTCAAAGCTGAATTCAACGGTTCGGTCTGGATTTATACAATCAACTGAGTTTTTCTTGTCTTATGAGCAAAGAGTGCGTACTCAATGTCACGGATCTGGAATGTGCCTACGGTCCTGTAAAAGTGCTTTCCGGAATCTCTTTTCAGCTGAAAAGCGGTTCGATCCTCGGCATTGCCGGTGAAAACGGGGCTGGTAAATCCACTTTGGTCAAAAGCATCTGCGGACTGCTCAAGCCGGTCCGCGGCCGGGTGGATTGTGCCGTCCCCGTTGCGGCAATTCATCAGGAGTTCAATCTGGCTCCCCATCTGACTGCTGCAGAAAATATCTTTCTCGGTATGGAACTGCAAAGGGGCGGAATTCTCAAGCTTTCTGCAATGCAGAGTGCCTCAAGGGAACTTTTTGACACGCTGGAAGTGAAGATTGCTCCTGACGCCCTCATCTCATCACTCACGGTCGCTGAAAAGCAGATGGTGGAAATTGCCAAAGCTGTTGCCGCCAAAGCCGGTGTCCTCATTATGGACGAACCCACAACTGTGCTCAACAAGGGAGAAACTGAAAAACTTTTTAAACTGGTTCGCAGTCTGAGTGCTCAAGGCACAGGGATCATTTATATTTCCCACAAACTTGATGAAGTCCTTGAGCTTTGCGACGAAGTTCTGATCCTGAGAGACGGTGAAATGGCGGGGCTTCACCCTTCTTCTGAACTGACGCCCCGCACATTGGCTGAAAAAATGGTAGGCAGGGAACTTAACGGGATTTTCCCGCCGAAACTCCCCGAAGGTGCAGGCTGCATCAAACTTGAATTGGAAAATGTCTGTGCCAAAGGCGTTGAAAACATTTCCTTCACTCTCCGTTCCGGAGAAATTCTCGGGGTAGCCGGTCTTAACGGTTCAGGACGCAGTGAACTTGCTGAAACCATTTTCGGTGTCCGTCCCCTGACATCGGGAACGATCAAAATCAATGGTCAAAAAGTCAATATTTCTTCTGTCCGGGATGCCTTGAAAAACAAGATGGCTTTTTTGACAGAAGACCGCCAGGGAAGCGGCTTGCTCCTTGAATTTCCCATTGATATGAATATGACTCTTGCCTCTCTGCCTCAATACGGTACCAAAGGGGTTCTCAACTTCAAAGCCATCCGTCAAAAGGCCATTGAGTATGTCAAAGAGTTTTCTTTGAAATGCAATTCCCCCGCCCAGACAGTCAAAAATTTGAGCGGCGGCAATCAACAGAAAACTGCTATCGCCAAATGTCTTGACACAGCCCCTGAAATTTTCATCTTTGACGAACCAACCCGGGGCGTGGATGTGGGAGCAAGAAGGGAGATCTATGACTTTGTTCACTCTCTTGCAGAAAAAGGGTGTGCCTGTTTGCTGATTTCTTCGGACCTGGAGGAACTTCTGGGGTTGTGCCGTAAAATTATGGTGATCCGCAACGGAACACTTGCAGGGTTCGTCAGCGGAGAAGAATTGACTGAACAACATATTATCCGTAAAGCCACCGGAGTGGAAAAATGAAAAAATTTATTGAATCCTATGCCGCCTGGATCGCTCTTTTTCTGCTGCTGATCCTTTGTGCCGCAACCTGTGAATCCTTCAGAATACCTGCCAACTACGCTGTAATGCTCCGGCAGGCCTGTTACACAGGGATCATTGCCGTGGGTATGACTTTTGTCATCGGTTCCGGCGGCATTGATCTGTCAGTAGGCTCTCTTTTTGCCCTGTCTGGCGTTATTGCCTTCAAGCTGGCTCCTTTTTGCTGTACTTCTCCTGCGGGACAGTTTCTCTGCCTGATCGCCATTGCTCTGGCGGCAGGAGCCGCAGGCGGAGCCCTTAACGGAGCTTTGGCAGGTTTTGCAAAACTGCCTCCTTTTATCGTCACATTGGGCACGATGTCCATTTTCCGCTCCCTTGCGTTGTATCTCGGAGATGCGGGCCGGGTGGGACTCAACAATCCCCTGTTGGCAGCTCTTGACAGTAATTTTACAGTCTGGATATTTATTTTTGCCGGAGCGGCAGGAGCCTTTCTGTTGAGCAGAAGCGTTTTCGGTGTCCGGGTCCGGGCAACAGGTTCCAATGAAAAAGTCGCCCGTTTTTCCGGAATCAATACCGGCTTCATCCAATTCCAGACCTATCTTTACACCGGTATGCTCTGTGCTCTGGCAGCCTTGCTCTGGGGCGGACGTCTGGGAGGGATCAGCTCCGCCAACGACGGTACCGGATGTGAACTTGATGCCATTGCCGCCGTCATCGTCGGCGGCAGCAGTATGTCAGGCGGCAAAGCCACTGTCACCGGAACTGTGGCAGGTATATTGATCCTGACGGTCATTTCAAACGCCCTTGTCGCCTGGGGAATCTCTCCGCGGCTTCAGGAATGTGTCAAAGGTGCCGTCATTATTATAGCTGTTCTTTCCCAATATCGCAAAGAAAGGTAAAAATTATGCGTAAGTTGTTCATTCCCTTTTTATTGTGCGCCGTAATGCTCTGCGGATGCGGCAAAAGCGAAAAGAAATTGAAAATCGGTATTTCCGTTCCCGCCGCAACTCACGGTTGGACAGGAGGCGTTGTCTGGCACGCTGAACAAGCTAAAAAACGGATCGAAGCAGCCAATAAAGATGTGGCTGTCACCGTCGCCACCAGCGGCAGCGGAGCGGCTCAGGTCAATGCCATTGAACAGCTGATGATGCAGAATCCCGATGCCCTTGTGATCTTGAGTCAGGAGCCGGAACCTCTTGATAATGTCTGTAAACTTGCCAAACAGCGGGGCATTTACCTTGTTGTGGTTTCCAATCCCCTGCCCTCAAAAGCTGAAGATGTGTTCGTCAACGGCGACAACACCAGTCTGGGAGAAGCCGCCGCCGAAGCAATGGGAGCGGCTTTGGGAGGCAAAGGAGACATTCTTGTTATGGAAGGTGTCCTGTGCCCCATTAACACTGAACGGGTCAACGGTTTCAAAAAAGTCCTCAAGGCCAAGTTCCCCAAGATTCGTATTCTGGATTCCCAGCCCACTGACTGGAACACGGAAAAAGGTCTGAAGCTTATGGAAAAATATCTTCAGAAATATGCCAAAGTGGACGGTGTCTGGGCCGGAGATGACGATGTCCTCATCGGAGCTCTGAAAGCGTACAAGGAATCCAAACGCAAAGATGTGAAAGTTTTTGTGGGAGGCGGCGGCTCAAAAACCATCGTCAAGATGGTCAAAGACAAAGATCCTCTTGTGAAAGCAACTGTCACTTATCCGCCGAAAATGCTCGAAACCGGTGTTGATCTGGCTCTCAAAGGTTTGCGTAATAACAAGAAAAATGACGGCCCCAAAGAGGTGGTCGTCAAGTCAGAAGTCGTAACACCTGCCAATGCAAACAGTCATTACTTCCCCCAGTCTCTTTATTGAGATCCGTTGTTTTACGGAGAGCGGCAGTTAAAAAAAATGATAATTTCAACAAAGTATTTGATATTTCAGTTGCAATTTTTCCATTTCAATGCTATATTAAAAAAGTTACCATAATTAATTACCCACATAATTTTTAACTGTTTTTTGAGGTCATTATGAAAAAATTTCTTAAGGTTGCAGTGTGCTGTTTGTTGATCCTTTGTATTTCCGGATGTTCATTTCTCATTGCTCCCCAGCAGCAGACGATCACGATCAACGGAAAACCCCACGGTGCAGAGGTCATCGTCAACGGACAGTTTATGAACACACCGGCAAGTGTTCAGATCCCTGCCAACGCCCATTTGAACATCCGGATCACCAAGAAAGGCTTTGCGCCTTATGTCATCACCCAGAGTCCGACTCTCAACCACTGGGGTATGCTTGACATTGTCGGCGGCTTCTTCTGGCTGGTTCCTTTTGTGGGCTTGCTGGCCCCCGGAGCCTTCCACCACCAGCAGACCAACTTCTTCTATTCTCTGGCTCCTGAAAAATAATTTTCCGGCAGACAGCTTCTGCCTCAGGCAGATTGAAAAAACACGAAAGATCCCGGATCATCTGTCCGGGATTTTTTTTTGCAGCTTTTACCATTTCTTATTGAACTATGACAGATTTTGATAAATTTTTCATCCCCAGCGGAAACTGCCGTCTGGATGCCCAGTTGAAATTCACAGCAGAAATCGACAAAATGACTTCCGTTTACCGGAAAACCCTTCTCATTGACCGGAGCCGTGCGGAAAACGATGCAGAACACTCCTGGCATATCGCTGTCATGGCGCTGCTTTTTGAGGAGTATGCTGTGGAAAAGGTGAATTTGCACCATGCCATTGAAATGCTCATCGTCCATGATCTTATTGAGATCTATGCCGGAGATACCTTTGCTTATGATGTGGAAGGCAATAAAACCAAAGCCCTCCGGGAAGAAAAAGCCGCACAAAAACTTTTTTCCATCCTCCCTCCTGAACAGGGGGCACATATCCGGGCCCTGTGGGAAGAGTTTGATTCCCGTTCAACGCCCGACGCACGTTATGCCGACTGTTTGGACAAACTGCAGCCCTTTTTTCACAACATCATGACCGAAGGGTACACCTGGCGCAATGCCATTGCAGGCAAACGCACCACCCGGAGTCAGGTCGCTCAACGAATGTCTCCTCTTAAAGAGTTCATGCCGGAAGTCTGGCAGTGGGTCGAAAAGACCATGACTCTTGCCGTTCAGCGGAAATGGCTGCTGGATCAGTAAATTTCAAGTTGCAAAAAGGCGATTTCCGGTGTATATTACGTTGATGTATACAACAGGAGATCGAAAATGTATTTCACCAGTACCAGAAGTAATCTGAACGTAACAGCGGCTCAGGCTATTGCTCAGGGAATTTCCACCGAAGGAGGACTTTTTGTTCCTTCCGCTTTCCCTGCTCTTTCGTCAAAAGATCTTGAAAACCTTGTCGGCATGAATTACAAGGAGCGGGCTTCGGCTCTGCTTTCAGGATATCTGACAGGATTTACAGCAGAGGAAGTTGAATATTGTGTCAACGGAGCCTATACCGGAACTTTTGACAATGAGCTTCCTGCCCCTGTTTTTTCTCTCAACGGAGGACGGCACATTCTTGAACTCTGGCACGGTCCCACTTGTGCGTTTAAAGATCTTGCCCTTCAAATACTGCCCTTTTTGCTGACAGTTTCCGCAAAAAAGAGTGCTCCTGACAAAAAAATCGTTATTCTGGTAGCAACTTCCGGAGATACGGGCAAAGCTGCTCTTGCCGGTTTTGCCGATGTGCCGGGAACCTCTATTGTGGTCTTTTTCCCGCAAAACGGCGTCAGCCCGATGCAGCAGCTTCAAATGACCACCCAGAAAGGGGAAAATGTGGCTGTCTGTGCCATTGAAGGTAATTTTGATGATGCCCAGACCGGCGTCAAAAAAATCTTCGGTGATGAAAATATGAAACGGTTTCTTGAAGAAAAAAATATGGAGTTTTCTTCTGCAAACTCCATTAACTTCGGCCGTCTTGCCCCGCAGATCGTTTACTATTTCTCTGCCTACTGCGACCTTGTCCGTGAGGGCAAGATCAAATTGGGCGACAGTGTCAACGTCTGCGTCCCCACCGGGAACTTCGGCAATATTCTGGCAGCCTATTACGCAAAGCAAATGGGCCTTCCCGTCAAAAAATTCATCTGCGCTTCAAACAAAAACAACATCCTCACGGATTTTCTCAACACAGGGGTCTATGACCGGAACCGTCCCTTCTACACCACCAGCAGTCCCTCTATGGACATTCTGATTTCTTCAAATCTGGAACGGCTGCTCTACCACCTCTACGGCAACGATGCCAAAGCCACTGCCGCACTGATGAAGCAACTCTCCCAAGAGGGCCGCTATGAAGTTGCTCCGGAAATCCTTTCAACACTCAAAGATGAGTTTTACGCAGGTTTCTGTGATGAGGAATCTACGCAAACAACGATTTCCGCTCTTTTTAAGAATGACAACTATCTGTGTGACACTCACACCGCTGTTGCCGTCAAAGTCTGTGAAGATTACCGCCGTGAAAGCGGAGATGAAACCCCTTGCATCATTGCCTCCACAGCGTCGCCGTTCAAGTTTGCCGCTGCGGTGCTGGGCGCGGTTGATTCCGGTAAAGCTCCTGAAGACGGATTTGAACTTCTGGAAAAACTTTCTCAAGTGTCCAAAGTCCCGGTTCCCGCCCCCCTGAGTAGTCTTAAATCTCTGGAAATCCGGCACAAAAGCTGTGTCAAAAAAGAAGATATGGCTGATTTTATCTGCCAATTCCTCCAATAAAGATGCTTAAAGTACGCATTACAGTACTCCGTAAAGCAAGTTACCTTGATTTAATGGAGCAATATGAAAATCCCCTTGACAATCCCTGTGATATGGTTGAGGGAAAAGTTTTCATTTCAGAAAATGCTCTTATGCCTGAAGGATTTTGCGAAAGTGCCTGGGAGACCTTGCTCCCTTTCGTAAAAATCCTCTCTCAGGGAGGAGGGCATTTTTACGGAGAGTGGATGAAAAATCCCCATTCCGCACTGCTGTCGTGCAATGACGGATTCCGGCCGGTCTCTTTTCTTGTTGAAACAGTCCAAGATGAAACTTGAAAAATCCGGCTGACGGAGCTATATTAACGAGTTCAAAAAAATTACAATTTTCTTGTAAAAAACAAAGGAGAATAAAATGTCACTTCCCGTTTATAAGAAGGCCGAAGAGTGCCGCTATGATATTGTCAGTCTGGGAGAAATTATGCTTCGCCTGGATCCCGGTGATGAACGCATCCACACCACCCGTACTTTCCGGGCCTGGGAAGGAGGCGGCGAATACAATGTGGCACGCGGTCTGCGCCGCTGTTTCGGACTTCGTGCCGGTGTCGTCACCGCCTTTGTTGACAATCCGGTGGGCCGCCTTATTGAAGATTTCATTATGCAGGGCGGTGTTGACACCTCTCTGATCCGCTGGGTCCCCTTTGACGGTATCGGCAAAGCCGCCCGCAACGGTTTGAACTTCACTGAAAGAGGTTTCGGAATCAGAGGTGCCAAAGGCTGTTCCGACCGCGGTCATACGGCTGTGTCACAGCTGAAAGAAGGCGATATCGACTGGGAATACATTTTCGGCACCCTGGGTGTCCGTCATTTCCACACAGGCGGTATCTTTGCTGCGCTCTCTGAAACGACCCCCGGAGTCGTCCTTGAAGCCCTTAAAACCGCAAAGAAATACGGTACTGTCACCAGTTACGATCTGAACTACCGCCCCTCTCTCTGGAAAAGCATCGGCGGTCAGAAACGGGCTTGCGAAGTCAACCGTGCCATTGCGCCCTATGTGGATGTAATGATCGGCAATGAAGAAGACTTCACCGCTGCTCTGGGCTTTGAAGTCAAGGGTACCAATGCGGCTCTGAGCACGCTGCCTGTGGATTCATTCAAAGCGATGATCAGTCAGGTGGTTGAAGCCTACCCCAATTTCCAGGTGGTAGCCACCACACTGCGTTCTGTCAAAACAGCGACCGTCAACGACTGGAGTGCTATTGCCTGGTGCAGCGGAGAATTTGAACAGGCTGTTCAGCGTGACGGGTTGGAAATCCTCGACCGGGTGGGCGGCGGAGACAGTTTCGCTTCCGGCTTGATCTACGGACTGATGACTTACAAAGATCTCAACAAAGCCGTCAATTGCGGAGCCGCTCACGGTGCTCTGGCAATGACAACCCCCGGCGATACCTCTATGGCTCTCCTCTCTGAAGTTGAAAAACTTATGGGCGGCGGAAGTGCCCGCGTTGACCGGTAATAAGAACAACGGTTATTTCCCAAGCAGATCCTTCGGGGTCTGCTTTTTTTATGTCTGCTTTTTTGCAGACCAGAAAAAAGCTCCCTGCACCTCTATACGGGAGTATTCAAAGGTGCAGGGAGCCGGGTGGGGGCATTATCAATTGTGCAAGCGTTCCTGCTTGCAGTTATTCGTATATTTTCCGGCTTTCTGCGGCAGCGGAGCAAGTTCGCGGGTCAACCAATTGCTGTTGCGGGCCGTAAAGAGAGCATATATGGGGATCCACCACAACAGGAACAAACTGTAAATCGTATAAACAGGAGCCCAGACGGCATCAAGAAAAGAAACCCGTTTGGCGTAAATCATCGCCGGAATCAATGCTCCGATGATCCCCAGTACAGCACCGTAATAAAGGGAGTGAAACAAACCGGCAGGGGAAAACTGACAAAGCATTTCAAGAAAGACCACAAGTGATATGAGCGGCATTACAGTTCCCAATGCCAGACTGCTCAGATGAAACGCAAAGGCGGCATAGGCCGGGGTCAATTTGAATTTTCTGAAAAAACACCCCGTCATCAGCAGATTTTCACGGACATCGCTTCTGAGCCAGCGCAGCAGCATCTTACAGAAGCGTCCATAAGTAAAAGGAATACAGGTGGCAGCCACAGAATTGCTTTGAAATGTGACTTTATATCCGTGCTGCAGGATCATTGTGGCAATCGCCCGGTCTTCACCGATGTGGGCGGGAGCTCCCAGAAAAGTCTGGTGGAGCCATTCATCAATAAAGGGCATTACGATACTCTTGCGGTAAGCACTCAAAGCTCCGGGAGTACACATAACATATCCGATAAGACTCTGAGCAGAACGGATGATCTCAAAGCCGAACATAAAGCCCACATCCATCATTCTGGGGATCATTCCGTCCGCAAGATTTTTGATTCTGATATTTCCGGCGACACCGCCGATTTCAGGTTTATTAAAGGCGGACACCATATTCCGCAAACTCTCTTTTGTCACAATGGAATCGCTGTCAACTGTAACGACGATATCAAACTTTGCCATATGGAACCCCTGATAAAGTGCATTTTTTTTGCCGCCGTTTTTCAGCAGATCCAACGAGGTGATCCGGCCGTTTGATGCACTTTCAGCGTGACGGATCCACTCCATTGTATCATCTTTTGAACCGTCATTGATGGCAATGATCTGGAGCTTTTCCGCAGGATAATCGGATTCAAGAAGGCTGAACAAAGTTTCTGCAACGTGTTTTCCTTCATTGTAGGCCGGCACAATAACAGTACATCCGGGCAATTGTTCATCATTCAATGCCGGAGCTGGCCTGTAAACTGTGGCACTGATCGCTCCGAAAAGAATGTAAAGGAGCATAAATGCCGAAACTGCGGCAAAAAAGTATCCCTGCCAGGGCAACACATCCACTGCCGGCTCAAGATTCCACCGCCACAAAAAAAATACCACAACAGCAGCCGTGATCCCCCACAAAACAAAGGGAACCAACTTTTCTTTTGCTGTTTTTGCTTCGTTCATAGAAAACACTCCCCGTAATGCAATTTGCCTCTTTCTTGACATCTTCATACTTTACTCTGCTGCATAATATAGCACAGCGGAATTACCGGAAAATAGTTGTTTTTTACACTTTTTAGTTATCTTAAACTTTTTTATTTTCATTGCTATCAATATAATACTCAACATATTAGCCCCACCGCTCCATTTCATTCTTTCACTCTTATTTTATTTGCAATATCCCCGGAACGGATGTATAGTATATGAAAGTTGAGAGGAGAAATCAGCTTTTTTTCCGGCATTCAGCCAAGAGGAACTTTTATGAAGATACTGGTTATAGAAGATGACAAAAAAACAGCGGATTTTCTGCTGAAAGCCCTGAAAGAAGCGGGCTATACAACGATCCACGCCGCCGACGGCAGAACAGGTCTGATGACCGCAAAAACAGAAACCTTTGATCTGGCGATCATTGACTTGATGCTTCCTCTGATCGACGGGTTCACTGTTATTGAAAACATCAGACAGGCCCAGATCACAGTTCCCATTATCATTCTCAGTGCCCGGAATTCCCTTGACGACAAAGTGCGGGGCCTCCATTCAGGCGGCGATTTATATTTGGAAAAACCCTTTTCCGTCACCGAACTCCTTGCCAATATCCAGGCTCAGCTCCGCCGTTCTACGATGAGTGCCGAACCGACTACCCTCACGGTGGCCGATCTGACCATAAATCTGCTGACCCGCAAAGTTGTCCGTGCCGGAGAAAAAATAGAACTCCCCCCCAGAGAATATGATCTGCTGGAATATTTGGTGCGGAACAGCGGCAGAGTGGTCACAAAAACGATGATTATGGAGCACGTCTGGGAATACAACTTCGATCCTCAGACCAATGTGCTTGAAACACGCATCTACAAACTCCGGGAAAAAGTAGACAAACCTTTTGATCGTGAATTGATCCACACCGTCCGGGGTATCGGTTACATTCTGGAATAAAAAATGTTCCGCAACTCCCTGAAAACCCGCCTTGCTCTGAGCTATGCTCTTTTGTTTTTTGTTTCCTGTCTGGCGATTATGACCTTGTGTTCCTACCTGGTTTATAATCTCCTTAACAACGCCTATGATGCCAATGCCCGGCAAATTGCCAAACGGGCCGCAGAACTTTATATCCTCGGTCGCCGGATCGGAAGTTTCAACGAAATTCTCCACGGAGACCAATATCCGGAAAAAGAAAGAGTGCTCCTTGAAGAAAAATATCCGGACTCCAAAGTGATCTTTGCCGGCTACCGCTTCGGCGGCACAACCCCTCAAGACAAAACACGTTACTATACGGCCTTTGTTCTGCAAGGCAGCGAATACTATGAAATGCGTATCCTTGCCAATGGCGGAATATTCCGCAAAAAGATCTATCCGGAACACAACAAAAACAGTTTACGCAATTACTTTTCCAATCTGCTCCTCAACCGGGGACAGGAAAATTTCGGAATCGCCATTCTGGAAAAAGACAACACCCTCTTTCTGGAATCCCATCAAGGGGCAATTCCGTCAAAAATCAGAAAAATAATGCAGCAGCACTCTTTCCCTGCCAACGTTGACAAATTCCGTTACACCCTGTTTCCCCTTGCAGACGGCCGGAAACTTATTATCGCCACCGGCCTGAGCCAACGGCTTGCCTATCTGGCGGATATCACCTCAGTGGGAGCCATCGTGCTGGGCTGTATGACACTTGCCGGAACCATTATCGCCTGGCTTCTGACCCGCCGGTTTATCAGGGGCGTCAAAGAAACGACTCTGGCTATGAACAGGATCTCTGCCGGAGATTACAGTTACCGCCTCAGAGAATCCACTGACCACGACCGGGAAATCCAGGAATTGACAGCGACCTTTAACGCGATGAATGAAAGAACTGAAAATCTGCTCAAGGAATTACGTACTGTTTCTGACAATGTTGCTCACGATTTGCGGACGCCCCTCACCCGGATTGCCGGTACAGTTGAGCTTATTTTGACCAGAAAAGATCTTCCTGAAGATATGCGGAGCGACTGTGCTTCTGTTGCAGAGGAAATTTCACGCCTCAAAGAATTGGTCAACACCATAATGGATATTTCACGCACCAATGCAACGCCTCAGGCTTTGCAGTTGAGCAAGATGGATATTGTTGCCGTGACAGCTGATTTTTGTGAATTTATGCAGGTGGCTTTTGAAGACAAAGGCCTTGACTTTACAGTCCGGATTCCGGACAAAGAGATATTCATAGAAGCAGACAAAAAGATGTTTCAGCGGCTTCTTTCCAATCTGCTGGGCAATGCCCTGAAATTCACAGAAAGAGGCTTTGCCGCTCTTGATCTGCGTATTGAAGGGGACAAAATCAAACTCTCTGTGGCCGATTCCGGATGCGGAATCCCCCAAGAGGAACAGGCTCTGGTCTTCAAAAGATTTTTCCGCAGCGATGCCAGCCGCCACTTACAGGGCAACGGATTGGGACTTTCTCTGGTCAAGGCCATTGTCAAGGCCCACCACTGGGAAATTGATCTGGCTTCCACTCAGGGGGAAGGCTCCGTTTTTACCGTAACGATCCCCCTGCACAGGTAAATATCTTTTATTGAGCTTTTTCTTCTGTTTTGCCCTTTTTCTCAAAGCGGCTCTCGGTACCGTTCAGCAGCCGGACGATATTGGAACGGTGACGGTAGACTGCCAAAGCTCCGATCACAGCAAAGGCGATCACGGTCACTGTCTGCACCCGCAAGTAAAAAGGCGCACTGACAGGATTGCAGAAAATCCGCAGTCCCAACGCTCCCAACGGCAGAGCAACAGCAGCAATAATGCTGGCGAGAGATACATACCGCGAAATACGAAACACCACATACCAGATAAGCAATGCCGCCAAAAGGGGCAAAGGAGCAATGGCAAAAGCACCGCCGGCAGCAGTTGCAACACCTTTTCCGCCTTTGAAATTAAGGTAAACAGGGAACATATGTCCCGCAACAGCCGCCGCAAAAGCGGCAATTGCGACCCAGGCCAGAGGGGAAAACTTCATTGCAACAAACACGGGGATCGCTCCTTTGAGAAAGTCGCATACAAAACAAAAGATCCCCGGCCCCTTCCCGACGCAACGGGTCACATTGGTGGCCCCTGTATTGCAGGATCCAACGGTTCTGATATCAATTCCGTAACGCCTGGCAATCAGCAGCCCGGAAGGGATCCCGCCGAGCAAAAAGGCGAAAATTATTATAAATATTGCTTCATTCATAGTTTTTCCTCTTGAAAAAATTTTTTTTGGCACTATCTTAATGTACAAGACAAGTTTAGAAAATGCAAATAAAGTTATAATTTTTTATGGACAAAAAAGCAGTATTGCTCCTCGGAGACGGTTCAAACGTCACAGATATGCGTTATGCAAGCGGATTTTCCGCTCCTGACAACTTCCTTTATATGGAGTGCGGGACACGAAAAATCTGTGCGGTGTCTGCCCTTGAATACAACCGGGCTGTTGCCTCTGTCATTCCGGGCGTTGAAGTCCGGCGTTCAGGGGCGTCCCATTTGGAAACGATCAAAGAACTCTGCTCTCTTTGTGAAGTCAACACTGTTGTCGTGCCCGACAGTTTCCCTGTGGGTATGGCTGAAAAAATCAAAGAAGCAGGGATCAACCTTGAAATTTCTGAAGCACGCCTTTATCCCCGGCGGGAATTCAAAACGCTCCGTGAAGTTCAAAAAATCACAGCCTCCCTGAGGGCCGCCGAAGCCGGATGCCGCAGAGCCATTGAAGTGCTCCGGGAAAGCGGTATTTCCAGAGAACGCACTCTGGTCTGGCAGGGCAAACCTCTCACCTCTGAAATACTCCGGGCTGAAATTGACTGCACGATGCTCCGTCTGGGAATGATCGCCGAAGATACCATTTGTGCAGGCGGATTGCAGGCGGCGCAACCTCACAACACAGGCAGCGGCGTTCTTCCGGCAGATTATCCCATTGTGCTGGACATTTTTCCGAGATCCGCAGCAACAGGCTACTGGGGCGACCTGACCCGTACCGTGGTCAAAGGAACCCCCTCTGACTTTATGCGTAAAGCCTACGATGCCGTTTTTGAAGCCCGGGAATTTACCAAAGAGTGTATCCGGCCGGGAGCGATTCCCTCAGAGATCCACAAATGTGCCGAAAACATATTGGCAAAACGGGGTTTTACCACCGGATGTTCCGACAAGGGAGATTATGGCTTCTTCCACGGCCTCGGTCACGGGGTGGGCTTGGATATCCACGAGTTTCCCCGGCTCAATCCCCGCACCCATACGCCTTTGAAACCGGGGATCGTCGTCACCGATGAACCGGGACTTTACTATCCCGACAAAGGCGGGATCCGTCTTGAAGATATGATTTACCTCAATGAAGAGGGCAAAGCTGTCACTCTGACTGAAATTGAGGATCAATTTATCATCGAGTAACCCAAAAACAAGGAGTTAAAAATGAAATTCACACGATTCTTTCTTGCTTGTGCAACCGCCGGAACTATGGCTCTTTCAGCGGCAGACCTTTCTAAGGTCACTGAAATCAAACGCTGGAGTCCTGCGGAATGTACCGTTGTGCAAACCGGCAAGGCAATGACCGTCAATATGCCTGTTGACTACAAAACAGGCGAAAAAAAGTACCCTGTCGGCTGGCCCCGCATTTATCTTTTGAAACTCTCTGCTGCTGAAAAAGATTGGAGCAAAGCCAAAGCACTCACTTTTAAGATGAAACTGGAATTTACCGGTAAATCGGCTAAACAGCCCATTTTCCTCCAGATCCGCACCCAGGGCCCCAAAGATGCCAAGTCCATTGCCTATTCACCCGATATAAAAGGATTAGTCAACAACAAAACCGTTGATGTGATTCTGCCTCTGGATAAAATCAAAAATCTCAACAATGTAACAGCCTTCGGTTTTTTCATTTCTGAGCAAAGATACAAACACGGAGACAATGTCAAATTCACAGTCAGTGATTTCAAACTTATAAACAAATAACTGAAAAAGGAAAAGAAAAAATGAAAATCTTTCGTACTCTCGTTGCCGTGGCCGCAGCCGGAAGCATCTCTCTGTCAGCAGCCGATCTGTCAAAGTTTACCGCTGATGTCAAACGCTGGGAAATTGCTGAATGTACCGCAAAAACAGAAGCAACTGCCCTGGTGGTCAATATGCCCGTCGATCACAAAGGCGGTCAGAAAGGCTATTTCGTTGGCTGGCCCCGGCTTTATATGCGTAAATTCCAGGCTCAGGAAAAAGACTGGAGCAAAGCCAAAGCCATTTCTTTTGATCTCAAACTGGAATTCACCGGTAAGACTGCCAAATATCCTCTGACCTTCCACGTTTTCTGGAAAAAACCTCAGGACAAAAAGGCTACTTCCATTACCATTCCCGTGCCTGCCTTGAAAAACAACAGTGTCAACAAGGTCGTTCTGCCTCTCAACAAGGTAGCTGATCTTGCCAATGTTTCCGGAATCGGCTTCAACATCAGCGAAGTCCACTACAAGCACGGTGAAAACTTCAAGTTCACTGTCAGCAACTTTAAACTGATCAACAAATAAATTGTTCTTGTTTTCCCTTGAGCACATCGTTTCTGCGATGTGCTTTTTTTTCTGTGATTGAAGCTTTTTTTATTTGCAATATTTCTTTTTAAGGTGTAAAGTATGCCGTTGACTAAAATTTAAGGAATTAAAAATGGATACAAATATCTTTTCAGACGGCAAAGTCTTTTTTTCCGGCTGTAATTACTGGGCCTCCAATGCGGGGACTTTTATGTGGCGCAAATGGGATCCCGCTGCCATTGAACGGGATTTCAAGCAGCTTTCTGACCACGGGGTCACGGTTTTGCGTTGTTTTCCCCTGTGGCCCGATTTTCAGCCCTTGACAGAACACTCAAGATGCGGTCAGGTCTTTGAGGAATACCGTATGGGTGAAGTTCCCCTGCCTGATACGGAAACAGGCAGAGCCGCCGTTGATCCTGTTATGCTTGACAGATTTCATCACTTTGCCCGGCTGGCTCAACAGTACAACCTTAAATTGCTCGTCGGTCTGATCACCGGTTGGATGTCCGGACGTATGTACATCCCCACCGCCTTTGAACGGCGCAATCTGCTGACCGATCCTGTTGTAATCCAGTGGCAGGTCCGTTTTGTCCGCTGTTTCGTCAAAAATCTGAAAAATGAACCCGCCATCGTTGCCTGGGACTGGGGCAATGAATGCAACTGTCTGGGCGACCATACGGATGCTGAAATGTGGCTCTGGGGCAATACCATTACCGCTGCAATCAAACTTGAAGATGAAAGCCGCCCTGTTGTTTCCGGACTTCACGGTTCATCCCGTACCCACCAGACAGCTATGGGTGAAGTGGCAGATATCCTCTGCACCCACCCCTACCCTGCTTTTACGCCTCACTGCCGGGTCGATCCATTGTATTCCTTCCGCAACGCTTTCCACGCGGCAGCTGAAACTTCTTACTACGCTGATATGGGCAAAAAGCCCGCCTTTGTGGAAGAAATCGGCAGTTTCGGCCCGACTTATACTTCTGAAGCTGTTTCAAGTGCCTATTTGCGTAATGCTTACTGGAACGCTTATGCCCACAGCTGCCACGGAGCTTTGTGGTGGTGTGCCAACGACCAGACAGAACTGCCTCAGACGCCCTATGACTGGGTGGCAATGGAACGGGAACTGGGATTGCTCCGGGTGGACGGTTCTCCCAAACCCGCTCTCATTGAAATGAAAAAATTTAACGATATCGCTTCTGAAAACATCCTGCCCCGTCACAAGATCGACGCCACTGTCATTCTTTCTCAGGACACCGACTGCTGGGGGCTTGCCTATATGAGTTTTCTCCTTGCCAAGCAGGCGGGATTCGACATCCGCACCGTCTGGTGCCGGGATCTGCTGCCGGAGTCAGACTTTTATATTCTGCCTTCCATCCACAATTTCTGCGTAATGCCCAAACACCGTTATCTGCAATTGCTGGAAAAAATCAAGGCAGGAGCCACCTTGCTGGTCACTTCAGACAATGCCGGACTCCAGCCTCTTGAGCCCACAGGGATCATTATTGAAACCCTTTTCAATGCCGCCTCACCTGCCACGGTCAAATCCCCGGAACTGGGCCTTGATCTGACCATTCCCCGGACGACCCATATGATGATAAAAAGTGCCCCCGGAACTGAAGTTCTGGCCCACGATGAAACAGGAGCTCCTGCGTTCTGCTGTGCAAAGTACGGTAAGGGGCAGATCCTTTTCCTCAATGCGCCATTGGAAAGTTCATTATTGGGAACTTCCGGAGCCTTTACAGAAAAGGCTCCCCATTACAGCCGCATTTACGAAATCGCCGCCGAAAAAGCCGGTGTCAAACGTATCGTCAAACGCTCTGACCGCCAGATCACGCTGACAGAACACCCCATTGATGACACCCGTATGGCTGTTGTGGCGGTAAATAATTCAACTGAACTCCGCACAACTGCCCTTGAGATCGCCGCCCCCTGGCAAGTGGAAAAGTGCATCAACGGCACCTTTGCCGACAGCACTTTGACGATCGCAGAGAAAACAGGAGCCATTCTCTACTTGAAAAAATAACTTTTGCCCAATCAAAAAGGCTGCTGCAGCACGATCACTGCAACAGCCTTTTGTGACTTTCCTTGAATATGCTCAGAGCACTTTCTGCTGTGTTCTGTAATACATATTCCCCAATTTTTCCAGGTCTTCTGCCAGGACGAACATTGCTCCGGTACGCAAAGTACCTTCAGCTTTGTAAACTTCCTGCAATGCCTTTTGGAGTGAGTTGACAGGTTCGATCTCAGTGGGGGGCACATCATCTCTGCCGAAAGCAAAGAACATACCGTCCCGTCCTTTATCTCCCCAGCGGATCATCGGCACACAGAAAACCTCTTTTCTGAATCTTGCCATATTGCCTTTGGGAGCAAAGCGTTCCAATGCCGGATTAAGGATCCAGGAGCCGCAGACAATGGCAGGAATTTCACGCTTGAGATAACGTTTGAAAAATTCTTTGGCTTCTTTCATAGAAGCAACTGCATCTTCCCAACTCATACGCAAGCCCCCCGGAATATGGATACTGGGGACAATATCCCAGGGAGAAAACACGCTTCTGAATTCCCGGCGGTCTATGGTCAAAGTTTCGTTGACTCTTGCAATGCCTTCCACCGTACAGGGAATCCCGGTAATAAAGGGGCCGTCTTCTTCAATGGTGGAAACGACAAATTCATCTTTAAGCGTCACAAGACCGTTGGCATCGAATTTCATTCCGGGAGCAGCCAGCACAGCAATGACGCCGTCGTCGTTCCGGAAGATCAGGGGACACCATTCAGGCAGACGGTGGATCAGATATTCAAATCTGCCGATACGGTACAGTTCACCGTCAACGTGATAGTGCAGCCAGTAGAGCTGTTTGAGGGAGTGCCCAGGGATGTTATTGTGAGAAAGTTTATAAATCACCACCGTTCCGCCGATCCACTGTAAAGCGTCAAGGGCATAGTGTTCCGGGACACCGTTTTTGCGGCAGTTATCTTCAATCAAAGGGACGCAGCTCAAGGAAGCGAGCAAAGCGGCAATACCTTCATTTTCTCCCCAGACGGGACTTTGCAGGGGACTGACTTGAAGTTTCAGGACAAAAGCCCCATAGTAAAGCACAAACATATAAAGAGCCCGTGCTTCATTATCCGCGCAGCTGCCGATAACACTTTGAGCTCTGCGGAACACTTCCGCTTCTTCAGAAGGGATCTGCAAATAAGGGAAATATTTTTTTAAATAACTTTCTGAAACAAATTCCGGCAGTTTGCCGTCCCACTTTTCAAGGATCGTTTCCCAATGGGGCTTCAAAAGCTGCACAGCATCATCCTGAAGCTCCATTGCAGCACAAAATTTTTTCAATTCCATAACACTGAATTCCTTGTTTTATACGGGCATCAACCGAAATCCCCGCCGTAAATGGCGTGATATCCGGCACCGGGCGGAGTCCCGGGAACGCCGTATTCCATTTCTATAAGTTCTCTCACCCGTTCCATACCGCATTTTTCTGCTTCTTTGATAGCATTCTTGTCGGCATCAAAGAAAATGATATTGGACGGAAGTTCCTTTTCCATAGGAGCCGCAGCACCAATGAGAGCAAATGCCTTTTCCCAGTCGCCGTCAACAGTTTCCACGTTGGCGATCTGGCGTTGTTTCCGTCCTCTGCGTCCCAGAGAGAAACCGGCAAGTTCGCCATTTTCTTCGATCTTGAGAGCAAACTGACCGAAACGCTGCAAATTGTCTTCAAGCAGTTTTTTTCTGTTCATCCCTGAATTTTTCATATCCAAAGCGGCAATAGCGTCCAAATCTGCCGCCGTTGCAGGCAGAACGGTCCTCCCGCTTTGGGGGAAATCCGGCTTGGATGCCACAAAGTAGCTCATCGTCCTTGTCGTAACAAAGCCGACCTTGCTGTAAACAAAACTTCCTGCGGGAGTTGCGTGCAGACGGAATGTTTTGACCTTCATCGTATCAAGAAGATGACGGATCATCGCTGTGGCGATCCCCCGTTTGCGGTGATCCGGGTGGACGATCACCATATTGATAAAGCCCATATCATCATACACAGGAGCCCCGGCGGTACCGATGACTTCGCCGTTTTCCTCAACACAGATCATCTTGCACCAGTCAGCTTCAACGAGAAAGCGGCAATCGTCAAGGGTCTGATTCCAGCCCACTACGCCGGAAAGTTCAAAAAGCCTTTCTGCATCCTCCATTTTCATTTCACGGATAATCATAAAACAATCAACTCCTTTCAGTTGTAAACAACACGGCCATTTTTTATGACCATTCTGATTCCTTCGGCACACCGTTCAGGCGAAAGAAAATCCGCCCTGCAATCAATAGAATCCGGATCAAAAAGAACCATATCCCCCCTCTTCCCGGGGGCAATGACACCCCGGTCATCAAGAGAAAATATGGCGGCACTTTTGCCTGAGACTTTGCTGACACACGCCTCAATGGGGATCCCCATATCCAGTCCCAGACGCATAAACCTGGCAACAGCTCCGAAAGCTCTCGGATGAGAATGTCCGAAACGGGCATCTGAAGGCAGAGCGTTCCCGTCACTGCCTGCCACACAAAAAGGCAGAGCAAGAATACGTTTCATATTTTCTTCACTCATCACGCTGAAGGCTGCCTGACAGTTGACAGGATCAAAAGCAAGGATTTCAGTCACATTCTCCGGGGTATCACCGGGAATCTCGCTGATTTTCTTTCCTCTGAATGAAGCAAAGCGGGGGTGGGTACAGTTGACCAGACGGCAGCGTTCCCAGTAATCAGTTGTCTTTGCCTTACGCAAATCCGCTATAAGGAGCAGTTTTTCTTCGGTCGACTGCAGTTTTTTCTTCAAACTTTCATCGTCCATTTTTTTCCACGCCCCCGGCAGAGCCACACTGAGCTGGGTCATTGATTCCGTATAGGGATAACGGTCACAGGTGATTTCAATGCCTTTGTGCCGTGCTTCGTCAAAAAGTTCCAGCAGCTCATCAAGTTTGTTGAAATTTTCTTTTCCGGCGGTTTTCAAATGGCTGAAATGAAAATGTTTCAGCCCGGACTCAAAAGAAAGTTCAATCATTTCAGCGGCACTCTCAAGCAGTTCATCTCCTTCGCTCCGCAAATGGGCGGCACAAATCCTGTTATGCCTGGCAGCAACTTTCATTATGTGCACGATTTCTCCGGGAGAAGCAAAAATCCCCGGAGAATAGAGCAAACCAAAGGAAACACCGGCAGCCCCGGAGGTCAATTCCCGGTCAAGAAGAAAAGCCATTTCTTCAAGTTCTTTTTGAGAACACGCCCCTTCTTCGTATCCTCTGACAGCCGCACGCAATGTATTGTGTCCGCACAAAGGCACAAGAGAAAGAGCACAATCAGCCCGATTCACTTCATCCAGATATGCGCTGCAGCTTTCCCAGCGGATCTCTTTGCCGTAATTTTCATAAAGAAGCTGCAAATGCTCTTTATTACAGTTTGTCACCGGAAAAGCCGAAAGACCGCAATTGCCGCAAATTTCAGTGGTGACTCCTTGAGAGATCTTGCTGAAGCACTCAGGAGCACTCAAAGCAGACATATCAGAGTGTCCGTGGGCATCAATAAATCCGGGTGCAAGTATCAATCCTGCGCCGTCAATACATTTTTCTGCGGCACAGGCGGAAAAATCCTTTTCCACAGCGGCAATGCCGCCTTTGGAGTCCAGCAGACAGCCTCCCTTGCGCAAAGGCGTTCCAAGCCCGTCAGCGATCCAGACATTTTTTATAAGCAAAGTTCCAATCATAGTCTCCCCGGAAACAAAAAGCCCCAGGCGTTTTTTGAATAGAAAACGCCATCACTATAAGATAGTGCAGAAAGTTGAAAATTTCAATCACCATTTGCAACAAAAGGGCTTGAATATTTCAAATGGTAACGGTATATTAAATCCTATAGTCTTTTTATAAAAATTTTCTGTCATCATACATATAAGGAAGAAAAAAATGTTTGACTGCGGCTTGGGAACTTCACTTTCATCCCTGACCAATTACCTTGACAAGTCTCTTATCAATGCTCTCAGAGACTCCGAAGTAAAAACCTTTGAACTTAATGCGGCAATGTTCTTTTTTGACTACGACGGAGCCATCCGCAAAGAATTCAAAGCAATGCTCAAAGAAACCGGCAAGCGGGTGATCTCGTTCCATATTCCTTTTGCCGGAAACGATGACCTTTCACACCCCGATGAAGCGACCCGCATCTGGGCCCTTTCCAGATACCGTGCCCACCTTGCAGCTGTCCGTGAATTTGAATGCGAATTCATCGTTCTGCATCCCTCAATGGAAATCAAGACCAACGTCAAAGCAGAACGGGACGAACGGATCAACCAGCTCCGAAAAAGCCTGCGTGAGATTGAAGCGGAAATGAAAGAAATGAAGGTCAAGGTCGCCCTTGAATTTCTGCCCCGTCTCTGCATCGGCAACACCCTGGCCGATATGGATCAGATCCTTGAAGGAATGGATCCCGATGTTTTCGGTGTCTGCTTTGACGTCAATCACATTATGAATCAATACCCCCTGATCCCGGAAATAACCAGAAAACTCGGCAAACGGCTTTTTACCACCCATATTTCCGACTACAACGGCATTGATGAATGTCACTGGCTGCCCGGTAACGGCGTTATCGACTGGAAAGGTTTTGTGGAAGCTCTGCGGGATATCGACTACAAAGGTCCCTTTAACTACGAAATCGCTCATCAGGAGGGCAACTTCCCCCGCAGGATCAAAACCCTTGAAGAAAACTTCAACTTTATCAGGTCCCTTATATGAAAACCCTTAACGAATTTGCTCAGGAAAAGGGCGGTGTCTGGAAATACTTTGATCTGGTCTGCTCAACGCCTCATCCTTCCGGACACGAAGATAAACTCTGCGAACGGCTGACTCAGGAAGCAGAAGCCGCAGGCCTTGAAGTACGCCGGGACGATTTCGGCAATTTGCGTATCGACCGCAAAGCTGCTCCGGGATATGAAAATGCGCCCTGCATCCTGTTGCAGGCGCATTTGGATATGGTTCCTCAAAAAGCCCCCGGCAGCACCTTTGATTTTCTGAAAGATCCCCTCAAAACAGTGGTCACCGGCAACAAGATCCACTGCAACGGAGAAACGACCCTCGGTGCCGATGACGGCAGCGGTTTGTCAGTGGCGATGGATCTTCTCACTGATAAACAAATTGTGTGCGGTCCTCTGGCTGCAGTGTTCACCCGGGAGGAAGAAATCGGACTCAACGGCGCAAGAGCTCTGGCAGACGAATTTCTCAAAGGAGTATATCTGCTCAATCTGGACTCCGGATGCGACAGCTGTTTTTATGCCGGTTGTGCAGGGGGAGAAGAAGACTTCGGATTTTTCGTTCCGGAATACACAGCACCTTCCGACAAATGGAACGCTGTAAAAATTGAAGTCACCGGCCTTGCAGGCGGTCATTCAGGAGCGGATATCCACCTGAAGCGGGGCAATGCCCATAAGTTTATGGCCGCTTTTCTTGCCGGACTGGGAGAAACAATCGCTGTATCTTCCATTGCAGGCGGCAGCGTTGTCAATGCCATCTCCCGGGAATCTGCGGCAGTCATTGTCACAGAGTTGTCCCTTGAGGAACTGCAGAAAAGAGCGGATGCTTTTGCTGAAAAACTCAAAAGCACCTTTGATGCCGCTGCAGATTTCGGTTTCAGCCTCACTTCCTGCGGGATGCCGGAAAAGGTTTGGAGTTCAAAATTCCAAAAGGATTTTCTGACGATGCTCGATACATTGCCCGACGGCGTTTTTGAGTTTTCTGAAGAACTTGATGCTGTGGCAGTCAGTACCAATCTGGGTGTCATTGCCGCTCTGGATGACGGCAGGATCAAAGTGGGGTGTCACCCCCGGGCCTTTGACGATGCCAAATGGCAGCAGATCAGCGAAAACTGCAAAGCTCACTTTGCCAGGTTCGGCGGTTCCTTTGAATCACACGGCCCCTACCCCGGCTGGAAGTTCAAAGCTGATTCAAAACTTCTTGAAGCAGGCCAGCAGGCGTGTGAAAAAGTTTACGGCACAAGGATCCCCGTCAGAGCGATCCACGCAGGTCTTGAACCGGGAATCTTCACCCCCAAAGCCCCGCAGCTTGAAATGCTTTCATTTGCCCCCACGGAACACCACTGTCATACCACAGAGGAATATCTTGAGATCGACTCCACCGAAAAAGTCGCTCTCTGGCTCCGTGAAGTGGTCAGAATATTGCAGGAAGTAAAATAACTTTTGCTTGCCGAACCTCTCTGAACAGCTTTGAAGATCCCTCTTCAAAGCTGTTTTATTTTTTTCCTGAATGTATCTTTCTCCCCAAGCTCTCTGTTTTTTACCCGTTAATATTATTGTGCCAAAAGGTTTTTTTTCCTTGACAAATCGCTTTTGCGGATGTATCTTTAGTCTGCGGTAGTTCCGCTGCCGTTTTTTTCATTATATGTTATGCACCATTGCCAAACATAAAATAAAAAGGGAAAACTTATGCATCGTAAAATCTTTTTCGCCGCCGCCTTTCTGACGCTCCTTTCTCTGGCAGCAGCCGGACTGGACAAAGGCGGAGTCACCTTTGATCTGAAAAAAAGTTCAGATGAACTTTTCAAGCCCGCCAAAGCGATTCCGCAAAAGGACAATCTCGTCACCAATGCCGATTACAATTTCAAGGATTCCCCCAAAGATCCCCTTGCCTGGCAGGACAACTACTGTTACCTGCACACCAAAGAGATCTCCGGCAAAGATCCCCGGCGAGCTCAGGTGCGAAAAATGGTCAAGTGGAGTGTTAAAGACGGCGTTTTCACCGTTGTAAAACCTGCGGAACTGAAAAAGATCCTGCCCCTTACCGTTGTCCGTTCCACCTCCGGAGCCTGGCGTAAAGCGGTCAATCTGCCGGACGACAAAGGGGGACTTTACAATGTTTCATTTCAGTACAAAGGCACTCTCGACGGCCCCGGCGGAGCCTGCCTCATCGTTCAGGGCTTTACTGAACCTGCAGGAAAATGGTGGAAGGCAAAATCTCCTTTTTTCAAGGTTTACAGCATTAGACTTTCCAACGAGTGGCAGAATTATCAAAATGCGATCCTGCTCCCCAAAGGTGTCAAATCCCTGCAAATCGTTTACAGAATCGACGGCGTAGGCCGGCTGGATTTCAGAAAACCTGCTGTCACCGCCGCTGCTCCCCGGAGCACCAGCGAAAAATTGACTCTGCAGCTTTCTCCAATGGGCCGTCTGGACAACACTTTTGCTCTGGCCCAAGATTTGCCCGGCACCATCGCTTTTATCTGGAAACGCAACGGCAGCAAAGCAGAAGCTAAACTGACCAGCCCTCAACTGGTTATGGAACTGCCCAAAGAGATCACATTCCACGAAGCAGCTTTTCTGAAGCTTCTTTCCAAACGGGAAGGAGCAAAAAGTGTAGAATACCGTATCGACCTGAGAGGCAGACGGGGACGCCCGGCTCAAATGGAAGATTTTGACAATTACTTGCGTCACTCAGCTTTACTTTCCACCAAGGCTGCTCCCGGAACAAAACTGGCTCAGGGCAAAGCCTGGGTGGAGGAAAACGGACAACGTCTTTCCAATATCGTTCCCGTGAATTTTATGGTCATCCCCAAATTCAAGGCAGCCAAACCTCAGCACTATCTGCCGGGGATCTATTTCGGCGGTGTTTATATGGCTTACAGCACTCTCCCCAATATTGAACGTTGTGCTCAAATGTTCGATGCCGCCGGTGTCCGCTGGATCGTTGCCAGCCAGAAATCTGCCTACCCTGTCTGGCGCAAGGCAGGGGTGAAAGTCATCACGCCTGAGCTTTTCTACGTTTCCAACGGCTTCCGGGTGGGCCTGCCCGAAGGACGTCCCGAAGCGGACAAATACCGTGCTATCGGCACTCACAATCTTTTGGAAATGCAGCGTTCCACCTGTCCCGCAGCGGTCTACGAAAAACGTCCCTATTACCTTAACAGCACCGTGCCCTATATCACAAAAAATCTTCAGGGAGCTGACGGTCTCTGGGCCAACTGGGAGCCTTACGGTTATGCCGGACGGGGCTGTTTCTGCGACACCTGCCGCAAAAACTTTGCCAAGTTTGTGAATGTTCCTCTTGAACAGATGAAAAAAGAGTGGCCCCAGGAACTTGCTGTGGGCCGCAAATACCACAAGCAGGCGGTCAAATTCCGCAGCCTTGAACACGCAAAACTGATGCACACCGTCAATGAAGCTGTCACAGCTGCCACAGGCGGCAAAGGAAAATCCCTGGGCTTTATCCCCGGCGTGCAGGTCGACAATATGAGTTCCACCTGGCGTCTCAACGGTTTCGACAAAGAAACCCACCCCATTGACTATGCCGGTAAATTTGACTGGATCGATCCCTGGGGGCCCTACGCCTTCTGGAACGCTCACGCTCCTTACGTTTACAACAAAAGCTTCAACTTGCGTACCTACCTCAAGGCCAAAGATGTCCGTGCTGCCGTCAATAAAGACTATAAAAAGCATATCAAACTCCTTGCGTTCCCCCACGGGATGCAGCTTCAGGACTGGGTCACTCAGCCGGAATCCATTGCCATTGAACTCTTAAGTTTTATGTTCAACGGTTGGGAAGGAGCCACTGTTTATGCCTTCCCCAAAGGCTATGATGCCCGTTTCTGGAAATCCTTTGCCGACGCTTCCAATGTGGCTGCCCGTTATGACAAATATGTGTTCAAGGGAAAAAAGGCTGATGAAAGAGTTTCCCTGACTCCTCAGGCCCCCTATGCTGCCAAAACAGCTGTCCTCGAAGCTCTGCTTGGAACTCACTCCTACTTTGAAATGCTCCAGTACAATGCCTATGAACTCAACGGCACGCTGATCGTGGCGGCATTCAACTTCTGGCGGGACGGAGAACTCTTTTTCACCCTCAAGGTCAAAGGTCTTTCTCCCAAAGTCCGTTATACAGTCAGAAATGCTGACACCCGCTTCACCGGCAAAGGGGGGAAATCCTTTACCGGCAAAGAGCTTGCCGACGGTATCACACTCCACGCCGGAGCCGTCCGCTGTGCCGTTTATGAGATCGCTCCCGAAAAAGCTGCCGACAAAAAACTTGCTCTCTTTACTGCCGAACAAATGTTGAAGGCTCAAAAAGCAGCCCGTCCCGCACTGCTCAAAGCAAAAGCCGCAGATGAGCAGTATGAAAAAATCTACGGTATCAAAGACTCCAAATTGGAAGATATTTCCAATGCCGGTATCTCTTGCAAAGCTGACAGAAAAAACAACCGTTTTATATTGACCTGCGGCATCAACAAAGCAGAACTTTACATTCCTTCTTTCTGCGTCAACTACTGGAACAGTGGTAAAAAAGCGGTTATCAACGGCAACAAGATGAGCGGTTTCGGCTGCGTGGCTTTCTGGGAGCCTTCCACTCAAATCAAAAACGGATTTTCCGTTATCGAACAGAAAAAAATCCCCGGCGGCCTTGAGATCATCGGCGAAAAACGTATGCTCGACCGTGACCGCAGCCAGCTGGCGGGGCTCCTCATCAGACAGAGTTTCAAGATCACAGACAAACTCAACAAGATCACCGTCACCACCCAGCTTGTAAACAGTTCTGACCGGGATATCAGTTTCGGCGTCCGTTACAACCTGATTCCCGCCGCCCCGGGAACCAATGGCGGTTTCACCCGGATTACAGCCAAAGGGAAAACAGTGGAATTCAAACGGGATTTTGCCAGAGCGTTGTATACCACAGGTATTGACAAAGAATATGAAACAAATGTCCGCAAGCTCTTTTCTGTCAAAACGCCCAACCGTCCCATTGATGCAACTCCTGTCTTTTTCGCAGCTCCCGGGCTCAAAGTCAAGATGACTCTGGCTCCTTCAGCCTTTTTCGCCGGTGCCGCCGTGTGGGACAGCGGCCGGCAGGCAGCAGGAACTTTTGAACCCTGTTTCAAATTCCTGACTTTGGGTCCCGGCGGAAAGAGTTTCACCATTTCTTCCGCAATGACCATTGAAAAATAAACATAAAGGATCGTTTCTTATGAAAATTTATATTCAGACCGATATTGAAGGCATTGCCGGATTCTGTTTCCGCGAACACCGTGCCAACACCGGTGTTGAAGGTGTCCAGCACCGTTACCGGATGTACAAACTTCTGACCGCTGAAGTCAACGCCGCCGTCAAAGCCGCCTTTGACGAAGGTGCCGACGAAGTTTATGTCAACGACAATCACGGTTCCGGATACAATATTCTTTTTGAGGAGTTGGATGAAAGATGCCAGATCATCCACGGCCGCAACGGTTCCTGCGGCATCTGGCTGCCCATTCTTGACAGTTCCTTTGACTGTATGCTCCAGATCGGTATGCACGCAATGGGAGCGACTCCCAATGCCATTATTCCTCACTCCCGCTGGGAGGTCAACGACGGAGATTTTTATTTGAGTGAAGGCACAATGGCCGCCGCCGTTGCCGGTGACTTGGGGGTGCCTTCTGTAATGATGTCCGGCGATGACAAGATTTGTGCCGAATTCAGAGAAAAGATCCCCAACATCGAACAGGTCCAGACCAAACAGGCCCTTTCCTGTTATCAGGCGTGCAGTCTTATTCCTTCAAAAGCGTGCAAACTGATCTATGAAGCTGCCCGCAAAGGCATTTCACGGCGTCACGAAATCAAACCGTACGTCATTCCCGGCCCGGTGCGTTTGCGGCTGTGGGACAATGACACCCACGTGCCCCCCCTGTCTCCTCTGGGAGAAACCATTGAACGCCCCACCATTTCACAGGCGATGCACGACTATTATCCCGCCAACCGGAAATCTCTGCCCTGGTCCAAAGAAGCCGATGTCAATATGGACGGCTTTATGTTCCCCTGATGATAAAACCTATCAAGGAGTATATATTATATGAGTAAAAAAACGCTTTTCCTGCTTGCTGCTGCCGCTGCAACAGCTTCTCTGGGGGCTGCCGTACTTGACAAAGGCGGAGTTACTTTTGACTTTCAAAAGATTTCCGCCGGACTTTTCAAGCCTGCAGCAGCGGTCTCTCAGGCAGAAAATCTGGTGACAAACGCCGATTATTCAGCCAAAGAAAACCCCAAAGATCCCCTGCGCTGGCAGCCCAATTACTGCTATTTGCACACCAACGCGATCCCCGGTAAAGATCCCCGCAGGGCCAGAGCCCGCAAGGTGGTCAAGTGGAGTGTCAAAGAAGGAGTTTTTACCGTCACCAAGCCGGAAGAACTGAAAAGTTTTCTGCCTTTGAAAGTCATTCAGAGCACCTCCGGCGGCTGGAGAAAAACAGTCAATCTGCCGGATGATAAAGGGGGGCTTTATAACATCACTTTCCAATACCGGGGCAAGATCAACGGTCCGGGAGGAGCTTATCTGCTTCTTTCAGGAAATTCCAGTGTCGCAGGACAATGGTGGAAAGGAAAAAGTACCCTTTTCAAAGTGTACAAGATCACTCTTTCTGACGAATATCAGAACTACAAAAATGCGGTGCTTCTGCCTCCCGGCACCCGTTCCATTGAACTGGTCCCCCGGATCGACGGAACAGGTTTTCTTTCATTCCGCAATATGGCGGTCACTGTCGGGAAAGCTGCCCAAAACAATGAAAAAATCACCTTGCAGCTGGCAGCTATGGGACGTCTCGACCATACTTTTGCCCTGGCACAAGATCTGCCCGGAACCATTGCCTATGTCTGGAAACGCAACGGTTCCCCTGCCAATGCAAAACTGACAGCCCCCCGTCTGGTGGTAACGATGCCCAAAGAAGTCTCCTTTCACGAAGCGGCACTTCTCAAACTGGTCAGCCAAAAAGCAACTCAAACAGGTTTTGAGTATAAAATCGACCTCACCCCCTGGCGCAAACGTCCGGCTGAGATGAGTTCTTTTGACGGTTATTTGCGTCTTGCGATGCTTATTTCCACCAATGCCGCCCCCGGAAGCAAACTTGCCAAAGGTCAGGCCTGGGTCGAAGACAAGGGAGTGCGTGTTTCCAATATCGTTGATGTAAACTATACAGTCATTCCGAAATTCAAAGCTCAAAAGCCCCTGTTTTTCAAACCCGGCATTTATTTCGGCGGCATTTATATGGATTATAAAACACAGGAAAATATTGCCCGTAATGCAAAAATATTTGATGCAGCCGGACTCCGCTGGCTGATCAGCGGCGATAAAAAAGCCTATCCTGTCTGGCGTAAAATCGGAATCACGACCATTACGCCTGAATTGTATTTCATCGCCAACGGCTTCCGTGTCGGTCCCCCTGAAGGACGTCCTGAAAATGACAAGTATCGTTATATCGGCGATATTTACAAAAATGAAATGGAACGTTCCACCTGTCCTGCGGCAGTGTATGAAAAGCGTCCTTTCTTTATGAATAAAACTGTGCCCTACATCAAGCGTGAACTGAAAGGTGCCGACGGTCTCTGGGCCAACTGGGAACCTTACTACTACGCCGGACGGGGATGTTTCTGCGACACCTGCTGCAAAAATTTTGCCAAGTTTGTAAATGTTCCTCTTGCTCAGATGAAAAAAGAGTGGCCTCAGGAACTTGCTATGGGACGCAAGTACTACAAACAAGCCGTCAGGTTCCGCAGCCTTGAACACGCAAAATTGATGAATACCCTCAATGAAGTCATCACCGCTGCAACAGGCGGCAAAGGAAAATCCCTGGGATTTATTCCCGGCGTACAGGTCGATAATATGAGCTCCACCTGGCGGCAGAACGGTTTTGACCGGGAAACCCACCCCAGTGATTATGCCGGAAACTTCGATTGGATCGACCCTTGGGGCCCTTATGCCTTCTGGTACGCACATACGCCTTTTGTATACAGCAAGACCTACAATCTGCGTACCTTCCTCAAAGCCAAAGATGTCCGTGCCGCAGTCAATAAAGACTACAAAAAACACATCAAACTTTTGGCCTTCCCCCACGGATTGCAGGGCAATGACTGGGTCACTCAGCCGGAATCCCTTACCATTGAAATATTAAGTTTTCTTTTCAACGGCTGGGAAGGAGCAACTGTTTATTCCTTCCCCAAAGGCTACGATGCCCGCTACTGGAAAGCTCTTGCCACAGCCTCAGATATGGCAGCACGCTATGACAAATATGTTTTCAAGGGAAAACGGGTCGACGAAAAAGTCACTCTGACTCCCCTGCCCCCTTATGCAGCAGATACAGCCATTATCGAACGGATGCTCGGCACTCACAGTTACAGCAGTTTGCTTCAGCATACAGCCTATGAATTGAATAACACTCTTATTGTGTCTGCCTTTAACTTCTGGCGTAACGGAGAAGTCTTTTTCACCCTCAAAGTCAAAGGTCTTTCTCCAAAAGTCCGTTATACGGTCAGAAATGCTGACACCCGTTTCACGGGCAAAGGGGGCAAATCCTTTACCGGCAAAGAGCTTGCCGACGGTATCACGCTCCACGCCGGAGCCGTCCGTTGTGCCGTTTATGAGATCGCTCCCGAAAAAGCTGCTGACAAAAAACTTGCTCTCTTTACTTTTGAACAGATGTCAAAAGCTCAAAACGAAGCCCGTCCCGCACTGCTCAAAGCAAAAGTTCTGGACGATAAGTATGAAAAAACCTATGGAATCAAAGAGTCCCGTTTGACTGATATTGCCAATGAAGGAATCCTTTGCAAAGCAGACAATGTGAAAAAGACTCTTTCTTTCACAGCCGGCCGCAACACAGCTCTTTTGGAAACTTCCGCAAGCTGTCTTGCCCAGTGGCACGTGGACGGCAAAGCGGTCATTCACGGCTTCAAAGCCAGCGGTGCCGGAGCCGTGGCATTCTGGTATCCCAGTTTGCAGCTTGCCCGTGACTTCGTGGTCACTGAGCAGAAAAAAGTTTCCGGCGGCCTGGCCGTTACAATGGAACGCCGCCTTCTTGACCGGGACAATCCGGCAGTGGGCGGGTTGGTCATCAGAGAAACGATCACTCTCACAGACAAGCTCCGTAAGGCAGCTGTCACAACCACTGTCATCAACGAATCCGACAGAAGCATCACCTTCGGTGCCCGGTACAATTTTATGCCGACCTTCCCGGCGGCAAATGGTGGATTTACCCGGGTGTATTACAAAGGAAAAAACTTTGACTTCAAGCGTGATATGAACCGCAGACTTTATACCACAGGCCTTGACAAACTTTTTGAAAAGGAGGCTCGCAAGCTCTTTGAAGTAACTAGCCCCAATCGGCAAATGGACAACAATATTGTCTGGTTCATTCAAGGCAATAATAAAGTCAAACTGGTCATAGAACCCAAATCCGCCCTCGCCGGAGCTGCCGTCTGGGACGGCGGCAATCAGCGTGCAGCAACCTTTGAACCCAGTTTCAAACACATCACACTGGCCCCCGGCGGAGCAGCATTTACTTTCTCAAGCATTCTGACTTTGGAAAAGTAAGTTTGTTTCATCTGTTGCCGCTCCCGGTTCCTTGCTTGAAGGACCGGGAGCTTTTTTCCCTTTTGCTCAATAAAAATGGGGCTGTTGCAAAACCGCTTTGCAGTTTTTGCAACAGCCTTCTTGACCGTATCTTGAATAAATTTTACAGATCCAGAAGTTTTTTGATATTTTCTCTGGCAACTTTCCGGAATACATCTTCAGAAATCTTGCCCTCATCCCGGAGCCGGATCAGAAAATAAGCCAACTGAGCCGGTGTATCATCAACCGGTTCAAGGCAGACATCCATACCGAAACACAGTCTGTCCTGAAATTCATTGAGGAATTTTACCGCATATTCTTCATCACGCATCAAGGCATTGGCCCCCGATCCTGCGGAAAGGTCGCCGTAAAGATTGGGGAAACGACGCATTAATTTGGGAACGGCCCCTTCTCTGACTTTTCCCGTGGGATATCCTGCCCGGTCATAGACCATATCAAGCTCACCGATCTCAGCCCAGAAGGTCTGACTGTGGCCCAGCATCCGCAAGTTGGGGAAACGTTCCAACGTTTCCGCCAGTCCGGGCAGCCCCGGTTCATCGTAAACGCCGTAACATCCCCCCAGCCGGTGAGCCAGGTGAAAGGTCAGAGGCAAACCGCTTTGAGCAACGGCCCGGAAAAAATTTTGCATAAAGGGATCGTAAAAAGAAAGGTTGAAAGTTACTTCTCCCACACCTTTGAACCCCAGTTTCTTGTACCGTTCAAAAAGAATTTCAAGGGGAGCTGAAGCAGAGTAATTCATCGCATAAGGATGAACATTGCAGAAAGGCACAAAACGGCCCGGAAATCTCTCAGCTGCCTCAAGGATATCTTCATTGGGCTGAGGCGGATAAAATTCCGGTCCCAGCAACGGCATAAGAACGCCGGTTTCGATCTGATGTTTATCATAAAATTCGATCAATTTTTCAGGAGTGACCCAGGATCGTGTTCCTTCTGCTCCGTATACAGGAGCTTTACGATAAGCGTGTGCGTGTACATCTATAAACATAATACTTCTTCCTTAATATTTCTTTCCGTGATCTTGAACACTTCAATGCAGCATTTTTTCAATGGCTTGCCGGAGGCATTATTTCAAAAGCAGACAACTGTAAAGAACTGCAAAGAAATTTTTGAGCGTCTTTGAAAACTTAAAAGCCTCTTTCGCGTGAAAACAGGCTTCCGTATGCCGCTTTTCCTTCTTTGCCTCCCGATAGAGTTTTCTGTGAAAATCCCCCCTGCGCTTGCGGACGATCTCAGGATAGGCGTTTTCCACTTCCGGATGCCCTTTGAGAAAGGTCTCAAAGACGTCTGACACAATCCTTTCTTTGTCATAAGAAGCCGCAGAAATATTGCTGGAGTGACGCCGCCTCTTAAAAACCGGTTCCTGAATGGCATAAAAGCGGCAGCGCACCGACATTTCAAGGAAAAGTGCCCAATCGTGACAAACCCGCAGTCTGGCATCAAATCCGCCGCAATCAAGGAAAAACTGCCGCGGCATCAGGGTTCCACAACTATTGATAATAATGTGAGTCAACAAAGGGGCCGTAATGCTGCCGGAAGGATAAAGAGACATCTTGCGTTTGGTCGGCATTTCATTACCGTCTGCATCGATCGTCTGATAAGTTCCGTAACTGCACGCTGTTTCATCACTGTGATCGAGGGCATTATAAAGTCTTTCGACAGTGTCAGGAAAAAACACGTCATCGCTGTCATTAAAGACGATATATTTACCTTTGGCCATATTGGCGGCGTAATTTTTAGCCGAAGCATCCCCGCCGTTTTCTTTGCGGAAATATTGGATTTGAGGATATTTCTGTTTCATCATTTCCGCAGTCCCGTCTGTTGAGCCGTCATCGACAACGATGATCTCACAGTTGGGATAGGTTTGAGCCAGAAGTGAATCCAAACAAAAGGGCAGATAGTCCATTCTATTATAAGCTGACACGCCGATCGTGATCAGCGGCATTTCTTTGTTGTCACAGGTGCATTTCACAGAAACATATCCTTCATTTTACCGACCTTTACCGGGAACACCACTTTGAGAGCCTGATAGAGCCACTTTTTCTCAAATGAATTTCACAGTATTGCATTCTTCTGTATACTATACAACCGAAAGTTATCTTTTTCCAACGATAGAAGCAAAAAAGTTATAAAATCCTCCCCCTTCCGATCGCCCAACTGCTAAAAAGAAACAGCCTGTAAAGAGCAGGGGTAAAAAAATAAAATAAAGTAAAAAAACAGCTTGTAATATCAACAATGCAGATGTATTTTAAGTTCACGGCACTCTATTGTAATCAATTAAGAAAATGTATGTAACATACGAAAAAAAGTTGGTTTGAAAAAACTGATTTTACAAACATAGCAGAGTTGATTATTTATCCGAAGGCGGAAATATTTGTCCTCTAATTCACAGATATCCCATAATTTTTCAAAAAACAGGCATTCCCGCCAAATTTGAGCGGGAGAAGGTTGAGTTTTGAAAAAGTGATTTTGTCAGATTTTTGTTTTTGAGCAGAATTGTCATCAAAAGT
>SUWB01000029.1 GCA_015061745.1 Lentisphaerota bacterium | reverse complement strand
GCGCAGTATGCGACTTCGGTTTGTTCTCGGATTTAACATAAATCCATTTTTATCAAGAGGCAAACCACTTTTTGTTTTCAGTGCAAAAAAATGAGAGACCTCTTGTGTCTCTCATAATATCTTTTTTTGATTTCTCTCCCAAGACACTTCATCAAATTTTCTTTCTTCCCCTTGTTCCGCTTTTTTTTGAAGAATTTTCATTTTTATGATTCAATTTCCTTGTGTTTTATCTTGAAAAACCACTCTTTCCGCTGTATATTACAGATATTATGCAACCTCAAAAAACAAGCAGAGAATTTCCCCCTCCCCTCTGGTGGAGCGGAATGATACTGGGAATACTGGGAGCTGTGGCTGTACAGCTCGCAGGGATTCCTTTTTCTGCGTTTCAATTTTCTGCCGTTTCGGATCAACAGGATCACAGCACTTTAGTGGCTGTTGTCAGCAATTCCTCCCCCTTATCCCGGCAGATCCGCAGCAACCGCAATCGCACAGCCACCCAGGGCAGACTTCACAATTTCCGCAGCGGCAACGGCGGGATTTGCGGCATCGAATGGCTGCCTGCCGATTTTCTGAAACACATTTTCCTCAACTCTGCCAGCAGCAATTACATTTTTGATTCAAACAACTATTGGACAAATTTTATAATTTCCGCCCTTCCGGTCAGAGCCGGCCCACAGCATAAAAACCTCTTTGATTACGCTTGAGACTTCCTGAAAACCGGAAGAAACTTCATTGTTTTTCAATTTAATCATCTAAGGTTTTTATGCCTCAATTTCTCATTCATTTACTATACATTGCAGCAGGAACGGCAGCATTGTATTACGGTGCTGAATTTCTCATCAAAGGGGGCGTTGCCATTGCCCGCAAAGCAGGTGTTTCATCTATGGTCATAGGCCTCACATTAGTGGCTTTTGCGACCAGTGCACCCGAACTTGTGGTCAGCGTCAGTGCCGGTCTGAGCGGCAGTTCTGATATTGCCCTGGGAAATGTCATCGGTTCAAACATCTGCAATATTGCTCTTATTCTGGGGCTTTGCGGATGTATTGCACCGCTGCCGGTCGATCGAAAACTTTTCCGTTTCGACCTGCCTGTTATGGTGCTTTCGGCAATTGTTCTTGCTCTGCTCTGCTTCAGAGGAGCTGAAATCGGCCGCCCGGCAGGAGTTTTGCTCTTTGCCGGACTGCTTGGATACACAGCTTGGAACATATACACCTCAAAGAAAGAAAACACACCTTCTGCCGAAGAAGAAGAAAAAGAAGAAACAAAGCCCCAAAGGCCTCTTTTGCTTTCCATTCTTCTCGTGGGAGTCGGGGTGGGACTTCTCATCGGCGGAGCCCATTTCTTTCTTGAAGGAGCCAAATACATTGCAAAACTTTTCAATCTTTCAGATGCCGTCATCGGCTTGACTGTGGTCGCCGTAGGGACCTCCCTGCCGGAACTGGCCACCTCGCTGGTCGCCGCCATCAAGAAAGAACAGGACATTGCCATCGGAAATGTTGTCGGCTCAAACATCTTCAACATTCTGGGGATCATCGGTATCGCTCCGCTGGTCAGACCTCTCAGCCATTATACCATCAACTCCGTTGATCTTGGTATGATGCTTCTCTGTACCATCGGCTTGCTGCCCATTATGCGGACAAACTGGAAAATTTCCAGAACAGAAGGAGCTTTGATGCTGGCACTCTATGCGGCTTACACAGCCTATCTTATCATTCACCATACCTGACAAGAGGATCTTCTTATGTCACAGGATATCGTAATTATTTCTGTTATCGCCCTGATTATTGTTATCGGCAGCTGCGTCGGCCTTGCCAGAGCCGGAAAACAGAAATCAACTACGGAATAAGCCTGATATAACCACAGGCATTCCGGATAAGCCGGGTTTTAACGCAAACAGCGTTGACCCGGCTTTCTTTTTTTTGCCGCAAAAGAAAGTTTTGCTCCTTGCAATGCCGGACGAGGCGGATTATATTAAGAGAAAAGAGAACAATTTCACTTCCAATCCAAGGAAAAAACTTATGAATGACATCTTTCCCATACGCGGCTTCAACCCCTGCGAAAGTTTGCTGCGTCATACTCCGGAACAGCTGAGAACATTTTTACGCAGGATGAAAACCTTGAATTTCAATTCTATCATCATCCATTACGATTACGGCTGGAACCGCTATAAAGATATCATTCTTGAAGAATGCCGGAACGCAGGCGTTGAAATAACCCTTATGACCTTCGGTCCCCGTACCTTTTACCGTTATACCGACTGGAAAAAAGAATTTTTCGCCCGCCGGGAAGACGGAACTTTTTTTACCGACAAACTGGAATGTGAAACCTTCCCCTGCCGCTTCGCTCCCGGAGCAGTGGAAGCCTACGCCGCAGGCTGTGCCGCCTGGCTGGCTGAACTGCCCCCTGAAATCACACGCATCCATATGCGTGCCGCCGACGGCAGGGATTACTGCTGCTGCCCCAAATGCCGGCAGCTGCCTGTCGTAGAACGCTGGAACCCTTTTATTGAAGCCTTTGTCTCCACCGTCAAAAGCCGCCGCCCGGATTTGAAAATCGAAACCGACGTTTACACGATGCGGTATAATATTCCTGCCGACAGCTCCGCTTTTGCTGCTATGGACAGAATTATGTTTGACACCTTTCCCCGCTTCCCCGCCTTCCCTCTGGGCAGCAGTGAAGACACCTGTACTCGCGGCCATATGCGTCGGGCATACGGCGACGGCAAAGAGTCAGACGACCAGACGGTTTGTACCGTAATGCTTCAAAAAATCAAAGAATGGAACGCGGCTTTCCCCGGAAAAGTCTACATTCACGAAAACGTGATGAAACAGGGCTTTGCCGGAAACTTTCAGTTCGGAACCTCCTCATATCTGCAAGACATCAAAACTTTTCAGGAATTGGAGATTATGGGGGTCCTTTTTGAAGCCTTTGAGCCCGGTTACGGTGCCTTTTCCGGCCTTTTTGAAACTCTTTCACAGGCAATGACAGGCAAAGAAACAGACACCACACCCTCTGAGATCGAATTGCGCTTCAGAGAGTATTGCAGCGGCCGTATCTCTTTTGATGAGCTTCACTTGGAAAAATATATCAAAGATCCCGTACTTCTTGAAAATCAAAAGTTCTTTGCCCGCCGTCTGACGGATCTTTCTCCGGCATTTTACCGGGATTATGTAGCCTTTGCATTTGAAAACCGTGACCGTCTTGATTATCTTGCAATTGCATTCCACAATCTGAGATATGGGATTCAGCAAGATAAATTCACATTTACCGCCCCTCTTTCGCCCGAAGCGGAAAAGTTGTGCCGCAGCCGGAAACTTTGGGACTTTATGGAAGATATCTCCGCAGATCAGGATCCCAGAGCAGTCACTTGGGAGTGCTTCAAAGAGCTCCTTGCAAAACTTTGCGACTGATTGAGATAAAAAAACTTGACAATTTGCTCAAATATGATATATTATTCATAAACAAACCATTGCAAACGTATTGTTCAACGCCGTACCGGAAGGATAGAGGGTATGAAGACTCTTTTCAGAGCTGCTGTGTGCAGCATTTTTCTGTTTCTTGCAGGCTGTGCTGCCGATTTGCACCTGACTGATTCAGATATCACAGTACAGGAACTTGAAAAACGAATGTCCAAAGCACTGGACCCCCAGGGACGCTTTGCCGCAGCCAAGTGTTTCATCCAGCGTTTTGAAGTCAAAACTCACACAGGCTGGCTTGAACCGCCCACAGAAGAATTTGTAGAAGTAAAATTTGCCGCCCCCGGCAATTTCAAGATCACCACCAGTGATGACAAAGGAATACACTACGGATATATTTTCAACGACGCTGGCGGATACACTGTGGACTATCGTGCCAAAAGCATAAAACCTCTTTCAAAAGAACTTCTCCTCCACCTGAGAACGATGCGCGAAATCGCAGATCCCGTTCTGGAATTGAGTTCTGTATTCAAACACATAGAGATCCAAAAAGGGATTTCCGACGGCAACCCCTTTTACCGGCTGCGCTGCCGGAAAGAGCCCCAAAGCAACCCTCTTGATCTCTATATCTCTGCAACGGATTACCGTATGCGCAGTCTGACAGGAAAGATCAAGATCGGCTCCGCCGTTCTGAATTACAGTTCCACTGTCGTCAATTATGCGCTGGCCGAAGGTATGATGCTGGCAGATGTAACAAGATCCAGCACAAATGGAATCAAAACTGAAAGCAAACTTGTTCATTTCAAGCTTGATCCCATTTTCGCAGCAGATGAATTCAAAATTCCCGTTTTTTGATGCAAAAAATTCTTTTACGGACTTGTTTATTTCAGGTTTCCGGAGTATATTATTCAAATGACACATTGTGTCTGTATTTCTAAGCCGTATGTATCTGTAAACATTAATCATATTTGACGAGAGACGATGTTATGAGTGAATTGGAAAAGAAAGATTTTCCGGTCAATATTGAAGAAATTATGCATACTGCCTATATGCAGTATTCATTGAGCGTCAATGTGGGCCGCGCCATTCCCGATGTCCGGGACGGTCTGAAACCTGTGAACCGCCGTATCCTTTACGCTATGCGCCAAATGGGCATCACCAAGTCCCACGCCACAGTCAAGTGCGCCAAGGTCGTTGGTGAAGTTATGGGTAACTACCACCCCCACGGTGATTCAGCCATTTATGATGCCCTTGTCCGACTTGCCCAACCTTTCTCTATGCGTATGCCTCTGATCGAAGGCCAGGGTAACTTCGGTACTATGGACGGCGACCCCGCTGCCGCCAGCCGTTATACCGAGTGCCGTATGGAACGTATTTCCGACGAAATGCTGGCCGATATCGAAAAAGAGACTGTGGATATGATGCCCACATTTGACGAAACCGATGTGGAACCCACTGTTCTCCCTGCAAAATTCCCTCAGCTGCTGGTCAACGGCGGCACCGGTATCGGTGTGGGTATGGCAACCAACATCCCCACTCACAACCTGGGTGAAGTGATTGACGCAACTGTTTATCTGCTTGACACCCCCAATGCCACTGTGGACGAACTGATGGATTATCTGCCCGGCCCGGACTTTTCAACAGGAGCTATTATCCGGGGCCGCTATACTCTGCGTCAGTTCTACCAGACCGGTCACGGCAGTGTCCGTATCCGTTCCCGCGCCGACATCATCGAAAAGGATGGTAAAGAGCAGATCATCATCAGCGAAGTACCTTTCGGTGTCAACAAGGCCCAGCAGGTCGCAAGAATCGCTGAACTGGTCAACGAAAAACGCATTACCGGCATTTCCGGTCTCCGCGACGAAACCAGTGACCGTTCCGGTATCCGGGTGGTCATTGATATCAAGCGCGGTGCCGTTGCCCAGGTAGTGCTCAATCAGATTTTCACTCATACCCAGTTTGAAACGGTTATGGGCTGCACGATGCTGGTGGTGGATCACAACCGTCCCGTCACAATGAATCTGCTTCAGGTGCTTGAAGCCTTTATCAATCACCGTCTGGACGTGGTGATGCGGCGTTCCATCTTTGAACTCAAAAAAGCTGAGGCCAGAGCCCATATCCTCGAAGGACTTTTGAAAGCTCTTGATGCCATTGACGAAGTCGTGGATATTATCCGCAAATCTGCAAACCGTCAGGCTGCGGCAACTGCTTTGATCGAACGGTTTGAATTCACCGTGCCTCAGGTCAATGCGATCCTTGATATGCGTCTGCACCAGCTCACAGGCTTGACCGTTGATGCCCTCCGGACAGAACTGGAAGAACTGCTCACCTATATTGCCTACCTCAAAGAGGTCATCGGTTCCCGTGAAAAACGGATCAGCGTTATCCGTGAGGAACTCCTTGAGATCAAAGAGAAATACGCAACTCCCCGTCTCACCGAAATCACCACCGATGACAGTGACCTCAATATTGCCGACCTTATCCCCCGCCACAATTGCGTTATCACCGTTTCCGACACCGGATTCATCAAGCGTATCCCTGCCGATACCTACGGTGTCCAGCACCGGGGCGGCAAGGGTATCATCGGTATGGAAACCCGTGAAGAAGATCACGTGGCTCACCTTTTCAATGCCAACAGCCACGACCTGATCTTTTTCTTCACCAACCGCGGCTTTATGTACTGGCTCAACGTCTATGAAATCCCCGAAGGCTCCCGTACCGGCAAAGGCAGAGCTATTGTCAATCTGGTCAAGATGGAACCCGGCGAAAGAGTCTGTGCAATGTTAACCGTTACTCAGGACGAACTTTCTGATCCTGAAAAATACATCGTTATGGCTTCCCGTACCGGATACATCAAAAAGAGCGAGCTTCAGCTCTTCAAGAATCTGCGCCGCATCGGTTTGCGGGCCCTGGTCATCGAGGAAGATGACGATCTTATCGGTGCTGCGATCTCAAAGAACGGCGATGAGATCCTGCTTTCCACCAAATTGGGTATGGCCTGCCGCTTTGATCAGAATGACGACCAGATCCGTCCTATGGGACGTACCGCCCGCGGCGTGACCGGTATGCGCTTCAAACTTCCGGGCGACGAAGTGGTCAGTCTGGAAATCATCCGCGAACACTCCTACGACGAACCCGAATCTATGACCGATGCCGAAGCTGACGATATGGATAACTTGAGCGAATCTCTTGAAGCCGAAGAAGATGTCAGCTCCACCGCCCCCGAAGTTCTGGTGGTCACAACCGGCGGTATGGGTAAACGTTCCTGTGTCAGCACCTACCGCAAAACCAACCGCGGTGCCCGCGGTGTTGTGAATATCCGTCTCCGGGAAAATGAAACGGTCCTCGGTGTGGTTCAGGTCACTGACGAAGATGAACTGATGATGACCACAGAACGCGGACAGTTGGTTCGTATTCCTGTTCACGAAATCCGCCGTGTCGGCCGTGCCGCCAAGGGGGTTATCATTATGCGTCTCAACGACGGAGACCGGATCACCGGTATTTCCAAAGTTGCAGCAGCTGAAAATAAAACTGCTGAAACCGCTCCCGAGGCAGAAGTACCGGCTGAAACGACTCCCGCTCAGGAAGAGCCGGTTGTTGAAAACACCTCTGCTGAGGCTCCGGAACAGGAATAATGTTTGATCCCGCAGCGTTCCTCAAAAATTTGAACCGGTGTGCCCTTATGGCCATCGTAAATATTACCGGCGACTCTTTCAGCGAAGGCTCTGCCTCCGCTCCAGAGTCGGCGGTCAGGAGAGCTCTTGCTCTTTTTGAGGAGGGTGCGGACATTCTTGACTTGGGGGCGGAATCGACCCGTCCGGGAAGTACTCCTGTTACTCCAGCAGAGGAGTGTGCAAGACTTCTGCCTGTTCTGCAGGAAATCCGGGAGCATCTGCCGGAAGTCCCCATCAGCGTAGACACCCGTCACGGAGAAACTGCTGCGTTGGCACTGAAATACGGAGCTGATATTATCAATGATGTTTCTGCCGGCAGAGATGTAAAACTTCTTGAAGCAGCTGGTGCCGCCCAAGCGGGGCTTGTACTTTGTCACTCCCGTTCAACTCCCGCCCATATGCAGGAGTTCACTCTTTACCCGGGCGGAGTGCGGAATGATGTGGAAAAAGAGCTCCGGGAATCCTGTCTCCAAGCCTTGAAATCAGGAGTCAAAAAAGAAAATATCTGGCTTGATCCCGGTATTGGCTTTGCTAAAACCGCCGAACAATGCCGGACTCTCATTGATGAAGCCCCCCTTTTCAGCCGTGAATACCCCTGGCTGTGGGGGATTTCCCGCAAATCCTTTATGGGAGGCAGCGTGGACTCCAGAGCAGAAATGACTCTCAAACTGGAACTGCAGCTTGTTGCCGGCGGAGCTTCGGTCATCCGGACTCACGATATCCGTTCTCTGCGTCGGGCACTGGCGATGAAAGGAGTTGCATAATTATGGAATCTATGTACACTCTGCTGAAGGCCATTCTTGAAGTCGGCATTCTCTTTTTTGTGATCAATGAGCTTCTTTATTACTTGCGCAACACAAGAGGTTCTCTGGTGCTCACAGGTGCGTTGATCGGTGTTATGGCTCTTGCGCTGGCGGCGAATCAGTTGGGGCTTCAGGTCATCAACTATATTCTTTCCACCCTTTACGCTTCGGCCTTTCTGGCTTTGATTATTCTCTTTCAGCCGGAACTCCGCCGTGCGCTGGCTCAATTGGGCAGCGTTATGGTGTGGCAGGGAAAAAAGAAACGTGAGTTCATCGGTGAACTTGTTGCTGCGGTCCGGGATATGTCCCGGCGCAAATGCGGAGCTTTGATCGTTATTGAACGCAGAATCAAATTGCAGATGCTTATTGACGATTCCATTCCACTGGACATAAAGGTCAATGCTTTGATCCTTGAATCGATTTTTTACCCGAATTCACCTCTCCACGACGGAGCCGTTATTATCCGGGATGACCACATTCTGGCAGCCCGGGTGATCCTGCCTTTGACAAGGAACGAAAAAATTTCGCCCAGGCTCGGCACCCGCCACCGGGCAGCCTTGGGGATTTCTGATGAAACGGATGCTGTCAGTGTCGTTGTCTCAGAAGAAACCGGAGCAATCAGTATCACCTGTAAAGATGAATTTCACAGGGACCTTTCCCTGCCCCAGTTGGAACGGCTGCTTGAGCAGTACATTATTCAAAAAGCTGATTCCGAGATTCAGGAAACGATGCTCGTTATGGAAGAATGCGACAACAATGGTCACTTACTGAACTCAACTCAGGAAAAAGGAGGACCTTCACGTGTTGACTAAAATCTGGCTTTTTATAAAGCGGGATCCTCTGCGCCGGGGTGTGGCATTGGCTTTTGCTATTTTTCTCTATGTCCATTTACATTCTCAGCTCACCGTTGAACACCGCCTGGTTCGTGTCCGTGTCCCTGTGGCATTGACACTTGCCCCCGGTTTGCAGGAACAGACAGGTAATTCTCCTGAAATTGCGTTGACTCTCAAAGGCCGTGCCGGAGCTGAATTCCGTCCGGGCAACGTACAGGTCAGTGTCAAAGTCGGTCCGCACCACCGACAGCCGGACGGCACTTATCTGGTCAAGGTAACTTCTAAAAATATTACCATTTCTGACAGAAAATTCACCCTGCACAATATTGACTTCCCGGAAGAAGGCAATCTCAGACTCAATTTATTGAGCCGCGGCGAAAGAAGTGTTGCCGTTCGTCCTGTTTTTGACGGCACTGTGCCTCCGGGTATGGAATTGAGTTACGAGACCATTCCGGACAAAGTAATCATTACAGGTGCTGAAAATGTCATTTCAAAGCTGAAATATGTTCATACAAACCGCATTCCCCTGACCAATGCTCCTGAATTTTTTGAATTCAACACAGCTCTCGCCCTGCCCGGTCAGGTTTCTGCGGCCCCTTCAAGTGTGTTGGCCCGGGTAAAACTGATCCGTCAGTTCAGCAGCCGTTCAATGCGTCTGCCGGTTTCATTTCTGAGAAATCCGGCAGATAATGCGGAGTTCTCAATCATCCCCCCCCTCCCCCATGGGGCAGAATTGATCCTGCGGGGGCCAGCTGCAAAACTTGCAGCCCTGCAGCCTGATCAGGTCCGGATTTTTGTGGATACCATTGATATAAAATCCCCCGGCCGCAGCAGAGTTCCTCTGCGTTGTCACGTCAATGTACCGGAAATCGATATGGTCTCGATCATTCCGGAAGAAGTAGAAATACTGTTAAAATCCAAAACATCCAACAGATCACTGTTTTAACAAAAAAGAAAGGAAACAATTATGATCATCAAAAAACTCAACAGTGTGTTCCACCGCCACAGCCGCTGGCTCTTCGGTCTGTTCACTATTGTCATCATTATCTCCTTTATCGGATTTATGGTGCCGGGATCATTTTTCGGTTTCGGCCCCGACAATGGCAGCGGTGCCCGGGTGGGAACTGCATTCGGTAAAAAAGTGACCTATGAAGATCTGCGTGAAATCCACCGCAATCTTGAAGTGTGCAATCAGTTGGGATTCCCTGTGGGAGAAGCTCGCATTGAACAGCAGTTCTACTTTTACTGTATGCTGGAAAAAGCCCGTTCCACCGGTATCACTGCCAGCGACAAAGAAGTTGCTTCAGCATTGAAAATGCACCCGATGCTCCAGAGCAACGGTAAATTTGATTTGAAAAAATACAACACTCTGCTGACCAATCTGAACCGCTTTGGCATTACCAAACAGGATATTGAAGAATCTCTCCGTATGATGCTGATTATCAACAAATTCCAGAGTCAGCAGGGAAGTGCCGTCATCGCCACCCCCGGCGAAGCAAAAGAACTGTTCCGTCAGTTCAATACCCCTTACGAAATCCGGGTCGCAGAATTCCAGGTGGGAACCCCCGGCAAACTGGTCAAGCCCAATGCCCGCAAAGTTACCGAACTTCCCGCCGCAGAGCAGAAAGCTGTCAATGCTTATTTCAATGCCAACAAAGGAAGCTACAACATTCCCGGTTGGATGGACGTTATGGTGGTTGAATTCAAATACTCCCTCTTTACCGCTCAGGCAGCCAAAAAAGCAACGGCCAAAGAACTGCAGAAATTCTACAATGCCAACAAAGCCCTTTTCACCGGTAAAGATGGCAAACCCCAAACCTTTGCAGCTGCCAAAGCCAAAGTCCGTGATGAATTCATCAAGATCGAAAGTGCCGATATGGCCCAGCGCGCCGCTGAAGACTTTGCCGTTGATGCTGCTGATGCTGTTGCCGCTGTGGACAAAAAAGCTGATAAAATCAACGCTTTCCGCAAAATCGCTGACCGCCTGAAACTGGCTGTTATCGAAAATCCCAAAGTCAGCTTCACTTCCGGCAACATCAGCTCTATCCACTCCGCCGATCTGGTTGCCGCTCTCAATCAGGCAGCCGGCAATCCTGTGACCAAAGTTGTCGCAACTGCTGACAGTGCCTGCGTGGGCTTCCTGCGCAACCGGGTCGAAACCCGTCCTGCCAAACTTGAAGAAGTCCTTGCTCAGGTTCGTCTCGACCAAGTCAAAGACTCTCTCTACAAAGCCGCCCGTAAAAAAGCTGAGACCGCTTTTGCTGCAATCCGCAAACAGCCTGCCAACCAGCAGGCCAAAGCCTTCAACTCTCTGACCGGCGTCAAATATACCAATGTGAAATTCACGCTGTCCGAACCTGCCCGTGATGCAAAATTCCAGCAGGCAATGATGAATTCTCTCAAACTGAAAGTCGGTGAGATCGCCGCTCCTATGGCCAACTTGCAGATGGTTATGCTTGTATCACGCAAGGCTCCTGATTACAAGGCATTCAAAGGCAAAGAAGATCAGTATATGATGATCGTCCGTATGCAGAAAGCCCAGCAGCAGCAGGCCGCTTTTATGGAAGAACTCAGTGCCCAGTGCCAGCTTGATCCCTCCATTACCGCCGAACGTCAATAAAATATGACTGCTGCTTTTTCCGGAAAAAGCGTCCGGGGGACAGGAGGTTTTGCCCTCGGACGCCAGATGACAGTTGAGTTTTACGACTGTGATCCCCAGATCCTCGCTGATGCGGCGGTTATGGAAAAGATTTTTCTCAACTCTGCCCGCGGATCCGGTGCCACTGTCATCACTTCTCAGTTTCACCAATTCACGCCTCAGGGCGTTTCCGGGGTTGTGGTCATCAGTGAATCCCATTTCGCTGTACACGCCTGGCCGGAACACGAATATGCCGCGGTGGATCTTTTTACTTGCGGCGAAGGCGTTGACTTTGACAAAGCCATTGAAATTATTTCCAGCGGTCTCGGCTGCCGTGAGTGGATCGTGTCAAGTCTGGTCAACAGAGGGATCGTCGGCAACAACGGTGTTGAACGGTTGGTACCGGTTGTCGAACAGCAGGGGTGTCCTTCTTTTCAGCTTTCCTGGAAAAGCCGCTTTGAAGAAACACGGGCACGGGCTATTTCGTGTGCTGTGGATATCTGCAACTGCCGGAACTTTGACTTTAATGACAAGGATGCACCTGAAAAATTCGTTTCAGAATTTCTCAGTATTTCAGGTCTGGAAAAAGGTGGGGAATTCACACTCCGTGCGGCAGCCGGAGAAGAAAAAGACTTTGTCCAACTTCTTTCAAAGGGCTGTCTTTCAGGTTCTTTTGTTCCGGAAAACAAGTCTGTTTATCTGGATATTTTTGTCAAAGAATTTATAGATCCCCGCAAAGCAGCCGAAAGTGCAGTGGAATTATTGGGTGGAGCCTACTATCGTATGCAGCCCCAAGTCAGAATTTAACCCGGTCAACACCGGGTTTTTTCTTTAAAAACAAGAGTCAAAAGAAAGGTTTTAGTATGGCTTTTGAAGAACTGAAAGCAAAAGTGTTTGCAGCAATTGACGCCAATGCCGAAAAAATAATCAATATCGGGGACACAATCTGGAAAAATCCCGAACCGGGCTACCGGGAATTCAAAACAGCAGCCCTCGCAGCAGATGTAATGAGATCTCTGGGGCTGTCTCCCCGGGAAAAGCTGGGAATTACCGGCGTCAGAGGCGATATGACTTTTTCTGAAGATGCTCCTGCTATCGCCATTCTGGGCGAAATGGATTCTCTTATTCTTCCCAATCATCCTGAATGCGATCCCGAAACCGGTGCCGTACACGCCTGTGGACACAATGCCAGTATGGCCGGTATGCTGGGGGCGGCTATCGGTCTTTCCGCCGCCGGTATCGCAAAGGAACTCAGCGGCAAAATCGCTTTTGTGGCCGTCCCTGCTGAAGAATGTATCGAAATCGAAAAACGGCTTCAGATGATCGCAGAAAAAAAGATATCTTCTCTGGGCGGCAAAGGGGAATTGATCCGTCAGGGAGTCTTTGATGATATTCAACTTGCCTATATGCTTCACGCCGGCGGCAAATACGGCTGCGGTCCCTACAACGGCTTTGTTTCCAAAAAAGTGGTCTTCAAAGGGCGTTCCTGTCACGCCGCTTCCCCCGGCGGCGGCATAAATGCACTCCACGCTATGACCCTGGCCCAGACTGCAGTCGGTTTGCTCCGGGAACGCTGGTCCGGAATGAATCCCACAGTGCGTATCCACGGTATCGTCACCCAGGGGGGAGATGTGGTCAATATTATCCCCGATCAATGCAAGATGGAGTTTCTGGTCCGTGCAAACAGCATCGCTACATTGAAAACACTTCACACCGAGTTTGACCGGGCAATGCAGGGGGCTGCTATGGCAGTCGGTGCAGGAATTGAAATTGTGACGATCCCCGGATATATGCCCCATTGTGACGACAAAGTTTTGGAACAAATCTATTCCGCAACAGCCGCAGCCGTCGATCCGGAAGTTCCCGATTTGGGCTCAAATCCCAGCAATGCGTCAACCGATATGGGAGATCTGAGCACTATTATGCCCACCTTGCACGGCCATACTGCAGGAGCTGCCGGCACAGGACACGGAATCAATTACCGTATCGCTGATAAACAAAAAGCCTATGTGGTCAATGCCAAGATCGTCGCCTCAATGGCCATTGATCTTTTGGCAAATAATGCCGCAAATGCCCGCAAGATCGCAGAAAACCGGGAAGGGAAACTTTCCAAAGATGAATATATCGCTCTTGCTGACGCCCTTAATTCCGTCGTTTCACGGGAAGTAGAGGAGTAAAAACAATGAAAAGTGCAGTCATCATCAAGGTCAATGATCTGCCTTTATGCGAAAGTTTTTACCGTGACGTTCTGCAGCTTGGTCAATGTGAAATGAGTTCATCATTCGGCAGTTTTTACTCAATTGCCCCTGATACAGGGCTCTATCTGCTCAAAACCAATGCCAGATTTCTTGAACACGGTTCATCTGCAGTATGTTGGAGTTTTACGACCCCTGATATGGAAGCACTGGAACACAGGCTGCTCAAAGCCGGGTTCCCGCTTCTCAAGGAAAAGTTCCATTTAGGGTGTGATGAATACCGCCGCGGAATGGATCCTGAAGGTAATCAATTTTTTGTTATGGAGGAAAAAAAAGATGAGTGAAATCAATATTCCCAAGATCTCATCATTCAAAAATACCGCTGAATTCCGGGCACATTTGCGTACTTTGGGCATAAAACAGGAATTGGATGACAATATTGAATCAGCTCCCGCCTCGCCTATGGCACAGGAAATAGAAGTTTATTCTAAAAAGGTGGGAAACCGCTGGTGTATTCTGCCTATGGAAGGCTGGGACTGCGAAAGAGACGGCTCCCCCAGTGAACTGACCCGCCGCCGGTGGCATAACTTTGCCATTTCCGGGGCAAAACTCCTTTTCGGCTGTGAAGCCTGTGCCGTTATGGACTCCGGCCGCAGCAATACAAGGCAGCTGATGCTCACTGAGGACAATGCCGCAAAACTGGGCTCTCTCCTTGATGAAATGCGTTCGATCCACGCTGAACGCTTCGGAACTGCCGACGACACTCTCATCGGCTTGCAGCTGACCCATTCCGGACGTTACAGTCATCCCAACGATGATGCAAAACTGGAATCTGTTACAGCTTATACACATCCTCTTTTGGATGAAAGATTCCATTGCAACAGTTCAAACGTTATTTCAGACAGTGATATCCCCAATGTGGTCAAACACTTTGCCAAAGCAGCCGTTCTGGCTCAAAAACTGGGGTTTGACTTTGTTGATGTCAAGATGGCCCACGGTTATCTGGGGCACGAATTTTTGAGTGCATTCACCCGCCCCGGGCCGTATGGAGGTTCCTTTGAAAACCGTACGAGATTCTTCAAAGAGATCGTTGCCGCCATCCGTGAAGCCGCCCCCGGACTGGCTGTTGCCACAAGGCTTTCTCTCTTTGACTGCATTCCCTTTGAACCCGGTCCCGACCGCAGGGGTGTGCCTATGGAACGGGGCAATGTCAAGGTGGGCAGCTATCCCTACGCTTTCGGCGGCGATGGCACAGGCCTTGGACGCGATCTGACTGAAACCCGTCAGTTCCTTGAACTTTGCTGTGAACTGGGCATCGAACTGGTCTGCACCACTGTTTGCAGTCCCTACTATAATCCTCACTTCCAGCGTCCGGCCTATTTCCCGGTCTGGGACGGTTATCTGCCTCCGGAAGATCCCGTCGCCGGAGCGTGCCGCCAGATCGAAACTGTTGCTGAACTCAAAAAGGAATTCGGCAGCCGGATCAAACTGGTAGGTTCCGGTTACAGCTGTCTTCAGGAGTATATGGTCAATATCGCCCAGCGTGTCATCCGTGACAATCAGGCGGACTTTGTCGGTATCGGCCGTCAAGCTCTTGCTTATCCGGAAATTTGCGCTGATTCATTGGCGGGAGTTCCTCTCAAAACAAAGAAACTTTGCCGTACTTTCGGAGATTGCACCACAGCTCCCCGCAACGGACTTGTTTCCGGCTGTTATCCTCTTGACCCTTTCTACAAAGTCAAACAGGAAGCTGAAATTCTCAAAGCACGCAAACGGGAACTGGCTGAACGTCTCCGTAAAAAATAAATTTTAAGTCAGCGTCCCAATATAAAAGGATCAAGGTCTGGGGGGAAGTCCCTTTCAAAGCCCCCCTTTTTCTTTATCCTTTCAGCTTCACTCATAAGGATTTGTCTATGATTTACTTTTTTGCAGATAATCATTTCAATACCCACGCCGGGAAAAACATTTTTCACGCTCTCACTCCGGCTCTGCAAGAGCGTGTCCGTTTTTTTGAAGATGACTTCACTCTGCTTGAAGAAGGGGCGTGGGCAGATAATTGCGATCTTCTTATTCTTCACCTGATCGGCAATACCTGCGGCCTGCCCCATCCCGGCTCAGGTGCGGAAAAAGCGGTAAAAAAATATTGTCAGCAAGGGGGAAATCTGCTGCTGCTTCACGGTTCAAGTGCCGCTTTCTGGCAGTGGGAGTGGTGGCGGCACATCACCGGAGTACGCTGGGTCCGGCCCAAAGATCCTGATGGCGTTGAGCCGTCTGTTCATCCCCACGGCGAATGTTCCCTGACTGTATGCAAATGCCGGCACGAACTGGCAAATAAATTGCGGCCTTTTGAATTGCCGGAGGATGAGGTTTACACTGCTCTGGAACAAACCTCCCCTGCCCTCTTTCTGATGATGGGAACTGTCAACGGTCAGAGTTTTCCTCAATGCTGTGAAAGTTACACGCCCTGGGGGGGCAAGGTAATCAACTTCATCCCCGGTCACAAAGAGAACTGTGTCAAAACGCCTGCTCTGACGGACAATGTGGAAATTCTGATCCGTTATCTCACAAATTGTCCTGAACAGGTTTGATTTCAATACGCTGTTCGCATTTTTCGACGGTACTCAAGCGGTGAGCCACCATAATAATCGTCTTGGCACCGTGCAGTTTTTCCACGGCGGAAATAAGGGCATCTTCGGTTTCACTGTCAAGAGCACTGGTGGCCTCGTCAAAAATAATGATTTCCGGGTCTTTATAAAGGGCCCGGGCAATACCTATACGCTGCCGCTGTCCGCCGGACAGCCGGATCCCGTTATCTCCGATAGAACTTTCCATTCCCTCAGGCAGGGAATCCACAAAATTTTCCATTTGGGCAATACGCAACACCTCCCGCACCCGTTTCCGGTCGATCTTTTCATCATCGACACCGACAGCCACATTGGCAGCCACAGAAGCGTCGGCAAGAACGATATGCTGCGGGACAAAACCGATCAATTTCCGCCAAGCCCCCAAAGAGTCATTGATATTTCTGCCGTCAACCATAATTTTCCCTGAATCCGGCCGGTAAAATCCCAACAGCAGATTCACCAGAGTACTTTTTCCGCCGCCGGTGGGACCGACAATTGCCAGAGAGGTATTACGTTTCAGAGAAAAGCTTAAATGGGAGAGAATGTTTCTGTCACTTCCGGGATAAGAAAAGGTAAGATCCTCCACCTTGATTTCATTCTGAAACTCAAGTTTTCCGTTTGTATTTCCCAAATCTTCTTTTTCCCACTGCAAGGCATCAACAATGTCTCTGAAAAAGGGATAACCGATTTTTATTGAATTGAGAGCATAATTGATCCTGCTGATGGCGGGAAGCAGTCGGGACATAGCTGCAATCAATAAACTGAAACTCAAGATAACAGTTCCGACAGGTATCCCCCTCCATAACATCAGCATCAATATGAGTATTGCAGATGCCACGCCCAAAGTTTCAAGAACCAGCCGCGGCACCTGCCCCAGGATATAAAACACAGAATCACACCGGCTTTTTGCCAACCGGATATTTTTGTAAGCATCAGCGTAAAAGGGAGTTGTCCCGGTCACCTTGATCGTTTTGACATCTTCCAAAGCATAGAGAGAAAGTTGATTGAGCTTTGAGGTCTGCGTGTTGATCCCCTCACCTGTTTTTTCACTTAATTTCCGTGTAGGCAGACAAATCAGCAACGTTCCCACAGTAAAAATAATACCGCAGCTCAATACCACCATCGGAATCGTCAGCAGCAGCGTGACACTTATGAAAAAAACAGTCAGCAAATCAACTGTTATCAGCATAAAGGGCAGCAGCACCATAGAACACATCAGATCTACTTTGCCGAGAAGCGTATTTAACTCAACCTTGCCGTATTGAGTAAAAATATGGTATTTTCCCTCCAGAAAACCGGAAAAAAGCCGACAGGCGATCCTCGACAGCCGTTGATAAACAAAACGGGTATAGATGTGCATTGTAAAGAAAATCCACAGATTTTTCAGCACATAGAGCAAGACGATGATCCCACAACAGACAAGGAGGAATTGACTGTCATTCAATCCGGCAAAGAGCTGACGGAATAAATGCAGAGCCTTATTCTGTTCAAAAAGCTCCGGTTTGGTAAATGATGCGACCAGAGGCAGCACCAGCCCCAAACCGGCAATTTCCATAAATGCACCGATGCAAAGCAGAACAATAAGTCCGACAAGGCGGAACTTATCCGCCCTTGTCAGCATCAAACGCAAACCGCGTATCACGTCAAGCATTAACTTCTATCCTGTCAAATGAGATTGATTTTCAGTTGATGGTAATTCCGATCGCCTTATTCACACCTTCATACAATGTGAATCCGGAAAGTTCCGGCACATATTTTTCAAAGAGTTCACCGGAAAAACCATTGCGTTCAATGACCTCTTTCAGGAACCAGGCACTGGGCTTTGGAGTTCTTTCAAAGGTTTCACGGTTCACGTCACACAAGCCGAAACGGGGAATATAAGAACTCCACTCGTAGTTATCAAGCAAAGACCAGTGCATATAAGCCTTGATCTTGAGTTCCGGATAGTAGGCCAAAGCCATTTTCATTGCTTCAAGCTGAAGCATCGTATACATAATCCTGAAACGGTCATCATCGCAGCAAATACCGTTTTCAGTAATCCATACCGGCTTGTCGGTGATTCTTGAAGCACACTGCATAAATGATTCCGGATTGAACTCACGCTGTCCGAAGTCACAATCGACCAGTTTGTAACGGGCGAACTCCAATTTTGTTCCTAAACCGGTCTTACTTCTGGCTGTAACAGGAGTTCTGTGATAATAATTGATCGCCCAGTAATCACAGCTTTGCTTGAGTTCAGGCATATACTCCATATCCCGGTAGGGCAGTACAATCTCGCCGGTACGGACAGCGTGAAAGAAAAATTCATTGACCATCCAGTCAGAAAGATTTGCCATTGTACAATCCAGTTTGTCCAAAGGACGCACCGGATCCTGATGCACAAATGCGTGAGCGGAAGACACAGGCGCATTGGAATATTGTTTCACCGCCAGCGCACCGGCACAATGAGCTTTCAGGCAGCCGATTTTTCTGTCGAGCTGGATGGGATCCAAAGAACGTGACAGATTAAATTCATTGAGAATAGTCCAGGAACCGACCCGGTCTGCAATTTTCGGTACGATAAAGTCGATATATTCTGTAAAATAGTGGAGATTTTCCGCCTTGGCAAATCCGCCTTTTTTATCGAACCACCAGGGAACGGAAAAGTGGACCAGAGTAACGCTGCTGTGGATCCCTGCTTCTGCGAGCCGGTCGAGCATATCCTGATAGTGAGCAAGAGCTTCATAGTCGATCTTACCTTCTTCCGGCTGGATGCGGCACCATTCGATTGAAAAACGATATGCCTGGTGCCCCAGCTTTTTCAGAAGTTCAATATCTTCTTTGTACAATTCGTAACTGTTGCACGCTTTGCCGGAAGGTTCATCATAATATTCAGGATGTGCCTGCTCATTGTGATAATGAGAAGAGTGGATATTGTCCCCTTCGATTTGATGTCCCGCTGTGGCACTGCCCCAGAGTATAGGTTCCGGGAAGGTATATTCCGGCATTTGACGTAAATTAAGCATAATTATTTTCCTTTCCAAATAGTCATATCTGCACCGATATCTTTGCCGTCGCTGCCCCGCTTGCGGGCGGGAGAATCAGCTTTCAGAGAGAAGTCTCCTTTATCGGGATCTGTCATCTTGGAATCGGCAAACAAACCGTTTTTCTCAACGCCGTAAACTTTGCGGCACTCCTCAATGGTGACATAGGAATCCTGACGCATAATCTGACCGACGGCGTGGATGCCCAGTTTTCCGCCCATTCCGAACACCTTTTGCTGAGGACAGCGTTTTTTGGTGAACCAGTACAAGTTCCAGTCACAAGTCAAATCGGTTTTGTTATGTCCGACAGAAATGGCAGGGCTGTTATGATTGGAAACCACATCCTGACAAAGGTTGTTGGTGATGACAACCTTTTCTCCGGCACCTCCGCCGACGTGAATGGCATTGATCCCCATCCCCCAGAAGGTGTTGTGGTCGATTTTCACATCCCCCGACTCCAGCAGCCAAACGCTGTGGAATCCGGTATCGAACACACAATTGTTCACTTCAAATCCTTTGACAAATCTGCCATAGATGTGCAAATTTCCCATACGGCGGTTGGGGCCCGCGTGGAAACGGCAGTTGCGGATCTTGATGTTTGTGGAATTGGTGATGGAGATGACTTTGGCACTGCTGGAATAACGGGAGCCCACAAAATCAATACCGTCAATGGTCAAGCCTTTGACATTGGCAGCCTGAATGGTGTAGTCAAACATAAACTCGCCGCTGAACTGCACACTGCCGGGTTTAGCAGCCTTAATGGTCACATTGTCGGCAAAAACATTGATCATTTCAGGATAGAATCCGGGAGCGACGAGCACGGTATCACCGTTTTTCGCCTCCCGCACAGCTGCGGCGACGCTTGAATACTTTTTATTTTTTCCCACTTCAATGATCCGGGGGACACTTTTTCCGGGCGACGCCTTGACGGTAGAAAATGTCATCCACTTCTGCCAGGTGCGTTCTTCATTATGACGGGCAAGAGTCAAAAGAACTTTGTAGGTTTTTCCCGGCTTAAGATTGGGAATGCAAACCTCATTGGCACAACTCAAGTAGTGACCGAAACGCATCCGGGTGGAAAAAACCTGCTTTTTCCCGTCCAGAACTGTCACATAAGCCTGTACATAATCTTTGGGGGTACACCAGGAAACCACAGCCTTAGTTCCGCAGCTCAAGGGGATGATTTTTGCATATTCCACTACCAGGGGATTTTTCTTCACCGGCACAACTCTGCTGCCGATCCAGTTACCGCGGCTGCCGCGAACCATATTTTTCAAAGGCACAACGCCGTTGACACCGGCAACGAAACTTTTGTAAGTTTCGACAAAAGGCCATACCTTCAACTCAGCATTTGTCATAAAGCCGTTATGTTCAGAAACAACATCCTTCACGGCAGTTTTCACATTGCTCAGGATATTTTCCCTGAAAACAACCCTTCCGGAACTTTTCACGGAACACTTTTCGAGACGGTCAGATACAAACACAGCTTTGCCGCCGGCAGCATTGAATGCGACACTCTTAAAAACATTTTCCTTGAAGGTTGCAACACTGTCTTTCAAGTTGAAGGTACTATTTGAAAAATCCATATTTTCAACTTTGATATTGGAACAATTTTCAAAAGAGATCACACTTTTGTCCCACTTTGCGGTATTGAAAGAGCGATCAGAGAGCACCACATCTTTCATATTTTTCAGTTTCAGAGTCCCGGTATAAGTACCGGCCATAAAGTAAACAGTGTCGCCGCTTTTGATTTTTGACTGGAGCTGAGCCAGGGAGGCAAAAGGTTTTTCAGGAGTTCTGCCGTCGCCGCCTTTACTTCCGGGTTTCACAAACCACACAGGAGCAGCCTGAGGAACAACCCCTTTGCCCAGATAAGCCGAATCCGGAAGCAAACGATAGTCCAGTTTTTCAGGGTTGACAAAACGGCCCTTTTTCACCCAATTGCTGCCCTGCAGTTCCAGATTATCCTTCATATCGGGGGTGTATTTCTTTCCGGTATTGGGCACGGTAAAATTGAATTTTCCAGGAAAAACGGAGTTGTTTCTGATGGTGGCGGTACTACCGGGAACGGAGTAAAGGGTCACGCCGCCGCCCAGATAGAGATTGTTCAAATGGTTGGTATGTTTTCTGATACCAGGTTTGTAACGCATTACGCCGCCGCCCCGGGATTTATCAAGAGAAATGACTTTGTTATTGATGACATCCACATAAGCAGCATCATCTCCACCGTAGTGGGCCAAATTGTACACATTGCCGCCGCCTGCGGTGTAGTTACCGTAAAAAGGCAGACTGGAACCGTTGTTCAGCAGAAAATTATTGATGAGCTTGATATTTTTGATATAGCCGCCGGTATGAAGTCCGGCACCGCTGTTGCGGACAGAAAGACAATTTTCAATCGTCACTCCATCAACATACCAGCCGGTGGAAATACCGCAGGTCGTTCCCACAGCACTGCAGTTGCGGATGATTCCGGAACCGTAAAAACGATTCAATTGCCGTCCCCGCAAATAGAAAGCCTTGCCGGCGTGAAATTCAAAAGCAAGACCGTCAACGTGAATATTGTGACCGACGAAATTCATTCCGGAACGGCGTGCAAGTTTCTCCGTCTCATTGTAGGGACTGGGACGGCTTCCGCTGGCAAAAGGAACGGCTGTAAATCCGGCACTTTCAGGATCGCTGTTCCAGGTACCATCCAGAGGATTGACATAAACCTTGCCTGTTGCAGGATCCTGCCAAAAGCCTCCCGGCTGTTTTTTGAGCAGTTCCATTGACCCCAGTTTCAAATAGCGGTCAAGGGAGATCCGCTGCCACAAATCGCAGATCGCATAAGGGAAATCCGCCACAAAAAGACCGTTGGGGAGTTTTTTCCAATTTGTGATATCCCATCCCCAGGTAATAATGGGGGTCTCATCGGGAAAAGCCTTGATGGTAATGGGCTTGGGATTTTTCTTACCCCACTCTCCCACCACACTTTCACGGTAAATACCGCCTTTAAGCATAAGGGTGTCTCCGGATTTGAGTTTCTGCACGGCCCGGCCGACACTTTTCATCGGTTTGGCGGGATCCGTTCCGGGATTTTTGTCACTCCCTGAGGGAGAAACATAATAAATTGCCGCACTGAGAGTTGTTCCCAGACAAGCTGCCAGTAAAAGAGCTGTTTTTTTCATTCTGATTTTCCTTGAATTTATTTGTTAATCTGCGAAAACGCTCAGATCCGCACCGATATCCCTGCCATCACTTCCCCGCTTGCGGGCGGGGGAATCAGGAGCAAGGCTGAAATCCCCTTTCGCAGGATTTTTCATTTTCGGGTCAGCGAAAAGGCCATTTTTTTCAATATTGAAACGCTTGCGTGTCTCAGCAAGAGTTTGAGTGACATCGCTATTCATAACCTGCCAGACAGCCGCAGTTCCGATCTTGCCGCCAAGTCCGAAAATCTTTTGTCCGGGACATTTTTTCTCAGTTTTCCAATACAAGTTCCAGTCGCAGACAAACTTTGTTCCCGGATCTCCGATGGAAATGGCAGGACTCTTGTGATTTGAAACCACATCTTCACACAGATTATTGGTCATTACCACCCGGGCTCCCGGGCCGCCGCCAATGTGAATGGCGTTGATCCCGACGCCCCAAAAGGTGTTGTGATCGACGACGACATCATCAGCTTCCATAAACCAGACTGCGTGGAATCCGGTATTGAAGACACAATTACGCACTTCAAAACCTTTGACAAAGCGGCCAAAGAGCTGCACATTGCCCATACGGCCTTTGATTCCGGGGAAGAAGCGGCAATTGAGCACCTTGATTTTTTCAGACTTGAGAATTTCCACAGCCCGGGTCTTGCTGGAATAACGCAACCCGATAAAATCAAGTCCGTCAAGGGTCAGGCCCTTTACGTCAGAAGCCCTGAGACAGTAATCAAACATATATGCCCCTGAAATTTTCACGGTTCCGGGTTTTGCTTTGATGGTCACATCATCGGCATAAACATTGATCATTTCAGTATAGACTCCCGGCGTAATAAAAATGGTATCTCCCTTGCGGGCAGACCGTACAGCCGCGGCAATATCAGGATTCTTTGTACCGACTCCGGCTTTGATAAGTTGCGGCGTATGTTTCACGCTCTTTTCCGGCATTGTAAAGGTAACTTTTTTTCTCCATACGCTGGCCTCATTATGCCGCCTGAAATACACTTGAGCGGTATAGGTTTTTCCTTTTTTCAGTCCGGGGATAGCGATCTCACCTGAAGTTGTCAGATATTCGCCCCATTCGCCCCGATGCCTGAAAATATGTTTTTTGCCGTCAAACACATCTATGACAGCTTGAACATAATCTTTGGGAGTATTCCAGGAAACGATACATCTTGTACCGCAATCAAGAGGAGAAAACTTCAAATATTCAACTTGAACAGGCGGCAATATATCACGGACGACCCGGCTTCCGATCCAAGTTCCTTTGGAACCGCAAAGGAGATTTTTCAGAGGAACCTGCCCGTTTTCAGCTGCGGCAAAACTTTTGAAAGTTTCTTTATAGGGCCAATCTGCAAGCTCTTCAGCTTCTGCAAAACCGTTATGCTCAGAGACCACATCTCCGGCAGCGATCTTGACACGGCGGATAAGATTTTCTCTCAGGACCACGCGCCCGGAGCTTTTGACAACAGAATTTTCAAACCTGGAATTGGCAAAGACAACTTTTCCCTTTTCAGCCTGCACCTTCACCCCGGTAAGGAATGATTCACTGAACTCAACAGTGCTGTTCAAAAGAGTAAAGGAAATATTGCAAAAGTCCAGATGCTCAAATTTGATATTCTGAGAGTTGACAATTTCAACAGCTCCTGATGTATATCTTGCCTTGTTAAAAGTCATATCCGACAAAACAACATTTTTCAGATTTTTCAAAACCAGTTTTCCGGTATAGTTTCCGGGCAGAAAATAGACCGTATCACCGCTTTTGATCCGCTTCTGAAGCTGAGCAAATGAATTCAAAGGAGATTCAGGAGTTCTGCCGCTGCCGTTTTTGGCGGCACCGCCCTTGATAAACCAGACCGGAGCCGCTCCGGGAGCATATCCCTTGCCCAGATGTTTGGAATCAGGACGCAGACGGAAGTCATATTTCTCAGGGTTGGCAAAACGGCTGACACGTTTCCAATTGTGAGAAAGTTCCAGATTGTCCTTCATATCAGGCGTATACTTCTCCCCGGAAGTGGGCACTGTAAAATAAAATTTTCCGGGCAGAACCGTATTGTTTTTGATCGTTGCGGTACTTCCGGGAACTGAATACAGATTGACATAGCCTCCCACATAGAGATTATTCAACTGATTGGTATGTTTATGGATCCCCCCTTTGCAGCGCACAAGACCTGCCTTGCGGGATTTATCAAGAGAGAAGACTTTATTTCCGATAAAATCCACATATTCAGCTTGAGCTCCCCCGTAACGGGAAAGATTATAAACATTACCGCTTCCAGTGGTATAATCGCCGTAAAAAGGCAGACAACTGCCGTTATTGAGCAAAAAATTGTTGAGGATCTTTATATTTTTGATATAGTTGCCCAACTGAATACCGCCGCCGCTGTTGCGAATGGCACGGCAATTCTCAATAACAGTATCAGCAACGAACCAACCGCTGGAAAACCCGAGAGTCGTTCCCACCGCACTGCAGTTGCGCACCTGGGCAGAACCGTAAAAATTATCCATCTTCCGTCCCCGCATAATAAAACCTGCGGCGGAATGAAATTCAAAAGAAAGTCCGTCTATAACAAGATTGTCCCCCACCAGACTCAAGCCGCTGCGGCGAACCCGGGGAGCTTTGGAATCAAAAGGATAAGGAGAACGCCCCGTACCATAAGGAATCGCAGTAAATCCGGCCTTTTCGGGATCGTCGTGCCACGAACCATTCAGAGGATTGACATAAAGTCTGCCCGTTTCCGGATCCTGTAAAAAGGCTCCCGGCTGTTTTTTGAGCAGTTCCATAGAATCGACCTTGAGATAACGGTCAAGGGTAAGCCGCTGCCACAAATCACAAACAGCGTAAGGGAAATCTGCACAAAAAAGTCCACCGGAAATTTTTTTCCAGTTTTTCACACTCCAGGCAAAAGTGATCACGGGTGTTTCATCAGGGAAAGCCTTAATGGTAACGGGTTCAGGATTTTTCTTTCTCCACTCCCGCCACAACTGTTCACGATAGATTCCGCCTCTGACCATAATCGTATCACCTGAATTTGCTTTGCTCAGGGCCCGGGTCAAACTTTTCAAAGGTTTGGCAGGGTCATTTCCCGGGTGACGGTCATTACCATCAGGGGAGACATAATAAAAAGCTCCGCTCAAACTCACACTGAGGGCAATGCCCAGAAAAATCATCGTTTTTTTCATAAATCCATCCCTTGATTGTGTTATCACCAATACAACGGTCTATTTGAAAATCATTCTTTGATCTTGCTTGAAAAATCAACCAGTTTCCGATAATAGCCCCCAAGATCCCTGGCTTGTTTGTACTCTTTTTCACCTTTGAGATATTTCAAGGATTTTTCGACGACCTTACAAGCCAGATCAACTCTGCCGATGCAATAAAGGCTCTGGGCATAATAAAGCATCGCCCTGCCCTTTTCACGTTTATTTTTATAAGCTCCCGCATTCGCAGCGGCCCGTGCCACGGTATAAACACTGGCAGGATTAAGCTTATCAAAAGGTTTGTTGAGTTCAAATGCAACAAATTTGAGCAGAACGTTAGGCTGATTTTTAAAAATAGCAGTCAGACGATGATAAAACTCAGGCACACGTTTTTCCATATGTCCCAACTCAAGCATCTTGAGTTCCATTTCATAAAACTCAGGCCTGCCGGGAAACTTTTTCTGAGCGGCATAAATAGCCTTGACCGCATTTTCAGCGGAATTAAGCCGTCTGTAATGGATCCCTACTTGCAAAGAGACCAATTCACTGGCATTGATTCCCGGACGATCCAGTTCTTTGTCAATCAGAGCGAGAGCTCCTTTGAAATCACTTTTTGCGATCATTCCGGTGAAAACAGCATTGAACTCATCATCCCCTGTTACCTTTTTCTGATCGTATTTGCCCTTTTCTATGGTATTGAGCATAACAGCGATCCTGCCGGGATTGCCGCGCCAGAGCAGTTTTCCGTCTTTTCCGACGATCACAGCCATAGGCAGGCGGTTTTCTTTTCTGAGAAAAAGAGGGATATTTTTATTTTCAGTGTCGATCAGCAAAGGGATATTGCCCAGCTGCCGGATCAAAGGAAAATTCCCGACACTTTTCAACGTTCCCTGAGCCACAGCGGCAAAAGCGATTTTGTCAGTCAGATGCCGCTGATGGGCGAGACGGCTGAAATTCTGCATTCCGAGAGCCCCGGCGTGATCCGGTTTCCAAAACAGGATGACTGCCATTTTTCTGCCCTTGACAGAAGCAAGAGAAAAAGATTTTCCCTTGACCCATATTCCATTTGAAAATTCCGGAGCAGCACTTCCGATCTTGAGAAATCCGCACCCGAGACAACACAGTGCGGCACAAAACAGCAGCAAGAAACACTTTTTCATTTTTCCAGACTCCTTAACCAACCAAAGACAGGTTCTGCCATTAACAGCAGAAATGCAGCGATCCATAAAAGCCACCCCGGCATTTCGACCCGGGTAAGATTTATTCCGATATAGACAAGGAATGCCGCATTCAGCAGCAATATGAATCTGAAAATCCACCGGTTTGCAGCAATCAATCCGGGCTGCACCTTTTGTGCTTCCGTTGAAAATTCAGCAATAGCCCCGGTGCCCGCAGGATTTTCCGCCCGACGCAAAAGAGCGGCACGAATCATAGATGAGGTGAGCCGTTCAAAACTGATTCCGGCCGCCGCAGCAGCTTTCGGAACGAGACTGGTCGCCGTAAATCCGGGCAGATTATTGCCTTCAAGCACCAGAGGAACGCCCTGCGCATCGACAATAAAATCGACCCGCATCATATCCCTGCCGCCTGCAAACCGGTTGAAGTCCACAGCGATCTGCCGAGCCCGTTCCACCACCTCGGGTGCAACATTGCGGGGCGGACACAGATATTCCGTATGGCCGTTTTTATAAAGATATTTTGCATCATAATCATAGAAGCCGTGAGGGGCCCGAATCTCAATGGCATCCAGAGCTTCCCCGTTGACGACGGGGACCGTCAATTCCACACCGGAAACAAACTCCTCCACCAGCAATGTGTCTGCGTGTTCAAAGACCTTATTCAAAGCCTCATCCCATTGAGCGGGATTTTCCACCTTGACGATACCGACACTTGAACCTTCTTTAGGAGCTTTGACCATAAAAGGCGGTGTCAGATTTTCAGGAAAACTGCGGTTGTTTTTGTCAACGATGCACCATCTTGCAGTGGGCAGATTAAAACGGTCAAGCATTTTTTTAGTAGCGATCTTATCCATAACAAGAGCACTTGCCACCGAATCGGAACCGACAAATTTGATCAGATTACGTTCCAGTAAATCCTGCAGTTCGCCCCCTTCTCCGAAGCCGCCGTGCAGAATGGGGAAAACAGCATCGCACTCCCGGGTTTCCGGCAGCAGTTCGCACTTTTTCAAATCGCTCAATACAACATTGTAACCGCAATTTTCCAATGCCGCCGCCACTGCGGCACCGCTGCGTAAAGAAACTTCACGCTCACTGGAGTCACCTCCGCAAAGGACATTCACCTTGAGAGGAGCGATAAAACGATCTATGGTCCGCTGGGCATCAGGATTGACGAAACAGGTTTCACGCCGGAGATAAAAACCGTGTTTTTCTGCCACAGTCCGGCGGATCAGCCGGAGCAGCTGCATATAATCTGCCTCACTCCCCTGCCCGTGATTGACAATAAAATTGGCGTGAACTGAACTTATTTCCAAATCCCCCAGACGAAATCCCCGCAATCCGGCTTCATCGATCAATTTTCCGGCAGGTTCCAAAGCAGAAACATTGCGGAACGTACATCCGGCAGAACGGACGGCAGGTTCACGCACCTTACGCCGTTCCAGTTCAACTTTGAGCTTTTCTCTTTCGCTCTCGGCACTTCCAGAGGCAAGTTCCAGCACCACACCTGTCACAATCACATTCTGAGGAATGGAAGAATTACGGTAACTGAAGGTCAGATCACTGCCTTTTGCTTCCCAGTCTGCTCCGTCAAAAGTGACTCCTTTGACCCGATGCACCAGTTTTCCGATTTCCTGCCCGGAAGCTCCGGCATTCATTCTCAGAGCTCCACCGAGGGTACCGGGGATCCCCCCCAATTCAGAAAGTCCGGAAAGTCCTTCATCTGCCGCAAAGCGGGCAGCATTTGAAAGACGTAAAGCACCGCCGCAGTGCATAAAAACACCCTGAAATTCCACTGTACTGAAAGCGTGGCTTTCCAAACGCAAAGCCACACCCGGGTAAGGAGCGTCCATACCGATAAGATTGCTGCCTGCCCCCAGAATAAAAAACGGGAAAGAAGAACTTTTTACAGTTTGAAGCACCGTTTTCAGTTCATCAACAGAAACGATCTCTGCCAACAGCGGCAACGTACTCCCCACCCCCATCGTGGTGATCTCACGATAGGGGACATTTTCCCGTAATTTGAGTCCGGGGACCGCTCCCAGAAGTAATTTTTTCAAGTCACTCATTCAATTACCCTTCTATGATCCTCAGCACTTAACGGCACCTACTAAATCGGAAACTTTGGAAATATTATGGCGTTCCATATACTCTGTCAGGTAATCAATCACTTTAAGAGGCGTATAAGGATCCACAAAGTTGGCAGTTCCGACAGCGACTGCAGAAGCTCCGGCCAGCAGAAATTCAACAGCATCAGCTCCGTCACAAATTCCCCCCATACCGATAATGGGGATCTTAACCGCCTTATAGACATCGTACACCATACGGATCGCCACAGGCTTGACAGCAGGACCGGAAAGACCACCGGTCCGGTTGGCAATTTTAGGTTTCCAGGTTTCAATATCGATAGCCATAGCGGTAAAGGTGTTAATAAGAGAAACAGCATCACTGCCTTCTGCCTCAACGCCCTTTGCAAATTCACCGATAGAAGTCACATTGGGAGAAAGTTTGGTAATAAGAGGAAGTGTCGTATTTTTACGCACTTCACGAACCACCTGAGCCGCCAGTGCCGGATCTGTACCGAAAGCCGCACCGCCGGCTTTGACATTGGGGCAGGAAATATTGATTTCAAGAGCGGTAATTCCTTCCTTTTCAGCTTCAAGAGCGGCAGCGACTTCGCCGTATTCCTGAATGGAAGTTCCCCAGATGTTGACGATCACCGTTGCACCGACTTTACGCAAAAAGGGCATATAATGCTCATTATGCAGAAATTTCTCAACACCGGGACCTTGAAGGCCGATGGCATTAAGCATTCCCCCCGTCACCTCAGCGACACGGGGCATCGGATTACCGTGAGAAGGAGTCATACGGATCCCCTTGACAGTAATAGCTCCCAGAAGGGAAATATCGTAAAAACTGTGGTATTCTTCACCGTAACCAAAAGTTCCGGAAGCAGTCAGCACCGGATTTTTCAACTGGAACTTACCCAGATCAACACTCAAATCCACACTCATATTTATTTCACTCCCCGATATAAATATCTTCCGCCGGGAACACCGGACCTTCTTTACAGCTGCGGGCATAACGGAATCCGTCTGCGGAATCCGGATCGTTTACCTTGACAACACATCCGAAACAACTGCCCACGCCGCAGCACATAATTTCATCCAAACTTAATTCACCTGCCAACTTTTCTTTTCGCATCAAAGCCGCCAGTGCCATAAGCATAGGTTTGGGACCGCAACCGTAGACAAAGAAAGGTTTTTCGTTCTGAGCTGCCAGCAGTTCAGGGATCAGTTCCGTCACAAAACCTTTTTTGCCCACTGAACCGTCGTTGGTAGCCACACGGACATCAAAACCGGCATCGGCATATTCTTTGGTCAAAAGCAGATCGGCTTCGCTGCGGGCTCCGAGCAGGACAACACCGCCGGGCATAGATCTGGTCAGCTGCCAGGTGGCGGCGGCACCGTATCCGCCCACAATAATAAGTGCACGGTGACCGGGCTGAGGCGTAAAGGGGCGTCCCTGGGGGCCCATAATATCACAGCTGTCGCCTTTTTTAAGTTTGCTCAGAGCGTCAGTTCCCTTACCGACCACTTTATAGAGGAGCGTAAGGACTCCGTCCCGGGCATCTTTGATACTGAAAGGACGCCGGAGCATAAAGTCCCGTCTTTCATCAATTCGGACGTGAACAAAGTGTCCGGGCTTTGCCTCCGCAGCAATTTCAGGAGCTGCGAAACGTATCTGATAGTAATCGCCTTTCAGATTTGCATTTTCAAGAATTTCAAATTTCATAAGTATGTTCCATTGATATAGGGATTATTGCGACGCTCTGCGCCGATAGTTGTAACAGGTCCGTGTCCGCAGTAGACTTTCACCTCATCGGGAAGTGCCATAAGGACATCAAGAAGTGAACGGGTTATTTCTTCGTCATTACCGCCCGGAAGATCGGTTCTGCCGCAGGAGTTGAGGAAAAGTGTATCTCCGCAAAAAAGATCATTACCGAAAAGGATCCCCGCTCCCCCTGGCGTATGACCGGGCAATGCCAGGACTCTGAAATCGGGATTATCCTCATATTCTCTGGGCTGAGGCGGATTTTTCAATGCCTCAGGGAAATAGGGCGGCAGACAATTGCTGCTGCTTGAATAGTAAGCGTGATCGGGAGTACGCAGTCTGACATAATCGCACCCCAATTCCCTGGCACAATATTCAACAGCATTGATATGGTCAATGTGAAAATGAGTCAGAAGCAGCTCAACCTTTTCAAATTCCAATTGACGGGCTTCACAAACGATCCGGCGGCCTTCGTCGCCGGGGTCGATGATGTAGAGGTGCTTATTTTCTTCGATAAACACCAAATAACAATTCGTCCCGAAAGGGCCGACTTCCAATGTTTTTATCAACATTTTTTCAGTTACCTTATAATTTCATTCCCGGGGGACAGAAATTTTTTTGAACACAACACTTTTGTTTTCAGGAGCAGACACCCGTTTTATCCACTCTTCCAAATTGATAACAGCAGAAACCCCCATCATTTCAACAGGTAAAATCAATTTACTGCGCAGGGCAATCTGTCCTGAAACAACGGAATAGTATTCTGTAAAAACAAAAGATCCATATTCGCCTTCTTCCACCTTTTCCGGCCTGAAAGAGTGGATTTCCCACCCTTGAGGCGGCACAATATTCCAGGAGATGGACAACTTACGGGGGGAATTTCTCCAAAAAGGAGTCTTCCGGTCAATTGCAGGGGACAAAGCAACAGTACTGCACAACAATGAATACCCGGGCAACGCCAGGATCCTGAAATCCCCGGTATTGCTGAGAAATTCAGGATTGCTCACTTTGTAACGCAAGATCCCCGGATATCCGCTGAAATCATAAGTTCCCTTTTCCACCAGGCTTCCGCCGTGGCCTAAACTGCTGACCCGCGCCTCAAAAAAGCGGCGGATCCGTTCTTGCGCAGCTGTTGAAAATTCTTTTTTGATTGCTTCATACTCTCGGCCAAAGAGTTCTTCTGTCACCTGGATTTGAGCCTCTTTATCACTTTTGCAGTCGATGAAAAACTTCAAATTCCTGCCGGTAGTATTGTGGTCAGCACTTTGAATCCGGGTTATTCTTGCTGAATTCAATTCCATCCCCACAGCCCCTTCACGTTTCACACTGCCGGGAGCGGCAAAACGGCTGGTATCGTTGAGATACCACTGTAACGCAGGAACATAGACCAATATGTCTTCAGTCAACCCTGCCGGATCAGAATCGTGGAAAAAGAATCTTGCACTGCTGACAGCATAGCCGGTATCAGAAGCTCCTACAAAACGGAACTCCACCCCCAACGCTTTGAGCAGAGCACCAGTCAGAATCGCTCTGTCAGCAGCATTACCATAACCGGAATCAAGAGTTGTTCCGGCAGAGCTTAAAGCAGACAACGGCTGTTTACTTAAGGGCAGATCCACTTTTCTGATGAATTTATCCACATAGTCTCTTACCTTAATGACCTTTTCTCTGACATCTTTTATCGTATGCCACTTTTCTTTTCTGACCAGAGTTTCAGCTCTTTTCAGTGAGGCATTGCACTTCTCAAGAAGTGCTGCATTCACCTTTTCCGCATAAATCCGGTTGCCGCTGCCGGCATTGAAAAGCATACCCGGCAAAAACAGAGTCCACGGCGGCTGCCCAGATTCATTTTTCACCCGGGGAATATTTCTGAACTGCCATTTTTTCACGCTGCGTCCAGCTGCCGTGTATTCACTGAAATGTACCCGTTTTTTTCCGGTAAACTGATATCTTGCATAGAACTCTGCGGGAACATCAAAGATCACTTCAGCATTAATAACAGGGGCTGATGAACTTGCCAGGAGAAATTTCTCGCTGAATACCGGTCTGTTGATCTTGTGCAATCTGATATCCAGTTCAACCACAGAACCGGGCACCACTCCGGGGAGACTTACAACCATAATTTTTTGAGCCGGATAACGGGGGCCTGCACTGTTTCCGGGAGAATCCATATGATTGATCTCTGAGGGGTTTACTTTTTTGATTTTTCCGTCAGGAGAGATGACTTGAGCACTGAGCAGTTCCACTTCATTCCAATTGGCAAGATAGGGGATCTTGACTTCGCTGTGAGCTTTGACACCGGCATAATTCAAGATTTTCCTGCGGCTCTTATCGCGGACACTCCAATTAAACGGATCTTTGACTGTGAGCTCGATCTGACGTTTTTCAATAACTGAATCAGCTCCGGGGAAAGAGTTGAGAGAAGCCGCAGCTGCGGCGGTGGAAAAATCACTTTCGGCAACGGGCAATACATTCCTGGCATTTTTCAGGCGATTGAGAAATTTTTTCAATGCCGGATACTCCGCCGCCTTGATTTCAAGAGTATCCATCTTGAGATATCTTCGCGCCTTTATCGTTCCGCCACTGAGCCAGGTCTCGCCGGAATAAACAATTTTTTCACCGGCATTGAATTTTTCTTTTTCCGGCAATGCCGCTATTTTCAGTGTAGAAGGCAGTTCCACCGAATACTCTTCATCAGTCGAACAGGTACTCATAAATCTCAGAGGATACTTTCTTTTCAGCAGCTCAAGATCCTGAAAAACCGCTTCACCGACACCAAATACAGATGTCAGTTCCGGCATCACCAGCAATCTGGAACTGTCTTTGATATCGAGGGGGACAGTGTAACTGAATTTAAACTTCAAAGGAGTCCCCATATTACGGATATTTTCGGGAACGATCGTCAGCTTTTCAAGCCGGACACCGGGCATTACTTTTCTGAGTCGGCCGAGAAAGAACTGTTCTTTCTTTTCATCGGACCAGCGCGAAAGAGCTCCCCTGTAATAAAGGTCATTGATCCCTGAAAGATCGACAACTGTTTCACAGTGCAGTGTATTCACAGCATCTATTTTCCCCTTTGTACGGATCCGAGCCTGATTTTTCTCAGCCGGGACAATCGGAGAGCGGCGCAAAGTTTCCCCCTCGGGGTGTGCCACAAGGTAACTCATATCCGCCTGAAAGGCGGGGAAAAGTTCTGAAGTAGACTCATAAGTGGGATCCATAAGTATGTAATTGCCCTTTTTCAGTTCGACGGCAGTAACGGCGTGATTAAAATACCCGTTGGGGATCTCCGGATCTTTGGGATCACCTGCCATAAACAGAACCGGATAGGCTTTGAATCCTGCAATCTGAAGCATTGCAACCAGCAAAGCGGCCTTGTCACGGCAGACACCGTAACGTTGATCAAAAGTCAGCTTCACATCGTGAGGCTCATATCCGGGGGCTTCTTTTTCCGGAGTTATGCCCATATAACGAATCTGTTGAGAAACAAACTGAAATATGGCTTTTATTTTTTCAAGATCACTTTTTTTGCCTTTGACAAGCTGTTTCACCTGCGTTTCCATTGCCGGAGTCACTGCCTTGAGGCGGGGCAGACAAAGATTCCAATACCAGCGGGAAACATCTTCCCAGGAACGGGCTGTACTGACCAGAAGCCGCTGAACACAAGTATGTATTTCAGGCATTCCCGGTTCACGGAGCACTTGGGGGACATTTAATGCGTGCCATTTGTACACAATGCGGTCTTTGGTTTGCTTTCTGGAAAATTTCACACTGTCGTTGACCTTATCTTTAAGCGCAAAAGAACGCAAAGGCAAAGCGGCAGGAGCATCTATCTCGACACTTGCCTCCATAATGGGCCAAGTGGACTGCAGCAGAGTGTAGCAGCTCCAGAAATCCGGGATCCTTGCCTTGAAATGTTCATCTTCCGTCCGCAGATAAAGGATATCGCCCACTTCGATCCGGGGAATGGAAAGCACCAGACACTTCTGCGCCGGATCATAAATATTGCTTGCCATCTGAGAAGAATCAATGACGACCCGGCTGTTGGCGGCGACATCAACAGACTCGATTTTTCCACCGGGTTTGATTACGGCAATTTCCTGCACCTTGAATTTATTATAATGGACATTGAAGTGGAATGTCAACTGCCTCAATCCGGCACGGCCTTTTTCGGTCAGGATCTTGGCATAAAGTTCATCAGTTGCCCGGTAGGTACCGTTTTTGTTATAAGTATAACGTTCTTTTTCAAAAAGCAGTACATTATCTGCGTCAGGGAATCGTGCTTTGGTAACGGATTCGGCTTTTTTCACGATCCGAGTGTCCACTGCCGTTGAAAAATCCGTCCTGCCAACCGGAGAACCGGCCAGCCAGAGGGCAGTCAACATAAAGAAAATGATCAGTAAATCTTTCATATTCCCAATTCCAGAATTGCACAAAAAAAATGTCCTTTTCAAATATACCACCTCGCAGACATTTTTCAAGGTAAAAAAGCAACTTTTCCCAAAGTGTTTTCGTAAAATATGAAACTTCAGGAAAGTATTTTCATAATTTCTCCGGCAATATCTTCCGGCGTAAGACGATGTTTCTTCCGGAGAATGTCCACATTGCCGTGGCCGACGATCTCTTTTCCCCAGTTGAATACTGCCATACGGCTGCCGGGAATCCCGGAAAGGATCTCCGCTAAAGCACTTCCCGCTCCGCCGATGCCGTGATCTTCGATTACCACTTGAAGCCTTGAAGCAAACTTCAAGGCTGTTTCTCTGTCAAAGGGAGCTGCAAAACGGATATTTATCAAAGTCGCCGCAATCTTTTCTTTTTCCAGAATTTCAACGACCTTTTCTGCGATTCCGCACTCTGCCCCCAAAGCCCAGATTACAGGACCTTCAGGAGATTCTTTCAGGACTTCGCATTTCCCTGTTTCCAGCGGGCCGGGCTCCGGCAAAGCTTTTTCTTTGCTCCCGCCCCGGGGATAACGGATCACAACAGGTCCGTTTATTTCCAGAGCGTGCTCCAGCATCATTTCCAATTCCCGCTCATTCCGGGGCATCATAACAACGAGTCCCGGCAGAGAACGCAGAAATCCCAAATCATAAATCCCGTGATGAGTCGGACCGTCCGGCACAGCTCCGGCACGGTCAAGAACAAAAATTACCGGAACTCTGCCCAGCACAGCATCGTGATAGATACAATCCAAAGCCCGCTGAGCAAAAGTCGCATAAAGGGCACAAACAGGTCTTTTACCGGCAACAGCCATTCCGGCAGCAAAAACAGCAGCGTGTTCTTCGGCGATCCCCGTATCAAAACAGCGTTGCGGGAACTTTTCTGAGAAGCAGGACAATCCCACGCCGGGAATCATAGCAGCAGAAACACCGATTATTCTTTCATCGCGTTCCGCTTTTTTGCACATCCACTTGCCCAACACTGCTGAAAATCCTTCTGAGGCAGGCATAAGTTTTCCGTCGTCTGCAGCAAATTTGCCGACCCCGTGATAGATTTCCGGAGCATTTTCGGCATAGTAGGCTCCCTTGCCTTTACGCGTCACGACGTGGAGCAAAAGCGGTCCTTCCAGCTCCTTTATCTTCTCAAGCATAGAAACCAGTTCCGGCAGAGAATGACCATCCACAGGCCCCAAAAAACGAAATCCGAAAGACTGAAAAATGGCACTGGGCGGCAGCAGCGCAGATTTCAACCGGTCTTCAATGTAACGGACAAATCTGTGAAGTTTGGGCCACAGCTTCACATTTCGGCGTACGGCATTTCTGGTCTTGTTGTAAAACCTGCCGGAAATAATCTTGCTCAATTGTGCACTGAGAGCCCCCACCGCAGGAGAAATAGACATTTCATTGTCATTAAGAATAAAAAGCAGATTTTTGCCTCCCGCTTTACAGGTATTGAGGGCTTCAAAGGTAATACCGTTACTGCAAGCTCCGTCACCGACAACAGCAATGACCTTGTCACTGTTTCCTGCGAGCTCCCGTGCGGCACCGATACCTAAGGCTGTGGAAAGAGCAGTTCCGGCGTGACCGCCGACTGCCGCATCCCATTCAGATTCAGCGGGACTGGGAAATCCGGAACAGCCGTCACACTGCCGGAGTTTCTGAAACGCGCCACTCCTCCCCGTCAGCAGTTTATGAGTATAACACTGATGCCCCACATCAAAAATAATGGGAGACTTTTTTATATCAAAGACCCGGTGCAAAGCCAAAGTCAATTCCACACACCCCAGATTTGAGGCCAGATGTCCGCCATTCCGGCTTACCTGTTCAATAATCGTCCGTCTGCATTCTGCGGCAAGTTCAGTCAGTTCATCCATACTCATATGACGCAGCTGACCGGTTTCGGGAAAGGGATTCAAACTCATCAAATACTCCAAACTTTCAGGAGATCACTTGACAAGCTGTGCAAGAGGCTTGTTTGCCTTAAAGATTTTTTCAGCCTCCGACACACTCAAAGGACGGCGAAACAGGGCAATATCATCAATGATACCATTCAAATAAGCTCCCCCCGTATACCCGATGGTGAAACTCACAGGTTTGGGCCGGGAAATAAAATTGCTTGTCCGGTTGAAAACCTGATTGCCGTTGGCAATTATGGAAGTATGAATTTTACCATCGGCGATTTTCCAGTTGAACACAACGTGATGCCATCCGTCCGCAGGAAAGAGTTTAAGTTCATTGAACCGGCAGCGGCTCCCTCCGGTGGTTTTCTTCTGTCCATAAAAGCTGTCACAGTAACCGGTATCCCAAAAGGTAATGGAACGGATGATGTTATCAGTAAAAAGTTTTCCTCTTTCTGTCTTCCAGAGCAGACAGAGCAGCCCTGTCCCGGAAAGATCCTTGAAGTTCCGTACCAGCCAGGGAGCTTTGATCCAACAGCTGAAAGCCCCCTGCTGAACGTTGTAATATTTGGCAGGATCAAGAGTGATCCAGTCACAGGAACGTATCGTCCCGGGACGGATATAAGTACAGGGATAATTGATTTCCCGGTCAAAAAGAACCTCTCCAAGCACAGCTCCTTTTTCAGCCTTGATACGGAGCGTTGCCACATCGCTGTCATCATTCCTGATGACCGCCACCCCATACTGTTTTTCAGGTCCGGCCGTAAAGGTTTTGACCTCTTTGCGGTTCCAGGAAACAATGATCCTGCCGCTGCCTTTGTATGTAAATGAAAGAGTGCTGTAACTCTTGGGCCGGATGGCAGTCAGCGGCAGAGCCGCCACTCCGCCGGCAGGAAGTGTCAGAATATTTGAAGCTCCCGTCAAAGTTGCCCCGTCACTCAGCATCACATCAGAAGCCTTGAATTCATTGCGTGTCCGTCTTTCAATCAGATAGCCTTTGCCGAATTTCCCCTCTTTCAGCCGGGTGGTAGAAGGAATTGAGACACCGGCAGGAGCTTTGGTGTCGGCATCAAGACAAAGCATCAAAGCCTCTTTCAAAGGCTCCGCCCCCAGCAGCAGGGGCATCAGCAGAGATAAAATCAGAAAACGATACATAAAAATTTCCTTTCAATCATAATTGGGACATTAATATTAAAAATTCTTTGAAATTTCAGCGACAAAAATATCTGCCGGAGTAGAATGTTCCGCCTTGGCGGGATCTTTGGGATCATCTTCTTCAAAGGGCACATCCATCGTATGTTCGTGGGAACTGTAATAGGTAAGAAGCAATCTGTTGCCCGGCATTTCCACACAGGCGGCATAAGAAGTATCTCCTCCGCTCGGCAGAGTGGAAACAAAACGGCAATCCTCACCGTCGGGAATGATAAAAAGGTCTGTTCTCAAATTCCGTCTGTTCCGTTCCCAGCCGTCCCAACGTCTGCCGGCAATAATGGAAACGCCATTGATCCGCTTCAGCATAGGCCCCTGCAGCCTGAGCACCAGGGGCACAGCAAAAGGAGTTCCCGTATAAGGCGGTTTTAGGCGGCAGAGCACCGGAATGGAACCTCCCCCGTAACAGCTGCAATCGTGCGTATCACGCACAAGCATCCACAAAGTTCCGTCCGGATCGAAGTCTATTGCAGCCTCGTTTCCAGGGAAAGGCAGTTCTGTCAGCTGTTCCCAATTGACCCCGTCACAGGAAACGTGAAGTGTCACCCGGGACATATTTTTCCCTTCGGAGTGATAAGCTGTCCCGTAAATTTTATCTCCCCAGACTGCAACGCCCCAGATAACAGGCATATTCTTCAAAGTTTCCAGAGGGGAAAAGCTGTTATTTTCCTGAAGAAAACAATGAAAAGAGGCCGTTTCTGCAACATTTGCACTATTCCTTCCGAAACAAAACAGATGCAGCCGGTCACGGCAAAAGACAAGTCCCGGATCTCTGAGATCCCAATTTTCACAAACGATACGCTCACAAAGTTCCCAGTTTTTTCCGCCGTCGGAACTTTTAAGCACAGTGATCGCTCCGTTCTGAGCCAGATGAGCAGAAGCCGTCCGGAAGGCAGCGTAAAGTACCTCCCCGCAAAAAGCAACTGTCGTAAAGGCGTTATGATTGCCGTCTGAGTAGATCCTGCGACTGCGTAAAACTCTAAGCTCTTTCATAAAAAAACGCTCCGTTAAGGTGTATTATACTGAATGTAAAAGGCAGCTTTCCCTGCTCTTTCATTCGGAATATAATATACCTCTCAAAAAAATGAATACAAGCAAAAGTATTAAAAAAAGACACAGATTCGTGACTTTATAACATAAATCCTCAATGGTAAAAAATATTTTTTGTGCTATATTTATAAACAGGACCATATTTGTACTACAATAACAGGAGCACAGTAACGTGGAAATCACTTACACACCAACTGACCGGGAATTTTTTGAAAAATATCTTGATGACTTTATTCCTGAAAAACTTTTTGATATGCACGTTCACTTGTGGACAGAATCCGGTCAGGAACATCTGGCTCTTTCTGACGATCCCTTGCGTTATGAAGCGGGGGTAAAGGAAGTGAATGAGTGGTACAGCCATCTTTTCCCGGGCCGGGAGTGCCACTGTCTGCTGCTCGGCACACCTGTGAAAGAGATGAATGTAAGAAATCACAATATCTTCCTTGAGCAGGAGGTGCAAAAAGATCCTCTTTCCATTGCCGGGATGCTGGTCACTCCTGCCGAATCCCCGGAATACCTGGCTCAATGTTTTGAAAAGGGAGTGTTCCATTCCGTCAAGCCCTACCGTCTCTTTGCTCCCGATCCCGCCGATGCCCGGATCACAGAATATCTGCCGGAATCTCAAATCGAGGTCATAGACCATTACAAGAGAGCCGTCACTTTGCATCTGTCTATGAAAGACGGGGTTTCTTCGCCCCTCAATCTCAAAGATCTTTCTTACCTCACCAAACGTTATCCCAATGTCAAATGGGTTCTGGCTCATTGTGCCCGGGCTTTCAACGCCAACTTTCTTGCCGGTGTCATTGATATCTTGAAGGATCTGCCCAATATTTTTTACGACACCTCAGCTGTTAATGATCTTTATACCCACTGTCTGCTGCTGAAACACGAAAATATCGACCGTATTATGTTCGGTTCGGACGGAATCGTCGCAGGCGGTATGCACGGAAAATACATCACCTACGCCGATGCCTGGCAATACTATCCCGGAGCCGAAAAACTTGAACACTGCCGTTCAGCATCGGTCACAGTTGTTTATGAACAGCTGCTCCAGCAGAAGCGTGCAGCGGATATATTGAGCCTTTCCCCGGGAGATATCCAAAAGCTTTTCCGGGAAAACGCCGTCAATTTCATACAGCAGTTGAAATCCCCTTCCGCCCCGTCGGCTGCAATATGAGCAGATCAGGCGGAACTTTGAAAAACTTAAACACATTTTTCATCCCCGTTAAAAATAAGGAACCATTTTATGAAACAGGACAAAACCCAGTCCCTTTACCTTCACGCCAAAGAACGTATCCCCGGTGGAGTGGGCTTATTGAGCAAACGCCCCGAAAATATGGCTCCGGGCGTCTGGCCTCCTTACAGTTCTGAAGCTCACGGCTGCCGGGTCACCGATCTCGACGGCAGAACATATACCGACTTTACCACCAATGGTATCGGAGCCTGCCTGCTGGGATATGCGGATCCGGATGTCAATGAAGCCGTGATCCGGACGATCCGTTCAGGAAGTATGACCTCCCTTAACGCTCCTGAAGAAGTGGAACTTGCTGACCGTCTCTGTTTCATTCATCCCTGGGCGGAGCAAGTCCGCTTTGCCCGTACCGGCGGAGAAACTCTGGCTCTGGCGATCCGTATTGCCCGGGCGGCGACAGACCGTTCTGCGGTCATTGTTTCCGGCTATCACGGTTGGAGCGACTGGTATCTTGCCTGCAATCTGGGAGACAATGATGCGTTGCGGGGAATGTGGCTTGCCGGTGTGCCGCCTTACGGAGTGCCTTCAGAACTGCGGGGAACAGCAATGCCTCTGGAACACGGCGACTTTGAACGGCTGGAAGAACTTTTCACTAAACACGGTTCAAAGATTGCCGCCGTTGTTGCCGAACCCTGCCGCCACGAATATCCCACTCCGGGATTTCTGGAACGGATGCGGGAACTTTGTGACCGTTACGGAGCCAAACTGATCTTTGATGAAGTGACCATCGGCTGGCGGTGGCGTTTCGGCGGTTCCCATTTGAGTTTCGGCGTAACGCCCGATATTGCCGTTTTTGCCAAAGCTCTGGGTAACGGACATCCTATCGGTGCCGTTATCGGCAATAAAGAAACGATGTCCGGAGCACAAAAAAGTTTCATTTCAAGCACCTACTGGACCGAAAGAACCGGCCCTGCTGCGGCAAACGCTTTTCTTGAAAAAGCAGAAAAGACCAAAGTCTGGGAGCACGCAGCAAGAATCGGAAAAATGGTCACAACTCTCTGGGAAACGACTGCAGAAAAGTATGCTCTGCCGGTAACGATCCACAGCGAACCTGATTTTTCCTGCCTCGCCTCCTTCGGCTTTGACGGGGAACGCTCAGCGGAACTGCGAACTCTTTTCACCCGGAAAATGCTGGAAGAAGGATTTTTGGCAGGCACAGGTTTTTATCCCACACTGGCCCATACGGAAAAAGATGTTCAAGATTACGCAGAAGCGTTGAACCGGACTTTTGCAGTACTTAAAGAAGCTCTGGATTCTCCGGTGCCGGTACTTGCTCAAGATGAAATTGCCCTCAGCGGATTTCAACGTCTGTTGAAGTAAATTTCAAGGGAGCAAATGCTCTGTTCCCGATAAAGGTCAGTAAAAAAAATGGAGCTGTTGCAAAACTATTTTTTTTGCCCGAGCTATTTCTCTCCCCCATTGAGGCACAAGCCCTGAAAGGGCGGCAGAAGGGAATTACCGCAAACAATTTTTTGCGGTAGCCCTGAAAGGGCGGCAGAGAGATATCTCCGGGGACAAATCTTTGCGGGAGGATATCACTGGAAATAAAAGGTTTGCGGGGAGATATTGCCGGAAAACGATAATTTTTAAGGTTTATGGTAATTTTACCCGACCATACTTAAGGCTGTGTTTGATTATTTCTGCTCCGGGGAGTTGGGGTAAGAGACACGGCAAGCGTTTCTCTTCCCC
>SUWB01000071.1 GCA_015061745.1 Lentisphaerota bacterium | reverse complement strand
GTCCTAACACTGCCATATTATGTTCTTGAGGATTCATGATTTTCTCCTTTGGATTGTAGCAGAGAAAAAGGTAGCATGAATCCTCTTTTTTGTCAAATCAGAAAAATTTTATGGGATATCTGTGAAATTTTGCGGCAGCAGCCTGTTCCCCTCTTGTATTGTGTGTGCAGAAAGGTTATATTAATAAAATGCAGAAATTTTGCTGTTTTTAAGAACTTTTTTTTGAAAGACGCTGTATTTATGGAAACTTTTACCAAACAATTTCAGGATTGCAATGGAAATTCCTGCAAGGTCAGCTGGTGCCGGATCAAAGGCAACCGCCCCGGTCCCGTTCTTGCCATTGTCGCAGGACAGCACGGTATGGAACACGTCGGTCCCGGACTGCTTCCGGAATTTATCGAAGAAATGGCATCAGGGGATTTTGCCGGTGAATTGCGTATCTGTGCCAATGCCAATCCATTTGCCTTGCTTATGGATTATGAATATTATCCTGAAAAAGAGGATTTGAGCAAGATCAACGAATACTTTTATTCCATTTTCCGCCACAACTACTGCCCCTGGGGGCTGGGACGGGATACCGCTCAAACCCTCTACAATATGAACCGCCTCTGGCAGCGGGAGGGTGATTTGGGCGTGGCAGGACAAATCACAGCGTGGCTCTGGCCGGAAATGATCGAAGGCAGTCACGTTGTCCTTGATCTGCACGGACATCAGCATCAGGCGTTGATTTATTCAGGAAACGGCACTGACTTTGATCTTTCCGCTATGCCCGGTATTCCGAAACTGGTGATGGAAGATCCCAATCCCGACACCTGGAGTTCCGGCTGTCTGACGGATCAGGCCTGTCTTGCGGGCATCAAGTCTCTTTGTTTTGAATTTTCCATTCAGCACGCCCGGGGAGAATATGAATTTGAAGCCGGAAAAGAATATTTACGCAATATTATGAAAGGTATCCGTATGCTTGACGGCGACATCATCCACGATCATCCTGTCTGGAAGATTCCTTTCAATCCCCCGGAAGACAAGAAAGGGATCCTCAAGGCTGAACATACCGGCAGGCTGCGTTTCTTCAAAAACGAAGGTGACGAAGTGCAGAAGGGAGAGCTCATTTTTGTCATCCGCGATGTGGAAACAGGCACTATTCTCCAAGAGGGCCGTGCTCCCCGCTGGGGCATTGTGGGAACACTCTCCCCCTACCCCATTGTCAAAGAAGGTATGTTCTGTACCTATGTTCCCGTTCCTGAACTGCTCCTTGCAGCAGGAACTCCGGCAAAGAAATTTTCTGAAAACTGGTGGGTTAAATGAAAAAATTTATTCTTTTTGTACTTTTTTGTTGTGCAGCTCTGACGGGAGCTGAACTCTTTGTGGGAAAGAATGCCCAATATAAAACTATCAAATCCGGTATCGCGGCAATGAAACCGGGCGACACCCTGACGATTCTTCCCGGAGTTTACCGGGAATCCATTGAATTTGCCAATCTGGGAGCCCCCGGCAAAACCACGACGATCCGGGCAAAACTTCCCGGGACAGTGCTGCTGAAGGGCGACAAAGATGCCCCCGCTTTCAAAAGAGTCCCCGGCACCCGGTTCACCTGGGTAACTGACTGGAAAGAAAGAGCCAACTGTGTTATTGAAAGAGACACCTTCAAGATCCTGCTTCCTGCCGCAACCGTCCGGGAGCTGGAGTTCAACCGGGGCGTATTCCTTTATGACAAAGCCAATGGAAAACTTTACATTTCCTCCTCTGACGGTAAGGAACCGTCTGAGCACTTCTATACCATCTCTGTCATCAACACCAATGCGCTTTATCTGCAAAAGCCGGTCAACGTGGTCATTGAAGGATTGATGGTCACAGGTTACTATTCCCACGAAAAACTTGTTACTTCAATGAGTTCCAGTGCTTATGCCATCCGCATCAATCATCCCGTCAACAGTACGATCCGCAACTGCAAAGCCTTTTTCAACGCCAACGGTATCCATATCGGTCACGGTGACGGCGGAACCATTGACAACTGCACCGTCTTTGCCAACGGTTCTTACAATCCCTCATCCGGCGGCGGTCTTGTGGTCTGGTGTCCGGCAAAAAATGCCACCATCAAAAACAGTCTTTCCTTTTACAGTGCAAAACCTGCCGGTCCCATCGGTATCCGTATTTACGGAGCGGATGCGGTCAACTGCAAGATCGAAAACTGCACCTCTTTCGGCGATGAAGCCACCGCCATCAAAGCACGGAATATCAACAGCTGGATCATCAACTCTTTCAGCCAGAACGGTCTTCACACCAACAATGCAAAAAACTGTACTTCTGACGGCGTAAATGCTTTCGGTTACGAAAAAAATCTGCTCCGCATCGACAAGATCCGCAAAAGTGAACACGATTCCCTCTTTGCCGATCCTGAAAACTACGACTACCGTCCCCAGGAAGGTGCTTCCGGCGTCTCCCACGGTCTCAAGGCTGACAAAAATCTTTATTTCATCTCACCTTTCGGCAAAGACTCCAATTCCGGCCGCTCCGTCCGGAACGCCTGGCGCAGCTTCAGCAAGATCCCGGCGGGAGCCACAGTTTATCTGCTTCCCGGAGCTTATTCCGGCGCAAAGATCACAGTTCCCAATGTCTCTTTGCGTACCAGAGGCACAGGAGCAAGAGCGGTATTCACCTCATCACTTGTTATGACAGGTGACAATGTGACTTTGAAAGATATCAACTTTATCGGCGGAAAAGTCACCCTTACAGGCAAAAATGCCACTGTTACCGGCTGCGGTTTTGCCGTGCCCCTTGAGATTACAAACTCCCTGCCCTCTGTGACACACTGTGCCTTTTTGAAAGATCCCAAACTGCCTGCTGAAAACATTTATCACAGCAACATTGATGCAAAAAGTCCCGTCCGTCCTCAATATGTCAACGCCGAAGGCGGAGACTTTACCTTGAAAAACTTTTCAGCTTTTGCCGGACGGGGTTTTGACGGTCTCCCCATTGGGCCCTACCGTCTGAGCCGTTCAGCCAAGCCCACAGCCATTACCGGCCCCTTTATCCGTTCTATGAGCAGCACCACCGCCAACATCGAATGGTGGACCGACAAAAGCGATGTCAGTTCCGAACTGCGCTGGGGAGCAGATCCCAGCTGCGGCAAACGTATCGGCAGTGCGTGGCAGGGGGGCAGTTACCACTGCGCTACTCTGACGGGCCTTGTTCCCGGGAAAAAATATTATTTCCACATTGCCTCCCGGACACCTTTGCGGGAGTGCCACGGCAATATGGAACTTGCCTTGCAGGATGAATTCAAACCCCGTGAACTGGTCAGGACTCCCACGCGGGAATTTACTCTGCCTGTTTCAGCCAAACGTGCGGCAAGAGAATTTTTCGTTGCTCCCAACGGTTCCGATTCTGCTGCGGGCAGCAAGGCCAAGCCTTTCAAGACCATTGCTCACGCCCTGGATCAGGCAGTGGCGGGGGATACCGTAACAGTACAGCCCGGTGTGTACAACGAATCTTTGAGATTCCGTTCCGGCGGAGATAAAAATGCTCCTCTCACACTCAGAGCGGCAAAACCGGGAACTGTTTTCATCGACGGATTCCGCAAGATCATTACCGCTATCGCTCTTGAAAATGTCAATTATGTGGTCATTGACGGTCTGACGTTCCGGGAAATCAACGATACAACGGGAGCCTGCATCAGCATCAACGGCGGCGAAAACATCACCATTAAAAGGTGTTTCCAGGACGGCCGTTCCCACGGTTACACGCCTGCGATGATCACAGCTCACGGAGTCCGTAAGCTGACAGTGGAAAACTGTGTTATCATCCGGGGCTTCCACGGCTCAACCTTCTACCGCTGTCCTGAACTGGTCATCAAAAACTGTGTCTGGTATGTCAATCAGATCAGACACTTCTATGCCCACTGTCATCCGGAAGAAAAAGTGCTCGTTGAAAACAATATCTTTGTGGACAATGTCCCCCCGAAACACTCTGAAGCACTCATTTCAGTCTTTCACCTTGAAGCTCTGAAAATGCGGAACAACGCCTTTTATCTGCGTATGCCCCAAGAGCACCGTGCCATTGCAGGCTTCACCCGCAAAAACGGCAATCAGGTCCGCAGCAAGAGCAATCTTGCGATGCTCCGGGCGGCGGGTGCCGATGAAAAAGGAACGATTTTCGCCAATCCCGGCTTCAACAAGGTTATGCCCAAAGGAATTGTCACGTTCAAAACGGCCCCCAAATTGACACAGGCCAGCATCACCCGTTCTATGAACTACAACAAAGAAGCCCTGGAGCTTGGAAAACTCTACCCCGCCGCAGAACTGGGACTGGTCAATGGCCAATACACGCCGTGGAAAATTACGGATTTCATTGCGACCAATCCTGAACTTCTGAAAAAGAAAATCGGTCTTGATCCCGATGCCTTCAAATAAAATCCAGTCTCTCAACATCAGGAAAAAATCAAATGAATAAACATCTCGTCGACTCAGAAAAAGTCAATTCCCAGTCACTTGAGGAAACCTGCGGCAACGGTATTCAAATTCCCTTTGAAATACTTGACATCCAGTGGATCAACACCGAGGCAAAGCCCACCTACCACGGTTGGCCGACTCTTGCCAATGTGGGCAATGACAAACTGGCTCTGGTCTGTTCCGGCGACCGGGAAGGACATATTGATCCCTTCGGTAAAGTTGTACTGTACGAAAGCTGCGACGGGGGAAAAACCTGGAGTGCTCCCCGCATTATTGCCAACGGTCCTCTGGATGACCGGGATGCGGGACTGGTTGTGACCCCTGCCGGAACTTGGCTTGTCAACTATTTCACCAGTCTTGCCTTTGCCAGCATAAACACCAAAGAGACGACTCCGGCACATTGGAAAGAAGTCGAGAACAAACTGACTATTTCAACCATCAAAGCCGAACACGGTTTCTTTATGATGCGCTCAGAAGATCAGGGAAAGACCTGGAGCGAAAAATACCTGATCCCGGTCAACAATGTCCACGGCCCTATCGTTCTTAATGACGGATCGCTCTTTTATTGCGGCCGGGGACTTTGGAACTCCTGCATGACGACTGCAACTTTGGCCAACGAAATTGTTTCTCTGCGTTCCACTGACGACGGAAAAACATGGGAAGAAATTTCAAAATATTACTCAAAGGAAATTGAGGGCCATGATTTCAGCAAGTGGCATGAACTTCACTCCATTCAGACTGCAGACGGTTCGATCATCACCCAGATCCGCCATGACAACAGCACATGGCAAATGAGTTCCAAAGACGGCGGCAAGACCTGGGAAAACCTGCATCGGGTGTGCGGCGGCTTTCCCTCACATCTGATGAAGCTTGCCGACGGCAGATTGCTTATGAGTTACGGTTACAGACGGGAGAACTACGGAAACCGCTGCCGGATCTCTTCGGACAACGGCCAGAGCTGGTCAGAACCTATGATCCTTTCCGGCAATGCGCCCTCTCTTGATCTTGGATACCCCTCCACGGTCCAGCTTTCTGACGGCACTCTGGTCACTGCCTGGTATGAGCTGCGGCCCGAACTCAACGTGGCCTCTCTCAGAGTCGCCCGTTGGAAACTCTGCTGACTTTACAGGCATACAAAAAAGATATTATGAGAGACACAAGAGGTCTCTCATTTTTTTGCACTGAAAACAAAAAGTGGTTTGCCTCTTGATAAAAATGGATTTATGTTAAATCCGAGAACAAACCGAAGTCGCATACTGCGC
>SUWB01000028.1 GCA_015061745.1 Lentisphaerota bacterium | reverse complement strand
TTGAGAATTTGTAAAATAAGCTATGATTTTCTCCTATCATAACTTATTATACCTCCAACTTTCTGCTCAAACAATAGAAAAAGGCTGTTGCTCACCTTTTTTGAGGTTTTGCAACAGCCCCATTTTTCATTTGAGGAGTTTTGAAATTGCCTCAAATAACTGATAATTTTCCTTTGATGCGTTCCAGCTCAAAAGAAGCTTCGGTCACAAGTTCATCAATCAACGCTTTTACAGGTATGACTTCATCTGCCATTCCCACCGACTGTCCCGCCATCACTGAACCGTAATCAATATCACCGTCAACAACCGCACGGCGCAAAGCTCCCATCCAATATTTTTCAACTTCCTCCTGCGCCTGTTGACGGTGGATCGTACCCGCTTCAAGCTCTTTCAGAAGACGCAGCTGCAATTTGCCGAACTCCTGCATACCCCGGTTGCGCAGCGCACGCACTGCCACCACCGGCAACGCCGAATCATACTGAGGCGTCGATACCGCATCACGGGCATTGGCACGGCGGAAGGCTTCTTTGAAATTGGCGTGAGCTTTGCACTCCTCGGTCATAACAAAACGGGTCCCCAACTGCACTCCGGCAGCCCCCATCATCAGCAGATGAGCCACCATACGCCCGGTGGAAATACCGCCCGCAACAAATACCGGCAGCTGATCCCCCACCTTAAAAAGAACCTGCTGCAAGAGCACCATCGCCGAAACGTGCCCGATATGGCCGCCTGCTTCGCTGCCTTCCAGCACCAGCGCATCAGCTCCGAAACGGATCATACGCTCGGCAATGGACAATGTGGAGGCAAAACACAACACCTTTGCCCCAGTTTCCTTCGCCGCGGCGACTTCGTTTTCACGGGGAAAACTTCCGGCAAAAACGATGTAATCCACCGGATTATCCTTAATCATCGCCAAATGTTCTTTGTAAGCAGGAGCAATGGTGATCAGATTCACAGCAAAAGGATTCTTTGTCATCGAACGCAGAGATTGAATCTGCTGCTGCAAAACATCCGTCGGAGCATTGCCGCCTGCCAGACAGCCGAAAGCTCCGTTGTTGCATACTGCCGCCACCAGCTGAGGTTCGGAAACCCAGGTCATAGCTCCGCAAATAATGGGATAACGGCATCCCAGAAATTCACATCCCCGGGCAGCAAGATTGGTAAACATCTTATTTTCAGGCATAAAAAACTCCTTTCAAAAAAGTGATTTACAATGTGTCATTATTATAAAATACACCATATATGCACTTTTTTCAAAGAAGCTTTACCTCACGCACTCCTTAAAAAAGGAGAATTTATCAACATAAAACCTTTACAAGCAAATCGTTAACACAATTAAATAATTTTGAAAGATTTTTTATCTCTTACACATTTTCTTCCCGGATCACCTTACAGAAAGAGCAGCATCAAGGTCAAAGCAATAATCAAAGCAGAAACGATCATACCGGTCAACAAAGGCAGATATTCTCTGAAACTCCCCCCCTGTCTGTGGGGAACGCCGTCAGACTCCTGAGAAACCGCAGAAGAATGAGACGCAATTCCCGGATTTTCAAAAACCCTGCCGCACAACTTGTAATAACGCAGCTCCAACTGCTCAAGGCGGCCGGAAAATTCTTTTTCCGCATTAATGATCGAATTGAGATTTTCCAGATTTTCAGCAGCACTGCTGTGTTCAAAGAGAAACTCCTTGAGCAAATCACACCGTTTGCCCAAACGGCTGAGCTCCGCTTCTGCCGCAGCTCTGTCACAAACCATCCGTTTACGCAGTTCATTTGTGCGGCGGTCAAATTCAGGATTATGAGCCGTAAAATTGTCATTGCCGGAAACCGGCCGGGAGCCAATATTTTCATTATTGTTCTTGGGGAGTGTTGTAAAACTTCCACGCCCCCGGGTCAACACATCAGTGGATTCCTGTTGTTCCATAAATTTTCTCATCTCCTCCCAAAGCGTTTTTCAATTTCACGCAAAGTCAAAGTTATTATCGTCGGCCGCCCGTGAGGACAAAGTGTCCCCTGGCGGCAGTTCTTAAGTTCTTCAAGCAATTTTTCAGCTCCCTGTACCGTCAGCGGATCGTGAGCACGGACCGCTGCGTGACAGGCCGCCCGGGCAACTGCTTCAAGGTCCCCCGGCGTATAATCTTCATCAAGCAGTCCATTGAGCATATCGGTCACAAGTTCAGCAAGAGGCCGGGTGGTTTTCAAGTTGAGGGGCAAAGCGTTGACCATAACCGTATTCCGTCCGGCAGGCACAAAATCAAACCCCAATTGCTGAAAAAAGTCCAGATTCCGGGTCAGTAATGCCAGCAGTCCCCGGGGCAGTTCAAGAGTTTCAGGAATAAGCAGCCCTTGCGAAAGGCCATCCCTCCCGGGCTGCCAGGAGTCCAGTAATTTTTCAAACATAACCCGTTCGTGAGCAGCGTGCTGATCTATAAGCAGCAAACCGTCCACCCCGGAAGCAAGCAGATAGGTGTCATCATAGATCCCGAGTATTTTTTCCGGCCAGAACCCGGAAATTTTCTTTTCCGTTTTGGGCAGAGCAGGCCCCCGGGAGGGGGGATTTTCATCTTTTACAGCAGAATCCGCAGTTTCAGTTTCAACTCTTTCCGGAGTAACGATCCCCCGGTTCGGCAGATCCATCAAAGGTTCATCAGGCAAAGAACGGTACACTTTGGGCGGATCCCAGCCTTTTTCAGAATCAGCCAGAGGTTCATCAGGCAAAGGGTGGTATATCCGTTCAAAGTCAAATTCAGGCTGCTCAACTTTCTTTTCCACGCTGTAAGTCACAAGAGAAGATTCAAGTATAAATCCGACCCCGGAAAAACGTTCAGCAGCAGTTTTTTTAAGGTCAGGCGCAGCTCCCGGATTTTCGTCTCCGGAAACGACAACTTCTTCCCTTTCTTCCGGAACAATATCTTCCCCGCTCTGCTCCAACCCGCCTCCGGGCTGCCCGGCTCCCCAATTGCGCAAAGCATTGCTCACCGCAGCTGCCACAGCACGGACAATGGTAAATTCAGAACGGAATCTGATCTCACGCTTGGCAGGATGCACATTGATGTCGATATCTTCCACCGGCAGTTCCAGAAAAAGCACCGCCGGCACATAGCGGCCCGGTTCGGCCAATGTGGCATAGCCATCCCTGAGAGCCCGGGAAATCGTCAGAGAATCAACCGGACGGCGGTTGACAAAAAATCGCTGTTCCCGCCGGGAAGAACGGGTCAATCCCGGAACTCCCGTAAATCCGGAAATACGCAAACTCCCCTCTTTGTGAGAAAGTTCAATCATATCCTGACGGCCGAAAAGTTCCCGCATACGCTCATTGCGGCTGCTTTTGGCAAGACGGAAAACAACTCTCCTGTCGATACGCAATTCAAAGGCTGTTTCAGGATTTGCCAAAGCCAGAAGCGTCACAGCTTCTTCAATATGATGTTCTTCCGTTCCGGGAGATTTCATAAATTTTTTCCGGGCAGGAGTATTGAAAAAAAGATCTTCCACTTTTATACAGGTTCCGGCAGGACTGCCGCAGGGGACAATACGCAAATTCCTGCCCCCTTCGACAGAAACTTCGACACCTTCATCGGCATCCGGACACCGGGTACGCATCGTAAACTTTGAAACCTGAGCCATAGAAGGCAGAGCTTCCCCCCGGAACCCCATCGTCTTAATGGTGGAAATATCTTCAGCCCGTACCAGTTTACTGGTTCCGTGAAGTTCCAAAGCATTGCGGGCATCTTCCTCATCCATTCCGCAACCGTCATCGGTGACTGCAATAAGCCGGCTGCCTGCCCTTTCAATCTCAACCGTAATACGGCTTGCCCCGGCATCGAGAGAATTTTCGACCAACTCTTTTACCACGGATGCAGGACGTTCAATAACCTCTCCGGCAGCAATCAAATTGGCCAGTTCCTGATCCATTACTTTGATACGGCCCATTATTTTTTCTCCTCTCCAAATACAATCAGATCGGCAGGAGTTCCGGAAAACACTGCGTTTCTGTCTTCTGAACCGACTGCGCTCCGGGGCAGTTCCACCTTGAATTTCTCAGCACTGCGGCGTAAATTTTTTTCAATTCCGGAAATTCCGCCGGAATCTTCACTTGCTCTGAAAAATTCCTCCACAGCCCGCGGCCTGTTTTTAACCATCAGCACAACAGCATAATTGTTCCGGCAGATGAAGTCACCCGGATTGCGCAACAGCAAATTGCGCAGCAGCGTTTCCGCCTCATTGAGTTTCCCATTGTAAAAAAGAGCACAACTGCCGAGCCGCTGCACCATAGAAGAAGTATTTTTATCCAACTTTTTTATTCTGCGAAAAAACATTTCTGCTTCAGCAAAACGTTTTTCCTGCACAGCCTTCAAAAGCTGCATCTTAAGGGAACGCAAATATCCCCTTTCCTGCCCTTGCGGAGCACTTTCCCGGACAGGAACCTCCGTAAAGCCTACGACCAGGGAGGTAACGTAAAATATGACCGCAGGAAGCGCGAGCAAAATAAAAAAATTGCGTTTTGAACTTTTCATCGGCACTCCGGCAATGTTTCGGCAAACTTCCAACACGCCACTTTATGGCCGGAAGACAACTCCACATTCCCCGGCACTTTGGCGGCACATACCTTTTCAAGCTCTCCGGAACACTCCCGGCATCTGCCGCAGAAGCGGCATCCGGCAGGGAAATTTTCGGGAGAAGGCACCTGCCCGGGGATCGTTACAAGTTTTTGCCCGTCGCCTCCCAGCACCGGAACTGCGGCAAGCAGAGCTTTGGTATAAGGGTGCTGAGGATTGGAAATCAATTCAGCAACAGGAGCACTTTCAACGATTCTCCCGGCATACATAACAGCCACCCGGTCCGCCAGCTGGGCGACCACACCGAAATTGTGAGTTATCAATATAATGGACGTACCGTTTTCCCGGCGCAGCTGTTCCATAAGCTCGATGATCTGCGCCTGAATCGTCACATCAAGAGCGGTGGTAGGTTCATCAGCGATCAGCAGATCAGGATTTCCGGCCAAAGCCATAGCGATCATAACACGCTGCTGCATACCGCCGGAAAGTTCGTGAGGAAAATTCTTCATCCGGGCCTTGGGATCCGGGATCCCCACAGCTCCCAGCAGTCTCTCAACTTCAGTTTGAAGATCTTTTATTTCCTTCCGGTGCAGGGCGAGGACTTCTGCGATCTGATCTCCAATACGGAACACCGGATTAAGCGAAGAAAGAGGCTCCTGAAAAATATAGGCGATCCCGCCGCCGCGAATCTTGCGTAATTCTTTAGGTAAAAGAGAAAAGAGTTCCACCTTTTCTCCTGAACGCTTTTCAAACAGAGCAGAGTCTGCATCAATAACAGCCTGTCCGGCATTGAGACGGGTCAAAGCCAGACAACCGGCACTTTTTCCGCATCCCGACTCCCCGACAAGGGCCAGTATTTCGCCGCGTTCCACCTCAAAGGAAACACCGTTGATAACGTTCAGCACCTCAGCACCTCGCCGGAATCCAACGGAAAGATTTTCAACCTTAAGCAAACTCATCGTTCAATACCTTAAAAAACAGACACTTTCTCCATTTTACAAAGCCTCCGACACAGAAAAAACTTCCCCATCCCGGATGCTTTCAATGAAATATAGCACCAATTTCTGAAATATTCCATCGTTTTCAGAAAATTTGAGTGGAAAAATCATATAAATGGCTGTATATTATGTTGACTGTATATGTTTAAATTTAAGGAAATGCGCATGGACAGCGTCTATATTTCAGGACGGGGGCTTGTTACCCCCCTCGGCAGAAACCTTGCAGAGAACGAATCCGGACTCCGCAATGGTAAAAGCGGACTTGTACGGGTTCCTGAGTTTATCAGCAACCATTTGGACAGTGAAGTCGGCGGTATGGTAGGTGAAATTTCAGCGGGAGAATTGATCGACCGCAAGAAACTCCGTTTCTGTCCGCCCACCAGTGTGATGTCTGTAATCGCCGTTGCAGAAGCTCTGACCGAAGCGGGGATCCCCATTGAAGATGCAAAAAATTACCGCATCGCCGTTGTGGGCGGTACTGCCAGTACCTATGCCAACGAACTCTATGATGTGACCAAAACTTTTGAGAACTCCAACTACCGCCTCAGAAATGTCTCGCCCTTTTCCGTTCCCCGGGCAATGCCTTCAAGCGTTGTTTCCAATCTTTCTCTGATTTTCGGACTCAGAGGTGAGTCATACGGTATTTCCGCAGCTTGCGCCACCAGTGCTCTGGCTGTTATCATCGGTGCCCGTCTCGTCGAAAGCGGAGCCTATGATATGGTCCTCGCCGGCGGAGCTGAATGTCTGGACTGGGTCCAGGCTCTGGGATTCTGTGCCTGCCGTGCTCTTTCACGCAAATACAACTCTGAACCCGAAAAAGCCAGCCGTCCTTTTGACCGTGACCGCGACGGTTTCGTCCTTGCCGAAGGAGCTGCCTGGGTTTTGCTGGAATCTGAAAAAAGCCTTAAAGCCCGTAACGCAAAGCCCATCACCAAAGTCAGCGGTGTCGGAGCCAACAGCAACGCTGTCGATATGGTTGTTCCTGATTCTGCGGCCATCTGCGACGTGATGACTCTGGCGATCCAAAACGCCGGTCTGACACCTCAGGAAATCGGCTATGTCAACACTCACGGCACAAGTACTCCTGTGGGCGACCCCCTTGAACTTAATGCCGTCCGTCAGCTTATCGGTGAAAATGCCGCTATCAACAGCACAAAATCCCAGACCGGCCATATGGTCAGTGCCACGGGAGCGGCAGAAATCATTTTCACATCGATTATGCTTGAAAAAGAGTTTATCTCTCCCACGATCAACCTTGAAAATCCCGATGAAGGCTTTGAATGGGCTGATTTGGTGCGTGAATTGCGCACCGGGACCAAAGTCAAGCACGCTCTTTCAAACAGTTTTGCTTTCGGCGGTTCCAATGCCTCTGTGGTTTTGAGCAAAGTAGAGTAACAGAGAACTTTCCTGCAATGAAAAGTTTTGATGTAGTGGTCGTCGGAGCCGGTCACGCCGGTTGTGAAGCGGCTCTCAGTGCCGCCCGGATGGGGGCTTCAACGCTCCTTGTTACACTGAATCTGGATCACGTGGCACAAATGAGCTGCAATCCGGCCATTGGCGGTATCGCCAAAGGACAGGTTGTCCGTGAAATCGACGCTTTGGGCGGAGCTCAGGGGATCGTGGCAGAAAGTTCCGCCATTCAGTTCCGTATGCTCAACAGGACCAAAGGCCCCGCCGTCTGGTCTCCCCGGGCGCAGTGTGATAAGCAGATTTACCAGCGGGCAATGAAGTTCTATCTTGAACAGACCCCCAATTTGGAACTTCTGCAGTCGGAAGTAACAGGGTTTCTGCTTGAAAACGGAAAACTGAAAGGTATTGTCACAGCATTCGGTGAAGAAATCCTCTGCAAAGCCGTTGTGTTGACCACCGGAACGTTCCTGCGCGGAAAACTCCACTACGGTATGAAAAATTTTCCCGGCGGCAGAGCTGGGGATTTTCCGGCAAATGCCCTTTCTGAAGCAATGAGCACCCAATTGGGGTTGCGTTTGGGACGGCTCAAAACCGGAACGCCTCCCCGGGTTTTGGGAAAGTCCATTGACTTTTCCGCAATGCCCGAACAGCCTTCAGAGCCGGAGTTTGAAGAATTCAGTTTCTGGAGCCGAGAACTTTCCCCCGAAATGCCTCAGGCGGCACGGCGTCATATGAGCTGTCATCTGGTGCATTCCACTGATGAAAGTGCTGAGATCGTCAGAAAAAATATTCATCTGTCCCCGATGTACAGCGGTATCATTGAGGGGATCGGAACGCGGTATTGCCCTTCATTTGAAGATAAAATCAAACGTTTCCCCCAGCATCCTCATCATCTGCTCTTTTTGGAGCCCGAGGGAGCCCATACTGATGAATACTATATCAACGGCTTTTCTTCCAGCCTTCCCATTGAAGTGCAGATGCAGATGGTCCACTCCCTGCCGGGTTTGGAAAAAGCGGTCGTTTCACGTTACGCTTATGCCATTGAATATGACTTTATCTACCCCGATCAGCTTGAACGCTCCCTGCGGAACAAACAATATGAAAACCTCTTTTCCGCAGGCCAGATCAACGGTACCAGCGGTTACGAGGAGGCCGCCGGACAGGGACTTGTGGCAGGATTCAATGCCGCCCGCTGCGCCGCCGGCAAGGAGCCCGTCTGCTTCGGACGGGATTCCAGTTACATCGGCGTTATGATCGACGATCTTGTGACCAAAGAGATCATCGAACCCTACCGGCTTTTCACCAGCCGGGCGGAATACCGCCTCACATTGCGGCAGGATAATGCCGACTTGCGGCTCTGCGATTTTGCCAGAGAATACGGTTTGCTGCCCGAAAGCAAATACAGGGAATTTTCCGCTTATAAAGAAGCTCTTATTCCCCTCCTTGCCGAGTGCCGTACCCGGAAATATCACGATAAAAGTCTGTTGGTCTGGCTTAAAAGCGTTCCTGAAAACGCTCTGCCCGGCGAAGAGCTCCCCTTCCCTGCCGAACTGTTGCCGGAACTGCCTGCTGATGAACGTTTGAAACGCAGAGTGTGGAATCAATTGCTTGTTGAAGCAAGATATGACGGTTATCTGCAGCGGGAACAGGCCGCTATCAACAAGCTCAAACGCCAGGAAGATTTAGTCATTCCTGAAAACTTCGACTACAATACTCTGCCCGGACTGCGTAATGAAGCCAGACAGAAGTTGATTAAGGTCCGTCCGGTCACTGTGGCTCAGGCGGAACGTATTGACGGAGTCACGCCTGCTGATGCAGCATTGATCCAGGTTGCCCTGCGGCGCAACGGGGACAAAGTATGACCGGGAAAAGTGCAAAAAAAATTCCCGGAGCTAAAGCCAAGTTTTTTTCTTCTCCTGCGGCAGTAAGTGCTGCGGTAATTACAGCGTTGCTTATTCTCACGGCACTCGTGTGTGAACTGCACGGGATCTACGCTTCATTTTCCGGCAGCGTTCCTTACTGGGAACGGATTTATGCCGCCCCCTACTCTGCCCCCGGAGCGGGAACGATTCTGGGGACCGATTATCAGGGACGTTCAGTGTTGTTCCGTGCTCTGGCGGGAACGATTCCGGCTTTCAAAGTCGGTCTGGTCGCCGGAGTGATTTCGGTTTTTACCGGAACAGCTCTGGGCATTTGTGCCGGATTTTTCAGAGGTAAGGTTGACGACATTACGGTATGGATTTACAGTACTTTTGCCTCAATGCCAACCTTGCTTTTTATTCTTTCTTTTGCGCTGCTGAGCGTTTCATCACCGGGGCTGCGTGGATTTCTTGAAAAAGCAGGAGCCGTACTCAGGATCGATCCGGGAGCGTTGGCTGTTTACCTTGCCATAGGAATGACCGGCTGGGTGGGACTCTGCCGGGTCATACGGGCGGAAACTTTGAAACTCCGTTCACTGGCCTACGTCAATGCCGCCCGCATTGCCGGAGTCAATTCCCTTGTTATTATCTGGCGTCATATACTGCCCAATGTACGCCACTTGACCATTATTTATTTTACTTTGAATTTCGGTTCTGCCGTTATGCTGGAAGTTCTTGTGGGCTATCTGGGACTGGGCGGAAACAACAGCATCCCCGGCTGGGGAAGTATGATCGCCGCCGGACAGGAACGGCTCTGGCGGGGCGTCTGGTGGGAACTGGGAGCCGCAGGCTTCCTGATGTTTATAATGATACTTGCATTGAATCTGCTGGGAGATTCTCTGAGAGATGCTCTTGACCCCCGCAGCAGTTGAAATCTTTTAATCGAAGGTATTTTCTTATGAGTGAATACGAACACAGCAATAATAAACGTTTGAATGAACGCAAGATGGAATCCCAGCTGAATCTGCTTTACACCGCGGGGAAAAGCGTTCTCAACGGTGTTTTCGGCAGACAGATGCCCCCTGATCTGCTGCTGGCAGAATTTTTCCGCAACAACCGTCAATGCGGTTCCCGGGACAGGGCTCTTATTTCAGGATGTATTTACGCATTGCTCCGGTATTGGGGATATTTGCGCAATATGATGCCCGGAGAATGGAGAAAAAGCACCGAGACAGGCGAAGTGCTCTTTTCAAAACGGGAGTTGGGAGTGCTCTTTTACACGGCTCTCTACTGCGACAATCCGGGAGCTGCTGAACTTCTCAACTTTTCAACAATTTACAACTTCCCCCCTCTGCCCAAAGGAGCCCCCAAAAGTCCTGTTGCCCGGGCACGGGCGGCGGCAAAGGCCTTGCAGATAGAATGTACCTTGAATTCCTCTCAGCTGCTTCCTGAGTGGCTTCAGGAAAAGATCCCCAATGCGGGAGTCGTGGCAGAATCTCTGGCCCAGCGTCCCCCTCTGTGGATCAGGATCCACCGGGAAGAAGAAAAATGTCTGGCTGAATTCAAAGAAAAAAATCTTCGCTGTGAAGTTTCTGAAAAGCTCCCCGGTGCAGCTGCTCTTTATGCCCCCAGAATCAATCTCTTTTCTCTTGAAAGTTATTCAAAGGGCCGTTTTGAAGTTCAGGATCTTGCCAGTCAGGCCATCGGTGCCGTCTGTGGTGTCAGGAGCGGTGAAAGAGTCCTTGACGCCTGTGCCGGGGCCGGCGGCAAAACACTTCAGCTGGCAGCTCTGATGAAAAACAAGGGAACTGTCATCGCCGGTGATATCCGGGCCAACAAGCTGGATGAACTCCGCCGCCGGGCTGTCCGTGCGGGACTTTTCAACATCCGCACCCGGGCCCACGAAGGCAAATTGTGGCGTGATTTCGTCCCCTGTGACAGAGTTCTGCTCGATGTACCCTGTACCGGTTCCGGTGTCTGGCGGCGCAATCCCGGTATGCAGTGGAGTTTTACAATGGAAAAACTTGCTGCCCATACCAAAGTTCAGCGGGAGATCCTTGAGAACTTCTGCTCTGCCGTCAAGCCCGGGGGAACACTCATTTATTCCACCTGCTCTCTTTTCCCTGAAGAGAATGAACTTCAGATCCAATCTTTCCTTGAGCGGCACGAAGAATTCGTCCTCAAAGAAGCCCCCCATCCCCTGACCGGCGTTTTTACCAATGGCTGTTACCGTTTCAACGCCGGTGACGGCAACTGTGATTATATGTTTGCCGCAGTTATGGAGAAAAGCGCACGATGAAAGCTGTTCACTTCAATATTGTTCTGGTCGCTCCGGAAATTCCTCAGAATACCGGTACTATCGGCCGTTTGGCTGTGGCAACTGATGCCACACTGCACCTGATCGAACCTCTGGGCTTCTCTCTTGATGACAAATATGTAAAACGCGCCGGAATGGATTACTGGCAGCACCTTGATCTGCATATTTACAAAAATTGGGAAGAATTCCTCGAAAAAAATCGCCCGGAGCGGATGTTTTTCTTTTCCACCAAAGGGAAAAAACGGTATTGGAATACGGAATACAAAGAACACGACTATCTTGTTTTCGGACGGGAATCAGCCGGATTGCCCCCGGAATTTTACGATACATACGCTGATTTGCTCAGAACGATTCCTATGCCGGGAAAATTCAACCGCAGTCTGAACCTTGCCAATTCTGTTTCCATTGTCTTTTATGAGGCACTCCGTCAAAATGAGGCTTTGCTTGATTTATGAGTCCCCGCTGTCTTTTTACTGTTGAAAACCTCAATTTGAGCATCGGTGAACAGATTATCTTTGATGATGCTTCTCTTGCTGCCTTTGAAGGTGAACGCATTGCCCTTATCGGCCGCAACGGCAGCGGCAAGACCACTTTGCTCAAAGTCATTTCAGGAAGCGAAATCCCCCTTGACACAAAAATCGCCAGGGAACGGGATCTGCGTATTGCCGCAATGCCTCAGGATTTCCAGCTTGATGACACTTTGTCCGCAAGAGAAAATATCCGTACCGGACTTGAGTGGTTCTATGAATTGCAGCGTTTGTACGAAACAAAACTTCCTGCTGCCGAACACGACAGGATCGAAGAGATCCTCAACCGTTACAATGCGTGGCATCTGGAGCACAAACTTGATGAAATTATGGAAAAGCTGCATCTTCCTGATGAAGCTCACCCCATTGCCAATGCTTCCGGCGGCGAAAAACGCCGTATTGCTCTGGCAAGAGCCATTATTTCAGAACCTGACCTGCTGCTTCTGGACGAACCCACCAACCACTTGGATGTGGAAACCATCGAATGGATCGAAAACTTCCTTGCTGCGTGGCGGGGGACTGCCCTTTTCATCACCCACGACCGGCGTTTTCTGGATAAAATCGCCACCCGGGTGGTGGAACTTGACCACGGCAAGATTTACAGTTACCCCGGCAACTACGCCGACTATCTGGCAGGCAGAGCGGAACGCCTTGAAGCTGCCGACGCTCAGGAAAATCGCCGCCAGAGCTTTTTACGCCGGGAAATCGAATGGGTCCGCCGTTCCCCCAAAGCCCGAATGAAACGCAATATGGGCCGCCTGAGACGATACGAAGAAATCGCCGCCCAGTCTGGTCCTGTCCGGGATGAAGAAATAGACCTGGTCATTCCCAGAGGGGCTCGAATGGGAAATATGATTCTTGAAATGAAAAACGTTTCTTTGAATTTCGGGGAACGGGAGATCATCAAGGATTTCAATTTTGAATTTTCTCCCGGCTGCCGTCTGGGAGTCGTCGGCCCAAACGGTGCTGGAAAAACCACCTTTTTACGCCTGATTACCGGAGCTTTATCTCCTGATTCCGGTACGATCCGGGTGGCTCCGACTGTTCAATTCAACTATGTTGACCAGTCCCGTGTACTGCTGAATGAAGAAAAAAGTGTCCTTGAAGAAATAAGTGAAGGACTTTCCACTGTCCAGCTGGGCTCTGAATCCATTTCCGTCTGGACCTATCTGCGGCGTTTTCTTTTTGATGAACGCCGCATCAATACTAAGATCAACCGCCTTTCAGGTGGCGAAAAGGCTCGTCTTGCGTTGGCAAAAATCCTGCTCAAAGGGGGAAATTTCCTGCTTCTTGACGAACCTACCAATGACCTTGATTTGTCATCTCTGCGGCTTCTTGAGGAAGCATTACTGGATTTCAACGGCTGCCTCATAGCGGTCAGCCACGACCGTTATTTTCTCAACCGCATTTCAACTCATATTCTGGGTTTTGACGGTGAAGGGAAAGCCTTTTTCACGCCCGGAGATTACGATTATTACCTGGAAAAACGTCCGCAAAAAATTCAGGAACAGCCCAAAGAAAAAGAGCACTTAAAAGTTCAGACACCGCCCCCAGCCCCTCCGGCAAAGAAAAAACTTTCTTTCAAGGAGCAGAAAGAGCTTGAAGGTATGGAAGAACGTATCGCCGCAGCGGAAGAAAAAGTTGCAGAATACGAAAATATGTTTTCCTCACCTGACTTTTTCGCTCAGCACGGCACCGACAGTGCAAAACTCCAGCAGGAGTTTGAAAACGCCCAAAAAGAATTGGCCGCCCTCTATTCCCGCTGGGAAGAACTTGAGACAAAAGCGGCTGAATGCAAAAAGTAATCAATTTATCTTTTTTCTGCGGCAACCACACACATTGGACGGCGGATCGTACCTTTGTCATTTATTTTCCAGTCATTATTCTTTTCTGTCCAGTCAGAAAAGGTGTCGCTGCGCATATTGACAAGAAAGAGTTTTCCATTTATATATTCAAGGTCATAAGGGAAATTCCCGGCAGCTGAAAAAATCTTTTCCAACTTCAGTTTGCCTTGAGGATCAAACTTCACGACAGCAATGGAATCGTGTCCCCGGTTGGTGACGCAGAGACGATTGCCGGGAATGGTCTTTATGGCTCCGGCATAACTGGTTCCTTTCCAGGAATCCGGCAGCAGAGAACAGCTGTCGATCATTTTTATTTTGCCCTGACCGAGAGTAAATGAAGTGACTGTATTATTCAGTTCATTGGCAGCAAAGAAAAATTTGCCGTCCTCAGAAAAACTCAAATGCCGGGGCCCCGCTCCGGGAGTCACAGCAATGCTTTTTTCGGGGAGAGCTCCTTCAACAGCATCATACTTGAATGTATGGATACGGTCACTTCCCAGATCTGCCACCAGAATCATCTTGCCGTCAGGAGTTTGAGAAGCAAAATGAGGATGAGATTTTTTCTGACGTTTATGAACACTTCGGCCACTGAAAAAATAACGCTTGTGAAGTTTGATGATCCTGCCGTCAGAGTTGAGGGAAAGAAGATCAACAAATGCTCCGGAATAGGAACTTCCGAAAAGGAATTTTCCGTCAGCAGACAGAGAAATATGACAATACCCGGTTTTTCCGGGAATCGTAAAGCTGTTAAGAGCTTTCAAATCACCATTTTTCAAGATCTGATAAGAATCCACCCCATAACACCCTTTGGATACCCTGCGTGCCGCATACAGAAACTTGCCCTGCCGGGCCATATAAGAGATACCGGGCGTATTGCTCACCTTTGCGCCATACCAGAACCGGGGTTCCAGCATCAAAACCATACGGCTTATTCCATCGCTGCTTCCCACATAGATCCGTTCAAACGTACATCCGGCAGTCAGCATACACAAAAGGGCAAACAGCAGACAAAAAAGATTTTTCATTTCCATATTACCTCCACGCAATACAAAGGGGGCGTAAATGTGCCAATTTGAGTCCATTTGGGATCAACTGTCCCGTTTCAGGGTCAAAGTCAAAGAAATAAATATCATCCGAAAACTCATTAGCTGCGGCAAATGATCTGCCATCGGGTAAAAAATTCACATCCCGGGGACTGCGTCCCCCTGACAAGGTGGTTTGAATCTTTTTCATCCCCCCTTTACCATCAACTTCAATAACGACCAGAGAATCAAATCCCCGGTTGGTGGCAACAAGAAATCTGCCGTCTGCACTCATTCGCAGAGCAGAGGCCTTGCTGTCGCAGACACATTTTTCCGGTAAAAGAGAAATTTCTTCAAGGACACTGAAATGCCCTTTGCTGTATTTCATACTCAAAACGGTATTCCCGAGTTCCGTCAGCAAGTAGGCAATATCATCTTTGGCAAAGTGAATATGTCTGGGGCCGCATCCTGAAGGCATCGGACTTTCAACAGGATGCCTGTCATCTATTCCTGTTTCAGGATCAAAAGGATAACATACGATCTTGTCGATCCCCAGATCGGCCACAGACAGAAATGCGTTATCAGGAGTAATGCCGACAAAGTGGGGGTGTGCACTTTCCTGCCGGGCCGCAACGGGGCCGGATCCGGTATGAGCAATAACCTTGTTTCTTCCGGCGATCCGCCCATCAGAAGCGAGAGTAAATTCCGCAACATTACCGGAACTGTAGTTGGCGGCATAAAGGAATTTTCCTCCGGGAGCAGCACAGTTGTGACAGAAACTTTTGTCCTGAGAGGGCATAAAGTTGAGATAAGTCAATGTTCCGTCAGAATTGACCGCACAGGCAGCAACGCCTTCTTCGCCGTTCCGGCTGCCGGTGGCATAAAGGCGTCTCCCGTCAGAAGAAAAACAGAGATATCCTGCCGTCAAAAGGGGGAGGAAGCCAGCTTCTTCCAATCTTCCTTCAATAATATCATAAGTGTAGATTCCCCCCTGGGGAGAATCCTTGCTCCAGGCGGTAAGATAAAAAGTTGCTTTCATAAACATATTCTTCTCTTAAAAAATACTCCGTCCTCCCAAAAATAAAGAGAACGGAGTTGTTTCAATTTGCCGTTAACACACGCAAATCACCAAAACTTCCACCAGGGACGGGGCGGCGGAGGCATATGACGGTGTTTGGCAGGCGGGGGAGGAACCACCTTCACCACCGGACGGGGAGCAGGCTTGACCACCTTGACCACCGGACGGGGAGCAGGCTTGACCACCTTGACCACCGGACGGGGAGCAGGTTTGACCACCTTGACCACCGGACGGGGAGCAGGCTTGACCACCTTGACCACCGGACGGGGAGCAGGTTTCACGACTTTCACCGCCGGACGGGGAGCAGGTTTCACAACCTTCGCCCCCGGACGGGGAGCGGGAGCCTCGGGACGGGGAGCAGGAGCTCCGGGACGTCCGCCGGGAGCGGCAAAGAGAGCAGCACTCAAAAAAGCGGCACCGCATACAGCAATTGTTTTTTTCATTTTTACTTTCTCCTTTATAAGAAGTTTTTTGGGCTTTCTGAGTAAATGTAGCACCAAAAAAAATATTTTTCAAGGGCAAAACATTTTTTTTCAGAAAACTTTTTCTTTTTCACTTTTCTCAGCCTGTGTTTCTGATTGCATTTGACCTTTTCTCCTGCTATATTATAACACAACCGTTAAACTTTGAGAAATGGATAATATTGAATATGTACCCCCTTTCAGAATCTCCCGGCCCCCTCCAAGATCTTTCAGGGATCTGGCAATTCGCCTACCGTCCCGGCACACTTGAAGATCTTTCAATTTCTTCTCTTGAATATGACTCATACGCCCCCGTTCCGGGCTGTTGGGATCTGCTGCCTGATTGCCGTATGAAACGGGGTACAGGTATTTACCGCCGTAAAGTTTATGCAGGAGGTATGACAGAGCTCTGTTGTGAAGCTCTCGGGCTGCGCGGAGAATTTTACTGGGACGGAGTCCGTATCGGCATCTCCGACACGCCGTTCACCTCAGAAAGAATCCGCTTTAATGCGGGGTCCTGCGGAGAACACGAACTCGTCATCGCGGTCAATAATGTCTTTGACACGGTTCCTGGCTCTCCTTTCAAGCCCAATTATGATTTTTATGCTCACGGCGGCATCTACCGCAAAGTGACCATTGCCCCGGCAGAGGAGTTTTATCCTGAGTATATCAAAGTGCTCCCCCTTGATCCGGAAAAAGGACGTGTTGAAGTCCGCTTGAGTTTTCTGGGCAGTACAACAGCTCTTTCCAGTGGAGAAATCTTTTTTGATAACAGTACAACCGGTCTTCCCATTGAGCTCAAGGAGGGCAAAGGTTCAGGACATTTCACAGTACCCTTTCCCCGGGTCTGGTCTCCGGAGACTCCGGAACTTCACAAACTGACATTAAAACTCAACGGTCACCATTTCACGACCCGTTTCGGACTGCGCACCATTGAGACCCAGGCGGGAAAAATCTTTCTCAACGGCCAGGAATTAAAAGTTGCAGGCATCAACCGTCACGACTGTCATCCTGATTTCGGCTATGCCATTCCCGATGCCATCCGCCTCTCAGATCTTCTTATGCTCAAGCAGCAGGGGTTCAACTGTATCCGGGGCTGCCACTACCCGCAGAGCGAGGATTTTCTTACGATGTGCGACACAATGGGTTTTCTGGTCTGGGAAGAATCTCTGGCTTGGGGCAATAAGGAAGAAGATCTGGCCGATCCTCTTTTCCGTAAAATGCAGCTCCGTCAGACAGAAAAAATGGTGCATAAAAGCTTCAATCACCCGAGTGTCATTATGTGGGGATTTCTCAACGAATGTCACAGCAATACAGCGGCAGGACGTGAGTTGATCTCTGACCTTGCCGCAATGCTCCACGCACAAGACCCGACGCGTCCCGTCACTTTCGGCACCAAGTTCGGTAAAAAAGACATCTGCCTTGATCTGGTGGATATCATCTCATTCAACACTTACCCCTGCTGGTACGGAGGAAGCGATGAGCAATTTCTGGACAAAGAATATTTACACTCCCATCTTCAGGAATTGGCAGAGTTTGCCTCATCGCCCCAGTACCGGGACAAGCCGCTTATCATCAGCGAAATAGGTGCAGAGGGGCTCCCGGGAGACCATTCCGGAATGCGTTGGAGCGAAGATTATCAGTCGGAGCTCCTGTGCGAAGCCTTGCGTCACTGTCTGACTTCAGAACGGTTCTGCGGAACTTTTCTCTGGCAGTTCTGCGATACCCGTACATATATTTCCAACAGCTGTCAGGCACGGACAGGCGGCTTCAACCACAAGGGGATCGTCGATGGAAGCCGTAACAAAAAGCTGGCTTTCAATGCTGCAGGCCAAACGATCCGGGCTTGTCTTTCCGGTAAAGGCCGGTAAAATGCAGGAAGGAGTTGGGGCGGAGGCAAAGGCCGAACGCCGGCTTCATCGCAACAAAAAATTTGCAGTATGAAAAAGAAGCACAACTCCTGAAACAGTTACTGTTTTTGAGCGATTTTAAGCACACCACGCAGCGTAAAATCCACAGGAGCAGCAAACAATCCAAGTGCAAGAGCAAAAAATTCTGCATCGCCTCCGGTTACGATCTTGTTGAATTTTCCGTAACACACTTCGCAAGCTTCGATCAGTTCCCGCGCAGCTCCGGCAGCTCCCCGGTCAATGCCGAAACGCAAAGCTTCCACAGTGTTGGGACCGGGGAAAGCAGGCAGACGGCTTGACAAAGGGATTTCAGGCAATTGAGCCGTATTGGCGTGAAGTGCCTGACGCAGCACCTTACGCCCGGGAGCAATAGCTCCTCCCAGAAAACGCAAATTTTCATCTATGAGCTCTATGGTCACAGCACTGCCGCAGTCAAGCACCAGAACAGGAAGTCCATAATCCAAAGCAGCAGCAGCGTTGGCAAGACGGTCAGCACCGATCGTAGAACTGTCAACGGAAGAAAAGTCCAATATTTTACCGGCACAAGCAGCATTGATGAAATTGACCTTTGTCAGTTTTGCTGCAACAGCAGGGACAACCGATGCACCCCAAGTTCCTTCAGGATCTGCGGGGATATCCGCTTGAGTCAACTCAGCACTCTTTACAGTCCGGAGGACAGTTATTTTTTCACCTTCAGCTCTGGCTATACGGCTGTGGGTATTTCCGATATCAAGAAGAATCATTTTTCACTTTCCGGAAGGGGAGATTCCCCAAACCGAATTTTTACGCTGTTTGCGTTTTTTTTCGTTATCATAATAGATCCGGTCAATTTCTCTGCGGGTGGCTGAATCCTCCGGGCTCAAAGAATTTTTCAAAGCCTGCTTTTCTGCTTCAGACAAATTGGAATTTTTTGACCAATCTTCACCTTTGGTGCGGTCTCTGAAAATCAAGGCGTCCAAAGGATCTCTGTTGTAACGGCGGCTTTGGTACTCGCTTGTTTTCTTCTTCTTTTTCGCAGATTTTTTCTGAGCACTTTTCCCGGAAGGCGGCGTAGAAAAAAGTTCCCGGAATCCGGCACAGCCGGTTCCCAGGAACACCATTATGGCAAGAAGTGCCAAAAAGATTGCTTTGGATATTCTCATTCTCAACGCCGTTTGAGCCACGCTTCGATAAACATATCCAAGTCGCCATCCAAGACACCGGCAGTATCACTGGTCTGAACTTCAGTACGCAGATCCTTGACCATCTGGTAAGGCTGAAGCACATAACTGCGGATCTGACTGCCCCAGCCGTTATCTTCACGTTCATCCCGCTTGGCATCAGCCTCAGCCCGGCGGGCAGCTTCTTCTCTTTCATAGAGTTTGGCTTTCAACATTTTCATAGCGGTAGCACGGTTTTTGTGCTGTGAACGTTCATTCTGGCAGTTGACCACGATTCCGGTGGGGATGTGGGTGATCCGCACAGCAGAGTCAGTCGTATTCACGTGCTGGCCGCCGGCACCGCTGGAGCGGTAGGTATCCACCCGCAAATCGCTTTCATTGATCTCAATATCAATATCGTCATCGATTTCGGGGAAAATTTCAACAGAACAAAAACTGGTATGCCGTCTGGCATTGCTGTCAAAAGGAGAAATACGCACCAGACGGTGGACGCCGTTCTCGCCTTTGCAATATCCATAAGCAAATTCACCGGTAACGTGCAGAGTCACACTCTTGACACCGGCTTCATCACCGGGCTGGAAGTCGATGACTTCATCTTTCCAGTTCCGCCGTTCAATAAAGCGGCGGAACATACGCAGCAGCATTGAACACCAGTCGCAGGACTCAGTACCGCCGGCTCCGGCGTGGATCGTAAGATACATATTCTTACGGTCGAATTTTCCGGAAAGGAAACTCAATATTTCATACTTGTCGAGCTCCTTACCGATTTTCAGAGCATCGCTTTCGGCATCAGGAAGAAACTCCGGTTCTTCTGCAGCCATTTCGATAGCTTCATTAAGTCCGGCAATGGCTTGTTCCAGCTGCACAAAGGGATCAAGAACAGCACGGGTAGAAGAAAATTTCCCTACGGTTTCCTGAGCGGCTTCCTTATTGTCCCAAAAGTCAGGGGCAGCCATCTTGTCTTCAAGGCTCTTGAATTCAGCTTTCAGATCCTCAATGCCCAGAAACTCGTGCAAATGGGCAATGCGGCTTGCCATATCTGCCCCTGAATGGCGCAATTCTTCAATAGTCATCATTTCTTTAATCCTTCCCAAAGCCACATATCATCAATAATGCGCTGGATTTCGCCGAGACAGCTGCCGCAGGCACCGCCTGCTTTGCAGTAATTGGTCACTTCTGAAGCCTGATGCAAACGGTTTTCTCTGGCGACCTTGAGTATTTTCACATCGGTGATACCAAAACATTTGCACACAAGTTTGCCTTCGTGTTCGTGAGCGGCGGCAAAGGGATTGGGCTCTCCCCGGTAGGCGGCGATGGCAGCCTGGAGAGCTTCCATACCCATAACGGAGCAGTGCATCTTGGCTTCAGGAAGACCGCCCAGCACTTCAGCAATATCCTGATTGGTCACTTTTTCAGCTTCTTCCAGACTCATTCCTTTAACGATTTCAGTTAAGGCTGAACTGGAAGCAATAGCACTGGCACAACCGAAAGTACGAAATTTGACCTCAGCGATCTTACCATTTTCATCCAGCTTGAATGTCAGTTTCAAAGCATCTCCGCAAGCGGCATTGCCGACTTCACCGATACCGTCAGGATTATCAACTTCTCCCACATTGCGGGGATTCATAAAGTGATCCATAACCTCTTTGGAATAGTTCCACATAGCTTCACCTCATCTACAACTTCTGTCTTACTCAGTCAGGGCAGCCATTGCTTTGGCAACTTCGTCAACGATCTTGCCGGCGATCTCATCAATCTTGATTCTGACACTGTTGCGGCAGTTTCTGAAGCGGAATTCCACCTCGCCGTCGGCAAGAGTCTTGGGAGAGATCACCACACGCAGCGGAATACCCAGCAAGTCGGCATCGTTGAACATAAATCCGGGCTTTTCACCACGGTCATCATAAAGGACATCAATACCCTTGGCACGCAGATCATTATAAAGTTTTTCAGCTTCCACGCCGACCTGACCATCACCGCGGTTGGGATCGATGGCACAGATCTGAGCCTGCCAGGGAGCAATGGACATAGGCCAGATGGGACCGTATTCGTCGCGGGAGTATTCAATAACAGAAGCCATAGCCCGGCCAACGCCAATGCCGTAGCAGCCCATAATCATCGGTTTGGACTTGCCGTTGACATCAAGGAAGGTGCAGTTCATAGATTCGGAATACTTTGTTCCCAGCTGGAAGATGTTGCCCACTTCAATTCCCCGGAGTTCCCGCAGGGGTTCACCGGTCACAGGACAGGGATCACCGGCACGGACAGCGGCGATATCGCCAACAATGCAGTTGAGTCCCGGACAATCCCGGTCAAAGTTGAAGTTCTTGAAGTGCCAGTCGTGTTCATTGGCACCGACCACCAGATTGGAGCTGTTGACCACTGAGTTATCCAGAACAATGGTAACTTTACCTGATTTCAGATCCATAGGACCGGCATACCCGGGAACACAGCCGATATCTTCAATGGAAGCATCATCAGCGAATTTGAGTTCTGCGGTTTTGGTCAGATTGCACAGTTTGGTTTCGTTGACTTCAAAGTCGCCCCGGATCATCGCATAGATCAGTTCGCCGGTCAAAGCGTTCTGATAGAAAACAGCTTTGCCGGTATTTTCAGGCCGGAGTCCGAGAAAAGAAGCGACTTCTTCAATACTTTTGCAGCCGGGGGTATGGACCTTTTCCAGTTCCCGGGGTGCTTCTTTTTCATACTGCCAGGCGGCAACAGCGATCTCTTTGTTGGCACGGTAGGAGTTGTCGGGAGAAGCAAAAATCGTATCTTCGCCGCAATCACAGATGGCCATAAATTCGTGAGAGACCTTGCCTCCCATCATACCGGAGTTGGATTCAATAGAGAGCACATTTCCCAGACCTATCCGGCGGAAGATCCGTTCATAAGCTTCGTGGGCCCGCTTGTAGTACTGTTCCAAATCCTCCTGACTTGCGTGAAAGCTGTAAGCGTCTTTCATCGTGAATTCGCGGGTACGGATCAAACCGGCCCGGGGACGGGCTTCATCACGGTACTTGGTCTGGATCTGATAAAGCATCACAGGCAGCTGTTTGTAACTGTTGACCTCACTGCGGACCAGAGCGGTAACACATTCTTCGTGGGTCATTGCAAGGAGCATATCCTTGTCATTTCTGTCTTTGAACCGGAGCAGTTCAGCACCCACGCTGTCAAAACGGCCGGATTCCTTCCACAATTCAGCGGGCAGCACCACGGGCATAAGGATCTCCTGCCCGTCGATCTTGTTCATTTCTTCCCGGATAATCGCTTCGATCCGTTCGACGATCTTCTTTCCTGCGGGCAGCAGGGAGTAAATTCCTGTGGAAACAGGGCGGATATAGCCGCCACGGATCAAAAACTGATGGCTGGCTGTTTTAGCATCTTTCGGCACTTCTTTCAGGCGGCGTCCCACCATTTGAGTCATCTTCATTTCAAAGGTTCTCCATTTAGGTTGTATGTCTTTATTTATATAATATAACCTCCCGCTCTGTTAAAATCAATATCACGCGCGCTTTTATATCAATCTTTTTGCATAAAAAATGGGAGTTTTCCCGCTTGCATTTGTTCTCTTACGGAGTTATATTTAACAAAAGTCACTTTTTATACATAAAAAGCCTCAGGGAAACTTTCTGTTTCCCGGGAAATTTCTGAAAGGATCATAAACGATGAGCAAACTGGCTGTCAACGGCGGAACTAAAGTCATTCAAGAGGACTTCGAGTCTCTTTTTCACTGGCCTATCGTCACTTCAGAGGATATTCAGGCTGTAACTGAAGTCCTTGAAGCAGGTACGATGTCTGGTAATGAAATTTCCAAGATTTTTGAACAGGAATACGCTGCCTGGAACGGCACCAAATACGCTTTGAGCACTGCCAACGGCACTGCTGCTCTCACAGCGGCCTTCTGGGCCTGCGGTATCGGTGCCGGTGACGAAGTCATCTGTCCTTCTATGACCTACTGGGCCAGCTGCACAGCCATTGTCAAACTCGGTGCCACAGTCAATTTTGCCGACATTGATGAAGAACTCAACATTGATCCTGATGACATCGAACACCGTATCGGTCCCCGTACCAAGGCCATTATCGTGGTCAACTACGGAGCCCAGCCCGCCAAGTGGCAGCAGATCCGGGCCATTGCCGACAAACATCATCTGCTGATCATTGAGGACAACTCCCACGCTCAGGGAGCTCTCTATCAGGGAAAAATGTGCGGTGCTCTGGGTGATATTTCCTGTGCCAGTTTGATGTCCGGAAAATCCCTTGCCATCGGTGAAGGCGGTATGATCTGTACCGACAACCGGGAACTTTTTGAACGCTGTGTAGCCTACGGGTTCTATGAACGCACCGGTGTTGCCAGTAAATTCAACAAAGCTGAATCTTTCATCACCGATCCTGCTTTGCAAAAATATGCCGGAATCCCCATCGGCGGCGTGAAATACCGGATCAACCAGACCTGTGCCGCTATGGGACGTGTTCAGCTCAAATACTATGACGAGCGTGTCGCTGAAATCGACAAGGCTATGAATTACTTTTGCGACCTCATCGACGAACTCCCCGGCCTCAAAACCATCCGTCCTGCCAAGGGAACCAACACGACAAAAGGCGGCTGGTATGCGGCCAAAGGTCTTGTTTCAGAAGAATTGGCCCAAAAGATTTCTGCTGAAAAATTCTGTGCAGCCGTGGCTGCTGAAGGTGTTTTCACTTTCTCAGGAGCCAATCCTCCGCTGCACCTGAGTCCTCTTTTCCACGACCTTGATTATTTCAATCAGGGCAAACCCACGGTCATTGCATTCGGACAGCGTGATGTGCGTCAGGGCAAAGGTTCTCTGCCTATGTCCGAATCCCTGCCTGCACGCTGTTTCCATTTGCCCTGGTTCAAACACTTTGACAAACCTGCAATTGAAGCCCATGCGGCAGCATTCCGCAAGGTTATCGAAAACATTGACGAATTGATTTGATCCGGACGGGGAGCAACTTTTTTCAAAACTGCTCCCCGATTGTCAAAAAGCAGATATTCAAGGAACGGTATTTTTATGAAACTTGGAACAGCCAAACGCTTTACCCTGCCGGAAAGAGACTCCTTTCTCCGGGGATACGGATTCCGCAAGGAGCTCTCTCGCGGTGTTGAAGAACCCATTGAACTGGGCGTTATGGCGATTTCTGAAAATGACAGTTGTGATGTCCATTTGATTATCACAGCCGATATTGCGGGGATCAATGTTACAGAGTGTGCTTTGATTTACGATCTGCTTGACCGTGAGTACCACATTCCTGCTGACCGGATATGGATCAGCAGCTCCCATACCCATTTTGCTCCCGGTTTTGAGGCTTATTTCATTCCTCATCACGACGGGACTCTGGCCTATGGAGATCATCCGGAAGACACCGCATACCGTACCTTGTGGCACAATAAACTTCTGGATGCCGTCAGCTGTGCCCTGAATTCTATGGAGGAATGCCTCATTGAACATCTGGAAGTGGAAGTTCCGGGCATTATGTTCAACCGCCGTACGCTCAAAAAGAGTGACGGCCTTGTTGAGCAGAATTATATTTACCCGGACAAGCCTGAAGATTTTATCTTTTCCAAGTGTGACACCACTCTGACTGCGTGGCGTTTTATGACCGACCGGGGGCCCAAGGCTGTACTTGCAGCAGTAGGATGTCATCCGGTCACAGGGGGAGTTGATGCTTATTGTATTTCCGGAGATTACCCCTGGTACTTCAAAACAAAAGTGGAAGAACTTTTCGGCTGTCCCGGCTTTTTTATGCTGGGGGCGGCAGGAGACTCCGTTCCAAGACTCAGGGGACCTGACTCTCAGGAATTTGCACAAAAAATCAATTCCAGAAAGAACCTCGGGGATATCCTTGCCCTGACCTTGCAGCAGAATGTGCTGCTTTTCAAGCGGGACAAAAAACAATCTGTTTCTATGAAGACAGTGGAGTTTCCGGTGGAACTGCCTGCTGAGCTGGATTATGAAAACGCAGAAAAAAATTATCAGGAAGCTGAAAAACTCCAATCCGCTGATTTGGAACACTGCATTGCCTCAAGATTCATCGCCCAAACTTATCCGGGCCGAAAGTTTACAATGCCCCTGCGATTCCTGCGTCTCGGGGACAAAGTTCTGACCGGAATGCCCTTTGAAGTCCTCAGTATTATTTCTTTGAAACTGAAAGAAGCCAACCCCGAAGCGGTATTGATTTCCGTCACCGGCGGCTACAACGGCTATCTGCCCCTGGCTGAAGACTTTGCCAGACAGGGATATGAATGTTCATTCGGCTTTACCCATTTCGCTCCGGGAACCGGTGACACGGCTCTAAAAACTGCTATTGAAGAAAGTCTTTTGATTTAACACATAAAATACTCAACACAAGGAGAAAATTATGAAAAAACTGTTCCTTTTCTGTTCGCTGCTGGCCGCAGCGGCACTTCCGGCTTTGACGGTGGTCAAAGACGGGAAATCCGACTATGTCATCGTCGTTTCCCCCAAAGCTGAAAAAGCCGCTCACGCCGCAGCCGCTGATTTGCAGGAATACATCCATAAAGCCACCGGAGCCAAATTGCCCAAGGTCAAAGAAGCCAATGTCGGCAAACGTCCGGCTTTCCGTCTGGGGTATAACAAAGTGACTGTCTCAGAAGGGTTTGAGATCCAGGTCAAAGGCAAAGACATCTATATTTCCGGGAATGACACTCCCGGAGATCCTTACAACAATCACTGGTCCCACGGTTCCCGGGTCGGCACCTGGTACGGAGCGGTGGATTTTCTCGAAAAATATCTCGGGATCCGTTGGTTTATGCCCGGTCCCCTGGGGGAATATGTCCCCAAGAGCAAAAATCTTATCATCCCTGACAATCTGAACTTCAAAGATGCCCCCCGGATGGCATTCCGCTGGAGCAAACAGGTCGGTCACGGCAAACGTTCCAAAGCCGACCGGATGGAGTGCTGGAAGTGGCGTCGCCGCAACCGTGAAGGCCAGACGATGCACTGGTGTTCCTGGCACTCCTGGGTCCGTCATCTCCAGGGCAAAGATTACTTCAAAGATCACCCTGAATGGTTTGCCTATGTAGGCGGCAGACGCTACAACCACAATCATCTGGGCCACGGTATGCAGATCTGCACCACCAATCCCGGGGCACTTGACGAATTTGCCAAAAATCTCTTTAAAGCACACGCCAACTACAAACACATCGTTATGATGTCCATTACCCCCAACGACGGCGGATTTTTCTGCGAATGTAAAAACTGTCAGGCTCTTGACAACGGTGTCCGTCCTGACGGCAGCCGCATTATGACCGACCGTATTGCCACTTATGCCAACGAAATGGCCAAAAGGATCACCAAGATCAATCCTAAACAGACTTTGGGACTTCTGGCCTATTCTGTCTATGCTGACGGCGTAGGAAAAGTCAAACTTCATCCCAATGTCTATGTTATGGAAGTTCTCAACGATGCGGGATTGACCTATTACAGCCCCGAAGTCCGCAAACGCCACCTTGCCAATTTGAAAGCCTGGCGCAAGAATCTGAAACTTCTCACCTTTGACACCTGGACCGAAGGTATGGGCAATTTGGGACTGCCTGTCTACCAGTTCCGCAACATCTGCCATATTTATGACAATCTTGCTGCTGCCGATGTGGGCGGTGTCTGCATCAACAACACTTCAGACTTTGCTTCTGCCGGTCTGAACCACTACTTCTATATGAAATTTGCCTGGGCCCCTGTGAAAGACCGTGAAAAACTGTACAATGAAGCCATTGCCCAATGTTACGGTCCTGCGGCGTTCAAGTGCGTCAAAGCCTACTTTGAAGATGTGGAAAAACGTATGGAAAAATTTGCTCTGGGAGCCGTGGATTTCAACCGGGAAATGGGGTACGCCAAACGTTATCCCGGAGTCCTGACCAAAGTCTATCCCGGACTTTACGAAAAGTGGTACAAGCCCCTGAGTGCCGTTGCAAAGAAAGTCACTGACAAAGGTCAGCGTGCCCGCTTGCAGCTGATCCTTGACAATTTGGAATACACCAAGACCACCTGTGACCTTTATGACACTGCCATCAAAGTGACCCGTTCTAAAAATGCCAGTGTTGCTCTGGCGGCCAAAGGCGACAAACTGGCCCGGCTCCGTGACAAACAGGTTGCCAAAAACTACAAACTGCCCTCTGCCGGACCGGTCAACTTTGCCAATACTGAAAAGAATTTCGCTCTGCCTCTCAAGCGGGACATTTTCAGTTTCCTTCTCAGCTCCAACGCCCGTAAAAGCACCAAAGTCGAACGGCGCAATTCCGTGCCTGTTCTTGACGGCAAATTTAACGAAGATTTCTGGAAAAATCTGCCCGTTATGACTCTGGAAGTTGATGCTTACGGAGTCAAACAGCCTGTCGGCTCCACCTTAAAGATCGCCGTGACCAAAGATGCCCTTTACCTTGCCGTCCACAATCCTGAACCCCTTATGGATCAGGTCAAAGACTCCGCCGTCAAGCCCGGCAGCAGCGTATGGCTGGAAAATTATGTGGATCTCTTTTTCCACGCTGCCGATGCCGGTTCATCCTATCACCAGCTGATGATCAACACACTGGGAACGCCTCAGGCATTTTTCTACAAAAACGGCAAAGGTACTCCCTGGGAACACAATGCAAAAATTGCTGTTCACAAAACAAAAACAGCCTGGGATGCTGAAGTGATGATTCCCTTGAAAAGCCTGACAAAGTCAAAAGATATCCGGGGCGACATCTGGGGATTCAACATCTGCCGTGTGCGCCGGGTGGTCAAACCTGCTTCCGGAGTTTGCTGGAGTCCCACTTTCGGCGGATTCCACAATATCCAGCGGTTCGGAAAACTTATCATCAAATAAACATTTCAGCAGAGCTTCTGTCATCGTACGGCAGAAGCTCTGTTTTATTTGTATTGACAGTATCAGAGCCCAAAACAATTCACCGTCCCATTGCAAAAGTTTTTATAAAGAGAGCTCCTAATCCACAAGCCAGGAAGGAAATCATATGAAATTTTACGGAACACTTACAATTTTAGCAGCGTTCGTCATAAACCTTGCTGCCGTAACAGTCGATCCGGGCAAAGCCGTTATCGTCGTCAAAAAAGATGCGGACGGCGTCATCCAATTTGCAGGAAAAGAATTGCAGAAGTATCTGCATTTGATTACCGGAAAAAAGATTCCCATTGTAAACGAACTTAAAAAAGGGAAGTATCCCTTTATTTTCGGTACACCCGCCGGAGTCAAACTTCAGCCGGAAGAAGCACGTTGGGAAGTGACCAAAGAGGCCGCACGGCTCTACGGAGATTCCACTTATACCGGTAAAAACTGGATCCAGCTTCACAAGATTCTCGATATGAAAGCCAAAAGCGGCGATTTGACAGCAGTCTATGATTTTCTGGAAAAACAGCTGGGAGTCCTCTTTCTCGCCCCCGGTCCTGCCGGTATTTCTTATGAGCCCCGGAAAAAACTGGAACTTAAAGAAGGCAGAAACTCCTGGGTTCCCCAACTGACCTACCGTTATCTCTGGCCCGACCGGACCAATGCCGCCGCGCTCAAACGGTTCAAGGATAAAAAATTCCCCGGCAATGCCCTTCCCCCGCCGGATTTTGTCATTACCGATCCCAAAGAGTATCACAACAAAAAATATGAAACGTTCCTCTGGCTGAAACAGCAGCGTATCGGCCGGAGCAAAGATTATGCTTTCGGACACGCATTCACCGACTGGTGGGCTCGTTACGGAAAAACCAACCCCGAATACTTTGCTCTGGTCAACGGCAAAAGAGGCCCTATGCACGCCACCCGTCCCAAATGGGTCAAATTGTGTGTTTCCAATCCGGCAGTCTGGAAACAGATCGTCGCCAATTGGGCAAAAAATCCGGCACGTACCAATATGATCAACATTTGCGAAAATGACGGCGGCGGCTTCTGTGAATGTGCCAACTGCCGCAAACTGGATATGCCCCCCCGGGACGGAAGACCCTGGAACAAGGATCTCTCTGACCGTTATGTTTATTTCGGTAAACAAATCAGAAAAGAGATCAAAAAAATCGATCCCACAGCAATTGTCTGCCAATATGCCTATTCCGTCTACCGGGATCCTCCCTTGCGTGAAAAGCTGGATCACGACACCCATTTGAGCTATGTGCCTTCTATGCTTCAGCTGGACACTGCCGAAAAGACCTATCAGGAGTGGCACAAGGCTGGAGCAAGACACTTTCTGCTGCGTCCCAATGATCTGCACATCAACACGTCTCTGCCTATGGGCTTTGAAAAGACTCTTTTTGATGCCTTCAAACTGGGGGTGAAATACGGAGCTTTCGGGACCCGTTACGATTCCCTCCACGGCTTCTGGGATATTTCCGGTATTGCTGATTATCTGATCGCCCGGGGCAATGTGGACACCACAAAAGATTTCGAATACTGGATGAATGAATATTGTTCTGCCTACGGTGCTGCGGCTCCGGAAGTAAGAAAATACTTTGACCACTTCAGAGTGAATATCTGGGAAAACGGTATCTGGAAAAACCGCAAGAGCATCAATGACAGAACAAGATACGGTAATTTCCGCAAAGTCATTATGCTGAATATCCACGAGTTTTACAAAGAAAGCGACTTCGACACCGTTGAAAAATACCTTCAGGCAGGTCTCGCTAAAAAACTGACGCCCAATCAAAAGAAGCGTTTGGAAACCCTGCTCCTGACCAATAAACACTCCCGATTGACCTACCGTGCAATGTCCCGTACCGGCAAGGAAAAAATCAAAGCCTCTGTGGAACTGTTGAAATTCCGCCGGGCCAACAAAAACAAACTCAATATCAACTGGGAAAAACTTTTCCACTGTGAAATCGCCAACGGCGATGCTGCCGGTATCCGATCTGCGATTATGCTGGCTGACTATGAAAACTTTGACACAACACTCGTCTACTGGCGTTTTGCCATTGATCCCCGGGATGAAGGTGTAAAAGGAGCCTGGTTCTCCCCCAAACACACCGCGGCCAGAAACAAATGGATCGCCGCCCGTACCGATACCACCTGGGAAAAGCAGAATTACAAAGATCCTGCGTTCAAAAAGACAATGGAAAATTACAACGGCATCGGCTGGTACTCCCAGAACATTGCCATTGATCCGAAGTGGCAAGGAAAAAAGATCTATCTGGTGTTCGGTGCAGTGGATGAATCCGCCTGGCTCTATGTCAACGGCAAGTTTGCCGGGAAACGGATCTATCAGAAAGATCCTGACTACTACACGCCTTTTGCCCTTGAGATCACCGACACCATTGACTGGAATCGCAAAAAACAGAATATCGTCGTCCGGGTGCAGGATAAATTCGGTGCAGGCGGCATCTGGAAACCGGTTTATGTAACGATGAAAAAAACAACAGACAAAAAATAATTTCCCCCTGTCTGTCGATGTCATTTCTGCTGAAAGAACGGAGCATATAAAGTTCCGTTCTTCTTTTTTTGCTGAAATTAAAGAACACACTCTTGAAAAAAATACAATGACAGGTTATCTTATTAGAGAAGTGCCTTTTTTTTAACATTTTTCTCACAAAAACAAATAAAGGAGTTGATTAAATTATGAGAATTCTGTTATCTCTGTCAATGCTGTTTACAGCAGCCGTTCTCTCTGCTGTGCCAGTGGTCAAAAACGGCAAGTCTGAGTACGTCATCGTCATTTCCCCCAAAGCTGAACAAGCTGTGATGCGGGCGGCAGCCAATGATTTGCGTACCTACATTTTCAAAGCGACAGGAGCAAAACTTCCTATCGTCAAAGAATCCCAGAGGGGCAAACGTCCCGCCTTTATGCTGGGCTATATCAAAGTCGACAAACCTGAAGGTTTTGTCGTCAAAACTCAGGGCCGGGACATTCATATTTCCGGTAACGACACTCCCGGTGATGTGTACAACAATCACTGGGCCAACGGTGCCCGGGTGGGTACCTGGTTCGGCGTGGCGGACTTCCTTGAAAAACAGTTGGGTATCCGCTGGTTTATGCCCGGTCCTATGGGTGAATATGTCCCTCCGAAACGCGCCGATTGGGATGTTCCTGAACTGAACTATGCTGATGCCCCCAGATTTGAGATGCGCCGTATGGGCTACCAGACCCGCAAGGGAATGCCCAAAAAACAGGTCTTTGAAAATCAGCTCTGGATGCGCCGCAACCGCGTCGGACACAACAACTCCTGGTGTGCCTGGCACAGCTGGCTTCACTATCTGAAAAAAGAAGATTACTTTGACAAACATCCTGAATATTTTGCCTATGTGGGCGGCCGCCGTCTCGGCACCTACTCTCACGGTCACGGACTTCAGATCTGCACCACCAATCCCAAAGCTCTTGACCAGATGGCCGCCAATATGATCGCTGATATCAAGAAGCGCAAACGCCCCGCTATGCTGCCTCTTTCACCCAATGACGGCGGCCAGATGTGCGAATGTAAAAACTGTCAGGCTCTTGATGACGGTGTCCGCCCTGATGGTTCCCGTATTATGACCACCCGTATGATGACCTATGCCAACGAAATGGCCAAACGCATCACCAAACACTACCCCAATCAGACGATGGGAATGTATGCCTACTCTTTCTATGTGGAAGGTGTCAGCAAGGTCAAAGTCCATCCCAATGTGGTCATCGAAGAAGTGCTCAACGACTCCGGTCTGAGCTACTACAACCCCAAACGCCGTGCCTCACATTTGCAGAACCTGAAAGCCTGGCGCAAGGTGCTGAACAAACTCTTTTACTACGCCACTCCTGAAGGTATGGGCGGACTTGAACTGCCCTGCTGTCAGTTCAAAAACATTTCAATGCTCTACGACAACCTCTATGCCGCTGATGTGACCGGTATCGATATGAATAACGGTACCAGCTACGGTGCCGCCGCTTTGAACAACTATTTCTATCTGAAATATGCCTGGGGCAGCATCAAAAACAAAGAGAAATTCTATGCTGAAACTTTGCGTGACTGCTACGGAAAGATCGCCGCTCCCGTGGTGAGAGGCTATTTTGACGACATCGAAAAACGTATGAGCGACTATGTCCAGGGCGGTCTTAAAGAAAACCGCAGTCTGGGTTACGTTCCCCGCTATCCCGGAGTGCTGACCAAAGTCTATCCCGGACTGGCAGAAAAGTGGCTGCCCAAACTGAAGGCCGTCGCCGCAAAAACCACCGATAAAGGACAGAAAGCCCGTTTGCAGGTCGCCATTACCAATTTGGAATACTGCCAGATCACTGTCAAGCTCTATGCCATTGCTTCCAAGCTGGTTCTTGCCGCAAAGCCCGATGCCCGTCTGGCAGCTGAAGCCCTCAAGCTCACCAATGCCCGTAATGCCTACCTCAAGAAAATGGGTCCCCTGCCCTCCAACACCCCCTCCAACACGGCGGGAACTGAACGGACTTACCGTCTGCCCTTTGACGCCAATGTCTTTTCCTTTATGATGGCTGCCAACGCCCGCAAAAACGGAAGTACCACCCGGATCAATGCCGCTCCCGTTATGGACGGCAAACTTTCTGATGCCATCTGGAAAAACGTCAAGCCGATGCGCATTGAACTTGACAAAGACACTGCCAATCCCTTCAAAGTCGGTGCCAATGTTTATCTCACCCGTTACAAAGGTGATCTTTACATCGGATTCCACTGCGAAGAACCTCTGATGAATAAAAATATGGACTCCGGCCGTCTGCCCACAAGTCCTGTCTGGGATGAAAACTGCATCGACCTTTTCTTTGCCACTCCTGAAAAACAGGTCTATCAGCTGGTGTTCAACTCTCTCGGAACCATCAGAAGTTTCAAGAAAGAAGGCAAAATCAACACGCCCTGGGATGCCAAAGCTGTGGTCAAAACCTTCCGCGGAAAAGATTTCTGGAGTGCAGAACTCAAGCTGCCTTTGAGCTCAATGACCAAGTCCAAAGATTTCCTCGGCGATATCTGGGGAATGAACTTCTGCCGTGCCCGCCGGACCGTGGCTCCCGACCAGTACAGCTGCTGGAGTCCCACTTTCGGTGACTTCCACCGGCCTGAACGTTTCGGCAGAATCGTTATCAAGTAACATTTTATGTTTCTGCAATGGCTGTCTTTCTGGAAATACACCGGAAGACAGCTTTTTTAATCTCAGGAGAATAAAAAATGTACGAATATAAGCTCCCTCATATTTCTCAAAGTGAGATCGACTCTGCCTTTTCACCTGTCTATCGGGAATTATGGAACGAAAAAGTCCAAAAACAGATTGATGATGACATAGAAGCTCACCGCAAAGGGGAAAATGAATTCCTCCTTCCCCCTTCAGCCGCCGGCCGGGAAATCAACGTCGAACAGATTTCCCACGATTTTATTTTCGGAGCTCATATATTCAATTTTGACCAGCTGGGCAGTGATGAAAGAAACCGCCGTTATAAAGAGCTTTACGGCACTCTTTTCAACTCTGCCACCATTGCCTTTTACTGGAAAACTCACGAACTTCAGGAGGGATTCCCCCGTTACCGTTCCGAATACAAAGATACCGCTGAATACTGGAACAAGTGTGCCGAACCGTGGAAAGAACCTCACTGGCGGCGGCCTCCCACCGATGCGGTGGTGGATTTTTGCCTTTCCAAAAAGATCCGGCTTCACGGACATCCCCTTGTCTGGGGAAACAACACCTGGCACCTTCCGGACTGGCTTATGAATAAACTGCCCTTTGATTACCTTCTGAAAGCAAACCTGATACGCAATCCGGAAAATGGCAGGCTCCCCACTGCAGCTATGTCAGAACCATTCAAAGATATGACGCCTGAGGAAATTGAAAAAGCCCTTCCTGAATTTGTCTCCCTGCTCAACGTCCTTACCGCCAAACGGATCATAGAACTTGCCATCCGTTACGGAGACAAGATAGACAGTTGGGATGTGGTCAACGAAAGTGCCTGTGATTACGCTTCCGGCAATATGATTCCCGGTTCAAAAATCTGTAAAAGCTGTTACGGCCCGATGCCGGGAGATTACACCTATCGCAGTTTCAAGATCGCAGAAAGTGTGCTCCCTGATTCTGTCAAGCTCAACATCAACGACTACTATCTGCAGCAGCCCTACCTTGAACAAATCAACGATCTGCGCAGCCGGGGATGTAAAATCGACATTGCCGGAGCTCAAATGCACCTTTTCAATCCTCAGCAGTGTCAGGATATTGCCGACGGCACCTCTCTTATCCAATCACCGGATAAAGTGCGTGAAGCTATGGGACTCCTCAGTAAAGCAGGACTCCCCATCCATTTGTCAGAGATCACCATTACCGCCCCCGGAGGCAACCGGAAAGGTGAAATCATCCAAGCTGTCATCAGCCGCAATCTTTACCGTCTCTGGTTCAGTTTGAAACCGATGATGGGCATTACCTGGTGGAACGTGGTCGACAACTGCGGAGCTCCCGGAGAACCTTCGGTATCAGGACTTTTCACAAGAGATATGCAGCCCAAACTTTCCTATTTTGCTTTGAACGATCTTATCAACAATGAGTGGAAAACCCGTCTTACTGCTCAAGCTGACAAAGAAGGGAAAATTTCTTTCAGAGGTTTCAGAGGCAATTATAAATTCACCTGGCTCGATGCTCAGGGAAACTGCGAAAGTATGATTTCACATTTACAATAACCCAATGGTGTAAAAATGCAAAACGGACATAACTTTTCCCCTGATCCAACCCGCCCTCTTATGATGATGCGGCTCAGGGCCGGACACGAAACTCCGGAAGTTTGGAACAATCTTTTCCCTCAGCTTCTTGAAAATAAAGATTGCTGTGATGAGGTGTGGTTTTCAACAGGAGTAGGATTCCCCCTTCTTGAGTGTCACCGTGAAAAATCCCGTCTTATGGGGGAACACGCAGCGGTACTGCGTAAAGCCGGGATCATTCCCAGTCTGCAGTTCCAGACGACCATCGGTCATTCAGACCGGATTATCGCCTCTGCCGGAGCTGAAGGAAAAACCTGGGGCAGCTATGTGGGTGTCAACGGCGAGGAGTGCCTCTTTGTCAATTGTCCCCGGCAGCCCGGGTTTCTGGAATATATGGGAGAAATGTCCCGAATTTACGCTCAATGGCACCCGGGTTCAGTCTGGATCGACGATGATCTGCGGCTCCACAACCACCACCCGGCAATGGAACCTTGCGGCTGTTACTGTAAGGATTGTCTTGCTCTCTTTGCCAAAGAAGAAGGAAAACTCTATACCCGGGAAGAGCTTGTTGCGGCATACCAAAAGGATGCAGCTCTTTTCAAACGCTGGGAAAAATTCAGCATAGAAAGTTTGAAACAAATCATCAACATCATTATTGAAAACTTCAGAAAAATCTCTCCTGAAACCCGTTTCGGACTGCAGCATTGTCAGAACTTGCTGCGTCTGCCGGTACTGGACGCTTTGAAAGAGCTTTCCGGAAAACGCCCGGGCTCCCGTCCCGGCGGCGGAGCGTATTGTGACCACCACCCTTACCAGATGTTGAACAAAGGCCTTTTGATCTCTATGCAGATCGCTGACCAGCAGGGATATGACTCCTTGAGCCAGATTGCCCCTGAAATAGAATCCTGTCCCCGGACATTCACCTGTAAAACTTCTCAGGGCCACCGGATCGAATCTTTGTTTTATCTGGCAATGGGTTGCGACAGTCTGTCCTACTTCATTATGGACCCTTATCTGGAAACACCTGAATGGTACGGCAGAGAGCTGCTGAAACCTCTGGCAGCGGAAAGTGCCTGTTATAAAGAATATATCCGCCATAATGCAGGAACACTTCCTGCCGGTATGGCTGTTGCCGCCAAAGTCGGTGCTGCTCCCAACATAGAGAACACTGGCCTCCCCCTGCTGGGAGTACCTCTTGCAGGGTGTGCACACAACCGGCAGGGAACGCTTCTTTGTATGGAAGGTGCGGAACTTTTTTCAGAAGGTGAATTAGAGAAAATCTTTGCACAAGGGTGTATCCTCGGCGGCGAAGCGGCTATGGCTCTGCAAAAAAGAGGACTCAATCATCTTCTGGGGGATATTCAAGTTACTTTCGCTGAGCCCGGAAGTTATGAATATTTTACAGATGATCCCCTCAACGCCGCTTTGGATGTCAGACGGTATTCATCTTTGTCTGCGGCCAATTATGCCTTTGAGTGCCCCTCCTCTCTTGAGAGCCGTATTCTGGGCGTTTACCGGAACAGTAAAGGAAAAGAACTGAAAAACGCTTCACTGCTTTTCACCTCTCCTGCGGGGGGCCGGGTAGCTCTTTTCGGTATTGCCGCTCTTTCTCCCCATTATATTTCCTCAAACCGGGTACGGCAGATCAATCTGGCAGCCGACTGGGTGGCAAAGGAAAAATTGCCTGTACGGTCAAAAAATCCGGTACAGCTTGTTTTTGTTCCCCGGGTAACGGAAAATGGCACACTCAGAAGTGTCACTGTGCTGAACCCCACTATCGGAAACCAAAAACCTTTTGAAATTCTTTTGCGGGGAGTCCCGTCAAATATTACTGAAGCGGAATTTCTCATTCCGTCAGAAGAACCGGTCAAAGTTCATCTGCACCACAAAGAAAAAGAGTGCAGCTGTACACTTCCCGGACTCAGCGGGTGGGACACAGGATTCCTGAAGATCCCGGCTGCCCAATAAGGGTCAGCTGAAACTCACTTTTCCGGAGGAGTTCCACACAATTTTCTGTCCCCAGACCGGGAAGCAGGCTTCCCGGTTTATTTTTTTCAAATCTTCCACCACCTCTTTGCCGAAAGACAAAGGCCAGCGGTAACGGTCTATTTCGTGGCTCATTTCAAGAAGATGTGAAACAAGTGTCAGACGGGCATTGACTTTTTCCACGCCCTCAACCGGCTTCATCCCGCAGCGGGGGTGGATAATGTAAAGATCGACCGCCTTGCTCTTTGGAGCGAGAAACTCGTGAGAATAGCAATCGCCGCTGGTGTAAATAACACACTCTGCATTTCCTGTTTTGCAGATGATTTCCACCGGCATCGTAAATTTCCGCAAATGGGCACTGTGGTCAGCTTCACCACAATGCAGTGTCACATTGCCGGGCATCGTGTAAGTACATTCAACAGCCTTGGTATAAAAGGGATTGGGGAAAAAATTGCTGACAACGGCCTTTTCGTTTTCAGTCAGAGAATTCAGCAATGCAAGATTGTAATGGTCGTCGTGATTATGGGTCGCAATGACAAAGTCCAGCAGCGGAGCAAGTTTTGCCGCCATACGGTGGTGGAGATCCACTCCGAAACAGGCGGCAGGCGTTTTGATGATATAGCCTGAATTGTAAAGATACCAGAGCACCGTTTGTCCCGGTTCAACGGTTGTAAAAAAAACTTCACAAAACACCTTTTCAAAAGCCCGGTCATAGAAGTGCAGCAATACATTTTTCCCGGCGGCAAATGAGCCTGCTTCAAATGCCTCAAATTCAGCCGCCGTGGTATGATCGGCACAGCTTTGCAGCAGCCCGAGCACCTTTTCCCCGGCCGGAGCGGGATGAACCGTCTGCCAGAGAAGTTTGATATCATCTGCTGTTACAACAGGAAAAGTAAAAGGAGTGTTCATAATACGTCAGCTTTCATTATTCTGCAAGATATAGAAAGAGTCGTTTTTACGTACGACTGTATCAAAAGGAAATGTGATCTCACTTCCTTTTTCGGCCTGTTCGGCGGGAATTCCGTCAATATGCAAAGAGTCTATAACGCCCTCAACAGCTCCGGTGGTGGGGCCGGTAATAAGAAAGGTATCACCATTTTTTATGCCCGCTCCTGTCAATTGCACCTGGACGATCTTCGATTTTGCAAAATAATTGACAACTCTGCCGCAAAGAACTTTTTTGCGGGTGGCTTTATTTTCTGCTGAAGCGGCCCATTCGCCGCACTTTTCCCCCAGATAATATCCCCCCTGCCAGAATCCACGGTTAAAGACCCCGCCCAGACGTTGTTTCCATTTCTCAAGGAGTGCTTCATCAGGAGGAGTATTTTTCTGCCACAACTCAAGGGCTTCCCGGTACACTTTGGTTGCAGCTGCCACATAATCAGCGGAACGTCCCCTGCCCTCGATCTTGAGGACAGAAACTCCGGCATCAAGGAGCCGGGGCAGGATTTCAATGGTACAGAGATCTTTCGGGGACATTACATAATGATTATCTATTTCAAGTTCATTACCGTTGACAGCGTCCCGGACGGTAAAGGCTCTGCGGCAGACCTGATAACAATCTCCCCGGTTGGCAGAGGTGTTGAAAGCAGCCAGACTCATATAACATTTGCCTGAAACAGCTACACACAAAGCTCCGTGAACAAAAACTTCGATTTTTACCAATTCTCCGGAAGGCCCGGTAATATGTTCCTCCCTGATCCCTTTGCAAATACGGGAAATCTGTTCCAGAGAAAGCTCCCTTGCCAACACCATTACATCGGCATAGCGGGCATAAAAACGTACCGCTTCCAAGTTGGCGATGTTGGCCTGAACGGAAAGATGTATGGATAATCCGGCGGCTTTTGCGATCTCAAGAACAGCCGTATCGGCGGCAATAACGGCATCGACACCGGCATTTTTTGCAGCATCACACAGACATTTTACCTGTTCGATTTCATCATCAAAAACCACAGTATTGAGCGTCATCCAAACTTCAACGCCGCGGGCGTGACACTTCTGCGTTACTTCGGGGAGATCATCCACTGTAAAATTGACCGCTCCCCGTGAACGCATATTAAGTTTTCCCACCCCTAAATAAACGGCGTGAGCTCCATTTTCAAGAGCGGCACTGAGCGATTCAAAGCTCCCTGCCGGAGACAGAAGTTTGACAGACATAAAATTCCTTATAAATCTTCAAGACGGACAATGATAAAATCCTGTTTCTGTCGTCCTTGTCATTTGACAGTACGACATTGGGGATAATATACTCTCTTGAGTTTGATTTGTCAAATCCCGCACTTTTTCACAGCACAAGGGTTTTGCACGATTTGCAAAAGTTTTGTCCCGGTAAAAGATATTGAAAAGTAAGTTTGTTGATAAAAAATTTGCAGCAGCAGTTAAAAAAATACTCTTGCAATTTTTCTGTTCGGGCATTATATTTCAATACAGACATTCAAAACAGAATATTTCAAGGTTTGGTGAATGATACAGAAGTTAAAAACGTTCCGCTCGGCAGATTTTTTTCCTCAGGAGTTCCATTTTGCCGTCACCTATGCGATCCATACCCCTGAAGATTGCCTTGAAGAACAGAGATTCACCCGGGAATTCTGGAAAATCACCCGGGTGTTGAAAGGTCACGGCCGGATACTGGTCGAAGATACCCCTTTCCCGGTTCACGAGGGGAGTGTCATTCTTGTACATCCGGCAGCAGTGACGACCTTTGAAATTCTTTCAGAAGAACTTGAAATCGACAATATCCTTTTTGATCTTTCTTTTTTGGGCAGCGAATTGGAATCCTTGCGGGACAACTTCCGTTTCTTTGACATATTTTCCGATTCTTTCAAGCAAAAAAGTTCCTTTGCCTTCTACCTTCAGGACACCAATGCCAAGATCACTTCTCTGATCGGAGAGATGAAACGGGAATACAAGGCCCAACGGACAAATTACCAGATCTTTTTGAAAGCTCAACTTCTGGAACTGCTGATCCTGATGCAGAGGGGCAGTGAAAAAATAGCCCATAAAAGTTCTCAGGAACAGGTAGCGGATTATGTGACCTATTTTCTTGAAAAGAACTATAAACACGCTCTTTTCATTGATCTCCTGGCTGAAAAAGTCCATTTGACCCCAAATCATCTCTGTTCTCTTTACAAAAAAGTCACAGGACAAAATATTATTACGGTCCTGAATGAGATCCGCTTGAAACACGCTCTTGCACTGCTGACTCAAAGTGATCTGAAAATCTCTGTTATTGCTCTTGAATGCGGCTTTAACGACCTGAGTTATTTTTACCGGACATTCAAAAAGAAGTATTCTTTCAATCCCGGTGAATACAAAAGAAAATTTGGATAATATTACGATTTTTCAATAAATTTTTCTTTCTCCTTTTTTTCGTCCAAGCAAATTGTCAGCAGTTCCGCTAAATTAAGTACCCGGATACTTAAGAGAAAGGATTTGCTGAAAATGAACCACCGTCCCCTTGTTGCAGCCTACTATTTCCCCAACTGGCACTGTGATCCCCGTATCGAAGAACTCCACGGCAAAAATTGGACCGAATGGCGAGTCGTGCAATACGCAACGCCCCGTTTCCCCGGCCACCGTCAGCCCAAAGTTCCCTTGTGGGGATATCTTGATGAATCAAAGCCTGAAGTTATGTCCTTGAAAATAACTGCGGCAGTCAAATACGGTATAGATGCCTTTATTTTTGACTGGTACGCTTTCAATGACGGAACCTACCGGGAACGCTGTCTCAATGAAGGATTCCTGAAAGCCGCCAACTGTGAGGATATAAAGTTCGCAATGATGTGGTGCAACCACAATCCGGTTTACGCCCATCCGGGGAGCTACTGGAAACCTGCCGAAATCAACTGGATCGGTGATGATATCACCCCTGAAACATTCCGCAGAGAGTGTGACATTTACATTGAAAAATATTTTTCACGCCCGAACTATCTGCGTGTTGACGGAGGAGTTTATTTCAGTATATTCCGTCCCCAGAGAATGATCGAATCTCTGGGAGGAGATGCCGCAGCAGCAGAACTTTTCCGGGAATTCCGCAACAAGGTCAAAGCAGCCGGTCTGGGCGAACTCAATCTCAATGCCAAATGTGACAACTACGACAAAAGTGACAACGCTTACGCACAATATGAAGCCCGGATGAAAAAAGCAGGCTTCGACTCCATCAGCGAATACACCTGGGATCTTCTGGGTGAGGGATTTCCCGAACTTGAAGCCGAAACCTGGACTCAAAACAATCAGGCTTTGCGTCAAAGAAAATGTCAGGAATTCAAAGGCGTCTATTATCCCTCTGTTTCAACGGGCTGGGATTCTTCGCCCCGCACAGTTCAGTCAGATATGTATGAACGCAGAGGTTATCCCTTCTGTTCCATTATCGTCAATTTCACACCCGACCGCTTTGAAGCGGCTCTTGAACACTGGAAACAGGAGTACAACAATAAAGTTTTCAAAGGCAATATGCTTCTGCTCGCCTGCTGGAACGAGTGGACTGAAGGAGCTTATCTGGAACCCGATACCGATTACGGATATGCCTATCTTCAAGCGGTCAAAAACGTCTTCGGCACAGGAAAGCAGGAACAATGATTACCGAAGTGGAATATGCTGCAGGAAGAAAAGGAGATTTTTTTCTGCCTGACACGCCCCTGCCCCCGGGAGGATATGCCTCTGTGCTGCTGATCCACGGCGGGGCCTGGAGCTCTATGGACCGCACAGCAATGGCAGGAGCAGCACAAATGCTGTGCCGGGCAGGTTTCGTTGTTTTCAACATAGATTACCGTCTGGCACCGGAACATCCCTGGCCCTGCGGCATCAATGATTGCAGAGAAGCTCTTGAATATCTCAAAGCCGAAGGCAGAGAGCGTTTCAACCTTGCCCCTGACCGCCTCTTTGTTGCCGGAGCTTCTTCCGGGGGACATTATGCTTTGATAACGGGATTTTCCGCTCCCAAAGGAAGTGTGGCAGGCATTATTTCCCTTTCCGGGATCGACGATGTTTTTCCGGATTTCGACCTTTTTCCCGGACGCTACCGGAATTTATTGGGCCGCACGCCCACCCCTGAAGAATTGAAAAAAATCAATCCCTCAGAGTATTATTATGAGGGGGCTCCTCCTGTCTTGTGCACCCATTTTTGCAGAGATACAGTCGTTCCGCTGGAATCCTGTCAGAAATTTGCAGAAACCCTCAGACAGAACAAAGGAAATGTAACTCTTTATCTTTATGACTTCGACCGGGACAACGAGGGACACGCCCTCTGGATCCCCGGAACTTCACCCCGGCAGCTTTATTCAGATCTGGAACAGACAATATTGTCTTTCTGTCGTAACATCCACCATTAAAAATATTGGAAAGATCAACTATGAAAATCAAAGCAACCTCTCTTCCTTTGAAAAAACACAATGCGTTTTCCTCTTTTTTTACCCTTATAGAACTTCTGGTAAGCAAAACTTGTCAAATATGTGTTTATGTTTTGCGAAAATTTGCCTCTTGCCTTAATACTTGCCGTTGCAATTCTTCAAAATGCGGGATTGTCGGTTTTGCGGATGCAAAAACGGCAATCCACCAAAAGTTTTTGGCAAGGATGGATGGGGCCCGGGGAAGGAAGGG
>SUWB01000027.1 GCA_015061745.1 Lentisphaerota bacterium | reverse complement strand
TGACTTTTATGATAGCACATCTATAACCAATATTTCAATTTGTCAGACTAAATGCACAATTATTGTTTGTCATAGTAAACGCACACTGATCTCAAAAAGAGCGTGCGTTTACTTTTACAATCGTCAGTTGACATTTTTTTGATTTTTTTTATAAAAATTGCTTGAAAAGTTGAAAAATAAAGATTATATTAAAAGCAAAATTCGGCGTTATTTTTTACAGGATCAAACAATGAAACAAGGCAAAACAACAGCTTTTTTCAAGTCTGCAAGCATTATTGCAGACAGCTATGCTTTTGCCCGAATTACCAACTTTTGCCGAATTAGCAGCATTATTATTTAAGACCACACGCAACCAATATTACACGGCTTGCGGGTGGTCTTACGGGATGTCAAATGAAACATCCTGAGGTTCCTCCCCGCCTGTTCGTGTGGAAAATAAACGAAAAAGGCGATAAAATGGAAAATCTCAAACAAATCGGAACACGGGTTCAGGGAATCCGTACAGAAGCAAACTATTCAGTCGAACAGATGGCATCCGCTCTCGGTATTGAACCGGCTGAATATATTTCCTATGAAAATGGCAGCGCAGAAGCTCCTTTTTCATTCTTTTATAAGCTGGCCGAGATTTTCAATATTGAAATTTCTTCCGTCTTGAGCGGCGAAACTTCAAATCTCAACTCCTATACCATTACACGCTGCGGCGAAGGGTTTTCTCTCGCCCGCAGACCGGGATTTTCATATTTACATCAGGCAATCCATATGAAAAACCGGGTGGGAGAACCTTTTGTCATTACAGCTCCCTATGAGGGGGAAAAGCCGGAATTGAAGTTTTCAACCCACTCAGGACAGGAATTTATCCTGATCCTGGAAGGTTCTCTGCTGATCGTCCTGAAAGACAAAGAAGAAGTGCTCAACACCGGCGATACCATATACTTTGACGGACGCTCTGCTCACGCTCTGACGGCTGTCGGCGGGGCGAACTGCAAGTTCCTTTCTATTGTTATGCACACCAATACAGAAGAAAACGAACCGGAAAATTTCGCCGTTAAACCCACCGGAAGTGAACAAAACGGCCCCAAAAATGATTCTTTGCTCTATCAGAAATATATGAAGGAAGTATGGGATAATGAGGGCAAACTTTGTAAAGTTGAATTCAATGTGCCGGAAAACTTCAACTTCGCCTTTGATGTCCTGGATCGTCTTGCGGAAAAAAGTCCGGATAAACTTGCTATGCGCTGGGTTTCCAATACGAAAGAATGCAAGGATCTGACCTTCAGGGATATTTCCGAAAATTCTTCAAAAACGGCCAATTTGTTTTATTCTCTGGGAATCCGCAAGGGGGACAGAGTTATGCTTATTGTCCGCCGGCATTATCAGTTCTGGTATCTCCTGAACGCTCTGCATAAACTCGGAGCTGTCGTTATCCCCGCCCCCGTTCAGCTCCTCGGACACGATATCGAATACCGGATCAACAAAGCTCAGGTGAAATGTGTGGTCTGTACCGCAGGAGACGGCGTGTGCGACGCTGTCGATTCTGTGGCTGATAAAACCCCTTCTCTCAAGTGGAAACTCGTGGTCAACGGTGAACGCTCCGGCTGGATGAATTATGATGCTATGTATGGTAATTTCCCGGCCAAATTTGCCCGCCCCGAGGATCTGAAATCTTCCGATCCCCTGTTGATCTTTTTCAGTTCCGGCACCACCGGATATCCCAAGATGGTGGAACACGACCATACCTATCCCCTCGGACATATTATGACCGCACGGCACTGGCACAAAGTCGATCCCAACGGAATCCACTTCACCGTCGCTGACACCGGATGGGGAAAAGCCCTCTGGGGCAAGATCTACGGTCAGTGGCTCTGTGAAGCGGCGGTCTTTACCTATGACTTTGATCGTTTTCACGCGGCCGATCTGCTGCCTATGTTCAAACAGTACGGGATCACAACTTTCTGTGCACCGCCGACGATCTTCCGTTTTCTGGTGAAAGAGGATTTGACTCAGTATGATTTTTCCACCTTGCAGCACGTTACCACTGCCGGAGAAGCTATGCCGCCTGAGGTGAGCGAATCCTTTGCCCGGGTTTCCGGGTTGTTGCCCTATGAAGGTTTCGGACAGACGGAAACTGCTCTTTCTATCGCCACGCTGGCCGATGTTGCTCCCAAACCCGGAAGTATGGGCAAAGCCAATCCTCAATATGAAGTCGTACTGCTTGATTCTGAGGGCAAGCCGGTCGCTGTGGGCGATACCGGGGAAATATGTATAAAAGCTGAACAGCATTCTCATCCTATGGGACTTTTTGATCAGTATGTGGACAATGCAGAAGATACCCGCAAAGTCTGGCACGATGGTTTTTATCACACCGGCGATCAGGCCTGGATGGATGAAGACGGGTACTTCTGGTATGTGGGAAGGGCTGACGATATTATCAAAACTTCCGGATACCGGGTGGGACCCTTTGAGGTCGAAAGCGTTATTATGGAACTTCCTTATGTGCTGGAATGTGCCGTGACCGGCGTCCCCGATGAAGTCCGGGGAAAAGTCATTAAAGCAAGTATCGTGCTGGTCAAAGATAAAGTCGGCAGCGAAGAACTGAAAAAAGAGATACAGGAGTATGTCAAAACCCATACTGCTCCCTACAAATATCCCCGGATCGTGGAGTTTATGAGTGAACTGCCAAAGACCGTTAACGGTAAGATCCGCCGCGTCGCTCTGCGGAATAAGGATAATAACTGAGGTCCTGTATTCTTTGGGTTGAAGGTATCAAGATGAACACGATAAAGTTGGAAAACATTTTTTACAATATCCCGGCACTTTTTGTGTCCGGTTACTTCGTCGTGTCCATTATTATTGCCATTATCATCTGCGTAATTATTATTACGCCGCCCGGTATGGCATAGATAAAACCTTTCAATCTTTTGAAGTCACAGCCCTGCCGGAGAAAAAAATTCCGGCAGGGCTTTTTCAGTTTTGCTCTGATTCCGGCAAAGGTCGGTAAAAAAAGGTTGAGGGAGTTGGGGCGGGGGGAAAGTTGAAACGTCGGTTGCGTTGTATTTGCTTCTCTTTCTTGTTTCGGCGCAGTGCAGTGAAGACAGAAAAGCTTTTTCAGCACTTCAGCTTTGCAAGATTTGCAAACTCTCTGTGCCGCTTAAAGATTTTTGAAAACAGAAAACTGCCCCTATCGGGAACAAAGTTATTTTTTTAATCCAAATTTAAGGTATACTCAAATGAAAAAAACAGGTGCGGAAATCGTTATCGAATCATTGTGCCGCCACAAAGTCAAGAGTGTTTTCGGCTATCCGGGAGGTGCTGTCCTGCCCATCTACGACGAACTGTATAAAAACGCTTACCGTCTGGAACACATCCTGTGTGCCCACGAGCAAAATGCCGCCCACGCTGCCGACGGTTTCGCCCGGGTCACCGGTCAGGTGGGCGTCGTTATTGCCACCAGCGGGCCGGGGGCCACTAATCTGGTGACCGGTATTGCCAATGCTTATCTGGACAGTGTCCCTCTGGTTGCCATTACCGGAAATGTGGCACTTCCCCTTCTGGGAAAAGACAGTTTTCAGGAGGTCGATATTACAGGCATCACCCGTTCCGTTGTTAAACACAACTTTGCCGTCAGTGATGTCAGGGAGCTTTCCGGCATACTGGATGCTGCTTTTGAAATCGCTTCATCCGGCCGTCCCGGTCCGGTTCTGGTGGATATCCCCAAAAGCATCCAGACCGATCTTTGCGATGAATCAGAATTTGTCCGGCAGGAGCTCTTTTTCAAGGAATTGCCGGAAGTGGATTTGACTGCCGCCGTTGCCGCTATCAATGAATCTGAACGCCCCCTGATCTATGCCGGAGGCGGTGTGGTCGCTTCAGGAGCAAGCAAAGAGCTCCTTGCTTTTGCTGAGAGAATATCCGCCCCCGTCGCCTGCAGTATGATGGGATTGACGGCGATGCCTGCCGGACATCCGGCAAATCTGGGAATGTGCGGAATGCACGGATCCCAAAGTTCAGCAAAACTGCAGAGCGAATGTGATCTCATCATCGCTCTCGGAGTTCGTTTTTCCGATCGTGCCACCGGAAATACTGCCAAGTACAAAGAAGGAAAAAAGCTGATCCACCTGGATATCGATCTTGCTGAGATCAGTAAAAATACGCCTGCCGATGTCGAATTGCACGGAGATGTGAAAACGGTTCTGCAGAAATTGCTGAACCTGCTGCCGCAGCAGGAACGCCCCCAATGGAAAGCCGCAGTTGCCGAAGCTGCAAAACTGGACTTTTGCCCGGAAGAAAATACTCTTGCCCCCCGTTCATTGCTGAAAACAGTTGCCGCATACTGTGATGCTGATACCGTTATCGCCACCGATGTCGGACAGCATCAGATGTGGACAATGCAGTATTTCCCCTTTCGCTCTCCCCGGACACTGCTTACTTCCGGCGGACTCGGTACGATGGGTTTCGGACTCGGGGCGGCAATAGGCGGTTGTATTGCCAACGGCCGGAAACGAACCGTCCTCTTTACCGGAGACGGCAGTTTCGGAATGTGTTTGCAGGAACTTGCTACGGCTGTTTCTCAAAATCTGCCGCTTTTGATCGTGATTTTCAATAACGGCGTTCTCGGAATGGTGCGTCAGTGGCAGACTATGTTTTATGAAAAACATTATTCTTCAACCACCTTGAACCGGAAAACCGATTTTCCCGCCCTGGCAAAAGCCTTTGGGGCAGAGGGGAAAAGAGTCTCCTCGCTATCTGAGCTGAAAAAGGCGTTGACCACTCTTGCTCCTGATACTCCGACGGTACTGGATTGTCAGCTTGATATGGATGAATTTGTCCTGCCTATGATCCCTCCCGGGGGCAGTGTGCAGGATTTGATAACTCATAAGGAATTGAAATAATGGAACTCTTTACTCTTGAACTCACTGTCGCCAATCGCTGCGGTGTGCTGAACCGGATCACCGGACTTTATGCCAAATGCAAACACAATATTGAGACTCTCTCGGTTCACGGAAGCGGTGATCCGGCATTGTCGGTTATGCGGATATCTGCTCGGGGGGATCACGTGATCCAAAGGCAGATGATGCGGCAATTACGCAAAATTTTTGATGTTAAAAGTGTGGTTTTATTGAACAATTCAACGTACTGATATAACAAACTTCAAGGAGGAAAAAGAAAATGTTGACATTGGATAAAGTTTACCAGGCAAGTCACTTGCTTAAAAGCGTAGCCCGTTACACCGATATGATCGAAAGCAGCGGCTTGACCGATGAGTGTGATTTCCGTTTGAAAGCGGAAAATTTACAGTTGACCGGTTCATTCAAACTGCGGGGAGCGTTTTTCAAGATCGCCTCTCTCCCCCGGGATCAGAGGGAAATCATTGCCTGTTCTGCCGGAAATCACTCTCAGGGTGTTTCTCTTGCTGCCGGAAAGCTCAAACGCAAGGCAGTGATCTTTATGCCCAGCATCGCTCCCATTTCCAAAGTGGAAGCAACCAGAAAACTCGGAGCCGAAGTTCATCTGATAGACGGCGTTTATGATGATGCCTATTTGGCCGCTGATGACTATTGCAAAAAAACAGGCGGCATCTTTGTTCATCCTTTTGACGATGAGGATGTCATTGCCGGGCAGGGGACGATCGCCCTTGAGATATTGGAACAGTTCCGGGATGTGGATACTGTACTGGTGCCGGTGGGCGGCGGCGGATTATGTGCCGGAGTGGCATTCACATTGAAACAGTTGAAACCGGATGTTAAAGTTTACGGTGTGCAATCTGAAGGGGCTTCCGGAATGTGCAAAGCCTTTACCGAAAAGCAGCGCGTCACTCTGGATAAAGTTTCCACCTTTGCTGACGGTATTGCGGTAAAAACCCCCGGAGAATTGACCCGGAACTTATGCTGTCAATATGTTGACGGTATGCTGACAGTCAGTGATGATGAGATCGCAAGTGCCATATTGACTTTGATGGAAAAACAGAAGTTGGTCGCAGAGGGAGCCGGTGCAGTCGGCGTGGCGGCGGTGCTGGCAAAGAAACTTGAACTTGCCGGAAAAAAGGTTTGTACTGTCGTGTCCGGAGGAAATATTGATGTCAACATTCTTTCCCGGGTCATCAACCGGGGATTGCTTTCAAGCGGTCGAGTGGCTGAGTTGAAAATCGCTATGCTGGATAAGCCCGGGCAGTTGCGGGAAGTGTCAGGTATCATTGCCGATTGCGGAGCAAATGTCATTCAAGTCCGGCACGATCCGGGCGGTGAACACGCCGACATCATCGGGTGTTTTCTGCATATCAAGATGGAAACCAGAAACCGGGAACAGCTTATGCAGATCCGGCAGGCGATCGCAAATGCCGGCTATCAGATATTGAATTGAAATTTGATATCCCTGCCGGAGACTGCTTTTACCGGGGGGGGGAATAACGCTCTGTCCCTGATTTTTGTTATCAATCCATATCTGGGACAGAGCCAAACGAAAAATATCGCTTTTACCGAACATTGCTCATTACTTCTTTTGAAAGAGGATAGGGCCTGTACTTTAAACAGTGAAAATCAACGGGAAGAAGTTGAAATTTTATCTCTGATGAGTTATATTACAAATCAGTAATTTTTTACGTTTGTTTACAGGAGAAAAAAGCCAATGTTACGGTGTTTGAAAAATATGTTTTGTTCAGCAGTGTTTCTGCTGTTTGCCTTGTCCCTTTGTGCCGCAGCTCCCGGTGAAAATTCTTTTTCTGAGGAGCAATTGTCCGCAATAACGCTCAAAGCCTTGAAAATTCTGCACAACTATCACTACCGGCAGTTGGAATTTACGCCCAAAGTCGCTCAGGATCACTACGAAATGTATATCAAAGCTCTCGACGGCGGAAAATTCTTTTTTACTCAGGAGGATATTCGTTCTTTCGCCCGTCCCGCTCAGGAACTTTTTGCCGCACTGCTCAAGGGGGACAATACACTGGCTTTCAAGATCTATGAACGCTATCTCGTCCGCCACGGCGAATACAAAAAATTTGCCGGGGAGCTGTTAAAGACAAAACTGGACTTTTCAAAAGATGAAGAATATACTCCCGACAGAACGAAACTTCCCCGGTGCAAAGATGATGCAGAACTGAAAAAACTCTGGGAACAGCGGATCAAAAACGATGTGCTCTTTTACCGCCTGCTCGACCGGGCTATGAACGACAGCAAGGATCCTGAGGACCGTAAGGCTCTGGACGATGCAAAAAGGTGGAACGCGGGAACTCCTGAATCAAAAGTCCTTAAACGGCTCCGGGATGTGGGAAATGCCGTAAAGAAAAGAGAAAAAATAGATATCCTCGGTATCTATCTTAATGCTCTGGCACACGTTTACGGACCGCATTCCAACTATATGGCTCCCCGGAATGCGAAAGATTTTGATATCAATATGAGTCTTTCTCTGACCGGCATCGGTGCTACTTTGACCACCGATAACGGATTTATAAAAATCGTTTCTCTTGTTCCCGGCGGCCCTGCTGCCAAAGACGGCAGGCTCAAGGTCAATGACCGCATCGTGGCTGTGACTCAGGAAAACGGTGCTTCTGTGGATGTGATCGATATGCCGGTCGATGAAGCTGTCCAATATATCAGAGGAAAAGAAAATTCCAAAGTGACTCTGACCGTTCTCCCCGGGGACAAAGGACGCAACGCCGCCCCGGTGCGGATCACTCTCACCCGGGCGAAAATATTGCTCCGGGACAGCGAAGCAAAAGGAGAGATATTGAAAATCAACGGCAAAAAAATCGGCGTAATCTCCCTGCCCAGCTTTTATATGGACTTTGAAGGTGCCATCCGGGGAGATGCCGATTTTAAACGCTGCAGCGAAGATGTCCGTAAACTGCTGGTGAAATTCAATCAGGAAGGAGTTGCCTCTCTCGTTATGGACTTGCGCCGCAACGGAGGCGGCAGTCTGGCTGAAGCAATCAATCTGACGGGACTTTTTATTCCCACCGGCCCCGTGGTGCAGCGGCGGGATTCCCGCAGACGGGTGTCTCTGGCGGTGGATGATAACCCCCTTGTGGTCTGGGAAAAACCTGTGGTGGTGATGATAAGTAAATTTTCCGCTTCTGCTGCTGAAATCTTTTCCGCGGCCCTCCAGGATTGTGACCGGGCTGTGGTCGTGGGGGACAGCCGTTCTTTCGGAAAAGGAACTGTTCTCCAGGTCGAAAAGCTGAAGGACGGAATTTCCATTTTCGGCGGTCCCCGCCGGGATAACGGCAGTATGACCTTTGAAATTGAAATGTTCTACCGTATTTCCGGCAGTTCCGTGCAGCAGCTGGGGATCCGTTCTGATGTGAAGATCCCCTCGATCACTGAGGAGATGAAGGCCGGGGAAATGTTCCTTGACAACCATTTGCCCTGGGATAATATTGACCCTGTGAACCGCAACCGTTTTGTTCCCGACCTGAAGCAGAAGATCGCCGTGCTGCAAAAGAAATCTGCCGCCCGTATTGCCGCATCTCCCGAATTCAAGCTCCTTGGAAAACGCATCGCCGCCTATCGGGGCTTGCGCAAGAAAAACAGCGTCTCCCTCAATGAAAAAACACGCTGGAAAGATTATTTACAGGAAAAGGCCGCCGCCGATGCTGAAGAAAAGGAAATGGGACTTTCTGAGGAGGCAAAAAAAGAAAAACTTGACCCCGCAGCCAAAGAAGCCGCCGCAATCGCGTTGGATCTTTATGAACTGATAAACAAGTGAGTTTTCCTTATGGAACGGGATCAGCTGCTTCTGGCAACGGATGAAGAATTGTCTGCTCTTTGCCGGTTGGAATTTTGCCGGGGTTCCGGTAACGGGGGGCAGAAACGGAACAAAACTTCTTCTGCCGCCCGGGTGGTGCTGCTGGAAGATGAACGTTTCGCAGCCGAAGACTGTTCCGAAAGAAGTCAGCACCGGAACCGGGCACTTGCCTTGTGGAAACTCCGCAGACTTCTTGCTTTTGAACTGCGGTGTCTCCCAGCTGCTCCGCCCCCGAGGATCGAATGTGCCCTTTTGCATCAGGAATATCCGGTCAATCTGGCTCATTTGCTCGATGTCCTTGAAGAACAGAATTACGACCACAAAGCTGCCGCACTCCTCTGCGGCGTGACCGCAACTGCCTTTGTCAAACTCCTCAGACGTGATGAAGAACTGTGGACAAAAGTCAACGCTGCCCGGGAAAAACGGGGATTGTATAAACTTAAAGCAAATTGAAAGTAAAACAAGGGATCTCTTTCTTATGACTTATGAAGAACGTATGAAGTGGTTTCACGAAGCAAGGTTCGGTATTTACATCCATTACGGACTTTATGCTCTGACCGGACGCGGCGAGTGGACGATGTATTCTGAAAGGATCTCGCCCGCAGAATATGCAAAACTTGCCGATGACTTCAAGCCCGAAAAAGGGTGTACCGATGAATGGTGCGAAACGGCTGCTGCCGCCGGAGCAAGATATGTGGTGCTTACCACCCGGCATCACGAAGGATTTTCACTGTTTGACTCCAAATATTCGGACTTTACCGCTGCAAAAAAGGGATGCAAAAGGGATATTGTCGCTGAATATGTGGAATCTGCCCGGAAATACGGTCTCAAAGTGGGATTTTATTACTCTCTGCTGGACTGGCGTTTCCCCGGGTACTTTGAGCCCAAACGTTTCCCGGAATCCAAAGAGGCTTTGATCGAACGGATCCATAATCAGGTGAGAGAATTGATGACCAATTACGGCGAAATCTCTGTCCTTGAATATGACGGCGGCTGGATGGCCGATTTGAGCGGTACTCCTGAAGAACGCATCAGCTTCTGGCGGGCAAGAGAACTTAACGCTATGGTGCGGGAACTTCAGCCCGGCATCATTATCAACAACCGTTCCGGCCTTGCAGAAGATATTGATACTCCTGAACAGGTGGTCAAGGCTTCTGACAAAGGGAGAGCCTGGGAAAGCTGTATGTGTATCGGCGACAGCTGCACCTGGGGATATACCCGCTTCAATCCCAACTGGAAAAGCCCTGAACAGCTTTTGCAGCATCTGCTGACTGCCGCCCAGGGCGAAGGAAACTATCTGCTCAACATCGGCCCTCAGCCCAATGGCAGGATCAGGGCCGAAGAATATGAAAGAGTTGCCGCAGTGGGCAACTGGCTCAAACGGAACGGCGAAGCGGTATATGATTCCCGGCGTTGTCCTCTGATCGGTACTTCCGCTCCGGGGGAAGTCGATCTCAATTTGCAGGGCGGCTGGACCCGGAAAGGCAATACCGCCTACTGGTGTATTCTCCGCTGGCCCGGCAAGGCGGCAACGGCTATCAATGTGGGAAGTGCCCCTGTGAAAGTTTCTTTGCTTGACGGAGGAGAGGAATTTCCTTTTGAATATGATGCTCAAAGCGGAAAACTCAAGATTTATGATCTTCCCGCTCTGCCCCCTGATCCCCTGTGCAGCGTTCTCAAGGTGGAGTTTGCTTCAACTGTCGAACGTAAAGCTGAACCTTCTCTTGCCCAGTGGCTTTTTTAAGCTGCGGCGTGCTGCTTGAGAAAGTGCGGTCCCGGATCATTCAGAGAAAATCAGCACTCAATGAGAGTGTATTCTCTGGAACCGAGGCCGCATTTTTCTGCATATTGGAGCTGTTCGGCACCCCGGAATTTCTTGCCGGCTTTCATTGCGGCGTCAAGACACGCCTGATCTATGGCCACCGGGTCGGTTGAGGCAAAAACGCCGATATCTTTGATGCAGCGGGGCATAGGATGAGGTTCGCAGTCGCACCCTCTTGTGATATTGACGGCAAAGGAAATATAGATGTGCTTTTTTCCTTTGGCTGAACCGCAGGCATATTCGACCAGTTTTTCACGGAAAAATTTTCCTTTGAAAAGAGCGTTCCAGAATCCCCCCAGAGAAAAAATTGAAACTGCGTGGCGGGGACAAATGGAAAAGCAGGCTCCGCAGCCGATACATTTATTGTGGTCAATGCGGAATTTTCCCTTTTCATTGGTGATCGCCTGTACCTGACACCGTTTCTGGCAGAGACCGCATTTTTTGCAGATAAAATTGACGATCCGGGGTTTTACTCCCAGGTGCATTGCCATTTTTCCGCCTTTGGAACCGAAGCCCATTGAAAGCTGTTTTATGGCTCCGCCGAAACCGGCAAGCATATGGCCCTTGAAGTGAGAAAGCACCAGAATTTGCTCATACCTGGCAAGTCCTGCTGCGATGCTCACGGTTTTGAAGTGAGGCAGATTTACGGGGATCTCCACAGCTTCTTCGCCTTTGGCTCCGTCTGCGATGACTACGGGCAAACGTGTGAATCCGTGGGCAAGGGCAAGGGCGGTGTGTTTTTCACGGTTGAAACGTTCTCCGCCGTAGAGGACACTGGTTTCTGTGAAAGCACTTTTGATTTCCTTTTCTTCCAGAAAGTCGATGATGCCGTCATAGGTTTCCGGCTTGAGAAAGGTATAGTTGCCTCTTTCGCCGAAGTGGAGTTTCAGAGGAATCTCTTTTTCAAGAGTGATATTTTCCTTTTGGACAATGGTTTCCAACAACTGACGGCCGATTTTTGAAAGTGTCTCAGCAGCGGCATTGTGGGCAACCGGAACAAAGTAAACGTTTGACATAATCTTGCAGAATTCCTTTATTTTTCACTTTGCCATAGCAAGAAGAATATTGCCGACAGTGTGCAGGTAATTTAATGTTTCTTTAATAAGAGATTCGGGGAACGAGGCTCTGAGCAGTTCAAAGCTGAAGGGACCTTCATAGCCGGTTTCTTTCAGATAAGGCATAATTTTTTCCCATTCCACATTGCCGTAAAAGGGGATCAGGTGCAGATCCTTGCCGCTGTGGGAATCGTGGACGTGGGTGGTGGTCAGACGTTTGCCGATCTTGCGCAGTTCGTCAAGGCTGCCGGCTCCGAAGGCGGTTTGGGCGTGTCCGAAATCCCAGCAGATACCGACTGCTTCTTTGAAAATATCAGCCAGAGCGATCAAATCTTCTGTCGCCGCAGAAAAACGGGAACGGCAGCTTTCGGGGACATTGAGATGATCTTCATATAAATTTTCGATACAGGGCATAATTCCATATTTTTTTCCCAGTTCGACCACAGGAGAAAAGTAGTCGGCGGTGATTTCAAGAACACGGTCAAAGTCCCATTCTTCCCCGGGGGAAAGACGGTATTCATCAACGTGTGCCACCGCAAATCGGGCTCCCAGAATGTCGGCACATTCCATAGCTTTGGGAGCGTTTTCAGCAAAGAGTTTCACTCCGTCGGCATCTTTTCTGAAGCGGAAAAGGGGCAAATGGATCTGGTGCACCCTGACACCGGCTGCATCATATTGACGACGCAGATCCCGGGCAATGTTGAGATAGTCGGGACTTTCGGTAAAATTAACGTGACAGTCAACACTGTCAAATCCGGCTTCCCGGCAGAGCCGTGCCGCTTCTTCCTGAGTTCTGTAAATGCCTTGCCGGGCATTATTGAAACATACCAGATTTATTCCAAGTATCATAAAACGATCCAATTCTCTAACATAAAATAAGGAAAATATTTTTCAATTATAATATATCCTCGCGTATGGTTCTTGTCAAGAAAAACTTTATTCCTCAGTAAGAATTATCGGAGTTCAGAAGTGTTGGCAGGAATACTTGTTTTTTTCTTATGACGGTGTATATTATGTCAGGTATTCACGCTTTTTAACTGTATCGAGATAAAGGAAAAACAAAAAAATGAAAAAAACTCTTTTTCTCCTGCTGACGGTATGCTGCTGCGTATGGGCACAGGCCGCAGTGATCGTTGCCGACAAGGGCAAGTCCGATTATCAGATCGTAGTACCGGAAAGCTGCGGTGACAAAACTCTTGATGAGTATGTCGCTCTGGGAGGCAAAGTTATCCGGACTGCCGTTTTCAAGGCTGCCGGAGTCAAATTGCCTCTGGTGACAGAAAGCAAGATGATCCCCGGAAAACCTGCCATTTATGTGGGCAATACCAAAGCTGCCGCCAAAGCAGGGCTTTCAAGCAAAAACTTTGCTGCCTGGGAACACGCCATTGTTGTCAAAGGAAAAGATATTTTCTGTTACGGCAAAGATGCGGGCAATCCTTACAAAAAAAGCAATATGTTTGCTGCTCTCAAGTACCCCAAATACTTTGTCCACTTTACCAATGGCTCTTTGAAAGCGGTCTGCGTCTTTGCTGAAAAGTTCCTCAATACCCGCTTTGTGATCCCCAAATTCAACGCTTACGGTGAACACGAAGGCGTCCGGACTCTGCCTCAGAAAAAAATTTCTATTCCTGAAAAATTTGCCTACCGCGGTAAGGCCCGTTTTACTCAGCAGGGGGATATGGGCGGTATTCTTTTTTCCATTGCCAACAACTTTTACTTCTCTCCCGGTGAAGGATATTACGTCCATTATCACGCTTTCTCCATTCCTCAGGATAAATACTACAAGACCAATCCTGAATATTTCGCATTGATCAACGGGAAACGGCTGTATCACGAACGCACTCCCATTTATGAACCCCGTCCCCAGTACTGCCTGTCCAACCCCAAAGTCCAGGAACTGATCTATAAAAACGCTCTTGAACGGGCTGATTTGGGCTACAAAGTGGTGGAATTCGGTCAGAGTGACGGCTTTATCGGCTGTCAGTGTGAACCTTGCAAAAAGATGTACAACACCTCCGACTGGGGTGAAAAACTGTGGAGACTTCACGCTGATATGGCGGCACGCCTTGAAAAAGACCGTCCCGGCGTGATCCCTGCTATTTCCTGTTACGGTCCCACCCATATGATCCCTGAGACGATCAAGAAGTTCCCCACCAGAAAAATGATTATTGATGTGGCTCCTGCCACCAAAAAACTTCTGGAAGGGTGGAAGAAATTTAATATCAGCGGAATGGCTGCGTGGACATATTATTTCGGCTCCTACAAAGCAAGCAGTTATGCTCCCGCCTGTGATTTTGCCTATTTGCAGAAGGAACTCAAGTGGATGCACAACACGCCTGTGACCTATTTTTACAACTGCGGCATCAATGTGAATCCCGCTCTGGGCGGCCCCTGGATCTATGCTTACGGCCAATTCTGCGGTAATCCTGCAGCTGATTACCGGAAAATTCTCAAGGAGTATTGCCTCTTTGTCTATGGTGCAAAAGCAGCTCCTTATATGGAAAAATTCTTCCTGATCCTTGATGAACGCTCCAAACTTTTCCCCGCGGACCAGAATGATGACTTCAACGACTTCAACCGTAAACGGAAAACTGCTGACGAACTGTGGGCAAAACGGTACACCCCCGCTGTGCTGAGCCAGCTGGAAAAGAATTTTGCCGCTGCTGAAAAAGTGTGGATCGCTTCTGATTTTACCAAACGCCTTCAGAGCGAGTTCCGCTATCTGGTTGTGACCGCCCAAGTCAATAATGCCGCTCAGGAACTGCAGAAGCTGGACTCCGAAGCCAACCGGGAAAAACTGGCCTCTGCCATTGAAAAACGGGAAGCCTACTTTGCATCACTCAAGATCGTCAACAATCGGGTCCCCGGGATTTTTAATAGTCCTTCTCTGGTGCATTTGCGTGCCGGCGGCTCTATGGCAGGGCTTTTCCAGGGGGCATTCAACAGTGATCCGAAAGTTCTGCGTCAGAAGATCAACTCTATGGAACTGGTTAAGGTCAAGGATTTTTCAGATCCCGCCTGGGCAAAAATCCCTGCTCAAAAAGTTCTGCCTCTCAAGGGAGCGTTTCCTGCCGTCAAAGCCTCTTTCAAGGCCGCATTCACTGATAAAGCTCTCTTGCTCTCATTTACCGCCCCCCTGCCTAAGGCTCCCTCTCAGACCTCTATTCCCCGGGACAGTTCCGCCCTCTGGAAAGAAGCTGTCTGGGAAATCTTTGTCAGCAACGGTGTCAGCAGAATACAGCTGGTCTTTTCCGCTGTGAAAAATTCCGCTTTTGACAGTCTCATTTCTCCTTACGGAAAAGGCAATAAAAAGTGGAACTGCTACTGGACTCACAAAGACAGTATCAAAAACGGCGTCTGGAGTTCTCAGGTGACGATCCCCTTCAGATCCATCAGCACTTATATCCCCGCTGCCGGTGAAAACTGGTATATGCAGTTTGCCTTCTCTCAGCCCGGAGCCCGGGAACTTTATGCCTGGAATTTGCCTCTCAGCGGCAGTTTTTCCGATATTTCCGGTTTCGGAAATGTCCGTTTCGGCAAACGCAGGGCTGAAAGAAAAATCGACATCAGCAATCTGAAAGACAAAAGTGTCTGGTTCACTTCCTCTCCCAAGGTCCACAAGGAATATATCAAGGTCAACGGCAAAGATGCCGTCAAATTCGGTTACAAGAATCTGACCTGGGGAGCGTTGCGTTGTATGAAAATGGTGGATCTGCAGCCGGATGAAGAGGGCGTTTTTACCGTCACTCTCAGAGGTAAAGGCAAAGGCTCTCTGGGAGCCGGCTGGTGTGATGCCGCTGGCAGATTTATCATCAACGGCGGCGGCAGTAAGTCTTTTGAGCTGAAAGAGACACCCCAGACTTTTACCAATGTTGTGAGACTTGTTCCTGAAGTCGCCCAGAAAGGGGGCAAACGTTACTACAACAACATTTTTCTCACCACCGCCGGTGGTGAGATAATCGTTGAAAATGCCACTCTTGTGATCCGTAAGCAGAAATAAGAGTACCGTTCACAGCTCATTCCCGGGATAGAGAAATTTTTTCTCCCCGGGAATTTTTTGTTTTGCCGGAGTAATTTTTATTGTACTGTTGGAAAATGACAGGTCGCGGGTGTATAGTATATACCGGACAAATAAGGGAAAATCAGCTTTTTCGGAAATGAACTTTTTTCAGGAGATAAATTATGTTTGAAAAATTGAAAGAGTTAATGGATTCTATGATCGCTATGGGGATTCCCGGGGCATCAATTCTTGTCAAGCAGCACGGTACGGAAATATACCGCTATGCTGCAGGATTCTCTGACCGCGAGAAACAGATCCCTATGACCGGAAATGAACGGGTGTATATTTACTCCTGCTCCAAAGTCATTACCTGTACCGCAGCTCTGCAATTATGGGAAAAAGGCAAATTCGATCTGGATGATGAACTGGGGAAATATATGCCCGAATTTGCAGAAATGTCCGTGCGGACAGCTGACGGGTGTGCAACTGCCCGGAATAAAATCACGATCCGTGACCTTTTCCGTATGAGTGCCGGAATGGATTATAATCTGACTTCGCCGCCTTTGATGAAAGCCCGTGCCGAGACTGCCGGTGAGTGTCCCACAAGGGAAACTGTCCGCTATATGGCACAGCAGCCTTTGCTTTATGAACCCGGGCAGGGGTGGCAGTACAGCCTTGCTCACGACGTGATCGCCGCATTGGTCGAAGTCATTTCAGGCGAAAAATTTGAAAATTATGTGGAAAAAAATATCTTTGCTCCTCTGGGGATCAAAAATTCGACTTTTGTTCTTAAAGAGGATGAAAAAGATACCATTGCCCCCCTCTACCGCAATGATCCTCTGCCCGATTCAGATGAACCCCGGATCGAAAGGATCAGATGTGCCAATGTCTATATTTTCGGCCCCCAGTATGCCAGCGGCGGTGCCGGATGTGTTTCCACTCTGGACGATTACAGCACTTTTCTTGAAGGTTTGAAGGACGGAAAACTCCTTAAAGCTGATACGGTGAAAATGATGAGCACCGATATGCTTGAGGAAGGTCCGCAGCGCGCCGGACACGATGAATGGTGCGGCAGCGGCACTTACGGTTACGGTCTGGGAGTCCGCTGCATCCCGTCAACGGGAGAAAGTTCTGTAACAGATTACGGCTGGGGCGGTGCCGCCGGAGCCTATCTTGCTGTTGATCCTGCCAATGACCTTACAGTGTTTTATGTCCAGCACGTTTTGAATTCCCCCAATAAATTGCAGCGGACTCAAATATTGCCCCTGATCCAGGAAGTTGTTGCAGGCACATCTGCATCCCGGAGTGCCGGAGGCGACAGAGAAAACGGATTCTGAGAAAAGATAAAAACAAGTATAAAAGGAGAATTTTTTGTGGAATACGGTAAAATGACCCGGCTGGATATGCACGTTCACTGCAACAGCAATAATATGAATGATTTGACATTTCTGGCTGAACAATGCCGCCGGATGGGGACAATGATCTGTCTCTCAGGCGGTTTGCGTTATGGCGGACACGATTATACCCCCAATGAGGAAGTTATTGAGATCTGCAAGAAATTTCCTGACTGCTTCATTCCTCTTGCCAAGCTGGATCTGTGGGAAACAGCTGACCCGGATGAGGTTTACCGCTATGTGGAAATGGGGGCTAAGGGTTTTAAATGTATTTATCCCTATTATGAGTATGACCACGATATTTATATGGGTGTTTATGAAGCTGCGGAAAAGTGCGGCACTCCCATTCTTTTTCACACGGGCAATTTCCGTCCCAGTGAGGCAGATATTATTTACAAGCGTCCTATGCTGCGGAATATGCATCCTGTCAGCCTTGACCGGATCGCCCGTTCCTATCAGAAGCTCAAGCTGGTGATGGCGCATATGGGTACGATGACTTTCCAGCCCGAAGCGGCTATGATCGCCAGACTTCACTCCAATTTGTACTGCGATCTGGCCGGAAACGGCTCCTGGGGACGTTTCAATTCCCACGACCTTTACCAGATGTTCAAACCTGCTGTTGTTGAAGTGGATGTGACGATGAAACAATTTCGCAAATTCGTTCTGGGCTCTGATGCTTATGTGAAGTCTCCGCAGGTAATGGAGATGGGATCTCAGTATTATGAAAGACTGTTCCGCCGCATCGGTGTGCCGGCAGATGTCCTTGCTGATATTATGGGACGTACTGCCGCCTCCTGGTTCGGAATCAAACTCGAAGAATAAATCAAAGAAGATTTTTAAGCTGCCGCAGGGGAAATTTTTTCTGCGGCAGTTTTTTAGTGTTCATTTATTGCTCATTGTGTTCAAAAAGTGAACGGCTCATTTCTCCGGAAAAGTATCTTTTTACCTCAAAAAAAGTTGGCACGCTTCTTGCTTTATATCCGGTTGTCAACGGGACAAGAAGTTAAAGTAAGAGAAGGTGAAAGAGTATGAGTTATTGCAATGAAGTGTCAAATAAGTGGATGGAAGTCCGTGCCGCATTTTTTCTTGTGAATTTTCTTAAAAATCACCGGCAGGATATCGACAACAGCAGTGTTTTTCATTTGTTGGATATTGCTGTTTCAAATGAAAAGTTCCAACAGGCCGTCAAAGAACATTTTTCTTCTGCCGAACAGAAAAAAATCCAGAGCCTCCTCGATAAAGAATTGGAAGCAGACAGCGACCCGGAAGATATCCTCAGTACTCTTTGGGCGTGTTCATCTTTGCGTAACAAGCTCAGAACTCTGGTCGAAAAAATCCTTGATGACTACTGTGCCGGTATCCCGGAAGATCAAAAAGTTCCGGAACCCAATTGGACAGAATTTGTCAAGATGACAAAACTGACCCCTTTTGAAGAGGATATATTGCTGGTGGCCCGTTGCGTATCCAAAAATCTTTTGGCGGAAATCTATGAATCCTGCCGTTCCAGTGCCGAAGATGCCATTGATTTTATGGCCAAGTGTCTGGACGCTCCCAGAGGAAAAGTCATTGAGGCTGTGGCAGAAAATGCCAATCTGCGGAGATTTGACTGTCTGGACAGTGATTTGGATTTCTGCTTCCGCCTTGAGGATTTCTTTTCAGGATTGAGAAAAGATCCTCTGACCAGCAGATATTTTACCAAGTTCAAAAGAGAACCGCTGCCCTGGGATTTTTACGGGGAACTGGCTGTTCAGCACGGAGAGCTGCTTAAAAAGCTGATCCGTTCCGGGAAGTCCGTAAATATATTGCTCTACGGTGCCCCGGGGACGGGAAAAACCAGTTTCGCTCAGAGCCTTGCTGCTGAACTTGAACTCGACTGCTACAATATTGCCCAATGCAATGAAAGAGGCAACGACCGTTCCGACAGTTCTCCCGATTTTCGTTTTGCGGCCTTGCAAATTTGCGATAATCAGGTGTCTCACGATAAGAGTTTGCTGGTGGTGGATGAAGCTGATGAAATGCTCCAGGGAAATTCCTTTGCCTATGGTTCTTCTAATGCCTGGAATGAAAAGGGCAGACTTAATGCCGTTCTGGATTCTCTGCAGACTCCTGTTATCTGGATCACCAATATCCCCGCAAGGGCCTTGGATGAATCCAGCAGACGCCGTTTTGATTATTCCATCAAATTTGAGGAACTGACTGCCAGGCAGCGTGTCGCCATCTGGCGCAATTCCATTGCCAAGATGCGGCTCAAAAAGTATTTTACAGAGGAGATGATTTCTGAATTCTCTGAAAAGTACCCCGTCAGTGCCGGGGGCATCGCCAATGTGCTTAAAAATCTTGCCTGTATCAAACCTGCCAAAGCGGAAGTTGCTTCTCTGGTGCAGAAACTTATGTCTATTCACTGCGAACTTATGGATATTTCAAGCTCTGAGGACAATAAACTGCTTCCTGCCAAAGATTATTCTCTTGAGGGACTCAATATTTCAGGAGATCTGAAACTGGAAATGATCGTCGGAGCTGCCAGAAAGTTCCTCAGCGAAAATCCGGCTCTTTCTCCCGACCGGCCCCGGTTCAATCTTCTGCTGGCGGGCCCTCCCGGAACGGGTAAAAGCGAGTTCGTTAAGTTTCTCGCCCGGGAACTGGGACGGAAAATCCACGTCTGTATGGGGAGCGATTTGCTGGATATGTATGTCGGCGGAACCGAGCAGAATATCAAGGCTGCCTTTGCCCGGGCCGAGGCTGAGAAAGCGATCCTCTTTCTGGATGAGATCGACGGTATGGTTCAGTCCCGTGAACGGGCTCACAACAGCTGGGAGGTCACTCAGGTCAATGAACTGCTCTATCAAATGGAAAACTTCAACGGCATTATGATCGGAGCTACCAACTTCATAAAAAACCTTGATCCGGCCATTATGCGCAGGTTTACTTTCAAACTGGATTTCAATTTCCTCGACAATGAGGGAAAGAAAATCTTTTTTGAAAGAATGTTCAAAACCCAGCTGACTCCGGATGAATTGAGCCGTCTTGAAGCCATTGCCAATCTGGCTCCCGGAGATTTCCGGACTGTCCGGCAGGCGTTGTATTATCTGGAAGATAATTCCAATCCTGTGCGCCTTGCGGCTCTTGAAAAAGAAAGTGCTGCAAAACCTTATGCCAATAAGAGTACAAGTACGAAACTCGGCTTTTGACCCAAGATAATCACATACCGCCCTTGTAATATTGCAGGGGCGGTATTAGATTATATATTGAACAGTTGCTATTCAATATTTGAAAAGGGGTGAAGAATGAAAACACTGATCTTGACCGGGTGGTTCTGGGAGGATTATGCCTGTGCTGCCGCCATTGCATTGCGTCATTACAAAGAGGCGGATATTATGGGAATGAGCACCAGACGGCTGCCGGAATATCTGAATCAGCTTTCCGGATATAATGAAGTGGTCATTCTGGGCGTCGGATTGATCGGAAATCCGCCGCTCCTTGAAGAAGCATTGGAGAAATTGCTGCGTAAGAAGATCCGTGTCCGGTGGATCAGTTCTCTGGAAGTTCCTGAAAATATCAATGAAAACATTACATCAAAACTGGAAATATTTTTGCAGCCCGGAGTGACTCTTTCCGAGGCGGTAAGTTCCTGTTTCCAAGTTTCAGGCAAGGATCTTGAACCGCTCCTTCATATAGATTCTTCTGTTCCATCTGCAATCAAGCATTACCGGCAGCTTTTGGAGGCCGCTTCTTATTTTTACCGCAACTATCAGGATGAAGCCGCCTACGGCAATGCTATCCGCCATCTGGCTGCCGGAGATCCGGAATCCCGCTGGAGCGAAGATGAGAAAAATATGGTCGCTCAGTACAAGCGTTTCGGACACCGGGAAATTCAGGGAAAAAGCGAAACGGTCAAGGCATTGCACGCCCGGATCGACCTGATCGCCCCCAAAGACCGGGCCCGGGTGTTGATCCTGGGGGAAAGCGGTACCGGAAAAGAAACCATTGCTCTGCTTGTTCACTCTAAATCCCCCCGGCGGGATGAACCTTTTATCGCCTTCAACTGTGCCAGTGTCAATCCGGGATTGCTTGAAGACCGTTTTTTCGGTCACGAGAAGGGAGCTTTTACCGGAGCCGGTGAGTTGAAACGGGGACTTTTTGAAATGGCCAACGGCGGTACTTTGTTTCTGGATGAGATCGGAGAACTTCCCCTTGAAGCACAGGGACTTCTGCTCCGGGTGCTTGAAGGCGGCCGCTTTACCCGTATTGGAGACAGAGAGGAAATTTCTGTGGATGTACGGTTGATTACCGCGACCAACCGGGATCTGCCCGCAATGGTCAGGGAAGGGAAATTCCGGGAAGACCTTTTTCACCGTCTCAATGTGGTGCAGATCCACGCTCCAGCCCTGAGAGAGCACAAAGAGGATATCGGAGCTATTGCCAACAGTTTGTGGCTGCGGGAATTCCGCCGCCGGTTGACTCAGGAGCAGATCGCAGCTCTTATGGAATATGATTTTCCCGGCAATGTCCGTGAATTGGGGAATCTTTTGGAACGGGCCATTGTTCTTGAAGAAAACGACTTCAGGAAACTTCTGCGGGAGCACAAAGAGATGATCCGGGGACTCTTTGTTTCTGAGCAGGCAGCAGAATACCCTGATGAACTGGAACTTGCCATAAAACATCACGTCAACAAAGTCTACGAAAAAAATGGCCGTAACTTGAGCCGGACGGCAGATGTTCTCAAAGCTGCCCGGAATACTGTCCGCAAATATCTGGGAAAATAAGAAATCCCAACAGCCGTTTGCATAATAAAAATCCCCCGGAAATAAGGCTCCCGGGGGATATAACAGATGTGTTCAATATTTATTTGGCCGCCATAACGACCGGACGGTAGATGCCGCCCTGACCGGCACGGTCATTAACTTTGACCACAATGGATTGTCTCTTTTTATTCCAGTTGATCTGCTGGTCAATGCGGATCTCAAAAGATTTTTTCCAATCGTCGCCCCCTTTGCTGACCCGGCTGCCGCTGAATTTGCCGTTGCAGTAGACCCAGGCGGATTCATCGGCACCGGCAAAGAGCAGATAGACCTCTTTGCCTTTCCACTCTGAGGGGATGGCAAGTTGGACATAATACCAGCCGTCTCCATCATAATTTTTAATGAATTTACGGAACTTTTCAGAAGCAAGTTTACCGGGAGTTTCCCAGCCTGCGTCAATACGGACGGCACTCGACAGTTTGTTCTGGGGGCGGCGGAGATACCATTTTTCCTTATCTCCCACCTTGTCAGGATCAGGAATCAGTGTCCAATTCAGCCCGATATGGCGGCCGTCAGAATATTTTTTGAGTTTTTCCGCCATACGTCCACCTGTTGTATCGCCGAAGTTGGCTTCGAGACGGAACAAATTGTACCAGTGGATATTGATCTTATCCCAGTTGTCTTCCCGGAATTTATGAAGTTTTTTAGCGGCCTGGATCTTTTGAGGACCGCTGGCAGAAAGAGCGATATAGGTCAATCTTGCGTGCTGATTGGCCAGGATCAGCTGTTCCAGAAGTGACTTTTGCACCCGGGTGAGTTTTTTCTTCAAACCTTTCTGCAATATGGCATCGGTCGTATCAAAGTCGCTTGCTTTGTAGTATTTGCCAAGATCCCACATAAGTCCCCGGCGGAAATTGCCGTAACGGCCTTTTTTGGCGATCTCCTCACGGTTGGGGATGAGACGTTTATCATAAATTTCTTTGCGGAAATAGGTGTAATAGGCTTTGACTTCCGGGGCAGCCGCTCCGTAAGCAGAGCAATACTCATCGACCCAGTACTCAAAACTTTTGGAAGGATCGATATGTCCCCGGGCAAGGATGTAGTCCGCAATACCGGTACTGGGCCAGAAACTGTGCATTGAGTCGTAATCTGTTCCTGTAATGCCGTTTTTGATTCCCACCTGAAAATGTCTGAAAAGCATTTTCTCGATCCCCATAGGCAACCCTGTGTTGATATGCTGGTCATTGGGACGCTGGAACATTTCATCAGCACCTTTGGCTCGCCATTGTTTGTACATCGCATCAGTCTGCTGCCAGGTCTGCATAGAAGGCACAAAACCGATGACGATACCGGGTTCCACCCGCAGTTTCTTGGGAGGATAACGGTAAACGCTGTAAGCGTAGAAACTGACCTTGACATTGGGATCGGTTTTCCGGGCTTCTTTAATGACTTCATTGGCAAGATAAAGATAGCGGTCTGTCAGGTTGCGGTTCCAGGCTTCGCCCGGGGCGGGAGGGGCATCGAGGGCCCGGCAATCGGCACATTCACAGTAGTGGCCCCAGTCGTTTTCGCAGACATTGATCATAGGGGGACGGACTTTGGCATTTTTCCAGTTATTGACGATCTGATTGATAAGAGCCCGGTTGGAAGGACACATTTTTATGAGTTCAGGCCGTTTGGGGTTCCAGGGGGCGCGCTTGCCTTGATTCAGGGCAAAATATTCGGGGTGTGTCTTGCCGTACATCTTCCACCAGCGGGTAAAAGCGTGGCCGTAGGTATAACGGGCACTGCCGCCCATACGCATCTGTTTGAGCCACCGGCGGGTATAAAAATCTCTTGCTGCAAGATCTTTGACCGCTTTCTTCCGGTAAAATTCAGGATAGGCGTCCCCTTTGACCACATCTTTGGCAAGGGGCGTGGAGTAACGCATACCCCGCTTTACCAGACGGCCGGGCTCCCAGGAGTTTTTGCCGGTTTCGAGTTTGAGTATGGGGGATTCCTCATAACTGGTTCCCAGGGGGCCGGGAGCGATAAAGATGAATTTCAGCTGTTTTTCCAGAAAGTCATAAACGGCGGTCAAATCTCCGGTACGGCGGAGTTTCAAGATCGAGGCGTTGGCCTTTATGCCGGGATCGGAGTCACCGTAAAAAAAGGCGGCTTTGGGGGTGACTTCCCAGACACCTTCTTCGGGTTTGAGCTTGACATTTGCGGGCTTGGCAAAAATAAAGTGATATTTGCCGTTGCTTTTTTCAGCTGTAATGGGAATGTTTTTTCCGGTGACCATTTTTAAGTGATCCTGCAGCTCTTTAGCGGCAAAACGCACTGTGGCACTGGAATTGGGCGGGACCACAATTTCAGCTTGTGCAGGAGAGACCTTGATGGTCGCTCCGGCAGCATACAAGGCGGAAATTGTGAAAAAAAACAGGAGTGCTTTTTTCATAAATTTTACCTTATTAATAATTTATTTGTGAGGGAATTATTTTTTCTTATCAATTTTTTCGACCACTTTGATGAACTTTTCAAAGTGCGGCTTGTAACCCTTGAGGCCGCTCCACTGACCGTAGGCTGCGCCGATGCAATTGGGGTACTTTTTGGCCATTTCCAGGATCCCTTCAGTGTGGGGGTTGAATTTGGGAGCGTCAAAATATCCGGGGAATTCGACAAATTTCAATCCCAGATTGCGCCAGTGATCCATAGATCCCTGAAGTGCGGCCCGCTTTGTCTTGATATTGGAAGGGGACCAGCGCATAATAATAATATCTTTGGGCAGATCTTTCCAGCTGTTCCAGAGGGCACTTTTGCCTTTGATCATATAGTAATAGCGTCCTTTGCCGCAGTTGGAGTAGGGGTCAAACATATCGTTCCACATATAGACCTGAGCTTTGGGAGCGATGCGTTTGATCTCATTGTAGCTGTATTTGGCGATCATATTCAACGCTTGAGCTGCGGTCAGACCTGATTTTTCGCAATCGGGATCATATCCGTAGGCACGATGTTCGTCAATGCCGATCAGGATGCCGTCGGGTTTGATATGTTTCTGCTGCCATTCAACGGCACGGGTGATGTATTTCTTTGTTTCGGGATTGTTGATACAGATACAGGCGTGTTTCTGTGAAAGGGCAACGTGATAGTAGCTTGCAAGAATGGTTTGTCCTTCTTTGATGCGACTTCCGGGGAGAACTTTGATCTGAGGGGCTGCGTGAGCATCGTTGAAGTCGCCGATCCAGCGGACGTTTCCGGCCTTGGGGTCAACGATTTTTGCGTAATCTTTGCCTTCGGTGTAGATGATCTTGCCGTCAGCGGAAGTGACTTTGGGTTCAGTGCCTTTGCGGCGGATGACATTGAGGAAACTTGCCGGTTTGACATCCACATCGTCGATCCAGACTTCGCCGGGACCCTGGATTTTCCAGCAGCCCAGAGCGATCCTGATTTGTGAGAGTTCAAAGGTGTTGAATATGACCCGGTATTCCTGCCAGTCGGCTGTTTCTTTGATGGGCTTCCGGTTAAAGGTCGGTTCATTCCGGTAAGTGAGGTAACGGAAACCGTCTTTGGCACCGGGATCTTTGGCGACAATAGCAAAGGAAACGCATTTTTTATTGCCGGAGCCTTTGATGTTTTTGGTTTTGATCTTAAAGGTCAGAGCCATCTGCTGAAAAGGTTTGCAGTCAAGATGATACCAGATACGGCTCTGATTGTGAGGTTCTTTACCGGTCAGTTTGAAGTGAACAGAAGTTTTGCCTGAAGCCGCCACCTTGTTGTCAAGAGAAATGTCCACCTTTTGGGTATCGGGTCGCCAGTGTTTGAAGCCTTCTTCAAAAGAGCCGTTCTTTATAACGCTCTGCGGAGTAAAAACGCCGTCTTTAACGGTATAAGGTTCGGCAGTGACCTTGAGACATTCAGCCAGTTCAGGGGAACCTGACAGATAGGAGCAGCAGTCACCGATCGGAATACAGCTTGTCACCACTTTGAATTTGTATTTACGCAAGATGTCAACTGCTTTTTTGACATTTTGAGCATAGGCATCACCGTGTTTCCAGGGAGTGCCGAATTTGTAGTCGCTCAAATAGACGGTGTTGTAACCGGCTTTGGCGGCCCGGGCGGCCAGAGCTTCGATCTGGGGAAGTCTGCTGGCAGGGGCCATATTGGTTCCCAGCAGAAAAGCCTTTTCTTTGAAGTGTTCCCCGGCAGAAAGTATAGTGCCGGCCAACAGGAGGGGGAGAAGCATTTTTTTCATTTTACTTAATTCCTTATTTTGAATACAAATGGAAAAATTTGTTTTTTATCATTCCCAGGGTTCAAGAGCCCAGACATCATCTTTCCAGTCCTTGCCGACTCCTCTCAGAGGATAGTCCGGGAAAAACGCCGCGTGACCGTCAAAGTGTACCACATTAAAGTTGCCGTTATGACGGCGGGCAATATTGGAATATCCGGCACGGACTCCGCTCAGAGACAACCGTTCTGAACCTGTTCCGCTGTCAAACCCCACGCCGCCGTCCATCACATAGTAGGCTTTTGAAGGACGGTAGATCCCTGACAGACGGCGTGTTTTGGAAGCAGCAACACCGTAACTCCAGGTATTGTGTTGCCCCTGAGCAAAATAATTCATTGCGAAATGGGTGCCTTTCCAGGAGTTCCACACGTTACGGTCGCCGATGGTATTGCGTTTTTCGCTGGGGCAGATCAAGATTCCTTTGGGTTCGCCCACGTTGAGGACTGTTTTGGGGTAGGGGACATATTTCAACGCGACAAGACGTTCCTGCCAGTAATACATCGTCGAACCATTGATAACTGTCGCTCTTTCAACAGGAATGATGATTCCTGAATGATCGTCTGCGTAATTAAAAAGAGCTGAACCGATCTCTTTCAGGTGAGAAAGACAAGCCGCTGAGTGTGCCCGTTCCCGGGCCTGCTGCAAGGCAGGAAGAAGCATAGCAGCAAGAATAGCTATAATGGCAATAACAACCAATAGTTCAATCAGCGTGAACGCTGATTGAGTGAAGCACGGTTTCACCGTATGAAGCATTTGCCTTCGGCAAATATGAAGCACACTTTCAGTGTATGAAGCACTTGCTTTGCAAGTATGATGCGGCGTATTTTTGCGAGCGGCATTCTCCGTATGTTTCCGTACACATCCGTACTGATCCGTACAAATAAAGCCTCTGAAAAAATGACGGCAGTGTTGTGCAGTAATCACCAGAAGTTCGATCAGTGTAAAACTTTTGAAAGCAGGATCACATTTTTTCATAAATAAGGCCTCATATTGTTATGGAGTTGTACATTTCAAAAAAAATGGATACAGGGGTAATATATCACTGCATCAGAGATTTGTCAAGTCCCGGATAGATCCCGTCAGCAGATGACACCTTTTTTCAAGAGCAGATTGCCGTATTTGCGGGTTTCTCCGGTGACGACGACACAGTGGACTTTTTTTGTTCTGTCATAAAAATCAAAACGGTCAATAAAGTCGATTTCGCCTTTTTCGCCGTTATCCTGCATTACTTTGCGGCAGAGGGCCACATAATTTTCGTCAAGGGTGTCGCCTTTGACGGGAGCCATCATAACGGCAGGTTTTTCGACATACTGGTCAAGTTTCCAGACGTTCAGAATGGCGTTGAGGAGCTGAGGCACATCCACTCCGGGGGCCTGAAGCACCGGAACACCGGCTGCGTAGGCGGGAAAATGGGCATCTGAGAGGACGATTTCATCTCCGTGGCCCATTTCGGCGAGAACTTTGAGCAATTCGGGAAAAAGAAGGGGGCTGATTCCTTTAAGCATAGTTTAGTTTCCTTTCTGCTTTTTGGAGGAGGATTTTCCGGTGATAATGAATATGACAAGCCCCGCTGCCAGAAGCATCGGGTAGTAAAGAACACTCAGAAGTTCCCCTGTGGAAAGCGTTATGCCGGAACTTTTGGCGACTCCCAGAGCAATAAGGATCTGGGCTCCGTAAGGGATAAGTCCTTGAGCAACACAGGAGGCACTGTCCAGAATGGCGGCGATCCGTTTATTGTCGCAGCCGTATTTCAGCGAAAGTTCCCGTGCCACCGGACCTGCTACCACAATGGCAACAGTGTTGTTGGCGGTGAAAAGATTGACCAGCGTTACCAGGAGTGCACAGCCGAACTCACACCCTCTGGGGGAGTGAATGGCCTTTTCGATTTTTTCGATGAGATAATCTATGCCGCCGTTGTGGCGGATCGTTCCCAGAAGTCCCCCGGCGAGCAGGGCGACGATCAAAGTTTCCGCCATACCGAGAGTTCCTTTACCGGCGGCACCTATGCCTGAAAGCAGGGGGAAACTGCCGCAGCAGCAGCCGATGAGCAAAGCGGCAACAGTTCCCGTGAAAAGCAGCATCATCACATTCAGCCCCAGTATGGCACACAGCAATATGGCGGCATAAGGGGTCACAAGGACAATATGGTGCCAGGTCAATGCCGGGGGGGCAGGAACCGCATTGCCTGTTTTGACAGTGAAAAAGTAGATCAGCAGCACTGCTCCGGCGGCGGGCAGGGCAAATTTGATATTGATCTTGAATTTATCCTTCATTGCGGCTTCCTGAGTGCGGGTCGCTGCAATGGTGGTGTCTGAGATCATTGAAAGATTGTCTCCGAACATTGCTCCGCCCACCACTGCTCCCAGGAGCAGCGGCATACTGAGTCCTGAAGCTCCGGCAAGGGCAACGGCAATGGGTGTCAGTGCCGCAATGGTGCCGCAGCTGGTGCCGATAGCAAGGGAAATGAAACAGGAAACAAGAAAGATTCCGCCTGCGAGCAGATTATCCGGGATCAAATGCCGGGCGATAATGACGGCGGCATCCACTGCTCCGGAACTTTTAGCCACAGCGGCAAAGGCTCCGGCGAGGATAAAGATCATCACCATAAGCATAATATTGCTTTCGCCCATACTTCTGGCATAGATCGTGATTTTTTCTTCCAGGGAGGCTTTGCCTGAAATCAGGGCTGCGGCGGACGCGGCGATAAATGCCACCGGCATAGGCACGGCATAAAAATCTTTGCTCCAGAGCGAAAGGCCCAGATAAAAAATGAGAAAAACCCCGAAGGGCACCAGAGAGAGTGAGTTAATTCTTTTTTTCATAAAATATCCTGATTGAAAATGTTTTCAGGATAATATAATGCTGACAGACGATCTTTCAAGGAAATAATATGTTTTTTTCTTTATAAATTTGCAGGAAGGCTTGTTTTTTGTAAGAAAAGCGTTTATATTAATCCGGAGTTTAACAGGGATTTGCTTTTCCCTAAATTACAGAAGGAAATTTTATTATGGTCAAACCGTTGGGCGTGCAGCTTTACTCCGTGAGAGAGTATGCAAAGGAAGATTTCGTCAAAGTTCTGAAAAAAACAGCTGAGATCGGTTTCAAGGTAGTCGAACCTGCCGGTTTTTTTGATCTGACTCCTGCTGAATTCAAAAAAATCATCGACGATCTGGGGCTGGAGATCTATTCTTCCCACCGCCCCTGGGCCCGTACCGTTGAAGATGTGAACGAAAATGTGGAGATCCTCGGTACTCTGGGATTGAAGAATTGTGTTTGCGGTTACGGCCCTGATGACTTCAAAGATATGGATGCCATCAAACGGACTGCTGACAACTCCAATGCTCTGATCGATGCTTACGCCGCCCAGGGCATTACGATGTTCCAGCACAACCACTACTGGGAATTTGAACGTCTTGACGGCCGCATCAAATATGAGATCTATGACGAACTCTGCCCCCGGATGCAGTACCAGATCGACTGTTTCTGGAGTACCAACAAGGGCACTGAAGACGCTGTTGAAATGCTCAAGAAATTTTCTGACAAGTGCGTTTTGATCCATATGAAAGACGGTGTCTGCAAACAGCAGGCCGCCAATGCCGGTATGAAAAACGGTCTGCTGGATATGAAAATCGACCTGCTGCCCCTGGGTACCGGAACGCTGCCTATTCCTGAGCTGATCAAGATCGCTCCTGAACAGGCTTCCACTGTGATCGTTGAACTTGACTACTGCGAAGTGGAAATGTGGGAAGCTCTGGAACGGAGCTACAAGTATATGACCGAAAACGGTTTCTGCTCCGGAAACAAATAATTGTATAAGGAATAATTGTATTATGGCTGAAAAGAAAGCTCCCGCCAAAAAAGCTGCTGCCCCTGCAAAGAAAGCTGCCGCCGCTAAAAAGACTGCTGCTCCCGCCAAAAAGGCTGCCGCTCCCAAGAGCACCATTCCTCAGGCAAAGAAATTCCGCCGGGTGAAAATGGGTATCATCGGTTGCGGTATGATTTCTGATACCTATTTTCAGGCAGCTCAGAAGTTCAACGTGATCGAAGTTGTCGCTTGTGCTGATATTATTCCTGAACGGGCCAAGGCCAAAGAAGAACTTTACGGCTGCAAGGCGATGACCAATGAAGAACTGCTGGCCCGGAAAGATATTGAGATCGTTCTCAATCTGACTCCTCCTCAGGTTCATTCAAAGATCGCCATTGACACTCTCAACGCAGGTAAACACGCTTACAGCGAAAAGCCTTTCGGCGTTGACAGCGAAGATGCTGCCAAAGTGATGAAACTTGCCGCCGAAAAGGGATTGCGTGTGGGGTGTGCCCCTGATACCTTCCTGGGAGGCGGGATCCAGACCTGCCGCAAGCTGCTGGATGAGGGCTGGATCGGCAAACCTATTTCCGCCACTGCCATCGTTATGGGCAGAGGACCTGAAAAATGGGGGCAGGCTCCTTTCTTCTATGATTACGGTGCAGGTCCTATGCTGGACTTGGGCCCCTATTATGTGACTGCTCTTGTCAACTTTTTCGGACCTGCCAAAAGTGTGGCGGCCATTACCACCAAAGGTTCTGAATTCCGCACCTACGGTGCTGAAGTGGGCGAGACCTACAAGGATATCTACAAGCCCTTTGACCGTTATCCTGTGAATGTGACCACCCACCTGACCGGTGTTATTGAATTCCAGTCGGGAGTCCTTGCGACTGTGATCGCCAGCTTTGAAGCCTATGCCAACACTCATCCCCGGATCGAGATCTACGGTGACGAAGGAACGATGACTGTGCCTGATCCCAACACTTTCGGCGGTCCTGTCAAACTTTTCCGCCGCGGCAGCGGTGAGTGGAAAGATATGCCTATTTCCCATATTTATACGGAAAACAGCCGTTCTATCGGTGCTGCTGATATGGCCATTGCGCTTCAGACCGGCAGAAAGCACCGCTGCTCCGGTGAACTTGCCAATCACGTTCTTGAAATTATGCTCGCCTTTGACAAGTCCAGCAAATCCGGTGCCCGTGTCTATATGGAAACCACCTGTGACCGTCCTGCGGCACTCCAAATGGGTCTTGAACCCGGAGAGGTGGAAAAATAATTTTTTCTGCCTTTCATAAAACTGTCAAGCTCCCGCTCTGAAAAAGGGCGGGAGCTTTTTTCAGGGAAAAAGACAGAAAAAAATAAAAAAAGACTTGAAAAATTACTGTTGAGGCATTATTTTATGTCATACAGGTGTTTTTTTTGAAAATTTTTTTACGGGAGACGTGTCTCTATGTACAGGGGGGCCGTGTCTCAATATTGTGAAAGCGTGTATCAATGACTTTGCTTCAAAGCAAAATCACTTGCAGTGCTGCTGTGGAAGAAGTGCACATTTTCCTCGGCGGAAAGCTGCCTGATTGCGGAGAGATCATCTCCGTACCTTCTTTATGCACGGATTCCGGAAGTTGCGTATTTACGGTCAACACTTGCGGAGTCTCTGAATTTATTTTAAACACCACCACCTGTAACATCAATAACATCATTCTTTCCATCAACGCTTTACAAACACCTTGTCTTTACGCTTTTGCAGAAACACACCTGTCGGTACGCACCTCTTTGAGAGTGCAGAAACAAAAAAGATTTACCCGGAGTTCCGGACTTTTCTGTACAAAGGTCAAACTCCAAAAAAGAGCCGTTCTGCGGCTATGAAAATCGGCGTGCATTTTTTGCACGGTAAAAAATGAAAATGGATCAGATAAAAACACAATATGAGTTTTTCCCCGGCTGGCAACGGCAGGGGGAGGATTCCTGTTGTGTTTTTATGTTCAAAAAAATAAATCCTTGAATTATTGAAAGGGAAAAAAATGGCTAATCTCGAAAGCATTAACGGCATCACTTTGGTGACCGAAGCAACAGCGGCAGACTCCGGTTTTATGTCTTCATATAATCCCGGCAGCAAATACTTCTGTGCAAACGGCCTTGAAGTCACTATCAGTGAGCGCACTGATGCCCAGGGCGGATATACCGCCAGCTGGACTTTTGAAGGCGAATCCTATTCTATGGATCTGGCCGCCGACGTTATTCTGATCGGCGGAGCCTGGGACAGCGAAGTAGCTTCCGTCTCCATCATTATGAACGGCGGCACAGTCAATCATATCTACGGCGGCGGCGTGACTGCCAATGCTGATGTGACCGGCGATATTTCCGTCGTTGTCAACGGCGGAAACATCATCAATTTGAACGGTGCCGGCGGTTGCGGAAGTGTCGGCGGCAATGTGAATATCACTGTCGGTAACGAAGAAGGCGGCCCCGCCATCGCCCACGATATCATCGGCGGCGGCTGGTTTGAAGGTGCCGATGTTGCTGGAAATGTCACCATCACCCTGAACAACGGCAAGCTCGGCAATGCCGGTGCTGACGGTTATCCCTGTGAATTTATTGCAGGCGGCGGCGTTTTCGCTGATGTGGAAGGCAAAGTTACTGTCAATGTCAACGGCGGTCAGTACGACGCTATTGTTACCGGCGGCACTATGATTTCCGGCAATGTTGCTAAAGTGGAAGTCAATATGACGGGCGGTAAAGTTATTCAGCTCAACGGCAGCTGTGTTGACTACTATGTCCAGGGCAACGGCTCTGTCGGCGATGTTGTGATCAATGTCTCAGGCGGCACTGTTCAGGATGCAGTCATCGGCGGCAGTATCTACAAAGCTGACGTCACCGGTACTGTTGAAATCAACGTTTCAGGCGGTGTCATCAATACCTACGGCGGCAAAGAAGCCATTATCGCCGGTTCCAACTTTATTGACGGAATCACCGGCACTACCAGTGTGAATATCACGGCCGACGGCGAAAACGTCCCCGAACTCAACGGTATCATCACCAAATCCGATGACACAAAGCTCAATGGAGAAGCGGTTGATATGTCCGTGATCTATGTTGACGGCAATGCTGCCGGTTCCGACCTTGCCAACAGAAAGCTCCTCGGTGTGAATTTGTTTAACGACGTCAACGCCGCTGAGGCCGCTGCCGAAAACGGTGCCGCCAAGATGGTCATTGCCGAAGGAACGGAGGCTGTTTATACTAAGGATCAGTACTACTTCCTCAACACCAATCCCGATGAAGGCGGTGCAAACAATGCCTTTGACTATGTGGTCGATGCTGCCAAAACCTATGATATGCAGATCGACGGTACTTTTAAAGCCTATCAGATTTTGCTGAACAACGCCGAAACCGTTGTCTCTTCCACCGGAAAAGCCTTTGCCACCGGCGAAGCCTTCCGCGTTATGGGCGGCACCATCGCTGTGCGGGGGACCCGCACCGAAGGTGCCGGTGTTCCTGGTGAAATTTTTACCGGTTCCTGGGGCGGCGGTACTAAAGCCGGTGCCGACACTCAGATCGATGCCGGATATTTCCAGATCAATCAGGGGGCGACTGCCGACTTTGACGACACTGTGGTCTTTGTCCATGCCGGTTTGTTCTCTATTGACAACTCCAAAGCTGACTTTGACAACACCTACATCTACCTCGGCAGCGGCGGAACTTATGCCGACAATCAGGTAAAATTCACCAATGGTGCCGAAGTCCTCTTCAGCAATAACTCCACTCTGGTTCCCGATGCGGCGTTCGGTCTTCATATCACAGTTGACGGGACCTCCTCCCTGACAGTTTCCGATTCAGAGATCAAGGCTGTTGACACTGTGACCAATGCCGGTTCCATCGTGTTGGAAAACGGCGGTTCTCTGGAAGCCGGTGAATTTTCCAACGTGGCACTGGTGACCATTGACGGTTTTGCAAAAGGTGCTGCCCGTGACGTCACCATTGCTTTTATCCCCGCCGGTTCTGGAACATCCCGCTCGATTACCGTTTCCCTTGCCGCCAATGCGACCTCTCTCAATCTTGCTCTTGACAATGTCGCTGACGGGAACTACAATCTGACCGTTATTGACGGAACTTCTGCCTTTATGGTCAACAACGTTGATGTTGTCAACGGCAAGATCAATGTGAACGGCGGTATCTTCACCGCTGACTCCGTTTCCGTCGGCAAGGGTACTTTTGATATCGACGGTGAATCCTCTGTGAATGTGGCTGCCCTCGACGGTGTCGCCAATGTCAAGGGCGGTACTCTGACCGACTCTGTCATCGGCGGTGTTGTCGCCGTTACCGGTGATACCACTTTGGAAGGTTCCAACGATTTCAGCAAGATCTGGGTTTCCGGCGGCACTCTCACCGTCGATGGAAGTCTGGTCACCCAAACTACTTATCCCGGTTTCTTCGTTATCGGTAATGACGAAACCGTCAACGACGGAGAAAAAGGCTACTACAACGGTTTCATCGGCACTGAAGCAGGTGAAATGATCGTCAACGGCAGCTACACCGCAGAAGAAGGTGTGGTGGGCAACGGCGGTAAACTCACCGTCAAGGGCGAAATGACCGCCACCTGTCTCTATCTCCGCGGCGGCGAAACGACTGTTGCCGAAGGCGGCAGCCTCACCGGCATCGTCTGGGGCGGCGTTGATGCCGGAGCCAGTCTGGTCGTTGACGGCGGTACATTCGCTACCGCAAAAGGCGAGAGCGGGGAGTCCTTCTCCAACGCCGGAACTTTCACCGTCAAAGGCAGCAGCACCCTTGATATCGTCAATTTTGCAAGCGGTACTCTGACTGTTGAAGCCGGAACCACTCTGACCGATTCCACTGTGGCAGGTGCCGGTGTTGTCCAGTTTGCTGCAGACAGCACCACCACTTTTGAAGGCGAAAACAAGATTACTGCCGCCCTCGATAACTCTGTTGCCGGATTTGACTTTGTTGTCAATGAAAATGCCAGTCTGCTGATCACCCGCTACACTCTCGGTTATGACAGAAATATCACCGTCAAAGGCACTATCGAAGATGCCACCGCTCTTGAAACTCTGGACGGTGTGACCCTTTCGCTCAAGGCCGACAGTCCCAGCGGTTTCAGCATCGGCGGCTGGGGAACCAGTGTCCTCGATGTGGACAACGCCTATGTTGACCTTGGCAAATCCACCTGGAAAAGTGCCACAGGTACTTACACCTGGAGCTTTACCAACTCCTATGTCACAGTCGGCTGCTTCGGCAACACCACTGCAGGCAGCAGTGCTGATGCCAGCTGGGTGAGCACTTTTGATGACAGTGTCCTTGTTTCCGATACCTATCTCAAAACCGGTAAGGGTATGGAAGTCAACTTCATCAATGGTTCAGTTGCAACCATCAAGGGCAGTATGCGCATAGATGGTGTTCTGAACATCAATGACACCAGTTCCCTGAGCGTCAACGGCTACTTCAATAACAAGGTCGGTGTTGCAGACGAACACAGCGACATTCTCGGTACTGTTAACGTGGCCGGTACTATGAACATCAAGGGCACAGGTCCCGTGGAACTTATCGGCGGTTCTGTCAACGTGCAGGACGGCGGTACCCTGAATCTGGTCAACGACAACGGCTCCCGTCTCGATGTTCTCGTTGATGCTGACTCCGAACTCAATATCGACGGTAACTTCACTGCCGGAACCATTACCAACAACGGAGAATTTGCCATCAGCGGCGAGTCCACTGTGGATGCAGCTCTCATCAAGGGCAATGACGTGACCGTCAGCGGAACCCTTAAAGATTCCAACATCACTTTTGAAACCTTTGATTATGAAACCGGCAATATGATGGTCGACGGCGAAGTCGTTGTCGATGGCGGTTCCTTCAAGAACGTTCAGTTCCGTGCCAACGCCGGTGAAAAAGTGACTCTGGAAGGCGATATCGTTGCCGCCGGAGCCACCCAGATCAAGGCTGTCGACGGTGAAGTCGTTGTCAACGGCAGTTTCACCGGTTCCGGTTCCACCATCGAAATGGAAGGGGATGATGCCCTGTTAACCATTACCGAAAATGCCAAGGTGGACATTGCCGAAGGTTTCTTCCTCAATGGCAGTACCACTGTGATCACCGGAACTCTGGCTGACGATGCCGATCTGACCGCTCTTGCCAAGGACGATGCTCAGGTCAAAGGTGCTTACTCCACCTGGGGCAGCACCTATGCCGCCGATGTGACGCTTTCCGATACTTACGTCTGGAACGCTATGATCTCCATCAACAACGCAGACACTGTTGTCACCCTTGACAACTCCCGTCTGACCGGCTGGATGAGCTTTGATGTGAGTGGCGGTACCCTGACTGCCACCAACGGCAGTTTCATTGAACATCAGGCTGCTGAAGGCTGGGCCTGGGGTTCCATCGGTGCTGATGCTGCCATCGTCCTTACGGACGGTTCCACCTTTGATGCCGCCAAGACCGATCTGACTTTCGCAGGTTCCATCACCGTCGATGCCACAAGCTCCTTTATCGCCAACACTCTGACCGGCGAAGGAACCATCACCATCAATGCCAAAGGCTTCACTGAAGGTATCAACAAGGTCATCGACCTGAGCGGCTCCACCAGCCTCGAAGGCAAAGTGACCATCAGCGATCGTGAAGACGGCACTGCTGTCTACTATCTCGCCGACGGTGACGTGATCCTGTGCAACGCCGATATGAGCGTTCTCTATGTGGGCTCCCAGTATGATGTTGAATTCGGTACTGAAGTCGCTGAAGGCAAATTTGCCGGTATCAACGCCTTTGCCAGCCTTGAAAAGGCTCTCGCTTTTGCCGAAAAGAATACCACTGTCACCCGTATTGAAATTGATTGTGATATTACCGAAACGACAACTGCCAAAACTTACAACATTACTCAGAATCTGACCATCGGTGCCGCCGCGCCTGTTTCTGTCACTCTGAATGGTGCAAATCTCAACATCTATCAGATGAACAACAATTCCTCCGTGACCATTGAAGAAAATGTGACCCTGGCAGGTGCAGGAATCGTTGCCAATGGCTTTGCCACTTCAAACAATGAATTGGTCATTGACGGTACTCTCAAGGCTCTCACTCTGAAGCAGTGGACCTCCAACAACAAGATCACAGTTTCCGAAACCGGTAAAGTTGTTCTGGGCTACGGCGACGGTCAGTTTGATATGGCTTACGGCAACGGTGTTGTCAATGTCAATGGTACTCTTACCGACACAACCGATCTCTCCGCCGGACCTCAGTTCCAGGCCGGTTACTCCGGTACCCGCGGCAACGGAAACGTCCTGAACCTTACCAATACCTACTTTGAAGCCGGAAGAGACTTTACTTTCAACGGCTCAAATGGAACCATCAACGCCAGCAATTCTATTTTCAAGATCTCCGGCGGCGACTTCGCAGGCGCTCTGAATATGAACAGTACCGGAAATACCGTTAATTTGAACGACGGCAGCCGTCTGATCGTCGCCAATGCGACTGTCAACGCCGGTAACGCTCTCAACGTCGCTGATTCCAGAGTTGAAATCGGAACACTTACCAACGGCGGTACCGTCACTCTCAGCGATGCAGTTTTCACTGCCGATAAGGTCACCAACAGCGGTACCTTCACCGTTTCCGGTGAAAGCACTATCCAGATCGGCGCACTGACCGGTACATACGTCAAGATGACCGATGCCACGCTGGTTGGCGACTCCAAGATCGGCGGCAATGCCCGTACCTACGACAGCTTCGCTCTTGCCGGAACTCTCTCCGTGTCTCAGACCAACTTCTACGGCGAAACGGTCATCAAAGAGGGCGCTGTTCTGAACGGCAGCACCACTATCGTCAGCGGCGGCAGTGAATTCCTCCTTGAAAACGGCGGTACGATCAACTCCCGTTTCTTCAATGTTGTGGGCGGAACTGCCGATATTGAAGGCAAAATCGATCTGCTGCATTCTGATCCCAGACAGAAACTGCTGCAGATCCACGAAGGCGGTGTTGCCAATATCAACGCAGGCGGTAACATTACCATCGACGGACACAATGCCTGGGTGAAGGAAGGCGGTACGCTGAACATCAATGGCGGTACTCTGAATGTTGAACGCTGGGACGGCCGCGATGTGGGTGGTATTCTTTACAACGAAGGCGGTACTGTTACCATTGACTGGACCGGTCTTCTGACTGCCGCAACCATCGACAATCAGGGCACCATCACCGTGGATGCCGAAGGCTTCGACGGCACCTGGGTCAAGGTCATTGATGTTGACTCCGCCATCACCGGAAACAATGTTGTCCTTGCCAACGGCAGCGGCTACTACCTCAGCACCGCTGCAGACGGCGATATCTACCTCTACAAGAGTCCCGAGACCATTTATGTCAATTGCGACTACAACAGTTCCACTGAGGGCTGGGGCTATAACAGATTCGGCTCAATCAACAGTGCTGAGAATTACGCAGTGACCTCTTCTCCCAAGGCAACCGTCATTGTCGAAAAGACCACCACTGTCAGCGGAAACAGCTTCCAGATCATTGGAAACAAGAATGAGTCCCAGAATGGTCTGAAATTCATCATCAAAGATGGTGCTCTTGCCGGAAATGCCAACAGCAAGTGGGATATGGTTGCCACCGTCACTGTTGAGGCTGGCGGTAAACTTGTGACTTCCAGACCCTTGACCGCAAGTGCCGGATATGTCCACGCCAAGGATACTCTGACTCTTGCCGGTGACAAGGAAAATGGCAAGTATGCCATCCTTGACTTCGGAAAAGGCACTCACAACAGCATTGACTTTGCCACACTGGGCGGCGGCAAGGTCGTCGCTGATTATGCCGATGCGACCTTCGGCGACTTCTCTCTGCAGGCCGGCAGTGCTTCCTTCACCGATTCAGTGGTCACTGTTGAAGGTGCTCTCTCCACCGGTCTCGGAATAATGGGTAGGCTGACTCTGACCGGAACAACAGTCAATGTCAACGGTCACCACAGCCGCAGTGACACCTACTTCAAAGGCTTCAACCAGCTCAAGTATGTCACTATGACCGACTCTTCAATCGTTATTGATGACGGTGCTGAAGATACTGTTGCAGACAACGTGACTTTGCATACTGTCACGATGACTGGTTCTGAGATCTCAGTTGAAGCCGGAACCGATGTGGAAGTCACCGGCAAAGTCACGATGAATGATGAGTCTCTTCTCCGTGCCGGTAAGATCACTCTCGCCAAGGGTTCCAATATCACTATGGATATTGAATCCACCATCGAGTTCACCTCTATCGTGACCGCTCTTGAAGTTTCTGTCGAAGGTATCAAGAACGTGGGCGGAACCATCACCGTCAGCGATGCCGCTTCTTATGTGGACAACGCTGGCGTGGCAGACGGCACCTACAAACTGCTGGACTACACCGGTGATGCCGCTATGACCGCTGATGACTACAAAGTGATCCTGAACGATGTATGGCACGACAACTACCTTGTCTTCAACAACGACCTCTACCTGACCGATCAGGATACTGACATCGTCCACGTCAGTGCTGAATGGAAAGATGCAGAAAAGGGATCCATCAATGCTGACGGTTCCATCATCGGTTTCAACGCTGCCGGCAATGTAAAAGATCTTGCCAATATGATCAACACTGACGGCCGCGATACCACCGTGAAATTCCATACCGATATGGAAGTTGTTGATACCGTCGATTTTGCCTACGGAACAGGCGATATTCTCTTTACTGCTGATCAGGCTGTTACCATTGCTCAAACTTCTGCAGGAAAAGATTTTGGATTTACTCAGGCGGAAGACATTACCGTCACCGTTGGAGAAAATGTCACTTTCCAGATTTACAACAACGCTTCCGGTTGGTATCAGTATTATGGTCCGAGCCTTGAATTGTACGGCACCATCACCGGCGGTCAGAACTGGGGTTGTACTTATCTGTTCAATGGTGAACATACCGTTCACAGCACCGGAACTCTCAGTACCGGACGGATCCAGTTGGGCTTTACAACGTTGAACGTTGAAGGGGATGCAGAGTCTGAACGTACTGCCGCTCATATCGACACCAATTATCTGTTGGTCGAAGGCAGTACCTTCAATGCTGAAAATGCCATTGTTAAAGCCGGTATCATCCACGATTCCAACAACGGCGGAATGTGTTATGGTGCTTCTGAATTCAATTTCAGCAATTCTCAAGTCACCGCCGGAAATATGACGATCCAGTATGCCGACAGTGTCGTAGAGGTGAAAAACTCCGTGTTTAACGTCACCGGAACTCTGAGCAATGCCGGTGCCTTCAATGTCACAGGCGAAAGCACCATTCTGATCGGCAACCTTGCCGGAAGCGGTGCGATGGTTCTTGACAATGCCAAGTTGACAGCTTCTTCAATCACCAAAGGTAACGTCAACATCAAGGGGGCAAACACCTTCTCTGGTGACTTCAATGCCTCTTACGCCTTTGTCGGTGACTGGAACGACGGAGAATATTCCGGCAGCATCGACTTCGGAACCAATTCCAGCGTCAATGTGGGCGGTCAGATGATCATCGGTTATGACTACGGTCAGATGGGCGAAAACAATGTGGTCTTCGGTGATGTCACCGGCGCAGTTACGACAGACGGCATCTTCAAGGCTGCTGATGTGAGCGTCCGCCGCGACGGTACTCTTACCATCGCCAATACCACCGGTGACAACAAGATCAACACGATGAACGTTATGGGCAAGGTCGTCATCGACAATGCCAAACTTTCAGGTGAAGTCCAGATCGGTACCGGCAGTGCTGATTACAACGCCGAAATGATCGTCAAAAACGGTGCTGAAGTCACTCTCGGCGGCAGCTCCAACAGCATTGTTATTCTCGGTAAGAGCGGTAAAGGTACTCTGACTGTTGACAATGCCGACTTGACAGTTGACCGCTGCGGTGCAGGTGCCGGCTACTCAGTTCCCGCTGATACCTTTGTTATCGGCTACAACGGCGGTCAGGGATTCCTCAACGTCAAGAACAATGCCACCTTCAACGCCTTGTATAACGTTCAGGTCAATGAAGGCAGTGCCATCGCTGTGGAAGGTGCTTCCTCTGCCAGCATCAGCAAGAATCTGGAAAACAACGGCGAAGTGACCGTTTCCGGAGCTGAAACCACTCTTACTGCCGACAGCATTGAAAACAATGCCGCTCTGACCGTTGAAAAGAGTGCAGCTCTCAATGCCGGAACTCTGAAATCCGCCGGTGAGTTCGTTGTTGACGGAGCCAAGTTTGTTGCCAATGAGGTCAGCCTCTACACCTTGCTGACTTTCGATATCACCGCAGGTGAGGAGCGCACCATCTCCGTGAGCTTCATCCCCGTCGATGCGTTTGAAGGCGTGACCGTCAAACTGCAGGCTGAAGCCAATGCCACCTCTGTTTCTTACGAAGGTATTGAGATCGCCGACGGCAAATATTATGTTACCGTCTTTGACGGCGAAACTTCTGTCAGAAGCGAAATCGACGTTGTGGGCGGTTCCTTCGATGTCAAGGGTGAGTCCACTCTCCGCATCGCAGCCCTCAACGGCTTTGCCGCTCTCCGCGACGGTGCAGTTCTTTCCTGCTCCAAAGTGGGCGGTCTGGTCAAGGTCTTTGGTAGTGCCGCTCTGAAGGGCGACAACGGTATTACCGCTCTCAACGTGGGCAAGGGCTATGACGGTGCTGAATCTCTCACCGTTGCAGGAACTGCCACTTTCGGTACTGTTGAAGTCGGCAACGCCGCTCTGAACATCACTGAAGGTACTGTGGTCACTGCCAATACCAACACCTTTGCCGCCGGTTCAACCGTGAGTATTGACAATGCCGATTACAATGCCCGGAGCGTTACCGTCGTAGGTGCACTTGCGCTGACCAACGGTGCTCTGCTCCGTGCTGAAGATTCCTTCAGCGTCTCCGAAAGCGGCAGCGTTACCATTGATACTGCAAGTGGCATCTCCTTTGCCGGAGCTTTTGTCAATGCCGGTGTCATCACTGTCGATATGACCGACTTTGCTGATACCATCTACCGCGTTGTTGATTACACCGGCACCGGTTCTATGGATCTTGCCGATTACGGTGAGCTTAAAGCTGCCGAAGGATTCACCTTCACTGTTAAGGACAATGACCTCTACGTCACTACCGGGAACTTTGACTTCGGTGATGCCAAGATCAACAGTAACTGGAGCGGTGCAGAAGATGCTGAAGCTCTCGAGGAAGGCAGAGTCTTTGGAATCAACGCTTTTGCTTCAATCGACGATATTGCAGATGCCGAAGGCAAGATCAGCGGACTTACCAAGCTCACCATCAGCAATACCGAATATGCCAAAGATCTGACCTTTACCGACGAAGCTCTGCCCATCGTCCTTGAGAACACTGAACTCAGCGGCGAGGTGACTGTGACCGGTGCGGGCATCTTGCTTGATGCTGACAGCTCCATCAACGCCATCACCGCTGCCAAAGGTGTCCACCTTTCCGGCACCGGCAGTGTCGGCAGTGTGACCGGTTCCGGTCTCTTTGATGCCAAGGGCGGCATCACCGTTGACAATGTCTCCTCCTTCAACCTGGCTTACCTGAATGATGTGACCGTCACTGACAGCTTCATTATGACCAACGGTTCTGATGAACTCTACGTCAACGGTGATATTACTGTCGGAACCATTGACTTCCTCCAGGGCAGTGCTGACAAGATGGTCATCGCAGGCGGCGTGAGCGTTGAAGCTGCTGTCATCGAAAGCAGCGGCAATCTCTCCATCTCTATGAAATATGCCGGTGAAACCGCCATTACCGTCACTGGCAATGGAGCTTTCGGCACCAACAGCAATCTGGTCATCGACCTGACCGGATTCACCGCCGATGCTGACGGTGAATCCCTCCTGGTAAGCGGTATCACTGAGTTCGCCGGAAGCATCAAGTACAACGGTGCAAGCTACGGTCTCAACGACAGCATCATCATCGAAGGCAGCGAATACAAGCTGAACCTCACCGATGAGGGACTTGCTCTGGTCTTCAACCTCGACGTTGATTACTACACCGGTGACTTCGACGGCAACGGAACCGCAGATGTCCTGTGCTATCAGGCTGCAA
>SUWB01000026.1 GCA_015061745.1 Lentisphaerota bacterium | reverse complement strand
GTCCTAACACTGCCATATTATGTTCTTGAGGATTCATGATTTTCTCCTTTGGATTGTAGCAGAGAAAAAGGTAGCATGAATCCTCTTTTTTGTCAAATCAGAAAAATTTTATGGGATATCTGTGCCTTTTTTAACAATCCGCAGTGGAAAAAACAGAGACAGAGGGCTATATTATGAAAAACCCAAAAACATTCAAAAACAACAGGGAGCTGATTTCTATGCAGATCAGACATAATGACTTTACCAGTCCGGAACATCTGGGCAGCTGCCGCCTGCCTGCGTGTGCTACTTTTTTTCACTTTGACACCGTTGAAAGTGCGAAAAAGGTTTTTAAGAGTTTTTCTCCTTACACAATGGAACTTGACGGTGAGTGGCAGTTCAGATATACAACTGATCCTGAATCTCTTGTTTTGAACGATCCGGCAGCCCGGTGGAGCGATGTCAAAGTTCCCGACTGCTGGGTTATGCGTGGTGTGGATCATCCCCATTACACCAATTCCCAGATGCCTTTTGCCGAGCTGCCTCCTGAAGTTCCCGCCGAAAACCCCACCGGCGTCTACCGGCGTCATTTCACTCTGTCAGAAAAGTGGACCGGCCGCCGCACCGTACTGCATATGGAAGGGGCTGAAAGTTACTTCATCGTCTTTGTCAACGGCCGGAAAGTGGGAGATTCCAAGGATTCCCGGGGGGCAACGGAGTTTGATATCACCTCTTTTGTTTCTGCGGGTGTCAACGAGATCACCATTGCTGTGGTCAAATGGTCTGACGGAACATTCCTTGAAGATCAGGATCACTGGTATCTGCCCGGACTTTCCCGTTCAGTCTATCTTTATTCCACCGATTTCTGCTGTATTTCCGACCTTTTTGCCCGTACCACGCTGGAACCTGACCTTGTTACAGGCGTCCTTGATCTGGAAGTTTTCTGCTCATTCCCCCAGGTTCCGGAAGCCTTTACCGTTACAGGGACCCTCTTTGCGCCCGACGGTTCTCAGGTCTGGGAAGGCAAAGCAGAGAATACCAATATCTACGGTATGTTCGGCAACAGCCAGGATCCCGCCCGGATGCGCCGCCTGACTCAGGTCAAACTCCCCGATGTGCTCCAATGGAGTGCGGAAACGCCTCACCTTTACACCTTGTGCGTCACCCTTGAAGATGCCGAAGGAAAACGCCGGGATGTGACCGCCGTTCGGGTGGGATTCCGCCGTTATGAGGTCAAAAACCGGGAATTTCTGGTCAACGGCAAACCGGTGCTCATCACCGGTGTCAACCGGCACGAACATCACCCGGAATACGGCAAGGCGGTCCCTTATGAGACATTGAAGCTGGATATCATTACGATGAAGCGTTTTAACATCAACGCCGTCCGCACCAGTCATTATCCTGCCGTGCCTGAATTGTACGATCTTTGCGATGAGTACGGACTTTACGTCATCGACGAAGCCAATCTGGAAGCTCACGCTTTCTTTGACGATATCTGCCGCAATCCCCAGTGGGCCGGAGCTTTCACCGACCGGGCGGTGCGGATGTTTGAACGGGATAAAAACCACGCCTGTATTTACGCCTGGAGTCTGGGCAATGAATCAGGTGCCGGACCCAACCACGGGGCTATGGCAGGCTACCTGCGTATGCGTGACCCCTCCCGGCTGCTTCATTATGAAAGTGCCCTCCAAAGGGGACAGAACCGGAACTGGTGGGAAGATAATGCTGCCCCCCGGCTTCTCACAGACTTTATGCCGCCTATGTATCCCGGGATCGAGCTCCTGGAACGCTGGTCTCAGATGAACAACGACGACCGTCCTTTCATTATGTGTGAATATTCTCACGCTATGGGCAACAGCAACGGCAGTCTGGCTGATTACTTTGCCGCCTTTGAACGGCTCCACGGTGTCCAGGGCGGATATATCTGGGAATGGCTGGATCACGGCATCACCAAAACAATGGCCGACGGCAAAAAAATGTGGGCCTATGGCGGAGATTTCGGAGATACCCCCAATGACCGGAATTTCTGTACCGACGGTATCGTCTGGCCCGACCGGACACCTCATCCGGCACTCTATGAACTCAAATATCTTGCCGCTCCCGTCAAGATCCGGAAACTGGACGAACAGGGAACCATTGAAATCACCAATCGCCGCTATTTCACCACTCTTGACGATCTGCAGCTCAACTGGAGTTTGCGTATCGACGGCGAAGAAGTCCGTTCCGGTGTGGAAAGTATGCCTGAGATACTGCCGCAGAAAACCGGCTTGACCGTTGATTGCAAAGACCGCAGATTTTTCACAGCTCCCAACAACACCACCAACCGCTGGTGCACCAAGCTGCCTCTGGAACTGCCTGAAATCTCTGCCAATCAGAAATGCACGCTCTTTATCAGTTTCACCCAGAAAAACGATACCCCTTGGGCCCCCAAGGGTTTTGAAGTGGCCTGGGAAAACTTTGAACTGAAACCCCTCTTCCTGAAACCGGCCGCTCCCCGGGAAAAAGTTGAAATTTCCTGTACTTCCGTTCCCGGCTGTGCCACTTTGACAGGGGGGGATTTGAGTGCTTCTGTCAACGACGGAGGACTTTTCTCTCTCAAATACAGAGGAATGGAGCTGCTGCAGCAGGGCTTCAACTTCAATCTCTGGCGTGCTGCCACCGACAATGACGGTATCGCCCTTATGACCGATATGGAAGACCGTCCCTACCGGAGACGCCGGAAGGGAAATGCTCCTGTCCGGACCCGCGAGGCGGGTATGCTCTGGCAGTGGATTGCCAAAGGAATCGACGAAGTGGAAGTCACTACCGATCAGTTCCGGGTCAAAGAGAACAATGTTGAACTCCACTCCATTGTCCGTGCTCCGGGGATCAAACAGGAGGAATTGGAGTTTTTCCAGAGTTTCCGGATACTCGATTGCGGAGCATTGGAAGCACGCTTTGAATTTCAGGTGCCTGCCGAATTTGAAAAACTCCCACGGCTGGGCGTCAATCTGGAACTCCCCCGGAACTTCAATGCCGTTGAATATTTCGGCAAAGGCCCCTGGGAAAATTACGCCGACCGGAAAAGCAGTGCCTACCTGAGTAAATTCCGCACCAGTGCAGAAGATATGTTCGTCCCCTACATTATGCCCCAGGAAAACGGCAACCGTACCGAAGTGGAGTATGCCGCTTTCCGGGAAGGATATGAGGGGCCGGGACTCCTGATCGCCGCTCCGGGAACAATGGAATTTTCGGCCTTGCGTTACTCCGTGGAGCAGCTTTGGAAAACTCTCCACTCCGGAGAACTCCGGGAAGAAGATGGGGTTTTTGTCAACTGCGACTGCCGTCAGCGGGGACTCGGGACTGCCACCTGCGGCCCCGATGTCCGCAAAGAGTATGAGATCCAGCCCGGACGGTACCGCTTTGTTCTCAGACTGGCGGGCCTTGACAAAGAAGCCGATGCCGCACTTCTGGCCCGGCAGATCAACGAATAAAACTTCAATTTACAAATCACTATTTGATGAAAGGAATAAAAAATGAGTGACGAAGAAAAAAAGTGTTCCGGCAACTGCTCCAGCTGCGGACATCAGTGCGAGGATGAAAGCGACCGCAAGATGCGGCAGAATCTGAGCAAAATCAAACGGCAGATCGTCGTTATGTCAGGTAAAGGCGGTGTGGGAAAAAGTACCGTTTCCGCCAATCTGGCAATGGCACTTTCAATGGAAGGATTCAATGTGGGCCTTCTGGATGTGGACTTTCACGGTCCCAGCATTCCCAAGATGGTCAATATGGAAAACGCCCAGCCCCTGTCCGACGGTCAGATGATCGAACCTGTGACTGCCGGCACCCTCAAAGTGATGTCTCTGGGAATGATGCTCGAAACTCCCGACTCCCCCGTGATCTGGCGCGGACCTATGAAAATCGCTGTGGTCAAACAGCTTCTGGGCGAAGTCAACTGGGGCGAATTGGATTTTCTGGTCATCGACTGCCCCCCCGGCACCGGCGATGAACCTTTGAGTGTCTGTCAGAATCTGCTGGAATCCGGCGAAGCCATTATCGTGACCACTCCTCAGCAGGTGGCGGCAAGCGATGTTGCCAAGTCCCTGAATTTCTGCAATCAGCTGGGCTTCCCCGTGTCCGGTATCGTGGAAAATATGAGCACCTTCATCTGCCCCAAGTGCGGCGAAGTCACTGCCATCTTTTCAACCGGAGCCGGTGAAGAACTGGCGGCCAGATACAATGTTCCTTTCCTGGGCAAACTGCCTCTTGACCCTGCCATCTGTCAGGGCGGTGACTCCGGAACTCCCTTTGTCCGTCTGGAAAAATCTCCCGCAGGCGACGAATTCCGCAAGATCGTCGCAAAACTGCTGGAGGAGGAGTGTTAAAAACTGCAAAAGTCTGACTTTCTGTGTGAAGTTGAACTTTTAACGGAAAAAGACTTGAAAAAGTTATCCGGTGGCGTTATATTATACTTATCCCTACTAAAATTATAAGGAGACAAAGAAAATGGCTGCTAAAATTGACAAAGATACCTGCGCCGGTTGCGGTGCCTGTGTGGATGCCTGCCCCGCCGAAGCTATCAAGCTCGAAGGCGATAAGGCTGTGGTCGTTGAGGATTCCTGCGTGAGCTGCGGTGCTTGCGTTGATGCCTGCCCCTGCAGTGCCATCACTGTTGAATAATTCAGCAGGAATTTTCCAGCTAAAGCCGGGAGGGGACGGTTTGAAACGTCCTTTTTCCGGCTTTTCCTTTATAAACAATTACCAGGGAAAATATAGAATATTATGAAAATCCTGCTTGTTCTGTTTCTTATGTGCTCACTGCTCCTTTGCGGCGCAGCAAAGGACACTAAAAGCAGTGATGCCAAAAAAGCAAAGGGGAAGGCAAAAACTGCCAAAACCGTTACAGCTAAGAAAAAAGCCGCCGCCCCCAAAGCCGCCGCTGCCGGGAAGAAAGGTTCTGCCAAAGCTGCTCCCAAAGCTGCGCCCAAAGCCCCGGCTGCTCCCGCTGCTGCCCCTGCCGCTCCCAAAGCCCCGGCAGCAGGAGCGGCGGCAAAAAGTGAACCTGTCCGCAATGTGGCTGTCGATTTCCGCGGCGGAAAAATCCTGTGTGCTGAAATTTCCTCTCTTTTTCCCTCCGGGGTTAAAGGATTTGATGAAAAGAATTTTGCTTTCCTTCCTGCACGACGTATGTATGCCGCAGTCACGATGCTTTGCGATCCTGACAGATTTCTGAGTATCCACGATTACTGCCTTGATGTTTACGGTCACCAGCCCTGTGTGGCCATCAAAGAGGGCAGCGGTGCTTTTATCAGTTCCCCTGAAAAGGTTTTCAGAGTCAATCCCAAAACAAGATATACCCTTTTGTTTATCCTGGATGCTGCTGTCGCCGGAAGTCAGGACGAATATTGCAATATCAAAGCTCTTTGTGATGACGGAGCTTTTTCAAAAACGCTGGTCTTGTTCAAAAATATCGGCAATAAACCCTTTACCGCTCCGGGCAGGATCCCCTTGTCCGGACTTATTCCGGAGAAAAAATGAGTGCTCCTTTTCTCCCTATGACCCGTGCCGAAATGGAGGCACTCCACTGGGATGAGCTGGATATCCTGCTCATTACCGGTGACTGTTACGTTGACCACCCCTCTTTCGGCGTAGCCATCATCGGCCGTCTGCTTGAAAGCCGGGGCTACCGGGTGGGCATCATCGCCCAGCCCGATTGGAGTTCCCCTGACTCGCTGCGGGTTATGGGCCGTCCCAGAGTGGGGATCGGTATAACTTCAGGCAATATCGACTCTATGGTAAATCTTTACACCGTCGGCCGCCGTCTCCGCCGGGAAGATGCTTTTTCAGAAGACAACATCCCCGGCAAACGTCCCCCCCACGCTGTAACCGTTTACGCCCAGCTGGCCCGCCAGGCTTTTCCCGGGGTACCCGTTATGCTGGGGGGGATCGAAGCAAGTTTACGCCGTATCGCCCATTACGATTACTGGCAGGACAAGATCCGTCCCTCAGTGCTGGTGGATGCCAAAGCGGAAATCCTTGTCTACGGTATGGGTGAAAGGCCGAGTCCTGAGATCTTTGACCGTTTCCGTGACGGAAAATCCCTTGAAGGTATCCGCGGAACAGCACGGCTGCTGGGTAAAAAGGCCGCTGAAAATTTTGATACTTCCAACTACCGGGAACTGCCTTCCTATGAAGAAACGTTGAAAAACAAAGATGCCCTTATGACCGCCACAAAACTGGTGGAAGAAGAAATGAATCCCTACCGGGGATGCGGACTTGTGCAGCGTTACGGAGACAGACTTCTGGTCATCGAAGCTCCGCCCCTTCCCCTCAAACCGGAAGAACTTGACCTTGTTCACGAACTTCCCTATGCCAGACGGCCCCATCCGTCATATAAAAAGCGGATCCCTGCTTTTGTAACAATAGAAAACTCAGTTCAAGCTATTCGGGGGTGCCCCGGAGCCTGTGCCTTTTGCGGCCTTGTGACTCATCAGGGACGTACCGTAATGAGCCGCAGTCAGGAATCAATCAAACGGGAAGTTGCATCCATTGCTGCAATGCCTCACTTCAAAGGGACCATTTCAGATGTGGGCGGTGCCGCCGGAAATACCTTCGGCAGCGTTACCGATCCCGAAAAATGCAAACTCTGCCACCGGGCCAGCTGTCTTTATCCGAAAATCTGCCCCAACTATCATTGTGACGGCAAAGCCACTGTGGAACTGCTGCGTTCATTGATGAAGATCCCCAAAGTGAAACACGTTTATATCAACTCCGGCGTCCGTCTGGATCTGGCGTTGAAACAGCCGGAACTTATGGAAGAAATGATCGGTCATCACGTCTCAGGACATTTGAAGGTAGCCCCTGAACATCTGGCTCCCAATGTGCTCAGACTGATGCGTAAAAGCTCCGCAGAGGAGTTCTATGAATTTATGCGCCGCTTTGAAATCATCAGTAAGGAACACGGCCTTGAACAGTATATCATTCCCCTTTTTATTTCCAACTTCCCCGGCTGTACCGGGCAGGATATGAAAATCGTGGATGACTTTCTCAACCGCCACCGCTGGAGCTTGCAGCAGGTGCAGGATTATATCCCGCTTCCAATGACTATGGGGGCGGCGATGTACTACACAGGCAAGGATTCAGAGGGCAATCCCCTGCAGGTCCAGCGGGGACTGGCTGAACGCCGTGCCCAGATAGAGGTCCTGAAAAAACGCCGTTCCGGTCCGGATGCTCCGCCCCGGAATCAGGGCGGCAGCGGCAAAAAACCGTTCAACAATCACAAAAAAGATAATTATGGAAAATTTGGAAATAAGAAAAACGGCCGTTGAGTCGGCACGTCAGATCATCGTCAAAGCCGGTACCCGGCTCCTGACCGACCGGCAGTCTATTGCCGCTCTGGTCGAGGGGATCGCTCATCTGCGGCAGGCCGGGAAAAAGGTGCTTCTGGTCAGTTCCGGGGCCGTGGGTATGGGAATGGAGCTTCTCAATCTGAAACGCCGTCCCAAAGAGCTTGCCGCAAAGCAGGCTCTTGCCGCCGTGGGACAGACCAGACTGATGGCAATTTATGCCGAGGAGTGTGCAAAATACGGCTTTCTGCCCGCCCAGCTGCTGCTGACTGCGGCAGATTTGAATTCCCGCAGCCGTTACCTTAACGTGATGAACTGCATCAACGCCCTGTGGGAAAAAAATCTGCTCCCGGTCATCAATGAAAACGACCCTGTTTCTGTGGCTGAACTCAAATTCGGTGACAATGACAAACTGGCGGGGCTTCTCTGTTCCCTGACCGGTTCGGAACTTGCGATCATTCTGACCACAGAGGACGGTTTGCGTGACCGGAATCCTGACGGAACTCTGGGGAAACGCATCCCCCTTGTCCCCAAATTGACTGCTTCTGTGAAAGCTCTGGCAGGAGGAACGGACAATTCAGACTATTCTGTGGGCGGTATGAGTTCCAAACTGATTGCCGCTTCCATTGCCACTGCTGCGGGAGCCCATTTGTGGATCGCCGACGGCCGGAAAGAAAAGATCCTTGAAAAGATCCTGGCCGGTGCCGACGAAGGAACCCTTTTCCCTCCCCGGGAAAGGATACCCGGCAGAAAACGCTACTTGCGTTATTTCAGCCGCATTGCGGGCCGGGTGGTCGTTGATGAAGGAGCAGCAGTTGCTCTTTCGGCCAAAGGAAAGAGTCTTCTCTCTTCCGGTATGACTTCAGTCATTGGAGACTTCAAACGGGGCGACACCGTTGAAATCGCTGACACTGAAGGCAACGTCATCGCCCGGGGACTGGTGAACTTTTCCGCCGCCGAATGCCGTAAGATCTCAGGAAAAAGCTCTGATGAACTTCACAAGCTCCTCGGCAGCGACACTGAAGATGAAGTGATCCACCGCAACAATCTGACCTTAATGGAATAAGTTTCACTTCCGTTTTTTACAGAAAGAAAAAAATTTTTCCTCTCTTTTTTATTGCCGCTGTAAATTCTTTAACGGAATCATATAACTTATGAGGAATAATATGCAAGGTTTCCGTTTCAAAGCACCTTTTCACGTCAAAGACCGTACCATTTATGACGCAGACGGTCAAGTGGTCCGGCTCTGGGGAGTCAACTATTACGCTCCATTCAATCATAATTTCTACAATCTTGAGGAACTGGGTATCCGTCAGGAAGAGGCTGTTGACCGGGATATCGCTCACTTCAAACTGATGGGGATCGACCTTGTCCGTATGCATATGTACGAACGGGAGATCACCGATCCTATGGGGAATATTGTGGAAAACCGCAATATGGAAGTCTTTGACTATCTCATTGATGCCTGCGAAAAAAACGGCATATTCCTGATGCTTTCCCCCATTTCCTACTGGAACACAGTCGCCAATCAGCTGGCACAGGAAAAACTCTATGCCTACTGGTATATCCATTCCCAGAGGGCTTTCGGATTTACCAACTTTTTTTCTGTGGACGCAATGATCTGGGATCAGGACGCTCTGGATGCCCAAGTCCGTTATATGAACGCTCTTTTCTCACGGAAAAACCGTTATTCCGGCAAAACCTTGAGCGAATATAAAAACATTGTCGTCTTTGAATTGTGCAACGAACCGGTTTATCCCAACAAATCTTTGACCGTGGAAGAAGATCCGGAACAGGAAATTTCTCAGATCACAGCTCCCGCTTCACACGGTCCTTTGCGGAAAAAGTTTATTGCTTTGTGGCAGGAGTTCCGCAAAAATCACAGCTCTGAAGTTGATGAAGACAAATGTTTTGCTCTTTTCCGTGCGGAAATTATGGACCATTATTTCAAGACTTTATGGCCCATTGTGGACAAATATTTCGGCAAAAATGTCCTTCACGCCCAGTTTACAAGCTACTCAGGCATTCTTCCTGAAGGACTGGACGAAGTCTTTGCCAAAGCCCCCATTGATCTTGTGACCATCGGCAGTTATCTGAACAGTGGTTTCGGTTTTGATGCCGTCAACACAGATCAGGTCAATCATCTGCCCATCGCTCAGAAATGGTTTAACAGATTCGCTTTGCGGGCTCCCTCGCCCCATCCGGTCATTTCCTATGAATTTGATGCCACCGGCACCACCAACGGCTATCCTCTTGCCGCTATTGCCGCAAAATATCTTGAACACAATATACAAATCGGCAGTTACTTCACCTATACGCCTTTTGATGTAACTCCGTGGAACCCCGGCTGGCTGGTACATTTTTTCAATATTGCAGGCACCCCTTCCCGGGCGGCGGCATTTGCCATTTCAGGAGAATTTTTCCGCAGAACTCAAGGAAAGCTCTCTCTTGAAGAACTGCCGGAAGAGTGGAAAAGCGAGACGCTGCAGATCAAAAAAGAAAACGATCTTGTGGTGTTTCTTTCAGAAGAATTTTTCGGCTATTCCAACGATACCGATATACAGATAAACTCCCCTGAAAAATTGTGCCGCATCGTGGGCAGAAAAAGCTCTGACTTTGCTTCATCCACCGGAAACGGCTGCTACTTTATGGAAAAAATCGCCGAAAACCAATGGCGTCTCACCCTTTTCCCGGATCAGAAATTCCTTGCCGATGTCACCCGGGGACGCGCATACAGAACAATGGCAAACAGGTATGTCAACTGCCTGAAAGAACCGCCCGTTGTCCAGCTGCAGTACAACAAGGTCGATTTCACCTTGAAAATGCTCTCAATCACAGAGTGCCGCAACGAAAAAGGCGATCCTGTCGAAGTCAGAAACAATACCCTCTCTCTGCTGCCGGGAACATATACGCTGTATACAGAAAAGGAGGGGTAACAGCAGCTCTGTTCCCGACCTTTATCGGGAACAGGGCTGCTTCATACAGGAAAAGTTTTTGACAGAAGAAAATTGCCGCATTGCTTCAAGGTAGGTTTCTTTATTCATCGGCGCAGGCAGTTTTGCGATCCTGCGGCCTGTTTCGGCATCTTTCCAGAGCAGATCCACAGCGTCGCAGACGAGGAATTTCACCGCATCCACATAGGCCGCCTGGGGGTCATTGACTAAAAAGGTGTCCGTATGGGCCGTGCCTTCAAAGCCCCGGGAATAAGCGTGCAGCGAGGGTCGGATCATACTCACGTCCCCCATATCCGTCGAGGAAGGACGGTAGATGCCTCGGGTAAAGGGCACGCCGGGGGCGATCAGTCCGGCATTGGCAATGTGGAGATCATCCAAATCACTGTAAGGCACAAGGGGCATAAACCCGAAAATATTTTTCACTTCCGCATCTCCTCCGAAAGCCAGAGCCGCTCCGTGAACACAGCGGTCGACCTTTTCAGAGGCATCTGCAATGGCTTCAGGAGAGCCGCCCCGGACTTGCAAAGTGAAAACTGTCCGGTCAGGGACCACATTGACCGCTTCGCCGCCGTCAGGGATATAGCCGTGGATACGGACGTGATCCTCATCCCGGAAGGTATCCCGCTGAGCGTCGATCATCGCCATAGCGCAACGCATCATAGAAATGGCGTTGATACCCCTTTCAGGATAAGCTCCCGCGTGAACTGAACGTCCTTTGAAAATCAGTTGTTTCATCACAAAACCGTTGAAGCCCGAAGGAGTGAAGTTCCGGTCGCCTGCGTGAAGCATCACGGCAATGTCGATATCGTCGAAAACGCCTTCAGCAATCATCTGGGATTTGCCGCCGAAAAACTCAAGTTTTCCTTCAGCGACCAGCTGAGCGATATAGGGTTGATTCTGACATTCTTCAGAAGGAGTCCCCACAAAGGCAAGTGACCCTGAAAGTTCTTTTGCCGTTTCCTCTTGAGTAAGAAATGCCGCTGCCCAGAGCATTGCATTGAGGGGAGCGTGATGACCGCAGGCGTGAGCTGCGTGCGTTTCCGGATCGGCAAAAGCGTGATTGGGTACGATCAAACCGTCAAGTTCACCCAATATCCCCACTTTCGGCCCGGGGCGGCCGGTGTCAAAGTCAGCACGGAATCCTGTAATGGCAAGATTTTTTTGCACATCAAGTCCGCAGGATTCCAAGTGCGAAGCGGCGAAAGCGGCTGTTTTATTTTCTTTATACGAAAGTTCAGGCATTTTCAGCAGTTTTTCACCTGAACGGATAATTTCTTCTCTGCGGGCGTCGATCTGTTGGCAGAGTTTTTCTTTCAACTGGCACACATCCATAATCGTAATTCTCCTGAATCTTGTTCCACCGGGAATAAGATAACACCGACTTTATGGATTTACAAATAAAAAAGGCCCCTTCAGGGAGCTTATTTATGTAATTTTTTTACTTTCCTCTTGAGTTTTTCCTTTTGCGGGTGTATCTTATGTGTTGAAACCTGTAAACTTTTTTCAAGGAGAATTAATTATGTATCTCGGACGTATTGTTGCTATCGGTATGACCAAATCCGGCCGTGCAGGAGCCTTTTACCGCGTTTCCTCACGTTCATTCCCCAACCGTATGGCTGTTCTTCAGGGAGACAAAGTTGCCATTATGCCCCGTCCCGGCTTTGAAGGCGACCTGGCCAAAAATCCTTACATCAGCTACAACTGCGTCCGCATTGCCGGTGAATACGCTGTTGTGTCCAACGGTTCTCAGACCGACCCCATCGCAGAAAAAATCGCTGCCGGTATGCCTGTCCGCGATGCTTTCACTTTGGGTCTGCTGGCTCTGGATTATGAAAAAGACTCCCTCGACACCCCCAGAATCGTCGCTGCTGTAAGCCGCCTGCGGCCCGTGGGATATCTGGGAATCATCCGTAAAGATGCGGTTCTGGTTCGTGAGTTTGAACTCAAACCCGGCGAACTCCGTTATATTTCCACCTATGAATGCAACCGTCCCGCCGATGAACAAGTCACCTGTGACTTTGATGCCTGCTGCGAAACAGAATGTGTCAATTACGTCGTCGACGGCGGTATCTTTGCTGACTTTTCCAACCCTGTGACTTCAGCCGCCGCCCTGGCTTCTGCCGACGGCAGTGAATTTGCTCTGGGTGTCAAAGTCGTTGACTGAAAATCCCTGCCGTAATTAAAACAGACTGCCGCTGCCCTTTTTACAGGGCAGCGGCAGTTTTTTTGTGCAGCAAATAAGTTTTTAAGAGCTTCAAAAGAGCAGCATTTGACCGGGATCGTCTTTGCTGTTTTTTTTCTTTTTGGGGCTTGTCAGGTAGCGGGGAAGCAGAGACACAGCCTCCCTGTTGACATCGTCATTTTTTTCCAGCAGCTCAAGAAGCTGCCTGGCCCGGTCAAGGACGTGATCCGGAAGTCCCGCCAGCTTGGCTACGTGGATCCCGTAACTCCGGTCACTGGGGCCGGGAACGATACGCCGCAGGAAAATAATATCATCGCCGTATTCCTTGACAGCCACATTGTAATTCACTATTCCTCTGCGGGTCATCGCCATCTCTGTCAGCTCGTGGTAGTGAGTGGCAAACTGAGTGCGGCATCCGATGACATCGTGGAGATATTCCGCCACCGACCAGGCAATGGAAAGACCGTCAAAGGTACTGGTGCCCCGGCCGATTTCGTCAAGGATCACCAGACTGTTGGAAGTAGCGTGATTGAGAATATTAGCTGTTTCAAGCATTTCCACCATAAAGGTACTCTGACCGCGGGAAAGATCATCAGCCGCCCCCACCCGGGTGAAAATCCGGTCAACAAGTCCGATAGAGGCGGAACGGGCCGGAATGAAAGAACCCAGCTGGGCCATAATCACCAAAAGAGCCGTCTGACGGATATAGGTGGATTTACCCGCCATATTGGGGCCCGTAATCAGCATAAGCCGGTTGTAGCCTGTGTCCAGCTTGCAGTCATTGGGAACAAACTCTCCGGGGATCATCTGATCTATAACAGGATGACGGCCGCCTTCAATCATCAAGCGGTCATCTTCATAAATATCAGGCCGCACATAGTCATTAAGTCTGGCACATTCTGCAAGGGAACAGAGCACATCTATTTCGGCGACGGCATCGGCGGCATCCTGTAAAGCCTGAGTGTATTCAAGGGCTTCCAGACGGAGTTTATTAAAGAGTTCACATTCCAGATTTCTGGCCTTTTCTTCCGCTCCCAGAATCTTGTTTTCCAGTTCCTTGAGTTCGGGAGTGATGAAACGCTCCGCATTGACAAGGGTCTGTTTGCGGATATAGTCTTCAGGAACGGCAGCCAGATTGGATTTACTCACTTCGATATAGTAGCCGAAAACCGAATTGTATTTCACTTTGAGGGATTTGATACCGGTTCTTTCGATTTCCCGCATCTGTATCTGAGCAAGCCAGCTTTTCCCTTCAGTGGCAGCGGCACGGAACTCATCCAATTCAGGAGAAACGCCGCTTTTTATCACGCCGCCGTCAGCCAGAAGTGCCGGAGCGTTCTCGTCAATGGTTTCGGAAATGCGGTTCACCAGTTCAGAAAAGTCTGCGATTCTGGCAAGGGCTTTGGAAAAGATGTTCAGATTCAAAGGTTCCAGAAGCAGCCGCACCCCCGGCAGACAATCAAGGGAGATGCCCAAAGCCAGCAGATCCCGGGGACCTGCACTGCCGATATTGATTTTCCCTGTGATCCGTTCAATATCCCGGATAACGCCGATGGTTTCCCGGAGCTCCGCCAGGGAAAGATGATCGTATTGAAAGGACTCCACAGCGTCCTGCCGTTCTTCAATGGCAGCACGTTCTTTAAGGGGACGCAGAAGCCAGTTACGCAGTTTCCGTCCCCCCATAGGAGTTACCGTTTTATCAAGGATACCCAGAAGTGAGTTGGCCTTGCTCTTGTCATACATAGAACAGACGATCTCCAGATTTCTCAAAGAGACGGGATCCAATTCAAGAGCCGAACCGCAGGAACGCAGTTCCAGCTTTGTTACGTGTCCGGCTTCGTGGCGGAGATTTTCCACCGCATAGCGGAGCAAAGCTCCGGCGGCACTGACTGCGTGGGGGAACTCCCGGCAGCCGAAGCCGTCCATTGAAAGCACTTTGAAATGAGAACACAAATAACGGTTGTTATCCTCAAAGTCAAATTCGTAACGGTCCAGTTCCGTAAAGAGCATTTTCTCAGGACCGGGAACGGGAGCTGAGCTGCGGAACTCCGCCAGCAATTCGGGTTCAATGACCGTTTCACGCACATCAAAGCGGCGCAGTTCGCCGTCTATCTGTTCCAGATTGCCCGTAAGGACAAAAAATTCCCCGATGCTGATATCCAGCACTGCAAGGGCATAGGAATCGCCTTTCCCTTTACAAAGAGCTGCGGCATAATTGTTGACTCCGGCGTTGAGCATTGAACTTTCAGTAACTGTTCCCGGAGTGATGATACGGGTGATTTCACGTTTGACGATGCCTTTGGCAAGTTTCGGATCTTCCATCTGGTCGGCGATGGCAACTTTGAGCCCAGCTCCCACCAGTTTGGGCAGATAACTTTCCAATGCGTGAAAAGGAAATCCGCACATAGGATATCCCTGCCGCTTGGTCAGAACGAGATCAAGAACGGAGCTGACTTTTTCAGCGTCTTCAAAAAATTCTTCGTAAAAGTCCCCCAGACGGAAAAGAAGCACGGCATCAGCAGGAATAGAGGCTTTGGCCTCTTTGTACTGCCGCATCATCGGAGTGAGTTTTTCATCTTCATTCTTTTTCATTTGTCAAACTCCATAATGACACGGACACCCTTTCCGGCAGCACTTCCAGCAGCTTTGAAAAGAGAAACTTTAGCCTGCTGAACAAGATCATAGGAAAGAAGCATTTTTCCAAGAGCTCCCGCAAGAGCTTCAAGGAGCTGAAATGAAGAGGTTTCAGCGATCTCAACGGTACGTCTTTCGATTTCAGAATAGTCGACACTCTTGAAAAGATCATCGCTCTCAGCCGCAGCTTTAAGGTCAAGAGAAATTTCAATGTCGATCACAAGCATCTGGCGACGGAGCCTTTCGTGGGGCAGAGTACCGATAATGGCATTGACTGCAATGTTTTCAATAAGGATCTTATCCATTTTTCAACGCTCCTGATAAGAAGTCGGATCGGGGACCCCCGCAGCGGCAAAGCCTGCTTTGCGTAAAGCACAGCTGTCACAGATACCGCAGGCCCGGCCGGAACTGTCCGGGTTATAGCAGCTCACAGTCATCGAATAATCCACTCCCAAAGCACTGCCGGTACGGATGATCTCAGCTTTGCTCATAGCCTGCAAAGGCGTTTCAATAACCCACTCCCAGCCCTCGTCTGAAGCACAGGTCCCCAGATTGGCTGTACGGCGGAAAGAATCAATAAAGGCCGCACGGCAATCAGGATATCCGGAGTAATCAACGCTGTTGACACCGATGAAAATGTGCCGGGCCTTGAGGATCTCGCCCCAGGCGGCGGCAAAGGAAAGAAAGATCATATTCCGGGCAGGTACATAGGTCACGGGCATAACATTGTCACCTTGGGCCGCCGGCACATCAATGGAGTCATCAGTCAAAGCCGATCCCCCCCACTGACGCAGATCAATGGACATTACAGAGTGTCTGGCCGCTCCGAGAGCTTTGGCAATATTGGCAGAACACTCCAATTCACAGCGATGCCGCTGACCATAGTCAAAGGAGAGAGTATAGCACTCAAAGTTCCGGGAACGTGCAATAGCAAGACAAGTGGCGGAATCCAATCCGCCGGATAAGAGTACGATCGCTTTTTCCATAAAGAAACTCCTTGTTTTCAAACCCCCCGGCGGTCGCCCCAGATGATCTTGTGCATCTGAAGCTGCATACGCAGAGGAACAGGGGATTCCAAGACCCAGGAGCTCAGTTCTTCAAAACTGACCTTGCCCCAGACGGGACTGGCAATAAGGTTGGGTGTCAAAGAATCAAGAGAATATTTCTCAATAACATTGCAGGCAAAATCAAAGTCTCTGCGGTCGGAAATGACGAACTTCACCTCGTCGTGCTGTTGGAGCAAAGGATAATTTTCGTACAGATTATGCTCTGCCATACCGGATCCGGGAAGTTTACAGTCAACGATTTTACGGACAGCTGCCGGAACAGCACTGAGGGAAAGGGAGCCGTTGGTCTCAAGGAGCACTTCAAAACCTTTGTCCAGAAGTGCCTGACACAACTCCGGAGCTTCAGGCGTACACAAGGGTTCGCCCCCGGTGATTTCCACCAGTTTAAGTCCGCTTGAAAGAGCTTCCCGAACAAGAGAATCCACAGAGCGTTCACACCCCGCCTCAAAAGAGCGGCCGTAAAGGGTGTCGCAATAGGAGCAGTTCAAATTGCACCCGCTGAGCCGGATAAAGAAACACTTTCTTCCGGCGTGGGTGGATTCTCCCTGAAGACTTGCAAAAGTTTCACAAACACGCACTTTGGGGAATCACTCCTCAAAGTAAGTGCAGGCAGATCCGGCAGACTCCTCAATGCGGATACTGTACACTTTGATCGTGCCGTCATTGAGCATAGAACTCAAACGGCGATAGATGTTCCGGGACATCACTTCGCTTGTGGGATTGACTTCACTGTATTCGGGCAACTCAGAAAGATTTTTATGGTCGTAACCGTCAAGGATCTCATCAAGAGCTGCTTTCAGCTTTTTGAAGTCAAGAGCAATACCGATATCATTAAGTACATTGGTACGGACAACTGCGATCACATTATAGTTGTGACCGTGAAGATTTTTACAATCTCCGTCGTATCCCTTGAGCTGGTGTGCGGCAGAAAATGTGCGGCGGATCTCAATATCAAACATTTTTTCTGTAATCCTCATCGTCGTCAAATTCTTCGTCGTCAAAATCGTCATCGTCAAATTCTGCGTCTAAATCATCAAATTCGTCGTCGTCAAATTCGCTGGTATGCTGGAACTCATCATCTTCATCAAGGTCAGCAAAGATATCCTCCTGATCATCACCGTAATCGAATTCATCTTCATCTTCCAACTCATCATCGCCCATTCCTAAATCAGGGGCACTGATCATAGCACCGCATTCAGGGCAGCAGCCGTCCTCGATTTCAATGGCAGATTCGCTGACTTCAATATGACAATAGGGACATTTACTCATCTTGGAATGATCCTTTCTGTAAAACGTTAAAAACAAGAAAACTGTCGTTTTCAAGAAAAAAGGGCGACCTGTTTCAAGATCGCCCGGAATATTCTGCTTTGCTCAGGCAAGAGTTCTGCCAGGAACCCTATCCCTGCAGGGCTGCAAGAGCAACTTGTGCGGAACTTACTTTCCGCCTTTTCCGGCATTGGCAGCCTTGGCGGGAGTGGAGTCGTACACTGAGAGGAAGTCGACACTGCCGAAGTTGGTAAGGGGCTGGTTGACAACCTTGCTCTCAATGGCCATAACATCGTCGGAATTGGATTTGGCACCGGCAGCAGCCATACGGGCATTGTATTCACGGCGGGCGAGTTCCAGTTCCTTACCGGCACGACGCTTGGCAGCTTCAAGCTCGCTGCGGATGGCGGCAATGCTCTTGGCACTGATGGATTTGATACCGATAGCGTTGAGCATACGGTAGTAGGACACATAGTAGTTGCCCATAGACATCAGGCGTTCGATTTCGGTTTCAGCAGTAGCCAGACGGATGTGATCCAACTGGAGTTTTGAAAGTTCTCCGGCACGGACAGTGCGGCGGGCCTGAGCCAAATTGGCAGAGAAGGCATTGTAGGTCTTGGTGTCGATATCATACCGCTGCTTGGTAGCGATCAGGTTGGCGTGAGCGATACGGACCTGAGCCATAACGGCGATAGCCTGAGCGAAACCGCGTTTTTCTTCAGCCTTGACCTGCTCGTTCATAGCAAGAGCTCTGGAAACGTGCACGGGGATCTTCAGCAAGTTGTAAGCGGCACGGATACCGAGTTCCCACCAGTTCATATTGTAGAGGAAGGAGTTGCTGGAGTTGGTAAAGTCGTAGAAGATACGGACGTTGGGGAACATCATAACAATCTCTTTACGGACTTCCAGGATGTTGATATGACGCTGGATGTCGATTTCATAAAGTTCAGGACGCTTGAAAAGGGCAATCTGTTCCATAAGTTCGATATCAGGCAGTTCGTAATCAGGCAGACGGTTCAGATAGGCGTCTTCGACAACGATTTTACCGGAAGGAGCCATACCCAGCAGAGAGCGCAGTTCAACACAGCTGTTTTCATAGCTGCGGACGTAGTTGGTAAGGCGTTTTTCCATATCAATGAAACGGCGGGTTTCATCAAAAGCACGGAAAGGATCAATCTGACCGGTCTTGCCCAGTTTCTGAATCAACTCATAACGGTTCTTGCATTCTTCCAGAAGTCCGGTGGTGATCCGGATGGCTTTCTGAGCGGCAGCAACAGAAAAGTAAGCACGGACAACATCAAGGGTCAGGTTCTGAGCGGCGCGTTCAGTACGCTGTTCACGCATATAGACCCGATCCTGAGCCTGCTGGGTGTTAAAGAATGCCAAACCGAAGTCAAGAACACTCAAAGCAAGGTCGATGTTAAAGTAATTGACATTACGATCCTGACTCTGAGAATAACCGTAGGTCAAACCGCCCTCACCCACCTTTTCGCTTGATGAAGCAGGTCTGTTGCTGCGCCAGGTGGCAGTATCGTTGATGTTGAGTTCAGGAAGCATACCCAGCATTTCAGCGGTACGCAGCTCTTTGGCGACCTTTTCTTCCAATTTGCTGACCTGAAGGTTCAGGTTGTGCTCTTTGGCCAGATTGATACATTCGCTGAGGGTAAGTTTCTTACCTTCCACCAATTCACGATATTTGGCACCTTCAAAATGTTTGATGGCATATTCGGCACGTTCTTTCCGGTAATCTTCCATATTCTGACATCCGGAAATGACGAAAGCGACTGCCAGGACTGCCGCGCCGACGACAAATTGATTGATTTTCTTCATACTTTCAATCCCTATGTTGAATGTTCTTTTTGTTTTAATGTTCACAATTGTTTATTCTGAAAACTCAAGGACAATTGCCGTTTTCCGGCCGCTGTGCTTGAGGCTCCAGAAATTCCTCAGGCTGCTTTTGTTTTCCGTCCCGGTTCAAAAATCCCCGGGACGGGAAACATTATTCTCCGCTGACAGAAGAATTACTTGGCAGGTTCAGTCTTCTGAAGCACACCGGCTTCCAGCAGTTTGTTAATAAGCTGCTGCATAGAGTTATAAGCACTCAGGAAACCCTGGGGGGGCATAATGACACGCAGATTGCTCTGGGGCACGGGAGCAGCACCTTCTTCACCGGGCTGAAGGGTAACAAAATCAAAACGGACCATTGCTCCGGCAAAATGGATCTGACCAATTCCATCAGCAAAAATTTCTTTCTGGCACATAATACTTTCCTTTCGTTTATGATATTATTATAGGTTATTTATCGATTCAAAGAGTCATTGTATCCAATTTTTTCTGTAATTCAGCGGCACGCCGTGCAGCATACTTGAAACCGCCTGCGGCAGCCTTTTTGTACCAGCGCACAGCTTCATACTTGTCCTGAGGAACACCGATGCCTCCCTCATAGCAGCGGGCAAGCATAAATTGAGCATAGCGGTTTCCGGCAGTTGCAGAAATTCTGTAAAGAGCGGCTGCTTTGCTTACATCTTTTTCAACGCCCCGGCCATTTTCGTAGCAGCAGGCCAGCTCATAGATGCCATAGGCGTTGCCTTTTTCAGCTGCGGCCCGGTAACATTTGATCGCCTTTGCCATATCTTTGGGACCGTGAACACCGTTGGCGTAAACGAGACCCAATTCATAAAGAGCGTCTGCATTACCGGCTTCGGCGGCACGCTTGAGATAAGTTTGGCTGGCGGCAAGATTTTTCTTGACGCCGATTCCGTCACGGTAGCAGAGAGCCAGCATCAGCATACCGGAGTTGTTGCCCAAGGCAGCAGCGCGGCGGAAATGAGCGTAAGCAGTCGCTTCATTGACTGCAACGCCGATTCCTTTGACGTGGCAAATTCCCAACCAGAGCTCAGCAGCAGCATCCCGCAACGCAGCTCCCTGCCGGAAATCGCGCAGAGCACCGGGAATATCTTTTTTGACACCATAGCCGTTGAGCTTGCACAAAGCAGAAATCACATAAGCTCTGCCGCTGCGGAATTTCTTGCCCTGGTTCACAAGTTCAATGGCTTTTTTATAATTTTTGGACACCCCCCAGCCGTTGAGATAATACTCAGCCAGAGCGGCGAAAGCCTCAGGATGCTTACGGGCAACAGCCAGTTCATAATTTTTGCGTCCCTGGGCATAATCACGTTTGACTTTGACACCTTCAGTATAAATACGGCCGAGAGAATAAGCAGAAATGGCATCACCGCTGAGAGCGGCCTTTTGCACCAGCTGCAAACCGTCTCCCATAGGAACAGCGGCAATATCGTTTGCCTTGCTGATCAAATCAGAAAGAAGTCCCTGGGCGTGAACATTTCCCTGCATAACTGCCTTTTGCAGGTACTGCACAGCACGATTTGAATCCCGGGAGACACCGATTCCGTCACGCAGATAGGTTGCGTAAAGGGTCTGGGCATAACTGTCTCCGGCTTCGGCCGCTTCAAAAGCCAACTGAGCAGCCTGAGCGTGATTGGCACGGCATCCCAGACCGTCACGATAACAGAGCGAGAGGAAATATTTGCTTTCCACATTACCTTTGGCAGCAGCTTTTTTGAAAAGATCAAAAGCTTGAAATTCATCTCTGGGAACAAGACGTCCCTGCAGATAGATACGTCCCATTTTCACAAGACCGGCAGGCACGCCCCGACGGGCAGCTCTTTCAAGCATTTCCACACCTTTTGCGGAAATACTGCCCCTGCCGGCAGCAAGCTGGGCACCGGCCAGTGCGAGAGCTTCAGGATCGCCGGCTGCGGCGGCCTTAAGCATAAGATCGAGCCAGTTTTTCTGACCTTTCTGCTTGGCAATAAGAGCTTTGAGTGTCAGAGCAGGAGGATAGGAGTGCTTTGCGGCACTTTCAGCCAATGCAGCGGCACGGGAAACGTCACCTTTTTTAAGAGCGACTCCGGCGACGTAAACCTGAGCACGGGCATTACCGGCATTGGCCAGAGCAGCCAGTTTTTCCCAGGCTTGTTTTTTAACATTCTCATCCTGACCGGCTTCGTAATCGACCTCAGCAACAGCAGCATCACTGTAACGATGTCCGGCAAGGACATACCATTCTCTGGCCTGAGCGGGATCATTTTTAAGCATTCCGCCCTTAAAGAACCAGTCACCCATCACCATAGCAGCCTCTTTGTTGCCGCCAGCGGCGGCACGCCGCAAATAACGGACAGCCAGAGGATGATCCTCACGGATTACGACACGACCGTTTTTAGTGTAGCCTTCGAGGTAAACGTGCGCAAGAAGGACCATAGCATTGGAAATTCCCTGCACAGCAGAGCTTTCGAGCAAATCCACCCCCTTGGGCACATCAGCGGCACCGCCGATTCCCCGGAGCAGAAAGAATCCCGCCCAGAACTGGCCGATTGCATTCCCCTGTTTGGCAGAAGTGAGAAAATAATTGCGGGCAGCAGGCAGAGAAACAGCTGTTCCGTAACCATCTTTGTAACAGAGTCCCAGCAAGGCAGCGGCCTGACCGTTTTTGCTGCTCAGAGCCTTTAACTCCTTAACAGCAGCACCGGCGGCAACCTTTTTCCCTTTTAAGACGGCAGAAATCTCATCTGCAAGTGCCGTACCTCCTGCTTTAGGGGCATCAGCACAAAAAGCGGTCAGCCCTGCAAGAAGCAGTGCTGCTGACAGAATACGCTTCAAACTCATTATTACCTCAAAAAATTCTATTTATATTCAAACTCTGATACTAAACATCAATAATAGACCAAAAGATACTTTACACGATAAACGCTGATATTTCAAGTTAAAAGAACAGAAAAAATCATTTTTTTTGCAAAAAAAAGAAAAAAACGCCCTTCCCGCCCCATATTGAAGCCTTTTTTCATTAATACCGGGAGTGCGGGAAGATACGGTAAAAATTCTGCTGCTTTTATCTGTATCAAAGAGACAGAAGATGATAGTTCTGTAATTCCTTTTTTAATTTTTCCAGCGGAAGTCCTATAATATTTTCCAATTCCCCTTTCCAGCTGGCACCCAAAAGCTCCGGATATTCCTGAACAGCATACGCTCCGGCTTTATCCATTACATTGACTTTCTGCATATAAGCCCGTGCGTCGTCCGGCGTAAAAGCACCGAATGTCACCTGCGACTCCACGCTCCACGATAAACAGATCTTACGGGATCGGCAAACCAGTGCTACACCGCTTATGACCCGATGTGTCCTGCCGCTGAGCGAGAGCAGCATCGCCAGAGCCTCATCTGCCGAACCGGGCTTGCCCAACATCTTTGCTCCGTTAAATACGCCTGTATCCGCTCCCAATACAAGATCTTCCGGAAAACGTCCGGAAACAGCCTGAGCTTTCAGCAAGGCATTTTTTTCGGGCAGAGTTTCAGGATCTTCACCATCTTCAAGCTCCTCAACAGCGGCAGGGCAAACCGTAAATTCCGCTCCCAATGCTTCAAGAAGCTGCCTGCGGCGGGGCGATTCAGAGGCCAGTATAAGCATCTTTACTGCCTGATTCCCGGCTCAAAGATTCCTGTTCGTCCTCGTCGGGAGCCAATATCCACAGACGGATATCGGTAAGAGTATTGATTCCGAACCCCTTTTGCAATGCCTCCTTGAGCCGGGGCTTGAATTCATCACAAAAAGAAGGCAGTCCAGCCTGATCACTCAACAGATAACGGCAGTAAATCGTCAGCTGATACTCTTTACCTTTCCGGGTCAGCTGGATTTTTTCAGCCGAAAGTGCCGGATAAGGGATCAATTCCTGATTCACAACAGAAGCAACCACGTCACGGGCAACAACAGTGTTGCCGTCCTGCCGTTTCACCACAATGGTAGAACAGCGGCGGGTGCGGAAAATAAGAAACAGGATCCCTCTCAATATCAGCAAAACAAGCATCAGCGCAAGGATCAGCACCAGCGCAGCCATAAAACCCTGATTGAATTCGCTCCCCATCAGAGCCCGCCACCATTGGGGATCGCCGAGAACTTTTAAGATTTCCATAATTACAAGTTCCTGAAAATCATTATTGTTTGTTTACAAAACACAAAACCGCCGCCGGATTTTCCGGCGGCAGCCTCCACCGGTCACGCAGACCGGGGACACATCAGGGCATCGGTATATTACAACCGGGATTGACTACTGCGGCTGCAGCAGTATCGGTGTTTTCTGCCCCGTATTCGTCATCTTCTGCCGGGATATCATCGTCGATATCCTGAACAGCCACATTGACACGGGTAACTGTCATACCGGTAACATCTTCAATACTGTCGATCACAGCCCGCTGAACCTGCTGAACAACATCAGGCAGCCGATAGCCGACGAGGATATTCAACTTGAGATCGATGGTCACGCAATTATCGCCGGCAATGCCGACAGAAATGGCTCTCGCCTGCATACGGCGGCTGCCGACGATACTGGCGATGGCATCAACAACTGTACTTCCGGCCAAGCGGGAAACGCCCGGAACTTTACGGGTGGCCATAGCGACAAGATTGGCGATAACATTTTCGTGGATCTTGATTTCCCCGAGTTCGCCTTCCATCAAAGAGGTTTCTGCGGGAACGGCAGAAGCAGTGTTAATGACTTCCTGAGCGGGATTGTTGGCAGCACTTTTCATACTTTTTCCTCCTTATTAGCCGTGTTCTGGCTCATACGATCAACGAAACCGGTATCGTATTTGCCTTCAACAAAATCTTTGTGATTAATCAACTGTTTCTGGAAGGGCTGGGTCGTTTTGACCCCCTCGATCATCATTTCACTCAGAGCCCGGCGGCAGACGGCGATAGCTTCCTGCCGGTCTGCTCCCCAAACGATCAGTTTGGCAATCAGACTGTCGTAATAGGGGGGGATCCGGTAGCCGGAATAAACGTGACTGTCGACCCGGACATTGCGTCCGCCCGGAGGAACAAACAATGAAACAAGACCGGGAGAGGGCGCAAAGCCCCGTGCGGGATCTTCAGCATTGATACGGCACTCAATAGCGTGTCCTTTGAGAACGATATCCTTTTGCCGGAGAGTCATTTTTTCATTGGCGGCGATACGGATCATTTCTTTTATCAGATCAACGCCGGTAATCATTTCGGTCACAGGGTGTTCCACTTGGATACGGGTATTCATTTCCATAAAATAGAACTCACCCTCGGCGGTATAGAGGAACTCAATGGTTCCGGCACTGGAATAACCGGCAGCTTTGGCAGCTTTGACGGCTGCGACACCCAGTTTTTCACGCATCTTGGCAGAAAGTGCCGGAGAAGGAGATTCCTCGAGCAATTTCTGATTACGCCGCTGCACACTGCAATCCCGTTCGCCGAGATAGACCACATTGCCGAAATTATCGGCCAGGATCTGCACTTCGATATGGCGGGGATTGACAATGAATTTTTCCATATACAAGTCACCGTTTCCGAAAGCCTTTTCAGCTTCAGTACGGGCGGCGTGATATCCCTGAATAAGACTGCCGTCATTGTGAGCAATACGCATTCCCCGGCCGCCGCCGCCAGCGGAAGCCTTGATGATGACAGGATATTTCAGCTTATGGGCCATTTCAAGGGCCTGTTCCTCACTTTCAAGGAGTCCGTCACTGCCGGGAGTCACAGGGACTCCTGCCTTACGCATCGTTTCGCGGGCGACGGATTTGTCTCCCAAAGCCCGCATTGCGGCGGCACTGGGACCGATGAAAGCGATACCGTGTTTGGCACAAGCTTCAGCGAAGTAGGCATTTTCTGCCAGAAATCCGTATCCGGGATGAATGGCATCCACATCACAGATTGCTGCAACAGAAAGAATCCTCTCAATGAGGAGATAGCTGGATTGGGGCTGCGGGGGACCGATACAGACCGCTTCGTCAGCAAGCTTGACCGGCAAGCTGTCGGCGTCTGCCTGAGAATAAACCACCACGGTGCGGATATTCATTTCGCGGCAGGCGCGCAGGATCCGCAGGGCGATCTCTCCCCGGTTGGCGATTAAAATTTTATTGAACATATTACTCCAGAACTATCAATACCTGACCATATTCGACGGGCTGGCCATTCTGGGCCACGATCTCTTTGACCACGCCGGCTTTTTCGGCTTTGATCTCGTTCATAACCTTCATTGCTTCGATGATGCAGATCACAGTATCAGGCGTGACCTTGTCACCGACCTGGACAAAAGGAGCTGAGTCAGGAGAGGGAGCTGCATAAAATGTTCCCACCAGAGGAGATTCAATGGGGGTGCCGGGAGCGGGCTCAGCGGCAGCAGGAGCAGCGGCGGCAGCTGCAGCAGGCAGAGCGGCCGGAACAGGAATACTCTGGACAACGGGGGCGGCAACGGCAGTCTGCACCACTGCGGGAGCAGTGTTTTCGCGGCGGATACGGACGTTGCTGCCATCGGCTTCAACTGAAAATTCAGTCAACTGATACTCCGCCATAAGTTTCATTATTGCTTTAATGTCTTCAATATTCATCATAAGTTACCTCTTTGTTTTTATGCCAGACGGGCAGCAAGTGCCCGTATTGCCAAAGTATATGATTCCTTGCCGAATCCGGCTACGACTCCGATGCAGGCGGAACCTGTTATAGACGTATGACGGAAATCTTCCCGCTTGAAAATATTGCTCAAATGGACCTCCACTGCCGGAAGTGCGGCGGCAAGGAGTGCATCGTGAAGTGCCACGGAGGTATGAGTATATCCGGCCGGATTGATAACAATACCGCAAAACCCCTCCAGCGGAGCTTCACCGATACGGGAAATCAAAGCTCCTTCGCTATCGGATTGGAAACATTCCAACTCGAACCCGAGTCCTGCAGCACACTCTTTTGCAAGTTCTTCAATGTCCTGGAGCGTATCATACCCGTAAATTTCAGGCTCTCTGCGGCCGAGAAGCCGCAGATTGGGACCGTTCACCAACAGTATTTTTTTTTGCATTTCCAGCGGTAATCTTCCTGTAAAGCTAAGTATTATTTTATCTTGCCTTTTTATAATATAGCACCATTTTTTGATTTTACAATTCCGTCATCGTAAGTTTTGGCTTCGGCTGCAGCTCAACAAGGGTATTTTCGCTGAAAACGCTCTGTTTTTCTATCTGATTGCCGGACTTGCGCAAATGGACCACCACCATAGTGACTCCTGAAATAATGAGCAGCAGCAGAAGCAGCAGGATCAATGACGCCGCCACCACCAGATTGCGGATGCGGCGCATATTTTCCTCGCTCACATCGGAACCTTTGACGGTTTTGGAAACATCATCGGGCACGTCAAAAGAGATTTCCGCCCGGAGCCGGTCCAGAAATTCCCGGGCCAGAGCGTTGTTGATATTATAGAACTGGCAGAGACGTTTTACATAAGCAATGACATAAACGGGCTGGGGCAACTGGGAAAAATCTTCATTTTCCAGAGCCACGATCAGATCCGGCTTGATCTTGGTGGCTTCAAAGACTTCCTCACAGCTTAAATTGAGCCGCTCCCGCTGAAGACGCAAGAACTCGCCGCAGCTGCGGGCTCCGCCGGCGTCAATATCGGGAATGACATTTTCTTCAATGATCGAGTCTTCAGTAATCACAGCAGAAGCAGAAAAACCTTCCACGGGAGCTTCGGAACTTCCTTTCTGCTGCGGAGCTGCTGTCTCAGCGGCCGGCTTGATTTCATCTGCGGCGGTAAAAAGTTCGCTGTTGTTGTCATTATTCATACAGTCACCTTATTAAAAAGTTCAATCATTAACATCAAGAGTATCAAAAACAAGGATCTCACGCTTGTTGCCGCTGCCGGAAGGCGGTCCAAGAACCCCTCTTTCTTCCAGCTGATCCACCAGCTCGGCCGCACGGTTGTAACCGATCCCCAGACGCCGCTGGAAATAACTGGTACTGGCTTTACCTTCGAGAAAGACCACTTCAAGAGCCTGCCGCATCACATCGCCGTCGCCGGGGCGGAGATATTTTCTGACGATTGTCTTGATGTCCGGCTTTCCGTCATCCCAGGGGACATCACCATCATCATCATCTGGATCTTTGTTACCATCTTCACCGGCAGGTTTTTCTTCAGTCAGCACGGCTTCGTTAAACTGCTGAGGTATCTGTTCACTGACAAATTCCACCACTTTCTGAATATCGGAGTCAGGAACAAAGGAGCCCTGGACACGTTCGATGTGCATCGAAGAAGGCGACATATAAAGCATATCTCCTTTACCCAAAAGCTTTTCGCCTCCGGGAGAATCCAGCACCACCCGGCTGTCGATAAGAGAACGCACCTGGAAACAGAGACGGGTCGGCAAATTGGCCTTGATCACACCGGTAATAACGTTGGTGGAAGGACGCTGGGTCGCCACCACAACGTGGACTCCGGCGGCACGTCCTTTCTGGGCAATGCGGGTAATGGAGCTTTCCACATCCTTTTTAGCCTCAGTCATCATCAGGTCGCCCAGCTCGTCGATAATAATCAGCAGCACGGGCAGCCGGTCAGGGATTCTGACTCCGTCATCATCCAGAACCGGGGTTTCAGGAATGGGACGGCTGTTAAATTCAGAAATCTTTTTCACCCGTGCGGCGGCAAGGATCCGGTAGCGTTTTTCCATTTCGTTCACGGCCCAGCGCAGGGCGACGGGAACTTTGGTGGAGTCATTGATCACCGGAGTCAGCAAATGCGGCAGATTTTTATAAACATCAAATTCCACCACTTTGGGGTCGACCATAATGAGTTTGAGTTCATCCGGACGGAAACGGAAAAGCAAGCTCATAATGAGAGAGTTTGAACACACGCTCTTACCCGTTCCTGTTGAACCGGCAATCAGCATATGGGGGGCACTGGCGATATCCAGCACCACAGGCTTACCGGAAACATCTTTGCCCAGGGCAATGGGAATTTCCGCTTTGCCCGACTGCCACTGCTCGGATTCCATTACAGAACGCATAAAGACCGCAGAGGCTTTGCTGTTGGAAATTTCAACACCGACCACAGGGCGGCCGGGAATGGGGGCCAGAATACGCACGCTCTGGGCTCTGAGGTTCATAGCGATATTGTCGGCGATCTGTTCCACTTTGCGGACATTGACACCGGGTTCAAGAGTGATTTCAAAACGGGTGATCCGGGGACCGGTTGTCGTATCGCTGACCCAGCCGCGGATACCGAAATCCTCAAGAGTCTGTTCAAGGGCGTCCCTGGCGGCAGAGAGTTCTTCGGGATCCTCGCCGCAGCTGTCATTGCCTTTGGAAAGCATTGTCAGAGGCGGCAGCACGTAACTGCTGCCGGTTGTGGTCACAGACTTTCCCTGATGGCTGATGGTGGTCTGTATCTCGTCGCTGTGCTTCAACACGGAAGAATCGCGGCGGGAAGCAGAATTTTCATTCCCGTCTTTTTTCTCCGTTTCAGATTCTTCAGGGTCTTCAGATTCTTCAGGGTCTTCAGATTCTTCAGGGTCTTCAGAATCTTCTTCATCGTCAAAAAGAGACTCGTCTTTTTTGCGTATTTTATCTGACGGCGGGGGCGGAGTGGTCTCCTGAAAGACCGTTGTTCCGGAAGGCTCGTCTTCGTCCTCCTCTGTTTCATCTTTTGCCAGAGGATCAATAATGGAGTCAGAAGGTGAAAGAGGCTTTGGCGATGCAGAAGAAAACCGTTGTCCGGCAGGCGCATCGGGGCGTTTCCGGGTAACATATAACGGCTGTCCCACAGGCTTCTCATCCTCTTTACTCTTATCTTCTTCCTCAAACTCCCGGTGCAGAAAGCTGGAAAGCAGCTCTTTCCATTCCGCCCAGTAAAGCCAGATAAGTCCGCCGAGGATCGCTGAAAAACCGACAATGGCACACCCTAAACTGCCGATCAGGTGACGCAGGAGTCCTTCACCTGCAACTGTACTGCGGGGAGCGGAAAAGTATTGCCCGATAACACCGCCTGAAAGACCTGATTTGACAGCATCCCGGTGTCCAAGTCCCAAAGAAGGCAGGAGCTCATCAAACATTTCAGGTCCGAGCCCGAAAAGCAGCAGGGAACCCGCAAGAATGATCAAAGCGGCACAACATCCCTGCCAGCGGCCTGATAAACGGATACCGCTGATCTCTCCGAGAATAGAGCGGACCACGCGGATCACAATGAGAAGCAAAAGCAGATAAACAGCCAGCCCCAGGTGCAGAAAAAGGAAATGGGCTGTCAGCGCACCGGCCCAGCCGATACAGTTACTCACCTCTCCTGTTACCCCTCCGTAGAGGATCGGAGCATCAGTCGGCGAATACGAAAGGATCGCTGCGGCAAAAAGCAGCAGCATAATTATTGTAAAAAAGATCTTGATGATCCTGCCGTGGCCTTCACCGTCGACAGAGTTGCTATTTTCAGACATTATGTTTTTTCTCACTTCCGTAATGTAATTTCAGCACGCAAAAGTTGTACTCCGGGGTAATATAATACATCAACTTCTCAATTGCAAGAGTCGGGAGACGGCTTTTCAAAAAAAACTTTTACAACAGGGGATTTTTCTGTTGCAGTTCTTTTTCCAAATTCACAGTTTTCTTGAGAAAAAGTACCCGGATTACTTTTTCGGGTGTTCCTTTTATCGTGCCGAGCTGAGGGGAACTGCCGAAAAATTTTGCGTCCCAGGAAGAATTTTCGACCTTTACAGCCTGTGCTTTATAAGGTGAAACAAACTCATCTTCAGGGGCAGAAAAAACTCTTTCTCCTGCAAGCCGACTGTCCACAATACAAACTGCCTCGGCACCATATTCTCTCGCACGCTCGCGCAGTTCGCCCATACTGTCATAACTTGCTGTTTTGCCCGGAACAGTCAATATTCCCCGGCCGATAATACGGAATCCTTGAGCCGTAAAATCCGCCTGACTGTCAAGAAAAGCCACCGGAGCAGATTCCGCACGGGGCGTGAAACGCTGCCCTGTATAGTCGAATTTTACACAGCCGCCCGCCAGAAGCAGGAAAAACAGTATCAGGAAATGAAAAAAGCAGTTTGTCATATGTTGTCACTCTTTCATACGTTTAAGATTGAATTCCCAGGCCTGTCCACGGCGGATCTTGCGGACGTAGAACTCTGCATTGCCGTGACGGATCACATCACCCACACGCACAGGCCGGTCGAGAATACGGGAAACCCACACACCCACAGGCTCCGCCCGCAAAGGCAGATCCAGGTGAGTGTCCCGGGCAAGAAGACGCAGAGGCACGCCGCCGCCCACCACCCAGAAGTTTTCGCCGGGGGAGTAAAATGTACGGGGCAAGGGGTCGAATTCATCATCCAGATCCCCCAGGAGTTCTTCGATAATGTCCTCAAGTGTCACCAAGCCCAGTGTGGTATTGGTGGCAGGATCACGGACAATGGTGATATGGCAGTTCTGCATTGTGAGCTGTTCCAGCAATTCTGCTGCACTGTCGTCGGGTGCGGAAAAGGGAATGGGCCGCAGAATGTCATTGACCTTTACAGTGCCGGGATGAGAACGGTGGATCGCAACAAGCTCTTTGAAGTTCACATAGCCCAGAACTTCGTTTTTATTGTCCTCCTCACAGACCGGATAGCGGGTGTGGAAGTCGTTGGCGGTGGAATTCATTGCATCGGTCAAGGTCTGATCTGCAGTCAGGAAGGAGATATTTTCCACGTCGATCATCACGTCCCGGGCATTCTTGACAGAAAGATGGGGAACCATCTTGATAATCCGTTCCTGCCGGGAAGATATGGTCTGGCTGCTCCGGGCAAGAGAAGCAAGGGCTGAAATTTCTTCGGTGGTGGTGGGTTTTTCAGGTTTACGCCTTTCAAAAGGTTTGTTTATCCACTGTGTCACCTTGATAATGGGCATAAAGATGAAAAGAAGCACCTGAAGCACCGGACCGCAGAACTTCATTACGTTGATATTAAAGCGGACGCCCAGAGTTTTGGGCAAAAGTTCCGTATACTGCACCATCAGCAAAGTAAAAAGAAGGGAGAATACACTCATTACTGTGGCATTGCCGGGGAAAAGAGAGTTTAAACTGGCACCGGCTTCAGCGGCACCGATGGTATGGGCGGCTGTATTGATGATCAATATCACAGCCAGAGGTTTGTCAATGTCCTGTTTCAGAACCATAGCACATTTCCCCGCCCGGGGAGAAACGCGGTTGAGATCAGCCAGCTGACTGGGAGAAATACTTAAAAGAGCAGCTTCCATCAATGAACAGCAGTGAGAAAACACCATCGCCACACTCACGCTGACGATGAAATATACCCACGCCCATTGGAAACCTGATGACACACCTGTATCGGCAATTGATGCGATAAAACCTATACACGACGGAACTGAAGCGTCCATTTTTTCCTTTCTGTTCAGGGAGAAAAATATTTTTTCTTCTCTCCCGTGATTCTGTCATATTTACGGCGGAGTTTTTTATGCCGTCTCCTCCGGCAAGAATTTTTCTGTTTTTGTTAAACGTGGAAACACGCCTTTGCAAAGGATCGCGTTCCCGCCAGGATCTGCAGCAAAAGAGGGAAAAGTCCCGGTTCTTTTTTCAGGACTTTTCCCCGGATCGTATTTTACATCACTTTTTCCTTTCTGTGCCGCCAGACACTCCGGGAACCTTTTTCAGCATCTTATCAAGCTGATTTTCGGCTTGTTCTGCTGCGATCTTTGCTTTGAGGATCAAGGTCATATGGGGCGGGAATGTTTTGAGACACTGTTCCACAACGACCCGCTTCATCTGGGTATAGCTGGGAAGTTTCATACGGTCCATACTGCCGATATCGGCTGAATATTTGGCATAGATGTAACGGGCAAGCCGTTCATTGGCCAATGCAGCATCGTTATCGTTGTAGATCAAATAGAAGATGCTCTTGAAAATCAGCCCGCTGATAACTTCGCTTGCCTTTTTGACACCGGCATCACGGACATCTTCAGCCCACTGGGTCGTGACGAACTGTTCCAGATCTTCCCGTTTGCGGTGGGGTTCTTCCTTCATCAGGAGCTCATAATACTCTTTGGCTTTAGAAAAACGGCCGAAGTTGTAAAGAATCCCGATGGCTTCTTTGATGAAGTTGATCTTGGCACTGCGGAAAGTGGAATATTCAGCACCGCCGTCATAGATCTGGTGGACTTCACCATAAGTTTTGTATACCGCATCAACCAGAGCGATGTTGGGAGCAACAACGATGTTGCTGAAATCCTTGTCGTTGACCATCAGCAGCCGTCCGCCGCGGAATGATTCATAAAGAGACTGAGTGATGAGACGGCTCAGGCTCAGATCTTTGTGTCCGGGAGTCCGCTTGAGCCCCATAGTGGCCCAGTAAATAGCCTGTGATTCAGGGACACGCCAATCCAGCGTACCGTATTTTTCGTTGATCTCGACAATGACTGCCGGATCAAGTTTCAGCTGACGCCGGAGCATTTCCGCCCGCAGGAAAACAGTAAGTTCGTTGAGGAGTTTTTCCCCCAGTTTCCCTTTGAGTGCCGGTGAAATACCTGCCGGAGTACGGCCTTTGAAGTCAGCGTACAACGCATCAAAGTCTTTGAAACCCGCCTGATTGAGGACTTTCCAGACCGGACCGTCCTCAGGATATTTCTTCATAAAAGCCTTTTGATCCGCAGGAGCAGCAGCAAGCTCTTTCCAGGAGGGTTCAGCACTGCCTGTAATATTCATCATCTGAACAGCCAGGCGGTTCTTGTAATACAAGTTGGCATCGTCAAGAACGTTGCCCAGCTTGTGCTGAAAGATCCAGGCAAGGTCCTTGTAGAGAATGGGATCTTCAGGGTTGTATTCCAGAGCCTGATCCCGGATCAGCCGGACACCTTCATTGACCCACCGCCATCTTTCAGCGTGGCTGGAGCAGGTAACTGAGATATTGTAAGCCATATTCCACGCAAGATAGGCGGTCGCACCGGAAAAGGTGGGCTGCAGATCGGTGATCCAGCGGGCAAGCTGGACCATTTCAAAGTAGTTTCTTTTTTCCTGCAGTGCCCCGGCACGGAGCCAGAGCAAGTCGGCCACGATTCCCCGGAAACTGCCCAGGGCAACGGTGGTAAAAGTCACCAGCACCGGTGCATTTTTGATTTCACCGGTAAAACGCAGATTATTGGCTTTGACTGAGGCATCCAGACGGCGGGAGACCGCTGATGCTCCGAAAAGCAGTGCAATGGTGACCAGCACCAGAGTAAAGTACATTGTAATAGTTCGGAATTTATTCATTTTCTGATAATCAACCCCAGTTCACGCTTGCGGTAAAGGATAACTCCAAGGAGCACCAGAGGCAATGCCCGGAGTACGATCATATTGCAGAGCAGACCGGCGATCCAGCTCCATTCGATAAGCACGCCGTCTGAAACAATGGAACTGACATCAAAATTCTGCAAAGGAATCACCACTTTAAGCAGGATCTTGCCCACCAGCTGACCGAAACGGTCCGCACTGGTCCCCACATATTCCAAGTTGACCATATAGACCGAAAAGGCTCCAAAGAGCAGATAACTCACCACCATAAAGACCGCCACGGGCATAGAAACGATACCGCCGAAGGCACAGCTCAATGCTGCCAGCAGCATCAGTTCCAGAGCGATGACCAGCACCGCACGGGCATAGTTTCCTGCGAAACTTGTGGCCGGCACCAGCAGACGGGGACCGTCGGCCGGCTGAAAGTACATCGTACCGTTCAAATGATCCATATTGGCAACGGTCATAAAAACATAACCGTCGGAAGAAACAACTTTCCACTCAGGTTTGAGTTCTTTTTCGTGGAATACCCCCGTCATAACCTGATCGGGCCGTTCGTCCAGAGGGTAGAGATAAATGTCGTAGGTTTTGGCTTTTTTGGCAGCCATCGTACCGTCCTGAGGCGTCTTGCGCTCCCGGGGGATCCCAACAGACCAGAGAATACGGGTGGTACGCTGATCTTCGCTGGCCACCTTGTTGATGTAGGGACGGTAACGCAGATACAGAGGCTTGTTTGTGTTGGCGGGAATACCGGAAAAACGCCAGCTTTTAATGTTGCCGGGTTTGACTTCAGAATCCGCAGACACCACTGCCAGCTGGGCATCTTTAATGATTTTGTCCTGCATAGCAGTTCCAACGCTCTGTCCCTGGGCGTGAAGACGGTTGACCTGTTTGCGTGCCATTGCACTGATCGCTTCGGAATAATCCGGACGGTCAGCGGAAAATGCACGACGGCCCACCAGAACTTCGGAACGCATCCGTTCCTTTTCACCGGGCTGGAACTCCAGTTTTTCAAAACGGTAGAGAATGATGAAGTAGACCGCTGCTGTTGCGACAACAAGCAGAAGCAGATTGATCAGGCAGACACCCAGCCACTTGCCGCACCAGACGGTGACCCGGGAAACAGGTTTGCTCACCACCATATGCAGCTGGTAACTGTCGATGTCGCAAGTCATAATGTAGCACCCCAGCCAAATGCTTGAAAGCCCCAGCACGGCACTGACGATCCAGAGACTGTAAAAGATGGAACTCTTTAAAAAGTCTCCGGCCGATGAGTTGATAACCGTGGTGGGAATCAGGGCGATGCACAAAAGAAGCACCCCCAGAAGCAGCTGGAAGATGTGGGACCTTACCGCGTGACGGAAAGTCAGTTTGACGATTGACAGAAAGGCTCTCATTTGCGATTGCCCAGAATATCGTTGAGTTTACGGTCAGCGTCAGAGAGTTTTGCGGCTTCATCGGGAGTGGGAGCTGCTGCCTCTTTGGGAGCACTTTTTTCTTCCATAAGGCCGGAAAGTTTCTCTGCGGAAGGTTCAGCTTTTTGGGCCGGAGCTGCCTCAGCATTCTTTTCAGCCTTGGACTGAGGAGCAGCAGGTTCCTGAAGCAGCGAGGCAAGGACAGCACTCTTTTCGTCGCCTTGTGTCAGATAATCAGCGATGCGGCCGCCGGAAATAACTCCTGCGGTCTCAACACTTTCAGCCTTGGCCTTGGCGATGACATCAAGGAAGAATTCTTCCAGAGTGCGGCGGGGATGATCCACCTTGAATTCTTCGCCGTGCAGTGTACTGCGCAATGCGGCAAGCACCTTTTCCATTTCATCTTTTGCAAGAGCAGGCGTGGTAATGGTGGTGGAATCGGACACCGTCAGCAGATCACTCAAGGCTCCTGTGGCACGGATCTTTCCGCCGTAGAGGATAATGACCCGGTCGCAGACATCTTCCACATCGCTGAGCAAGTGGCTGGTGACAAGAACCGTTTTGCCCCGTTTTTTCAAAGTGAGGATCAGATCTTTGACTTCACGGCAGCCCAGAGGGTCAAGACCGCTTGTAGGTTCGTCGAGAATCAGAAAGGAAGGATCGTTGATCATCGCCTGGGCAATACCGATACGACGCTGCATACCTTTGGAAAATTCCCCCACCCGGCGGCGGCGGGCGTGAGAAAGTCCCACCATATCCAACAGCTGTTCGATACGCTGTTTACGATCGGCAGCGGACAAGTTGAAAAGTGAACCGAAGAAATCCAATGTTTCTTCCGCAGTCAGATACTTGTAAAGGTAGGATTCCTCAGGCAGATAACCGATATCCCGTTTGGTTTCCACCGCCCGGGGAGAACGTCCCATAACAGTCAGTCTGCCTCCCGTAGGATAAAGAAGTCCCAGAAGCATTTTCACTGTGGTGGATTTTCCGGAACCGTTGGGTCCCAGAAGTCCCACCACTTCACCAGGCCGGATCTCAAAGTCGATATCGTTGACCGCACGGGCTTTGGGACGGCCCCAGAAATCCCGGAATTCCTTGGTCAGCCCGGTTGCACTGACCACAGGGATAATTGATTCTTCCATAGTGTTTTATTCTTCCTCTTGCTCCGGTTCCTCTCCCCCTTCTTCAAGGGTGAGTTCTTCACCGGTGCGCACCAGACGGGCGCTGTTGAAAATAATGATCAGGGTGCTTCCGGCGTGGAGCACGGCAGCCCAGACGGGAGTCATAAGCCCCACCGCAGAGACGATCATACCGCCGAAAACGAAAAGCATACCGAAAAGCAAATTCTGATTGATGATCATCTGGGATTTGCGTGAAAGATAAACCAGCATTGCAATGCGGCGCAAATCATTGGTCATCAAAGCAACTGAGGCACTGTTGATGGCCACATCGCTTCCGATGGCTCCCATAGCGATACCCAGATCACCTGCGGCAAGAGCGGGAGCGTCGTTGACACCGTCACCGACGACAGCGACCCGGTGGGTTTCTTTAACTTTTTCCACAAAGGCGACCTTGCCTTCGGGGAGACATTCGCTTTCAAATTCGTCGATCTGGAGCTGTGCGGCCACAGTTTCGGCAACGGATTTCCGGTCACCGGTGACCATTGCGCAGTAGCGGACACCCAGTTTACGCAGATCGGTAAGCATAGCGGCAGATTCATTTCTGATCTTGTCACGGAATCCGATCCAGCCGATGACCACGCCGTCCCGGGCGACGTAGACAACGCTCATACCTTCGGCTTCGGCATCATCCTGAGCGGGAACATCCAGTCCCCGTTCCCGCATCCAGTTGGCACGGCCGACGATGATTTCGACACCGTTGACTTTACCGGACACACCTTTACCGTGGGCCTCGGTCAGTTCTTCGGCCTGAGGGAGTTCAAGTCCGGCTTCAGCGGCAAGTTTCTGAATAGCCCGGGCGGTGGGGTGGTTGCTGCTCTGTTCAACGGCACCGGCAGTCTGGAGCAGTTCCGCCTGAGAGACCTCTCCGAAAACCTGAAGTCTCACAACAGAAAGCAGTCCGTCAGTAAGAGTACCCGTTTTGTCGAAAACAAAGGCAGTAAGCTTGGAAGCAAGTTCCAGGTGGGACACATTTTTGATGAAAATTCCCAGACGGGCGGCCGCGGCAACTGCTGCCACCACAGCGGTAGGCGTGGCAAGGACAACGGCACAGGGACAGGAAATCACCAGAAAGGCGATCACAGAATCCATATCCTCAGTGAACCACCAGCAGACCCAGGCGATCATCAGCACGGTGGGGGTGTAGAATCCGGCATACCGGTCGATGATACGCACCACAGGAGTACGGCTGGCTTCGGCCTGCAATATCATATCCTTGACCTTGCCCAGAGTGGTATCTTCGCCCACCTTGGTTACTTGAAGTTCCACCGCACCGGTCAGGTTTTGAGTACCGGCAAAGACGTCGGAACCGACACTCTTTTCCACCGGGACGGATTCACCGGTGATGGAAGCTTGATTGACAGTACTTTCACCGGCAACGATAACGGCATCGACGGGGAAGTTTTCACCGGGACGGACGCGGATGATGTCACCGACTTTCAGATCTGTGACCTGAACATCCTGTTCCACACCGTCAATGACCTGATGAGCTGTATTGGGAGTCAGTTTGATCAGCTCCTCAATGGAACGCTGGGCACCGCTGGCGGTACGGGTTTCAATAATGATGGTCACCAGCAGGAAGAAGGCGATGATGCCCGCCACCTGGAAGTCGCCGCTGGCAAGTGAAGCCAGAATGGCCAGAGCCACCAGTTCGTTCATATAGACTTTGCCCCGCCACAAATCCTTGACGGCGGTGAAAATAATGGGCAGAGCCAGTACCACGGCACCGCAGAGGGCACTGAGTTCGGCGGCGTAAGCCTGTGAAGGCAGCAAAGACTGCAGGATAAATGAGTTCAAGGTCAGCAATCCGCCGCCCAGAGCAAAAAAAAGTTTTCCCATCCCCCGGTCGTGGCCGGTTCCTTCGGTCAGACTGTCGTGACCGCAGGGGCAATTGGGCTTGCCGTGTTCTTCGTGATCGTGACCGCAAGCACAGGTGTGCTTATGTTCGTGTTCGTGGTCGTGACCGCAAGCACAAGCGTGGTTATGTTCGTGTTCGTGGTCGTGACCGCAGGAACAAGTGTGAGCGTGTTTGTGTTCAGCCATTTCTTACTTACCTTCCTTTCCTTCTTCAGCTTTGGGCTTGGGCTGATTCTTCGGTTCGGGGTTCAGCTGAACCCGGATCTGCCGTTTCTTGTTGCTGGAGCCCATAATGAAACGATCCTCGGTTGAAGCCTGCATAGCTTCAGAAAGTGCCGCTGTGTAGAGGGCAATAAGCACAGTCCGGGGGCTTTCTTTGTATTTGGCGTTGATCGCTTTGAAATATTCAGTTTCGGCTTTCATATCAGCCACGATGCGGCTTTTGTAAGCCTGGGCGGCAGCGACGATCTCAGCTGCTTTGGCCCGTGTGTCGTTTTCAGTTTCCACCTTGTAGGTGAGAGCTTTGCTGCGGAGCTCGGAACTGGCGTTACCGGCAGCGGTGGCTTCGTCAAAAGCCATCTTGGTACGGCTGGGGGGGAAAGCTCTGAGCAGTGTGACATTTTCGATCTGGATACCGCAGTCGAATTTGGCGACCATACTGCTGAAAAGTTCTTCCACCCGGGTTTTGTATTCCAGCTTTTTGGCAAAGAGGATATTGTCCACCTTTTCCTGAGCGGTGACTTTGATAACTGCATTCTCAAAGAGGTTGGTCAGGAGCGTTCTGGGACCGCGGCCGGAGGAAAATCCGTTGAAATCCACCACCTGATCGTCATCAAGAACCCGTCCGGCCATAACCGGATTGGCGGGAGTGGTGAGTTTTTCATAATATTTTTTGGGATCGACCACCCGGTAGGCGACCTGCCAGGAGGCGTGAATGATGTTGGCATCACCGGTGAGCAGATAACGGTCACTGCCGGGGATGAGGGATTGTTTCACCTCCTCGCCGGGGACTTCCACAGGCAGAAAGTTCACATTGAGCTGCTGCTGATTGGTCTGCACCCGGACGAAACGGTGTACGGGATAGGGCATAAACCAGCGGGCACCGTCCTGATAGGCACCGTGGAACTTGCCGAAACGGAGCACGATCACCGCCTGCTGGGGTTCCACTGAGAAGTAACCTCCCCAAGTGAAAAAGTAGACGATCATACCGACGATAGCCACCAGCAGTATGATAAAGGCATACTGCAGACTTTTAACCAGAGCTTTGAGACCGCCCTCGTAACGTCCGGAGCGGTCAAACTCCCTGTTGTTGATTACGCTTTTGGGTTCCATAGTGCGTCACTTTCCTTTGTTGGACTTGAGCACTTCGGCACCCTGCTGCAGGATATCAAAGGGTGCGGTACGGTAGTCAGTGACCAGAGTGGTGCGGCCCTTCATAATCTTGCGGAGGCTGTCAAGTTTGAGCAGGAACTCGGCAAGTTCGGGATTCTGGGTGAAGGTGGCATAGTATTTGGCAGCTTCGGCATCACCGGCAGCCCGGATGGTGCGGGCTTTGGCTTCAGCATCAGCCAGCTGGATCGTTTTGGAAGTGTCTGCTTCGGTGCGGATCTGTTTAGCCCGGGCGTTACCTTCTGAAATGTAGGCATCGGACTGGACTTTGCGTTCAGCGATCATACGGTCGGCAACTTTTTCGCTGATGGATTTGGGCACGTTGATGGAGCTGATACCCACGTCAATGATCTCAAGACCGTAATCTTTGGTTTCGGCGGCCAGATTCTGCTGGATCTTTTTCTGGATCTGCTGCAGTTTCATTTCTTTGGGATTGGTATTGATGATCTGGCTGAAACGGTATTCACCGATGGCGGCATTTTTGTAACCGCGCATAAGGGAGTTGAGTTTTTCTTCGCCCTGAGTCATATTTTCAAGAGTTTTGAAGAACTTTTCAGCGTTGGAAATGCGGAAGTTAACATAAATCCCCACCAAAAGATTGTGACCGTCGCTGGTGGTGGTTTCCTCAAGTTTTCCGGCTCCGCCGGCAAAGCAGCGGATACGCTTGTCAAAGCGGTAGATGCGCTGGAAAGGATAGGGCCAGCGGAAGTGCAGTCCCGGTTCTGTCACCTGAGCAGGACGACCGAAAGTCGTGACCACTGCCGCCTCTGTCTGATTGAGCTGGAAAGAAAACACAGCAAAAAGCAGGATCGTTGCAACCAGCAGTCCCAGAACCCAGGTCGGCCAATGTTTGAAAAAATTGTTAGCAGCCATAATAGATTTCCTTTATTTTTATGTTTATTGAATTTGTTTCATCACTTGTTGCTGAGTTTTGTCACGTCAGTATCAATAAGGTCCAGACGCTCTTTGGCTTCAAAGTTGAGCTCGTAAACTTCGCTTTCGCTGTTGAGGGGCACAACATATTTTCGGATATGAGCACAGTCGACCGCAAGGAAATTCAGCAGTTCACGGAGCTTGAAAACTGAAGGCATAGCCCGATAGGCAGTCAGCTGCTTGGTAAAACGTTCACTTTCGGCCTGAGCCACTTTTCCGGTGGTGGCACGGTAAGACTGAGCTTCGGCGATAATGCGGGCGGCTTCAGCCTGAGCTTCAGGCAGAGTTTTGATTTTGTATGCTTCAGCGTTGAGGATAGCGGTTTCACGCTGTTCCAAAGCTCCGATGACCTCCTGGTAGGCGGGAGCGACTTTTTCGATGGGGGGATGAGCGTCGAGAATCAGCAATGTTTCGATCTGGACACCCAGTTTGTGATAATCAGCCAGGAACTGGACACGCTTCATAATGGCATTCTGGGCTTCGAGGCGTTTGGAGGACATAAGCTCCATCATTGAAGTACTTGCCAGATATTCCGTTGCCGCCTGCTGACCGATGCGGCGCAGGCTGTAAACCGGATTGGCATTGGCATAGGCGTAGTCAAAAACATTTTTGATCCGGTACTGGATAGGCATCGTCAGACGGATAAATGAAATGGAAGGTGCAGAAGCTTCACTGGCAGAATTGTTCTGTCCGCCGGGTTTCACTGCCACGAGGAAATTGCTGTCTTCGCCGCCGCCGTGAGCTTTGGTCCAGAGGACAGTTTCAGCGATTTCATTGTTCCGTTTGGTACCGGCTTTAACATTCTGATCGTCGGCAACGTTGTCGTCGCCGGTGGATTTTTCACCGATGACGATCTGACGTAATTCGGTGGTACTGAAAATTCTGACCGTTCCGAAAGGCCAGGGCAGACTCCAGTAGATACCGGGTGTAAGAAGTTTTTTCTCGATGCAGCCCAGATTTTCACGGACGCCCACCTTGCTGGGGCCGACTTCGTGAATGGCTGAGAAAAGCATAAAGAAGATCAGTACAAGGAGAAAGAGCGGGAAAAATGAACGCTCAACAAAGCCGTAAAGCCAGGTGCCGGAAACTTTGAATCCGAACTGGTAGTCCAATGCGGAAGCGATGTTGCGCATTACGCCGCCGGGTTCAGTAAAGAGGGCCAGCAGACGGCTTTCAAAAACGGGACGGCTCTCTTTGAGAGTCCGGGGACGGTAAAATTCAATGATGAAACTGGTGACAAATTCAGCTCCCAGGATCACAAAGATCCAGAAAAAGACCTTTGCCACGGCCAAATCGGCTCCCATAATATTGTTGCTGTGAAGCAGTGCCGTAACAGTTGCCGCTCCCATCACCACAAATCCGGCAATGAGCCAGGCTCCCACGGGACGGAGCCAGCGGAAAGCAGAACCTCTGGACTGTCCAACGTAGAAAGCTCCGATAAAAATATTGAGCAGCATAATAATAATGGCAATAAGTGCGGTATAGAGGGCATTGCCTTCCATACTGACAGCTCCGGCAGTCCGGGCTCCCCAGGCACTCTTGAAGTAAAAAAGGAATCCGCCCGTAATCAACGCTCCCAGAATAGCGAGAGCGTAGGGGGCAAATCTGCGGTAGTTGTCAAAGGAACGCCCCGCAGTAAAGCGGACATCTTCCTCCACATTGAGGGCACGGTTTTCTGCGGCTCCCCGGTCTGCCAGAAGTTGTTTTTCCTCGTTTTCCAACCCGGCTTGAGTGGAAAGCATACCATAAATCAGTGCGCCGAAGCTGAAAACTGCTGAAAGTGCGTAAGTAATCATACCGAAACGGAAAACATCTCCGCCCCGCATACTTCCTATAACAGCCGTCAGGATCAGAAAACAGACCGAAAAGATCAAGCCGACCGTTGCCAACTTGGTCATCAGCCGACCATTGTCAATGGATACCTGAATGTTTGCTTTTGACACTTTGTGTTTCCTTTCATACTCTTTATCTTAAATTGTCGACATTATCTAATATTACACCGCGACCGTAAAAATTACAAGTGCTTATTCATTTTTTTTATTAAAATTGGCCATCACCCGTTTGATTTCCCGGTCAGAATCCCGTTTTTTGATATCCTCTCTGCGGTCATATTCGTGTTTACCCTGAGCAAGACCTATTTCAACCTTGACAAGTCCCCCTTTGAGGTAAAATGAAAGAGGAACAATGGCGTTTCCCCGGACAGCGATATGCCGCTGGAGTGCAGTGATCTCTCTTTTGTGCAGCAGAAGTTTCCGCATACGGCGTACATCGTGATTGAAACGGTTGCCGAAATCATAGTGGGAAATATGTACATTATGAAGCCACACTTCTCCACCGGAAACGGTCACATATCCCTCCTGCAGCTGGATCGTCCGTGCCCGGCAGCTTTTGACCTCAGTCCCGGAAAGCCGGATACCGCACTCCATACGCTGCGCAATGACATAATCGTGGAAAGCACGGCGGTTGTTTGCCAACACCGGAGAATCATCTGTTTTCTTTTTGGCCATAATGTAAAATGTCAATCCTTGTCGGAACGCAGGAAGGCACCTGCTTTGCTTTCAAAATTATTGCGGAGCGGCGTATTGCCTTTGTTCAGCGAATCCTGAAATTTCTTCAGCAGCTCCTGCTGTTCTTTGCTGAGCTCCACAGGCGTTTCCACCACCAGACGGACGTGGAGATCCCCCCGTCCGCCCCCTCTGAGTGAAGGAACGCCCTTACCGGCCAGACGCAGCACTCTGCCGTGCTGGGAGCCCTTGGGGACCATAATGGTGCTTTTGCCTGAAATGGTAGGCACATCCAGTTCACCGCCCAGAGCTGCAACCGCAAAAGGAACGGGAACTTCGCAAATGAGGTCATTGCCTTCCCGGTGAAAAATCCGGCTGGGCCGGACAGTGAGATAAATGTAAAGGTCTCCCGGCGCACCGCCCCGTTCTCCGGCATTTCCCATACCGGAAACCCGGAGCTGATTGCCCGTATCCATTCCCGGACGGATACGGATCTTGACCGGTTCGGTGATCCGTTTTTTGCCGCTGCCGTTACAGGAACGGCAGGGCTTGTCGATAGACTGACCTTTCCCGCCGCAGCGGCGGCAGGTCTGACGGACGCTGAAAAATCCTTTGGAAACCGTTTCCACACCGCTGCCGCTGCAATGGGGGCAGACGGTTTTGGTGGCACCTTCGGCAGCTCCCGAACCCCGGCAGTCGGGGCAAATGACAGTATGGGGAATCTGGAGCTCTTTTTCGGCCCCGTACATTGCATCTTCAAAGTCGATGGTCAGGTCGTAACGCAGATCATCTCCGGGAACGGGGGCATTGGGATTGCTTCTTCTGCCGCCGCCGAAAAGGTCTTCAAAGCTGAAACCGCCCCCGCCGCCGCCGAAACCGCCGCCGAAAAAGGCATTAAAAATATCCTGAGCGTGATTGAAGTCAGTCCCTCCCCCAGCTCCGCCGGCGGAGGTATAGGCTTCGTGTCCGAACTGATCGTAGCGGGCACGCTTTTCGGGGTCGCTCAAGACCTCATAAGCAGCAGAAATCTCTTTGAATTTTTCTTCAGCTTCTTTGTTGCCGGGGTTTTTATCCGGATGATACTTGATCGCAAGTTTCCGGTACGCTTTTTTTATGTCATCTGCGGAGGCGTTTTTAGCCACCCCCAACTGTTCATAGTAGTCCATAAATCAACATTACTCCTCTTTTTTGTCTTCTTCTTTGGGAGCACCTGAGGAAACAACGACGCGGGCCGGACGGAGAACTTTATCGCCCAGCTTGAAACCGCAGTTCCACTGTTTGGAAACGATCCCTTCCGGGATCTCGGTGGAACTTTCGTGAGCCACAGCATCGTGAAGCATAGGATCAAACTGAACACCTTTGGCATCAAAGGGGGTCAAACTGAGTTCTTCAAAAGCCTTGCGGTACTGGGCAATAATCATCATCAATCCCTGCCGGATCGCTTCAATATTGTCGCTCTGGGCGGCAGCTGTTTCTGCCATAGAGAGAAAGTCATACACTGCAAAAAAGGGCTGGACCGTATCTTCAATGGCATACCGTCTGGCGTCAGCAAGTTCCTTGACCATACGCTTGCGATAGTTCTGATATTCAGCCTGAAGATAGACATACTTTTCCTGCAGGGCAGCGAGTTCTTCCTGAGGAGTCAGTTTTTTTTCTTCCTGAGGGGCGGGCTGCTGTTCTTCTTTTTGTTCAGCCGTTTTTTCCTCCACAGCAGGCTGTTCTTCCTGAACTTCCTGTTCAACGGCGGCTTTTTTCTTTTTATCGTCTTTCATAGGTACAGATAAACTCCTTAAATATGCGTTCTATTCAAATAAATAATATACACCGCCAAAGGCAAAATTTCAAATTTTGCAATTTCCCTACCGGTCAGGAAGGAAAAAAAACGTAAAAAATATCACAGATATCCCATAATTTTTCAAAAAACAGGCATTCCCGCCAAATTTGAGCGGGAGAAGGTTGAGTTTTGAAAAAGTGATTTTGTCAGATTTTTGTTTTTGAGCAGAATTGTCATCAAAAGTCA
>SUWB01000025.1:39622-45093 GCA_015061745.1 Lentisphaerota bacterium | reverse complement strand
TATGACGATATCTTCATCCGGTATAATGAACTGCACTCAAGTTACTGAACCGCCGTATGCCGAACGGCACGTACGGTGGTGTGAGAGGACGGCTGTCCAAATAATGGACAGCCTCCTACTCGATTGCCCTATTAACTTTGGGATAGTAAACTCTTTTATTCTTCAAAAATGGCAACCTCCCCAAAAAAAATGGCAATCCCGCCAAAAAAAATGGCAACCTCGCCAAAAAAAAATGGCAACCCCGCCAAGATTCGAACTTAAACTAACTGGACCAAAACCAGTTGTGCTACCGTTACACCACGGGGTTGCGCGACTCAAATTTGAGTTTGTATAAGATAATACCAAATAGATGAAAAATCCAGTCGAAATTCAAAAAAAATGCGAAAAAAGTTGAAAATTATGGAGATGATTGCAGGAATATGAATTTTTTGCGAAAAGATAGAGCCAGAAAAAAAGCCGTGACCACGAAGTCACGGCTGGAAGAAGCGAAATTTACTTTTGACGCAGGAAATAACGTTTGAAGAAACGTTCAGGATCCAGAGAACGCTTGGCGTGACGCAAGTTGGGTTCGTTCATATCCTGTTCACGATTCATAAATTTCGCCGTTCCCCGCAAAGCAATGGCCAACTGCCAGGTGAGAGTCTGGGAGGCACCCTTGACCGAGTGGTCGGTTTTTTCAAAGTGGACATCCACAGTTTCGGCGGGAAGCATACTGAAAATGGAAAATCCGGCAGCATATCCCGGTTCAGCATACATAATGATACCGCTGAGTCCCAGTTCGTCAAAGTGCTCCCAGGCTTCCTGCATCGCAATTCCTTCTTCATCCAGAAATTCGCAGGGTTCAAGGCGTGAATTGAGTTCCACAGCCATTTCCGCCACAAAGGGAAGCTCCTCTTTGGTTACAGGACGGATTTCAGCATAGGGCCAGTTTGCCTGGAATTGTTTGACAAGATTGTGCTTTTTACGCAGCTTGGGACCGTTGAAATTGGCGATCTTGTCAATGGAAAACATATAGTCGATCATACCTTCATCGTATTCAAGCTCAAAGAACCTGTCACAGTCAGGATGTTTATCCAGAAATTCCTCGGGGACATCATAAATGCCGCCATCGGTCAAACCGGCTTCAACAAAGGCCGCATTGATTCTCTGAAGTTCATCCGGGGGAGTCCATTCGCCCATAGGATAGTGGATGATCCGGGCTTTCTTTTCGCATACGACCATACGATTACCCAGTTTGATACAGGTGATATCATAGGGCTTCCGGTACATAAACAGATTGGCAAAACTGCATTCGCAGCTCTGTGTATTCATCTTTGCCGCAGCGGCATCAAAAAATTTTTTATCGCTCAATTCAATAGTTCTGAGCTTGGAAAGATCAATTTTCATTATAATCCCACAATTCTTCCTCGTTCAACATCAAGCCGGTGCCTTTAGCCACAGCATTAAGAGGCTCATCAGCAACAAAGACGGGCAATCCCGTTTCTTCGGTGAGGAGCTTGTCCAGTCCTGCCAGCATTGCACCGCCGCCGGCCAGCATAATACCGTGTTCCACCAGGTCTGCAGCCAAGTCCGGCTTGCAGTGTTCGAATACAGCGTGCACTTTTTCTGCAATACTGCGGATTTGTTCTTCCAACGCTTTACGGGCTTCTTCGCCGGTAATGGTCACTGTCTTGGGAACGTGACCATTCATATCCAGACCGCGGACTTCCATTCTGGCATCATCACGGATGGGGTAGGCACTGCCGATAGCAATCTTGATACGTTCAGCGGTCAGCACACCGATCATAAGATTGTATTTTTTGCGCATATACTGCATAATGGCATCGTCGAGTTCATCACCGCCCACACGGATACTGTCGGAATAGACGATACCGCCCAGAGAGATCACTGCAACCTCAGTGGTACCGCCGCCGATGTCAACGATCATACTGCCGCAGGGGTCGCTCACAGGCAGGCCAACGCCGATTGCCGCTGCCATAGGTTCTTCAACCAGCTTGACCATACCGGCACCGGCCCGCTTGCTGCTGTCTTTGACCGCCCGGATTTCCACTTCGGTAATACCGGAAGGCACGGCAATGACGACCCGGGGCGGAAGCAGACGCCTGTACCAGGGAACCTGGCGGAGGGCTTTTTGGATAAACTCACGAAGCATTGCTTCAGTGACTTCAAAATTGGCGATAACACCGTCTTTCATAGGGCGGATCGCTTCAAGATTTACAGGGGTTTTTCCCAGCATCTCTTTGGCTCTGGCACCGACGTAGCGTACTTCGTGGGTATTGACTTGACGCACCACAACAGAGGGCTCGTTCAACACAAGGCGATCGAGATCCCGGATGTACACAAGACAGTTGGCAGTGCCCAAGTCAATGCCGATATCCGTCGAAAACAGTCTGGTAAGATGAAAGCTCATTTTTGCCTTATTTCTTTATAAATTCATAATAACTCTATTCAATTATAATTTACCACATCCCGGGCTATTTTTCAAGCATTTTTCCAACTTTATTTCTTTTTTTTCGTCATCTGAACTTGAAATATCTTCTCCTGACGGATATCTTATGACATTGGAAGATCAAATCATCAATTAAAAAATCGGAGGAAATTATGATTTTTGACCGTTTGGAAAATTTGCCTGCTTATACTGCCCTCGCTCCTGAAGTGATGCCTAAGATCGTTGAATTTCTCGGCAAATGCGGTGCCGGTGAGATCGCTGAAGGACGGCACGAACTTGACGGCGACAAACTTTTTGTCAACGTTATGAGTTATTCAACAAAGCCTTTCAATCCGGAACTGCTTGAATATCATCGGAAATATGTGGATGTGCAGCTTTTGCTCGCCGGCAGCGAAACCCTCTATTACGAGCCTGCCGGGACTGCTGTGTGCACCCCTTACAACGAAGAAAATGACTGCGGTTTCAATCAGGTTCCTGCCAGTGCTCTGCCTTTGAAACTTGAAGTCGGCAACTTTGTGCTGCTCCTTCCTGAAGAAGGACATCTTCCCGGTGTCGGTGACGGCAGCGGTGTCGTTAAAGCTGTTGTGAAAATTTCCACTGATCTGCTTTCCTGATGTTTTGAAATATGAAAAATGTGATCAAATCCGCCGGAAACAGATTTTTTGCTTTCGACACAGAGAGTAAATCTTTTGAGCTCGGCGGCTGTGGAATAGAGAAAAAGTTCCTTTTGGCGGAATTCCTGCGTTTCTCAGATACCCGTCCCTGGAGTTTCCCCGTCAGAGATTATGAGGCTCCCCGGGTGGCTGTGACTCCTGATGATGATCCGATGCTGATCGTCGCAGTGGAAAACGATTGTTTTCTCTGCGGTATGGCATTCAATTTTGACGGCGAATTGCTGAAAGGAGACTTTTTCCTTTCAGTCAAAAAAGAGCTGCCGTACAATTTTGTGGCATTGGCACTTCCGGTCTGTCAGAAATCGATCTTTACATTGCCGGGAGTTCTTTATAACGACAATCCTTCAACGCCGCCGGAGCATCTGGTAGCTCACTTTCCTGCTGCCGACACTGCGTCTCTTATGGTGGAGGAAAGCCGTCTGCCCGTGACGGGAGTCAATGCCGAAAAAGATCAAAAGTTCTTTTCGTTTTTTTCTGTCCCTGAAATGGAATTTGAATGGACTCTCGGGGCTCACCGGGACGAAAGAGGGGAAACCTCTTTGATGCTGGGCAGCGGATGTGTCAGTTTCAACGGTGTCCCCGATCAGGTCTATATCGCCAAAAGAGCTGCGGCCGATCCCGGATGTGTCTACCGGAATTTTCAAGCCGGGGACAAAGTGACCAAGCGTTTTGCCCTTTCCTGGGGAGACGTTGAGCATAAAGGTCACGGTTTCCGCGATCTGATCGGCAGCGGATTCAAGCTGCTGGCTCCCGTGACAGAAGAATCCAAAAGCCGTGAAGAAATCATCTCACTCAAGATGCAGGCACTCAAGGAACGCTGGGCCGGAAACGGCTATGTGAATACGATGCCGGACAATCTTTACCGGGCTCCCCAGAAATTTCTTTACGGGTGGACAGGTCAATCGTTCCGCCTTGCCTTGTGCGATTTGCGTTATGCCCTCTTGAAAAAAGAAGATGAAGGCATTAAGCGTATGCAGCGTTGTGTGGCGTTTTTTCTGCAAAACAGCAAAACATCTGTTCCCGGGCTGCGGAACAACTACTTTGATATTGACTCGTTGAAATGGCATCCGGACGGAGGAACGCAGAATCCCCGTTATTCTTCCCGGGCACTGGGGGAAACCTGGAGCGATCTTGCCAGGATCATCAGCTGCTGCAGAGAAAACAATATTCCTGAACCTGAAGGAGCTCTTGAGGCGTTGCGGGAAGGTTTGCAGTTTTTTCTGGATCACAGACTTCCCGGCGGAGCAGTTCCTCTGATGTGGAATCCTGACGGCACTCCCGGGTCCGACAAAGTTACCTGTGCCGGGTCGAGTGTGCTGCCTGCTTTCTTTGAATTTTTCCGCCTGACGGGAGAACCTGTGTGGCGGGAAAATGCAGAAAAAATGCTCGATATGTTTTATCAGGTGGGCGGAAATGATTTTGCAACGCCTTTTTCTCACGCAACTTTAGATGCTGCCTGTGAGGATAAAGAAGCGTGTGTTCCCTTCTTTAATGCCGCACTCCTTGCCTATGAGATCACCGGTGATGAAAAGTACAAAAAATATGCCGACGTTGCGGCCGACTGGCTGCTGACCTGGGTCTATTTCCACGAAGTACCTTTCAGGACGGGCAGTATTTGCGCTGTCAACGGATTCCGGACAACAGGCTGGCCCACAGTGAGTGTGGAGCATCACCATTTGGATGTGTTTTTCCCTGCCTGGGAGCTTTACCGGTATGGTAAATTGACCAATAACGCTCTTTACCGTCATATGGGTAAAACTATCTTTGCCGCCTGGGGGTACAGTGTTTCCCGGGGGGCCGGGGATTGGCTCTTTCATAATCCGGGGCGTCAGCCGGAACAGTTTTTCCAGACCAGGTGGTATTTCACCGTGGAAGAAAACGGAAAATGGGAAAGATATCATCCCTTGCTCCGCTATCAGCTTTACCGGCACGGCTACAATGCAGACAATCTGGTAAAAATGCACCTCAGGGGAGGATGCAATCCCTGGGATGTTGCCTGGATCATTGCAATGGTGCTGGAAGCGGCTCTGGGCTTTGAAGAAGAAGCCGGAGAATAAAAATTTTCAAAAATTACGGCGGCAGCGTAAAATGCGTATGCCGCCATTTTTGTATTCTTTATTATCTCTTTATCTTGAAAAGAAACGGAAGATGTGCTATATTATTACGAAAATAAAAAACGTAATACATAAATTCAGGGCATAAGATGAAGTTTTCTTTATTTTCAGCGTTCACGCTGATTGAACTGCTGGTTACTACTGCACAACAGAACTGTTTTTCAAAAATAAAAAAATACACATCCTTACGCCCGTCAGGGCGCACTTCACGCTTGACACAGTCAAGCTCTTCAC
>SUWB01000025.1:0-39612 GCA_015061745.1 Lentisphaerota bacterium | reverse complement strand
TCAGCGTTCACGCTGATTGAACTGCTGGTTACTACTGCACAACAGAACTGTTTTTCAAAAATAAAAAAATACACATCCTTACGCCCGTCAGGGCGCACTTCACGCTTGACACAGTCAAGCTCTTCACACCTTCACATCTTCACTCAATCAGCGTTCACGCTGATTGAACTGCTGGTTACTACTGCACAACAGAACTGTTTTTCAAAAATAAAAAAATACACATCCTTACGCCCGTCAGGGCGCACTTCACGCTTGACACAGTCAAGCTCTTCACACCTTCACATCTTCACTCAATCAGCGTTCACGCTGATTGAACTGCTGGTGGTTATTGCCATTATCGCCATACTTGCGGCAATGCTTCTGCCTGCTTTGGGGCAGGCACGATACCGTGCTCAAATGGCCGATTGTTCCGGTCATCTGCGGCAGTTGGGGATCGCTTACAGTTCTTACGCAGATGATTATTCTTATACTCCTTTTGTTTATGCCAACGGCATACGTTGGAACCGGCTTCTTTATCCCTATATTTACGGAACAGGTCCCTGTGACGGGGGAAAAGTTTTTCTTTGCAGCGGAGATCAGCGGAATGAGGAAGCTCAGCTTTTCCCCGGTACCGGGTGCCGGACAAGTTACGGCATCAATCAATGTTACTCAGCCGGACACGAAAATGATAAATCTTACAAACTCTGGTACGGGGTGAAATTTGCCAGGATCGCCAAACCTTCATCTTTTATCGTTTTTGCTGATGCGGGCAATTATTACATCGGAACAACTCTTGCTCCGGAAGGTCTGGGGGTGGTCAATGGTGAATTGACCGTTATTCAGGGCTGGTGCAAAAATCTTTCTTTCCGCCACGGCTCCAGGGCAAAGAAATTCAATATGGCACTGGCGGACGGGCATACGGAAAGCCGCACCTTTGAGGCTGTGAAACATTACCAATGGGATATCGCAGGAAAATGGGACGGTTCTTTTCAATAATTTTTGCCCTGCTTTTGCTGTCGGGATGTGCTGAGGAACGAAAGTCCGCCTCTCCGGGGCGTATCGGGTCATTATGTACGGCGGCTTCAGCAGTTATGTGCCGTTTGGGGGCTCCGCCTGCGGCTGTGGATCAGTATGGGGCTTTTCTTGTTCCTGATGATGTTGTCATTATCGGCAAAGGAACAGCCATTCAAGTTGAAAAAGTGCTGGAATCCGGCATTGATACCCTTATTGTCTGGTCCTATCAGGTTCCGGCGGTGGAACATCTCAAACGCCGGGGGATCAGACTTGTGCCTGTTGAGCCTGTCAGAATGAAAAATTTTCCGGAACTGGTGGAAACTCTGGGGATTCTTACCGGAAAAGAAAAAGAAAGCCGCCGCCTGATCGACGTATATAAAAAACAGCTTTCCCTCCAAAGTGCAGCAACTTCTCTCAAACGGGTCTATCTTGAACTTTACACCCGCAACCGGGGGAGCGGAGATCTTTCTTATACCGGGGATCTGCTCCGGGCGGCAGGAGGAAAAAGTATTCTTGAAAAAACTTCTCTTGCGGGAAGTGAACATATTATCAGAAGCAATCCGGAGGTGATCTTTTTTGTTGAAGGTTTTACCGATGCCAAAGAGATTATGGCACGTCCGGGATTTGCTGCCGTCGAGGCTGTGAAACGCAAAGCCGTTTTTTCTGTGCCCCGGCGTTTTCTCGTCGAGGGAGCTTTTCCCGTTGAAGCAGTTGAATATTTCAAAAAAAGGATGGATTGACCTATGGCTTTTTACCGGATAACGTATCACGAAAAATATAATTTCGCCACTTTACACAATTGGGGATGTACTTTCAAATGTCCCTATTGCAGTTACAAGCTCCGCAGCGGTGCCGACGGGCGGCCGGGATTTGCTGTGCCGAAGCCGGAAAAGTTCCTGACCGTTGAAGAACAGAAAGATGCACTGCTTGAAATCCGTCCGGCAAAAGTCTATTTTATGGGGGGAGAACCTACGGTGGCTGCCGAACTGGAAGAAATGCTCCGCTTTGCCAAAGTGGAACTGGGGGCGGAAACCAAACTGGGGCATACCAACGGCTGCCGTCTGCCGCTGCCTTTTCTTGACGGAGCCAATGTTGGATTCAAAGCCTGGAGTGAGGAGCTCCACTTGCAGATAACAGGCAAACCGAAATCGCTTATTTATGACAATTTCAGCAAGGCATTTGACAGCGGTATGAATATGGCTGCCAATATGGTCTTTATTCCCGGATTCGTTGGGCTTGATGAGTTGGAAGGATGTGTGAAGTTCATCTCTCAACTTGACAGAAATATTCCTTTCCATATTGACGGATATATCCCCATTCCGGGGCAGCCCTACCGCCGTCCCACAGATGAAGAAATGGCGGAAGCAGAAGCTCTGGTCAAAAGTTATCTGCCCAATTGCCGTTTCTCACATCTGACTTCTGAAGAAGCTCTTGACCTGAGTGCCCGTGATGACCGCTTCCGGGTGAAACGCATCGCAGGAGTCTGAAGTTTGCTGTGAAATATTTGATCATCACACTTTTACTTGCTGTGCCTGTTGCCTGGAGCATCGGCAGCGGGGGAACGGGATTTGCGGAAATCCTGCAGCTTTTGAGGGGAGAAGAAATCTCTGCTGTTCAAAAGACGATCCTGCTTGATCTGCGGCTGCCCAGGATTCTTGGAGCTTTACTGGTGGGAGGAATGCTCAGCAGTTCCGGATGTGCCGCACAGAATTTGTTTCGCAATGATCTGGCTTCTCCTCACGTTCTGGGGTGTGTCAATGCCGCCGCGCTGGGGGCTGTTGCGGCTTTGCTCTGCGGAGCCGGCAGCGTGATGATGGGAATTTCTGCTCTGGCGGCAACTTTGATTACCCTGGTGATATTATTGATTCCCGGATATTTTTCCCGTTGGGAAAGTTCTTCTATGATTCTGGGGGGCGTGGCGGTCAATGCCTGTTGTGCAGCCTTGAGTTCCGGAGCTCTGTATCTGGCAGATGAAAGGCTGAATACCCTGGTGTTCTGGCTTTTGGGCGGTTTCTGGCGTATGGGGTGGCAGGAGGTTCTGCTGCTGCTGGGTTCTGCATTGGCGGGCTGGGGAGTCCTGTTCGGTTTGAGAAATGAAATGGATATGCTTTTACTGGGAGACCGGGGAGCAGCTATGGCGGGGGTTTCCCTGAAAAAGGTCAAGATTCTTGTGCTGACAGTTATTGCTTTGCTGACAGCTGTTGCGGTCAGCTGTTGCGGCGTTATCGGCTTTGTGGGATTGGCGATCCCCCACATTGTCCGTCTGACGGGCAGCGGCCGTTTTGCGTATCTTTTGCCGCGGAGCATTCTGGGAGGGGCCTTGCTGCTGCTGCTGGCTGATTTGGCGGGGCGGACGATCGTGCCCCAAAGGGAGATACCTGTGGGGATCATTACCGCCCTGGCGGGAGCTCCTTTCTTTTTCTTTTTGCTGATCCGTAAGAGGGCTGATAATGCTTGAATGTAAAGATCTTGAATTCTCATACGACGGAAAAAACAAAGTTCTTTCCGGGGTGACTCTTTCTTTTGAAAAGGGAAAGTTTTACGGTATTTTCGGGCCTAATGGCAGTGGGAAAAGTACTTTGCTGAAATTGTTGACAAATGAGATAAAAAGTACTGGCGGCACAGTTTCTCCCTTGTGGCGTTCTCCTCTTGAAAGAGCAAGAAATATTGCCCTCGTTGAGCAGCAGATCCCATCTTCACTGCCGCTGACTGTTGCTGAAACTGTTGCTTTGGGACGCTATCCCTGGGAACGGAATTGTGAAGCAGAAATAGAGTGTGTCCGGGAAATCCTTGACCGTCTGGAACTTGTCTCTTTGGCAAAACGTCCTTTTAATGCCTTGAGCGGCGGAGAAAAACAACGGGTGATGCTGGCGCGTGCACTGGTACAGAATACGCCCATCTTGTGTCTGGACGAACCGGGCAGTGCTCTTGATATCGGATTTCAGCACACCTTGTGCCGCATATTGAAAGAGTTGGCCTCAGAAGGTAAATGTGTTATTATGATTTCTCACGATTTTTTTTCTGCTCCCGGCTATCTTGACCGGATGATCCTGCTGAATAAAGGAAAAGTTGCCGCTTGCGGAAATTTCAGCGAATTGAAGGGAAAAAAGATCATACGCGATATTTTTGATATTCCCGACGGTGTGTCCGGGGAATTTTTCTGAATTGTTGGAGCGTAAGGATTGAAAAAAGTTGGTACAGAGTGTATTTTATATATAAGGAGAAATGTCCTTATGATACCGGGGACAGCAAGTTGAATTATGAGCGTAAATTACTTTGAACAGAAAACAGAAGAAAGAGGTTCCACCTCTGTGATTTGGGGGCTTATCCTTGTAAATGCCCTTATTTATTTTATTTTTGGAAGTAACGAAAATTTTTATGATGCCTTTGCCTTGTCTTGCGGGGACGGTTTCAGACCGTGGCAGCTGCTGACGGCCGGATTTTTACATTCGCCGGAGAACTTTTTTCATCTTTTTTTCAATATGTACAGTTTGTATTTATTTGGAAAACTGGTTGCACCCCATATCGGAAACAGAAATTTTCTCTTGCTTTATCTGATTTCTGTTTTGAGCGGCAATCTGCTCTTTCTTATTCTCAACTGGGGACAACACAGTTATGTTGTCGGCGCATCGGGGGCTGTTTTCGGTATTATGGCTGCTGCGGCTCTGCTTGAGCCTGACCGCAGATTTACACTGTTGCTTCTGCCTTTCCGGCCTTTGAAAACGACTTCACTGGTCATCTGTTTTGCCGTCGTTGAGATTTTATTGCAGCTCAGCGGACGGAATTCAGGCATCGCCCACCTGGCTCATCTCGGCGGTCTTGTCGGCGGATATCTTTTTATCCGGTTCGGATTTTCCAAGATGGTCGTTTGGGATATTTTCAAAAAAAAGGTGAGGAACATTCCCCGGGAAACGCCGCCGCCGGATTCCGGAGCCCGGAAGACCGGACGGGTATCTTCAGCTGAATTGGATGCTTTGCTTGATAAAATTTCACGTTACGGGATCAATTCCCTGTCAGAATATGAACTCGACCGTCTTCGTCAGGCACGGGAAGAAATGCGGGGAAAATAAGATGCTTTCAGTTTCTCTTTTTGATTTTGACCTTCCTGAAGAATTGATCGCCCGGTATCCCGCAGAACGCCGGGATGGTTCCCGTATGCTGGTGATCGACCGGAAAACAGGTGAGTTTGAAATACGGCCCTTCACTGCTCTGCCGGAGTATTTGTCTGAGGGAGATGCGTTGCTCTGTAACGATGCTCTGGTGCGGCGGGCACGGATGTTCGGCCGCAAAGAGGGCAGGGAAGACGGAGCGAAATTTGAGATTCTGCTTCTTGCACCTGATACAGATGGCAAATGGAACGTTATGCTCAAGCCCGGAAAAAGGGCTCTGCCGGGGACAAAGGTCGCTTTGCTGACTCCTGACGGAACGCTCAACAGCAATGGCGATTACTTCACTGTTGTTGAAAAAAATTCTGACAACAGTTACAAGATCGAGTTTTCCGATCCGGTTATCGAAAAATTTGAAATGCGTTACGGTCATATTCCTCTGCCTCCCTATCTCAACCGGGAAGCGGAAGCATTGGACCTGGAACGTTATCAGACAGTTTATGCCAAAGTTCCCGGTGCCGTGGCAGCTCCCACGGCGGGACTTCACTTCACGCCGGAAATACTGGAAATCATCAGAAACAAAGGTGTCAATCAGGCTTCTTTGACGCTTCGTGTGGGGGCAGGAACCTTTTTGCCCGTCAAAGCGGATTATGCTGAAGAACACGAAATGCATTCAGAGCACTTTGATCTGAATCCGGCTGCCGCAGAACTGGTCAATGAGACGCACAGGCGGGGGAAAAAGGTTCTTGCCGTGGGAACGACTACTGTACGGACTCTTGAAAGCTGTGCCGCCCCGGATGGAATAGTCACTCCCGGGGAAGGGGATACAAAAATCTTTCTCTATCCTCCTTATTCTATCAGGTCTGTGGATATGCTGCTGACCAATTTTCATCTGCCTAAAAGTACACTTCTTATGTTGATCTGCTGTTTCTGTGACCGGGAAAAAGTATTGGCGGCTTACCGTTATGCCGTGGAACAGAAAATGCGTTTTTACAGCTACGGTGACTGTATGCTTTTGAAATAAGGGAGTTTGTACCGGAATGTCAGGACTGTTTATAACGTGGCTTTGGCGGGATCCTTATTTTTTCTTTGGTGCAGCTTTTCTTGTGATTTTTTCCATTTGCTGTCACGAATTTATGCACGCCTGGATCGCAATGAAAGAAGGTGATTGCACGGCAGCAGATGCCGGACATCTCACCTTGAATCCGCTGAAACAGATGGGATGGTTTTCTTTGATCCTTTTTGCCTTTCTCGGGATCGCCTGGGGACAGGTGCCGGTGGAACCCCGTAATTTCCGCCGTCCCGTCAGTGATTGTCTGGTCTCTCTTGCCGGACCTCTGACCAATCTGGCTCTGGCAATTATTATGCTGGTTTTATGTGCTGTGCTGATGGTAAACGGAGTTGATAACTACCGGGCTTTGCAGATGATTTTTTACGGCAGTGTTCTCAATCAGGTACTTTTTATGCTCAATATGCTTCCTGTGCCCGGGTTTGACGGATTTGCTGTGGTCAGACACTTTTTTCCCAGATTTCTTGATGTCAAGTCAGAAGCTGCTGCCATTGTGACCGTGGTGCTGGTGCTGATCCTTTTCAGCTGCATCGGTTATCTGTTTGCTTTTGCTGATTTTTTAGGAGCCGCAGGATTGCACTTTTTGACAGGAGTATTGAAATGATCAAAGTTTCTGCCGGAGTCATTATAAATGCAGAGGGGCAGGTTTTGCTCTGTTCCCGTCCGCCGGACAAGCCCCCGGCGGGGTGGGAGTTCCCCGGAGGCAAGATCGAACCCGGGGAAACGCCCGCTGAGGCTCTTGAAAGAGAACTTCTTGAAGAACTCGATCTGCCGGGCCGCTGCGGCAGAGAACTTATTGTTGTGACCACTGAAAAAGTGGAACTGCACTTTATTGAATTTTTCCCCGTCCCCGGAGCAGACATAGTTCCCCGGGAAGGACAGGAATTCAGGTGGCAGCACATTCAAGAGGAAATGCCGCCTGATTTGCTCCCCAACGATCGTCCCGTATGGGCCCTGTTGAAAAAAATGTAAAAATTACCGGAACAAGGTACAATTTTTTTCTAAATTCTGCGTTAATTGTCCGGAGAACAATAAATAAATGAATGAACCGGATGACAAGATGCTGATACAAGCGTATATGGCTGGTGACGGAAGGGCTTTTGAAACCCTGTACAACCGTTACCGCAAGCGTCTTTATGGCTATTTGTACAATTTGCTTTCCGGCAATGAAACTGAAATCGACGAGATTTTTGAAGAAACGTGGATCAAGGTCATAGACAAATTGGGCTCGTACCGGGATGAGGGAAAATTCAGTGCCTGGCTCTTTCGGGTCGCAAGAAATACTTTTATAGATTCTATGCGTAAAAGAAAAAGGAATCCTGCTGTACCTTCTCCGGCGGATGATCTGCCGGAAGTGCCTGATTGGTCAAACGGTCCTGACCGGCAGCTGGAGGAATCCGATTCGGAACGGGTCATCAAAGAAGCTCTTGCCGGACTTCCTGAAGATCAGAGGGAAGTTTTTTTGCTGCGGCAGCAGTCTCTTTCATTCCAGGAAATTTCTGAAATACAGGCCTGTTCCATCAATACTGTTCTGGGAAGAATGCGTTACGCAGTGCGTAATTTGAAAAAAATAATTGCCGGCAAGGTGATTTGAGAGGAGGAGTAAATTATGAAGAAGATTTTATCAGATGTCCGTTTGAGTCAAAGGGAGGTTCCTGAGTTTCTTGATGCCAGGATCCTTGCTTACGCTGCCCGCCGTCCCCGGCAGGCAAAGTTCCGCCGCCGTCTGGTCTGGTGGAGCTGCGTTGCAGCTGTTCTCTGTATGAGTACCGCAGCCGGGTTTTTTATGCAGCTTGATTCCAAAGGAACTGGAGAACGGTCTGAATTGCTGGCGATGGGGGATTTTTCCCGCTTGGATCAGAGTTCATATAATATCAGTTTTGAATTGGCATATAATACTGACCTCGGTCAATATTAAGAGAGAAAATTTCGGAATTTTCTGAAAAGAAGAGGAGTCGGGATTTTCCGGAAAAGAAAAGAATAGGAAATTTGAATATGAATAACGCAAAGATAGTAACAATTGCCGTATTGAGTGCCGGAATTATGGCTGCTCTGACTCCTTTGTGTGCCGAAAAATTGCCTCCGCCTCCTCACCAGGGGAATATGAAAGTGCGGGGAATGAGACGAAATGCCCTTGTGTGGCGGGTCTTTTCTCAACTCAGTGAGCCGGAACGCAGGAAAATGCAGGAGCTTCAGCGGAACAATCCTGAGGCGTTTACACAGAAAATGCGTGAACTTGCCGACAAATATGAACAGCAGGAAAATGCCTGGCGTAATAAGATGATTGCTTTGGTTGATAAATACCGCAAAAGTACCGATAAAGCAGAGAGGGAAAAGCTCAAAGCCGAGGTTGTCAAGATGGAAAAAGAACGTTTTGACAAACGGCTCAGCAGTCTGGCCGGAATGATCGCCGCAACTAAACGCCGGGTCGCCCTTATGGAGCAGGAACTCAATAAACGCAAAGCCCGTTCTGCAGAGATCATTGATGCCCGGGCGGAAGCGATCCTTTCAGGGGAGCTGCCTGTTGCCGCTCCGGCACATCACCATTTTCCGCCCCGCAAAGGGGCTGGGCGTCCTCCCCGCCTCCCTGCAAAACCTTAACGCTGCTGTTTGAAAACAGACGGTCGTTTTTCTGAAAACAGAAAGAACAGCCGTCTGTTTTTTTTGTGTGCCTGGAATTGAAGAATTTTTCACGGATAAAAAGAGTTTTTCAGGAGCCGCAAAGATTGCTCCGCAGATAAAAGAGACAGGGAAAATAAAGCGTGATAAAAAATTTTTCAATTTTTTTTCGGTATACAGTTGACAAAGCCTTCGGTATACTATATGTTACTTGCAGCGTATTCGGACAGAGAAGATGAAAAAGTTGTTTTAATTCTTTTTTTTCAGGAGGATGTGATGAAATTTAAAGTGTTTGCTCTTTTTTTGGTTCCCGTGTCTGTATGGAGTGCTTCTTTAGAAAAAGAAGTGAAACTCTGTCTGTCGGCAGATGCCCCCCTCCCTGCTGGCGTAAAGGTTTCAGGCTCTGTCCGCAAAGTACCGGGGAAATTCGGCAAAGCATTTCTTATAGAGAGACGCACTGTGAATTTTTTTGATCCTGCCGATGTGATCCTGACCGGTGGGGCAGCTCTTACCGGTAAATCCAACAAATTGACGCTGCCTGCCAATGGCTGTGCCGCTCTGCCTCTGACGGGACTGCGGAAAGGCAGCAGACACACCCTTTCTTTTTTATATTCCGGTTCCGGTAAGATAAAGGTCTTGCTTGATGATGCCGAAACTGCGGTGTTTGAGGCGGGAAAAGCAATAAAAGAAGCTGAAGTCACTCTTACTGCTCTTGAGGACAGCCATACCATCCGTATTACCGCCCTGAAAGGTGCTTGTCTTAATCAGGTGATGCTCGATAAAAACTGCATCTTTGCTAATACCTATCACGCTCCCGGAGTTAAACGGGGGGTGGACAAGATTTGGATCGATCCCGGTAAATTTTACAATGAACGTCAGGGAGCAATAACCCTTTGGTTCAAAGCTCCGTGGATGAAAAAGGTCAATTTCCTTGAAGGAGAAACTGCCTTTTTCGGGCTTCACCGCAAAGAAAAACGCAACAACCGTATCGTGGAGCAGGCCACCCATTCTGCCGTGCTGTGGCGCGGAGGGATCCACGAACGTTTCTGGGGCAGAGACCGTTCAAGCTACGGTGTACTGGATTTCAAATTCAAGGAGCTTGAAAAAATTGCTCCTGGGGAATGGCATTTTCTTGTTTTTAACTGGAAATATGAGAAGGGTAAACTTCACTTTGATGTCAGCGTTGATAACGGCCGGCTTTTTTCCAAAAGCGTGCCCTATGTATTCGGCGGAAAACCGGAAAACTTTTCTGCTGGTTCCAGCGGCGGCTACTATCTTAACGGAGCCATTGATGACTTTGCTGTTTGGGGCCGTCCCCTGACCGCGGATGAAAAAACATTGCTTTACCATTCAGAAAAACCTTTGCTTGAGACGATCAAAGGAAAGTGAAAGAACCTTTTTTGATGCTTAATAAAGAAATATACAATCATTTGCGTAATTTGATCCTCGCCGGAGAACTCAAGGCCGGGGAAAAACTCCCCATAGAAATCGAGCTTGCCCGGAAAATGAATATTTCCCGGGGAACTTTACGTTCTGCTTTGAAACAGCTGGAAAAAGAAAAGCTGATCCGGCGGATCCCCCGGGAAGGAACTTTCGTTACAGGAGAAAATAATTCTCATCCAACGATCCTCTATGTTTCTGATTCTTTGGAAAATGCCGCTTTTCACGAATCTTCGCCCAATCTGCTGCCCGGTGTCCTCAAACGGTGCAAGGAGCTTGGTATCATCTGTGAGGCAGTTACTTTCAATGAGCTTTCTCATATAGCCCTCGACGGCCGGTGGAAAGGCATCATTCTGGGGGACAGTATCAGAAAAAAGTGTTTGTGCACAAAGTTGAAAGAGTCCGGGTTGCCCGTTGTATTGGTGGGGGTGCCTCTTTCCGATCCGATGATCGGTCAATTTGCCGCTATTCTCACGGATAAGCATCAGGCGTGGCTTGACGGCCTTACCCACTTGAAAAGGCGGGGATGCAGACGGATCGCTTTTTTGCTTTCAAAAAATTATGAGACGGTGAAAGCCAGAATGGGAGTGGAACCTGAAGATTTTGAATCTCCCCGGGAATTGATCCAGTTTGCTCCCGATTTTCTCAATGTGGAAGAGGCGATGGAAAAACTGCTGGCTCTGCCGGAAAAACCGGATGCCATATACTGTTATGCCGACAGTTTTGCTATTTCCGCCTATACAGTTTTGCATTCGCGGCATATCGCTATTCCCGAAGCGATCGCTGTAATGGGATTTTCGGGATGTTCGGCGGGGCATTTACTCAATCCGGCTCTGTCAACGGTGGACTTTGATTTGGCCGGTATGGGAGTTGCCGCTGTTGATCTGCTTCAAAAAGGATGGGGGGAGGAAATACCTTTGATCTATTATCCTCACGAGGTTGTTATGCGTAGTTCAACTAATATTTTTAGATATAATTTATCCAACGGGAAGTGAAAGTATGAAAAAAAGAGTCGTTATGGTCGGTTCCGGAATGAGAGCTGTGTATGCATTTATGCCTTATTTGAATCAATATTGCAGAGATCGCTTTGAAATCGTGGGGATCTTTGATATTGACAAGGGGGTGATGAAAGGTTTTAACGATCAGCTGCAGACCAATTATCCGATGTTCACTGACTTTGATGAAATGTGCAATACAGTGAAACCTGATCTGGGGATCGTGACCACAGTGGATCAATTTCACAGTCAGTTCATAGTCAAACTTCTTGACAGAAAGATCGCTGTTGTCAGTGAAAAACCTGTTTGCACGACTGCTCAGCAGTGTAAAGATCTTCTTGAAGCAGGAAAACGCAATCCTGAAGTCTTTGCTCACGTCAGTCACAATGCCCGTTACGCTCCCGATGCCCGTAAACTTCACGAACTGGTACAGGAGGGGGCAATCGGCAAAGTTATTTCTGTGCGTTATTCTGAAATGCTTGACCGTGACCACGGGACCAGTTATTTCCGCCGCTGGAACAGCTGCAAAGAAAGTTCCGGCGGTTTGCAGATCCACAAAGCATCACACCACTTTGACAAGATCAACTGGATCCTGGGAGCTCACGCTGTTTCTCTGCAGGCGACGGGAGCTCTCCTTGCTTACGGCAGCAAGAATTCTCCTTTCCACGGGGAAAGATGTCACACGTGTTCTCAGGTATGTCCCTATCGTGTGGCTTACGAAAAAAATCCTCAAAGCCACGAATACCAGATGTTTTTCAAATTCCGGGAAGAAGGAGGCTATACGCCTGACTTGTGTATTTTCCGTCCGGAAATCAACATCGAAGACTTTTTGAGTGTTGGTATCAAATATTCCAATGGAGCTTGTTGTTCTTATATGCTGACCGCTCAGGCCAACTATGAGGGCGAAGATATTATCATCGACGGAGAAAAGGGTCGCCTTGAATTCCGCCGTGCCCGCTACGCCGGTAATGAAAAGAGTGCAAGTGATGATGTGCATAAAGCCAATACTGCTTATGCAAGCAATATAATCTTGTGCCGCTACGGACACGGGGCTCCGGAGGAGGTTCCTGTTATTGCTGAACCGGGGGCTCACGGCGGCGGTGACAAGCGGATCTTTGACGATCTCTTTTCTGACAATCCTCCTGAGAACCTCCCCGCTCTGGAAGAGGGGATCCAGGCAGTCATTACAGGAGCCGCTATTAACGAATCTTTGAAAACACACAGTGAAGTGGATGTGCAGTCACTGCTGAAATAAAGAATGTGTCAGTAAGAAAATATTAAAAAAAAGGTGTGCTTATGAAAAAGTTTTTTCCTGAAAAACAAAGAGAATTCACCCTGATAGAACTCCTTGTCGTTATCGCTATTATCGCCATTCTGGCTGCAATGCTGCTGCCTGCCTTACAGCAGGCCCGGGCCAGAGCCAGGAATACCGATTGCCAGAACCGTATGCGGCAGCTGGCTTTTTCTGCGACGCAATATGCTGACAGCAATCAGCAGTGGCTTCCCAGAGGACGCGGAACTTCCAACTACATCTATGTGTACCATCACAGAAATACCAAAGGCTACGGGAATATGTATAACTACATCGGCGGAACCTATGACGGCAGGAACAACACGCCCACCATCACCGTCTGCCCCGAAAGCGGAAGGTATGCCAACAACTCCCCTATGATCGGCGGTGAATGGAACGAAGAGCAGAACAAGTGGACAAAAGAACCCAATTTCGGTTACTCTTTTAATGAATTTTTAGCCGGTGATCGTGCGGCATACGACAGATTCAGAGAAAAACTCTCCCATGTACGGCGAGGGTCAAGCCGCTTGATGCTGGGGGAAATCGGTTATGACAATATTACAAAATCCTGTACCAATCTCAACAATGCCAACGGCGGCGGTGTCGCTCTTGATTCCCGTCCGGATTTTGCCTTCAAGCACAATAAAAGCTCCAATGTTGCCTTTGTTGATATGCATGTGTCCAACAACAAGCTGAATACAGCCGACTACTACGGACAATGCGGCGATATTCCCTACACCAATACTCCCCAGTATGATAAAAACACATTTTACTACGATCAAATCCGTTTTCCCTGAAAATAAAGGAGTTCAGAAATGAAAAATTTTCTTTTAACCGTCCTTGCAGTTCTGGTTTGTGCCGCAGAAGCTGCTGAAAGGATCATTGTCAAAAACGGCAAGTCAGATTATGTGATCGTGTACAATACAAGTACAGGAGTCCCCCTCAGAGCGGCACAGGATTTGCAGCATTACATCCATAAAGCCGTCGGCGTGAAACTGCCTCTGGTCAAAAATGCTCAGAGAAAGAACCGCCCCGCATTTGTGGTGGGATTTGATAAAGTAACTGCCCCTGAAGCCTTTATTGTCAAAACTGCGGGGCGGGATATCCATATTTCAGGAAACGATACGCAGGGCAACGTGGAAAACGCTCACTGGGCCTCAGGAGCAAGAACCGGAACCTGGTACGGCGTCTGTGATTTTCTTGAAAAACAACTGGGTATCCGCTGGTTTATGCCGGGAGAACTGGGGGAATATGTCCCCAAAAGAAAAGAATGGAGCGTACCGGATCTGGATTATAAAGATAAGCCCGCTATGGATAAAAGGCGTATGAGCTATGTGGCTGTGGGCGTGACTCCGCAGAATATCCGTGAGGGATTTCTCTTTTTACGCCGTAACCGCCACGGCAATGCTGACTCCTGGGCTGCCAGTCACAGCTGGCTTCACCACCTGAAAGGAAAAGATTACTTTGACAAACATCCTGAATGGTTTGCACAGGTCGGCGGCCGCCGTTTGGGCTTGGATCCCTTGGGCCACGGTCTTCACCTTTGCACCACCAACAAGGAAGCTCTTGACCAGCTGGCAAAAAATCTGATCGCATACCGTAAACAGTTCAAATCTCCCATTATGCTGAGTCTGTCTCCCAATGACGGCAGTGTGCTTTGCGAGTGTTCCAAGTGTTCTGCTTTTGATGACGGACTTCGCCCCGACGGCAGCCGTATTGTCACCACTTTGATGATGACTTACGCCAACGAAGTTGCCAAAAGAGTCAAAAAAGTTCTTCCCGATCAGAAGTTCGGGCTTTATGCATACAGTTTTTATGCCGAAGGGGTCAGCAAAGTCAAAGTCGATCCCTCCATTACCATTGAAGAAGTGCTCAACGATGTGGGGGTGAGCTATTACCGCAAGGATGTGAGAGAAAAACATCTTGCCAATCTGAAAGCCTGGCGTAAGGTTTTGAAAAAACTCTATTTTTACACTTTCCCTGAAGGTATGGGAAATCTGGAACTGCCCTGCTGTCAGTTCTACAATATCTGGAATCTTTTTGAGAATCTTTACAAAGCCGATGTGACCGGTTTTTCTATGAATATGCCCACCAGTTTCGGAGCTTCTGCTCTCAACAACTACTTTTATTTGAAAATGGCGTGGCGTATGCCGGAAAATAAAGAGAAATTCTACAATGATACCTTGCGCGACTGTTATGGGGCTGCTGCTGCTCCTGTGATGAAAGCCTATTTCGCCGACATCGAAAAACGTCTTTACAAGATGGCTCACGGCAAATTGGAAGAAAATCGGGGAATGGGATATATTTCCCGCTGGGATGGGATTTTCAAAAAAGTTTACCCGGGACTTGCAGAAAAATGGCTCCCGCAACTCCGTGCCGCTGCCCGGAAAACCGCCGACAGAGGACAGAAAGCCCGTCTGGATGTGGCGATCCTCAATTTGGAGTATTGTCAGGATACGATCAATCTTTACAAACTTGCCACTGCCGCAACCGCCCGGAAAGGTGATCCGAAAATGGCCGCCGCCGCAGACAAACTGGCAGTGCAGCGGCTGCTGAAGATTAAAAAACTTTCTCAACTGCCTTCCAACACTCTGCCTCAGCGGGTGGAGGGGGATGAAAAGGATGCAAGAGTCCCCTTTGACCGCAAGGTTTTTGCCTATCTGATGGCTTCAAAGGCACGGAAGTCTGCTGCTTTGGCCTACAAAAAAGATCATCCGCAGCTGGACGGAAAAGTGGACGACAATTTCTGGAAAGGATTGCCGGTCTGCCGCATCGAACACCGGATGGAGGATTCAGAAAAATTCACCTGCGGGGCTGATGTGAAACTTGCCTTCACCAAAGATTTCCTTTATATTGCTGTACGGTGTGAGGAACCCCTGATGAGTAAAGTCAAAGACTCCGCCCGGGGACCCAAGGCCAAGGTGTGGGATGAAAACAGTATTGATATCTTTCTTGCTCCCAGGGGCGAAAAAGGGCATTTTCAACTGGTGTTCAATGCAATCGCCAACTACCGTTTTTTCAAGTATACCGGAAAAAAATCTCAGGAACTTGCAGGTCAGGCAGAGGTGAAAACTTTCCGGGGCAAAGATTTCTGGAGTGCCGAGGTCAAGATTCCCTTGAGTGTTTTGTCTGCCCGTAAAGAGTTGAGAGGAGAGATCTGGGGAATGAATTTCTGCCGTACCCGGCGGACTGTGCTCCCCAATGAATACAGCTGCTGGAGTCCTACATTCGGCCCATTCGGCAATCCTGAGCGGTTCGGCAGAGGGGTTTTCCGCTGAGAAAAACAAAAGCGATCTGTGATTTTTATATCCGGATGTGATGCGAAGAAGAAAATAAAAAAAGAGAGATAAAAAAATGCGTTTTGTCAATATTGTTCCCGTGTTTCCTGATAATGTGGAACATATGATAGCTGAAGCAAAAAGAATGTATGAGGAGTGCGGCATTGATGAACCCACATTGTGTATGACGCTTCATCCTCAGGGCGGTCCTCAGGGTGAAAAGGTGGAAATACACCGCAAAGCAATGCACGAAATGATGGAAGGTCTGAAAGGAACTCCCATTAAAGTGGGGGTCTTGTTTCAGACCGTTCTCGGACACCGGGTGGATTGTGAATGTACTGAAAATTGGCAGAAAGCGGTCAATATCAACAATTCCCCCAATGGGCGTATGTGTCTGCTCGATGAAAATTACCGGAAATATCTGTATGAAATGGTCAGAACCATTGCCGGAGAACACCCCCATTCGCTGCTGATAGATGATGATTTCCGGCAGATCAACGGCAAGGGGATCGAATGTTTCTGTCCCAATCATATGGCAAGATTCAACGAAGGACTTGAAAACCCCCTTACCGCAGATGAATTACGGCAGGCTCTCAAAGAAGGTTCTCCCGATAACTGGGTTGTGAAACGTTTTGAAGCCATACGCAAACAGGTGATGCTCGAATGTGCCGGGATCATCCGCAGTGCTATTGATTCTGTGGATCCCTCTATCCGCTGCGGCTGCTGCACTCCGGGATATGAATTTCTCATCGAAAAGGATATCGCTCTGGCTCTGGCGGGAAATACAAAACCCTTTATCCGCTTCTGCAATGCCAATTATACGGAAGGTGATGCGAAAGGCTTTCCCTACAATGCCTACAAAGCTGCTGCTTTGCGTCAGATGATGCCCGGGATCGAAGAATTTATCGACGAAGCCGATACCTGTCCTCATAACCGTTACAGCAAATCCGCTAAATCTATGCACGCCAAACTGGTGCTGGCCGGACTCAACAAAGAAGCCGGGGCCAAGCTCTGGCTGACCAATCTGGGAGTCCCCGATCCCTGGACGGCACGGAAATATGATGCCATTATGGCAAAGCACAAGAAATTTTATCCTGCCTTGCGTAAGATTATGGAAAAGGCTGAACCTATGGGATTTACCGTGCCGCTGCCTTCCCTTGAAGGGATGTGGAAATTGTGGCATCCACTGAATCCGATGGAGATCTATTACAGCAACGACTGGCAGTTCCGTCTCTTGGGGCATTACGGGATTCCTGCCTGCTATGCTGACCTTGCATTTGACGGTGTCCGGCTGGTCAACAAAGATATTCTCAAATATTTTAATGATGCGGAAATCAAAAAGATCCTTTCCGGAAAAGTTCTGCTCGACCGTGCCGCCGCAGTTGAACTTGTGAAAAAAGGATACGGCGAATATATCGGGCTTGAAACGGAACGGAGAATCTTCTGGGCCAATACCGAATGGTGGTGTGACGGTCTCAAGGGAATCCCTTTCGGAGCCACGGGGGAAGAAACTGATGTGTTGAAACCTGCATCTGACAAAACGAAAGTTCTTTCAACCATTTACCGTTTGCGTTATCACAAAGACCAGAATCCTCAGGCCGTGGCAAGCGGATGTACTGTTTTTGATAATGCATTCGGAGGGAGAGTTGCCGTTTCGACCCAGACGATCGCTGATGCGACCCGGCCTTACCCCCGCAGCCGTATGCAGCTTATCAGACTCCTTGAAGAACTCACTCAAAGTGAAATACCCCTTTATGTCGAGTGCGATCAGAATGTTTTTACCAGACAGTTCAAACTTGAGGACGGTTCCACATTGCTTGCTGTTTTCAACTTGAACTTTGATGAGTTGGAAAATATTGAACTCAAAGGATCGTTGAAGTATTCAAAAATTGAATATCTGACTCCCGCAGGGGAATGGGCTCTTGCTCCCCGGAGGGAAAATATCGTTGATATGGAATTGCGGACTTATGACTGTGTCTTACTCAAACTGAGCTGAGGATTCCCCTCAAAAAGTAACAGGGCTGCTGCAAAACATTGTCGTCTTGCAGCAGCCCTGATTGTTTTTTCAGCAAATCCCTGTATCAGAAATCGGCAGTAGGCAGTGACGGGATCGTTTCGATCCCTTTGAGGGCATACAAGCCGTCCACTGCGGCGTTGACCATTTGCAGACCGCCTCTTGAGTCGCACAGCTGGCTCCAGGCTTCATAGCCGCCTGAAATGAAGGCATTGCCGTGGCAGATGTAATCAAAGTAGGCGGTCGAATCGTAAAGAATAAAGGTTTTACGGAAAGGTGAGTGCCATTTGATCTCCTGCCCCAACTCGGCCAGAACTTCACCGGGAACTCCGACAAAGGCGATATCCCCCACAGAGAGGAACTGCAAGGGCAGAGAGAACACATCTTTTCCCCGGTAGTAAGGCTGAAGCCCCCCGAATTTCCGGGGATTGTCCATTCTGCGTTTGACTTCAAAGCGGGTGCGGAGAGCCTTGATTTCAGGATCAGTGATCTTGAAACGTTCAGGCTGACGGCGGGCATCGCAGAGAGCCAGCATAATACCGGAACAAAGCTGCCGGGCTGTTTTTTCAGCTGCCGCCTGTCCCATTTCGGATTCTTTGGGGAACATATCCCCTGCGGCTCCGGTCAGAAAGATACAGTCGGCACCAGATTCATATTTGACATACTGCCGCAGATATCCGGGATAATCCGGGGAAAGTGTATGGGCACCCAAGCCCTGAGCGTGAGCGGCAAGGGGATGGGCGGCGTAATTTGCCAGGACTTCCACAGGGATGCTTGTGTTTTTCTTAAAAAAGAGCAGCAAGCCGAGTTCCTGATCGCAAAATTCATCAGCAAGAGCTTCCATATCCCGGCAATGGGGAAAGAAAAGTCCTCTGTTATCCCGTTTTACAAAGCGGCGGTTGACGTTGGCATCTATTTTCATAGAGTAGAAATAGGTATCAACTTCAATGAAATTCTCTTTGAGTTTTGCAGCGGCATTGCAGGTTTTCTCAACGAGCTCTTCAACGTAAGGAGCGTTAAAGACCTCCGGATGTTCTGCCAGGGTACGGGTATGGGGACCTTCGTGGGTGTGGGAACAGCTTAAAATCACATAATCTTCAGGGATCCCCATTACCGCTGCCGCTGCACTGCGTATCCGGTCAATAAGAGCTTCATCCATACCGATCAGGTCATATCCCAGAATAAGGGCTTTGTTTTTTCCGTCATCAAGGGCCAGCAGACTGAGCATCAGTTCACCGACTTTGCGGTATGTTTCATCATAAGGGCCATATCCGGCAATGGAGGTGCCGACGGGCGGGGTTATGATTTCTTCAAATTTTGCGATTCTCATAAAAAATTTCCTTAAAGTTATTTAATAACCGGTATGTATTTTGTATAATTTATTTCTAATTGCTGATTTATGCAAGGGCTTTTCTTTATCCGGCAGGCAAAAAGTTGTATTTTGCTGGAATTCTCTTTGTTCTCAACGGGCTAAAATGCTTTTTTTACAGGAGACGGTCTTGTTTTTTATGCTGTCGCGGTGTACATTATGATTTCGGAACATCTCTGGGAGTTGGCTATGGAAAATATTGTTATCAAATCGACCTGGCAGGAATATTTATGCAGTGAACTGCGCAATTGGCATATTGCGGAACTCTGTTTTATGGCTTTTGCATTGTTGAGTGTCGTCATCCTTACCATTGTGACGGGGGGAGATTCTCTTTTGGGGATCACCAGTGCGTCAACCGGGATTATGTATACCCTTCTGGCAGGAAAAGGCAAACGCAGCTGTTATTTTTTTGGTATCGTCAACACATTTCTGTACGGTTTTATTGCTATGCAGAACCGTATTTACGGAGATATGATCTTGAATTGGGCCTATTATCTGCCGATGCAGTTCGCCGGGATCTGGTTCTGGCAGCGGAATTATGATGCCCAAAAAGGTGAAGTCAAAAAGATGAAACTCTCTTTTTCCGGCAGACTTATTTTCATTGTTCTGACCCTGGCGGCGTGGGTGCTGCTGGCGGTGATATTGGAACATTTCAAGGGACAGTCCCCCTATCTCGACAGTGCCACTACGGTTTTGAGCTGTGCCGCTATGATCCTGACTGTTATGAGACGTTTTGAACAGTGGCTCTGTTGGACTCTGGTCAACGGAATAAGTATTTTTCTGTGGTACAAGGTCTATCTGAGTTCCGGAAATTCCATTGCCACATTGCTGATGTGGGTGATTTTCTTTATCTGCGGGCTTGTTTTCGCCTGGCAATGGCACAAAAGTGCAGGGAGCAATGAATGAAAAACTTTGTGATTATGGCTGCCGGAGATTTTCCGGTACATCCGGTTCCCTTGCAGGTGTTGGATTCTGCGGATGTCCTTGTGGCTTGCGACAGTGCTGCGGCTGACCTTGCCAAACGGAATATTACTATCGACTATGTGGTGGGAGATATGGACAGCCTTGAACCGGCATACCGGGAATTGCTCAAAGAAAAGCTCATTCACATCCGGGAGCAGGACACCAACGATTTGCAAAAGGCCTTTCGTTTTACCTGTTCTCTGCTGGCTCCCGGGGATAGGATCACCATTCTCGGTGCTGCCGGGAAAAGGGAAGATCATACCATTGCCAATATCTCTTTACTGACAGATTTTGCTCTTGTGCATCCTGAGATCAGGATTTGTACTGATACAGGGGTTTTCTTTCCTGTGTTGGAATCCGGCACATTTTCATCTTTCCCCGGGCAGGCTGTATCGCTTTTCAACCCGGGGAGCGGGAAAATTTTTCTTGACAGCCGGAACTTGGAATATCCGCTGGATCATCTTGAACTGTCCAAATGGTGGACCGCTTCACTCAACCGGGCTCTGGGGGACACTTTTTCCCTGACTCTTGAAGGGGAGGGGGGGATCGTAGTCTTTGCTGTTTACCCGGCAGAAAAGGAATGAGGAATTTTCCGTTCAGAAACTTCCGAGGTAGATTTGAGTTTCCTGAGGTTCGGTAACAAAACCCTTTTGTGAATACTGCTCAAAAACTGTGCGGAGTTCTGCCGTAAAATCCTCATATTGTTCATCCTGCGGTGTGAGTGCGTAGGAACGGGAACGGATATTTCCTTCAAAAGTTTCAAGATCCATAATAAAAGGATTGGCAAAAGAAACTACTTCAACTTCGCGGAAATAACTGTTCCGCAAAAAGGCATCTCCCTCAGCAGGGGTACGTTTTCCGGCGTGTCCTGAGCGAAAGCGGGGGCAGTATTTCTGACAGACTGCATTGCGGGCAGACACGAAATCATCCGGAACACTTGTGTTCCAGACGATAGCAACTTTGCCGCCGGGACGCAGAATACGCATTGCTTCTGCTTTGAATTTTTCTTCATCAAGCCAATGGAATGCCTGGGCAACTGTAATCAGATCAACAGAATTTTCAGGATATAAAGTTGCTTCTCCCGATGCTGCTGAACAGGGAATGTCCGGCAGGAGCTGCATAAATTTTTTCCTCATATCCCCATTGGGTTCGACTGCTGAAATCTGTTGGAATTTGTGCCGCAGAAGTTGAGTAAAAATTCCTGTTCCCGCACCGATATCAACGACCTGTTCGCCTGAGATTTTTTCCCTGAGCCACGCAATAGCAGTCAAAGGGTATGAGGGACGGAAATTGGCATAATCATCGGATTTATGGGTGAAAAGTTCTTTGTTGTTCATACGCTTTGTAAAGAAAAAAAGTATTTTATTGATATTTTTCGCCCCACCAGTCGGGCATTTGGACCCCGAGTTTGACCGTTTTGAGAGGTTCCAGAGAAAGGAGTATTTCAATCTCTTTTCCTGAATCCCCCAGCTGCATCATAAATTCCCGGCAGACTCCGCAAGGTGTCCCGGAAGAACCGTCCGGCATAACGGCGGCAACTTTGGTGATGATGCTTTCCCCATTGGTCAACATATTGGCAATGGCATTGCGTTCGGCACACATTCCCATACCGCAGGCTGTGTCAATGCAGATACCGGTATAAATATTGCCCTGATCGGTCATAATGGCAGCTCCCACACTGCCGACTTCCATCAGGGGGGATATTTTTCTTTCACACTGTACGGATTTGGCACAGTCGTAAAGTTTTTTCCAGATTTCAAGTTCCATAATATGCTGTCCCTGTTGTTGTATTTTTTCTCAGATATAATATACATTTGAAAATGTAAAAATACAATATTGGGGGGATATTGAGAACTTTGCTCCTAAAGAAAAACGACGAAAAAAATTTGACTTTGCGCAAATTCATTATACTTTGATTGAGTGAGGGGGAGAACCGTTTTCTGCCCGGCCACTTACAAAAGAGGAGAGGAGTCGTTTTATGAAAAACATTGCAGGAAGTTTCACAGAAACCAATTTGCTCCGGTCTTTTGCCGGAGAATCTCAGGCCCGGAACCGCTACACTTTTTTTGCTTCAAAAGCACGGAAAGAAGGGTATATGCAGATCGCTGATATTTTCAGCGAAACAGCAGATCAGGAAAAAGAACACGCTGAACGCTTTTTCAAATTTCTCACCGGCGGCGAAGTGGAAATCCGGGCCGCATTTCCTGCCGGTGTCATCGGCAATACCGCAGAAAATCTCGCTGCCGCCGCCGCCGGAGAATATGACGAATGGAACAATCTTTATCCCAGTTTTGCTGAAACTGCCAGAGATGAGGGATTTAACGAGATCGCACGCTGTTTTGATTTTATCTGTGTCTCAGAACGCCAGCACGAAAGACGCTATCGTGCCCTTTTAAAAAACATCGCCTCCGGCACCGTTTTTACACGGGAGCGGGAGGTGATGTGGAGATGCCGCAACTGCGGATATTTGCACTACGGCAAAAGCGCACCGGAACTCTGTCCGGCTTGCCAGCACGAAAAGGGATACTTTGAACTGCTGGCGGAGAACTGGTGAAATCAGTTCAGCTCATTGATTAATTCTTTCAGTCTGCGCAAGTTGAGCTTGCCGCTGCCGAGAATAGGCAGTTCGTCAATTTCAATAAAGTCATCCGCTTTGGGAATCCAGATATTGGGCAGCTGAAGTTTCCGCATTTCTTCAATGACTTCAACCGGGTTGAAATCGTCAGCAGCATAAAAGACCACAAGTTTTTCGCCTTTCTTGGGGTCGGGTTTGCCCATAACGGCGATTTCCCGGTTTTCTTTTTTCCGGATGCTCATAATGGCTTCTTCCACGCCTTCGTGGGGGACCATTTCGCCGCCGATCTTGCTGAAGCGGGAGGCACGTCCGGTAATGTAGACATAACCGTCGGCGTCCATATAAGCGATGTCGCCGGTGTCGTAGTAGCCGTTCTGGAGTACCAGGGCGGTCTGTTCGGGATCGTTGAGATAGCCCTTCATCACGATACCGGATTTGACCTGCATACGGCCGGGAATACCGGGTTCGAGTTCGACACCGGTTTCCTGATCCACGATACGGATGTGGATACTGGGCAGACCGCAGCCGATACTGCCGGGCCGGTCGGCACGGGTTCCCAGATCAAAGATGGAGTTGTTCAAGTTGATGGTCACAATGGGGGAAAGCTCGGTACAGCCGTAACCTTCGATAATATCCCGTCCGAAGTTTTCGCGGTAGCGGGCGGCCAGTTCGGGACGGAGCTTTTCGGCACCGGTAATCATCAGACGCAGACTTGAGAAATCCTTGGGTTCGGCCTTACGCATATAGCTCTGCAAAAAGGTGGGGGTGGCAGTCAGAATGGTGATCTTGTTTTTTGCCACCATCTTGACCACACCGGCAGAATCCAGAGGATTGAGCACATAGCCTACGAGAGTACTGCCCACAGAGGGGAATGCCACACCGATCATAAAACCGTAGGCGTGGAAAAGAGGCAGGTTTCCTGCGATCCGGTCTTTAGGAGTCCAGGCAATAACACGGATAAAAGCGTAGATGTCGCAGTTCAGATTGCGGTGGGTCAGCATAACCGCTTTGGGTTTGCCCGTTGAGCCGCTGGAAAAGAGGAGTACAGCCTGATGACGCAAGTTGAAACAGCTCAAAGGAGAAACCTTGCGTGCCAGAGAGGTCCAGGAACGGGTGAGGGCGGTGAAAATCGCTTTACGTTTGTCTGCTTTTGTAATGGAAGGAGCAACATCTTCAAGACAGATCATTTCAGGAGTGGCTTCCCATTTGATCTTTTCAAGGAAAAGCCGGCTGGTGAGGATCGTTTTGATCCCTGCCCGGTGGCAGGAGTCAAGGGCCACATCCTGTCCCAGACTGTAGTTGATCATAGCAGGAGTACGGTCTGCCATCAATACACCCAGAGTGACGGAGGTGGCAGCGGTGGAGTTGGGGAGCAGCACGCCTACGTGGACTCCGCCTTTGTTGAGTTCCCGGACTTTGCGTGAGATCAATATGGCGCGGATGAGCATTTCAAAGTTGCTGACAGCACCTCTTTCGTCCAGAAATATCTTTTTAAAAGGATGCCGCTTTGCCTGACGGATAAAGGCGGTATGGATGGGCAGTTCGCCGGGCTGGGGACCCATTTCAGCATCGGCACCCAGTTCAGAGATGCGCTGACGCAGCATAAAAGGTGAAAGATTGGGATCAACAGGAGTGCCCACTGCAATGGAAATATCGACCGGCCAGACATAGGGAAGTGTGAAACGCAGTTTGCCCTGATGAATGGAAAAGAGTCTGCCCCGGAGCATACCGATACGGATGGGAATCACGGAACTTTCAACACCTTCGGGCAGCAGATGGGCCACACCGGAACGGAAACGCATAATATTGCCATTGCCGGAAATGGCACCTTCGGGGAAAATACAAATCATCTCGCCTTTGGCCAGACGGTTGCGGATGTCATCAAAAAACTTGAGCATCGCTTTGGGGTGTTTGGCACTGGGAACAGTGATAACTCCCAGAAGTTTGAAAATAAGCCGGGTGGGCAGGAAGTCGACCACACTGGTGCGAACCATAAAACGCACCCGCCGGGGAGCAATGGCCTGGATGATGACCATATCGATCATTGAAATATGATTGGACACCAGAAGAACAGGTCCTGATTTGGGAAGGTTTTTTACACCGTACACTCTCAACCTTATAAAAGTACAGCGTAGTAAGAACGCAAAAAACTTAAGCACATAAGCCGGAGGACAGAGCAGACAGCCGCAGGCAAAAAAAGCCAGCACCAAAAAGACAATTTCAACCATAATCACAATTCCACAGTTAGCAATTATTTTCCTGAAATAATCAGGCGTTTTTAATAACTTTTTGAGGCTTATCCATTTAACATTGAATAAGCAGTTTAACTTCACTAAATATAGCTCCTCAACAGGTTTTTTTCAAGACTTTAAGAAAATTTATTGTAAAAAAAAAAGTTTCCAGTTGAAAATTTCATTTTATGTGGTATATTTTGTAGGTAGCATTATGCAAAACTGAAAAAATCACAATTAAAATAAGGAGATTTTGAAAATGGCCGTACCGAAAAGGAAAACTTCCCGTATGCAGCGTCGTCAGCGCAAAGCCGCCAACCGTTACAAAGGCGTTCAGGCGACTTTCTGCCCCAATTGCAATGCTCCTGTGGCCCCCCATCGTGTCTGCACCGCTTGCGGACAGTATGGCGGCAAACAGGTTCTCGCTGCTGCTGAAGCATAATAATCCGGTATTTCTTTACTGACGGCAGATGAAAATCGCAGTTGATGCAATGGGGGGCGATTTCGCTCCCGGTGTCGTGATTGAGGGATTGGTGGATGCCATTCCTGATAATCCCGATTGTGTCTTTGTTTTAGTGGGACACGAGGAAAAGATCAAATTTTACCTCGATAAATACGGCCTTGCCGGTCATCCCCAGATAGAGATCGTTCACGCACCTACTGTATGTGAGATGTCTGAACTTTCCGCAACTGCTTTGCGGGGAAAGAAAGATTGTTCCATTACTGCCTGCGCCCGTCTGCTTAAAGAAAAAGCTGTTGATGCTATGGTCACTCCCGGTCATACGGGAGCGACTGTGGCGGCAACTAAAGTTTTGGTTCGCAACCTTCCCGGAATCGACCGGGCGGCATTGGCGGCAAGTATGCCTTCTCAGACCGGCAGATTTCTGCTTGTCGATGCGGGTGCCACCCCCGACAGCGAACCTCTGAATCTTGTTCAGTACGCCCTGATGGGCCACGTTTATGCCCAGTATCTCTTTAATGTTGAACGTCCCCGGATCGGTTTGATCAGTGTGGGCGGCGAAGATGTCAAGGGCAATGATTTGACCAAAGAGACCTTCAAACTCCTTGAAAAGCTGCCGATCAATTTTATCGGAAATGTTGAGGCTGATACCGCTTTTGAGGGGGGAGTCGATGTGGTTGTTGCTGACGGTTTTGTCGGTAATGTATTCCTCAAAAGTGCTGAAGGATTGGCCCGTTCCACGATGGTGTGGCTCAAGCGGGTCCTTAAGAAAAATGTTTTCCGTCTTATTTGGGCGTTGCTCGCTCAAAATGCTTTCAAGGAGCTCAAGGCTTACGGTGCCTCTGATGTGATCGGCGGAGCTCCCTTGCTTGGAATCAACGGTATTTGCATTATCGGTCACGGTTCTTCAAACCCTCTGGCTGTCAAAAACGCCATCCGTGTTGCAGCAGAGTGTGTCAGATTTGACTTGAACGGCAAGATTCTCGCGATTGTGAAAGAAAGCGGGGATGTTGCATTGAAAAAAAAGTGAGAAATAAGGTCTTTGTATGGGTGTCAAAGTTGTCGGAACCGGGTCTTACATTCCGGAAAAGGTACTGACCAATATTGATTTGCAGAATATGGTCGATACCAGTGACGAGTGGATCCGTGTTCGTACCGGGATCGTTGAGCGTCACATTGCGCCGCCTGAAATGAGTTCCGGGGATATGGCATCTATTGCTGCTGCCCGTGCCCTTGAAATGGCGGGGATCGCTGCTTCTGAAATTTCTGCCATCGTTGTTGCAACTACGACTCCGGACCACGTTTTCCCCAATACGGCTGCTTTGGTGCAAAAGAGCATCGGTGCCGAAAATGCTTTTGGATTTGATCTTTCTGCCGCTTGTTCCGGTATGATATATTCTCTTGAACTTGCCTATTCTCTGCTTGCCAGAAAGAAATATCGCTATGTGCTGCTGTGCGGAGCTGAGAAACTTTCTGCCATTACCAACTGGAAAGATCGCAATACCTGTGTGCTTTTCGGTGACGGTGCCGGAGCTGTTATTCTCGGCCGTACTGACGATGATGAATCTGGACAGCTGGCAAGTGATCTTCACACCAACGGTTCTTACAGTGACATCCTGAAACTTCCTGCCGGCGGAAGCCGTCAACCTGCTTCTCACGAAACTGTGGAGCAGGGACTGCACTATATCAGTATGCAGGGCAAAGAGACTTTTAAGCTGGCGGTCAATGCTATGACCAGTGCCTGTAAAAATGTTCTTGCTGAAGCTCAGATTGATGTCAGTCAGGTGAAACTGGTGATCCCTCATCAGGCCAATAAACGTATTATTGAAGCTGTGGCCCAGCGTATCGACGTTAAAGAAGAACAGCTTTTTGTCAATGTCCACAAATACGGCAACACTTCAGCGGCTTCTGTTTCTATCTGTCTTGACGAAGCCTTCAGAGAAGGGCGTATTACAAAAGGTGATATCGTGCTTCTGGTGGCTTTTGGAGCAGGCCTCACCTGGGGAGCTCAGTTGATCCGGGTATGACGCCGGATGTGTTATATCAGGAATTTGAATGGGGGACTGTGGCGAAAGCGGCGGTCCCCGTTTTGTTGCAGACAGAAAACGGAAAGTCTCTGTCTGTATAAGATAATGAAGATATGAAAAATTTTTTTCATTGCTGATGCCTTAAAAGGTGTTTGTGGTTTGCGGCAATGTTTCAGTCAGAAGCATTTGCAGCAGAAAATTCAAGGAAGGAAAATGAGATGACTGCAATTGTTGTTTTTTGTCTGCTTTCCGCACTGCTGGTGGCAGGAAAAATCGCCAGAATTTTTATTCCGGTGCTTCAAAGGTGCTATTTGCCGAGTTCCGTAATAGGCGGGATCATCGGTCTTGTGCTGTTTCAATGTTTTCCTCATTTTCTTCCTGCTGAATGTATCAGTGCCGTGGGGAAAATTCCGGGATTTATGATCAATGTTGTCTTTGCCACTTTGTTTCTCGGTGTGGTGATCCCTCCGGTAAAGAAGATTTTTCAAGTCGCTTTCCCTCAGTTGTGTTTCGGTCAGATAATGGCCTGGGGGCAGTATGTTATCGGCTTTGCATTGGCGGGATTTTTGCTTATTCCTTTTTTCGGAGTCAACGAGGGCTTCGGAAATCTGCTTGAGATCGGTTTTCAGGGAGGTCACGGAACTGTCAGCGGTATGGCAGAGAGTTTCCGTGCCTTTAACTGGGAAGACGGTATCGCTCTGGGGTATACGATCGCCACTGCCGGAATGGTTATCGGTGTGACTGTCGGTGTGCTGCTGGTCAACTGGGCCGGAAGAAAAGGGTATGTGAAAAATATCCGCAGCTTTGAGGAACAGAATAAATCTCAGCAGCAGGGGATCTATGAAGCAAAAGAACGGCCCACCGCAGGTTGGCAGACGGTCTACTGTGATTCCATTGACAGTCTTGCGTGGCATATTTCTCTTGTGGGCATTGCTATTCTTGCGGGATTCGCTATGCAAAAAGGATTGCAATCGGCAGAAATTTACCTTTTCCCTGAAAGCCAGATGCGGATCTTTAAGGGTTTTCCCCTCTTTCCTTTTTGTATGATCGGGGGGCTTTTGCTGCAGAAATTTGCCGAAAAGGCCCGCTTCAATGCCCTTATTGACCACGGACAGATGCAGCGTATTGCCGGTGCAGCGTTGGATTTTCTGGTCGTGGCGGCTATGGCAACTATCAAAATCTCGGTGGTGATGAAAAACTGGCAGGGATTGCTTTTGCTTATCCTGTGCGGAACAGCGTTTGCTGTTTTTATGGTTCTTGTTGTGGCCCCCAGACTTTTCCGGGAATCCTGGTTTGAATGTGCCATTGCCGACTTCGGACAGGCAACTGGAGTTACGGCTACGGGACTGCTGCTTTTGCGGGCTGTTGATCCTGAGTCAAAAACCTGTGCAACTCAGGCTTTCGGTTATAAGCAGCTGCTTCACGAACCTGTAATGGGGGGCGGCTTGTGGACGGCTCTGGCTTTGACATTATTATACCGGTTCGGCTGGAAAACGATGCTTATCATTTCCGTGTCAGCTTTGCTTGTGTGGATCATTCTGGCTGTGTGCGTTGTAAAGTCCCGCAGACAATGAGAAATAATTTCAGAAAAATTTGTTGATATTTACTTTTCAGACTTGCTTTTTTGATAATGTTGTCGTATATTTACAGCGGGTCATCTTGTGAAACTTACACGTTAACTGAAAGGAAACGTAATGAAAAAGAACTTTACACTTATTGAGCTTTTGGTCGTTATTGCCATTATCGCCATTCTGGCAGGTCTTGTTATGCCCGCTCTGGGCCACGCTCAGGCAAGAGGCCGTACCACTGAATGTATCAACAACAAGAAACAGATTATGACCGTTTTGCGTATGTACGGCAACGACCACACCAGTATGATTCCGTATCAGATCAGCGTTGCTAATAATGTAGCAAAACCCTATTCCTGGATTCTTGGTGGATGCGGAGGTACTGACTATCCCAATTATGCCAAAGAAATGGTTTCCAAAAAAGTTCTTGTCTGCAATACTGCCAATCAGAAAGATCTTAACGACGACGGCACCAACGCTACCGGTATGATCGATGTGGATTTCGGAACCAACAGCGATGCTGGCTGGTATGAAAACAAAAAATCCACTGTGGGCCGTTTTGTAGCCAAAGACGGTGCCCGCAATGCGAATAATGTTTCTGTGGCCTACGTTCTTGAAAAGATGAAAAATCCCAGTGATATGATTCTTCTGGCCGACTCTTTCTCTATTGACAACAACGATCAGGATACGCCTTACTGGACTTTTACTCCCCTTGCAAAACAGCCTAACGCAAACGGTAGTACCGCTATCGGCAGTGCCAATGGAACTATGCTCGCTACGCCCCATGTGGGCAGCTCCGTTGTTGCCTATGCTGATGGCCGTGCCGGTGCTTTGACAGAAGGTGAACTTTCGACCAGTGTATTGAAAGTCAATGGAAAAGATCTTTACGTGTTTGACTCAAATATGAAAGAAAAGAAGCTGTGATCAGTTTCTGAAAAGCAATTGAGGGCCGGAAAATTTCCGGCCTTTTTCTTTGCCCCGATTGGGGAGGGCAGAGCTAATGACCTGAAAATGCGTGCTGATATCTGATTATTTGCGGAATAAAACCGGTGAAGCAGTAAAGCAGTAAAGCAGTGGGGGCATCTTGTAATTGTAAATTCGCATTGAGAATCAAAAAAGATTGCAAGAAATCACTTTTGCCTGCTTGTACTTCTGCATAACAATGTTATATTAGAGAAAAACAAACGATATCCTTTGAAGCAGCGGAAAAGGCGTATAAAATGATCTCTGAAAAAAACTACATTGACTTGATGGTGCCGTTTTACTCTTTTGTTAAGAAAGAGCTCAGATTTGTTGACGGAACAGCCTATTACGGTACCGGCGAAGCGGCACACTGGTCAATTCAAAGCAATTTCAATGTGGCGGGGGCTTTGGCGGTTCTTGCTGAAACACCCATTGATATTCCTCTTGAAAAAAACGAAATTCTCGAAACAGCCTTACAGTGTTTCCGTTATAACTTGCGTACTCACGTAACAGGCAATGCCAAGTGTTCCTGCGGAGGGCAGTGGGGCGGTGCCTGGATCTCTGTGCTGGGCCTTGAAAGAATGGGCGCAGGCGAACTTGCCTTGGAAAAATACTTTTCTGATGAAGAAAAAGCAGCTTTCCGCAGACTCCGTGCTTTTGAAGCGGACTGGCTGGTGGATAACTTTGAAACAGTTGCCGGAATGGAAGCCGGCAGCCGCAGAAACAAACCTGAGTCCAGTATGTGGAACGGCAGTTTCCTTTTCCGTACTGCAATGGATTACCCGGATCTGCCCCGCTGTGAAGAATATCTGGAAAAAAGCACCTCTCTTTTGCTGAACGCCATTTCACATCCTCTTGATGCAGCTTCAGAGGAACTTTTCAAAGGCAAACCTTTGCGCTCCTGGAATGTGGGATTCAATTTCACCCCCAATTACTCTCTGGATCATCACGGCTATATGAATGTGGGGTACAGCGTTGTCACCCTTTCACACGCAGCTTATCTCTACTTTTTCTGCAAGGCCCGGAACTGGCCGTTCCCTGCTGAAGCGAAGCACAATGTGGAAAACCTCTGGGCCGTGGTCAAAAACTTCATCGCCCCTGACGGCAGAATGATCCGTATCGGCGGCGATACCCGGGCCCGTTACTGCTACTGTCAGATGTATCTGCTGCCTGTACTGCTTATGATGCAGGACCTTTACGGCGATACCGACTGTGCCCCTTTGGAAAAGGGAATGTTGGAACTCCTTGCTGAAGAACAGCGTTTCAATTCAGACGGCTCCTTCTTCGGTACACGTCTGGCAGAAATGTCTCACCAGAGCCGCTATTACTACACCCGCCTTGAATCTGACCCGATCGCCGTTCTTTCGACAGGGGCGGATTTCCGGCGCAGATACGGTGAAGTGACTCTGTCTGAGAAAAAAGCAGCTGCTCCCGCTGTCTGGAGCGATGATTACCACGGTGCCGATATGATACGGACAGAAAACACCTTGCGTTCAATGGTTCGCTCAGGGGGAGAAGGTCCTGCGGCTTTGGCGATGACCTTTGATGATTCATCCATTGCAGAATGGAGCGGCAACGGTTTTTCACATTTTCTCGGACACAGGATGACCATTGAAAATCTTTTCAACTTTCACAAAAGTTTCCCCGGAGGATTTGTCAACTCCGGTGTCGCTCAGGCGGTGGAATATCAACCCTGGGGTGAAGGAGAAAAGCCCTATCCTGTTTATAAGATACATTCTGCCTGTGCCGCTTTGCCTGACGGACGCACGATGGTGATCCTTGAAAAAACGCAGTGCATCAAGGAACACGCCCTTGTGTCCTTCAGTACCATCGGCTGGCGGATTCCCAATGATGTTCATAATAAGTATGTACGGACATTCAACTGGGGCTCCGGCAGTGCCGTGTTGGAAAAATCTTCAGGGAAAGGCATTATTGATACAAAGAGTACCAGAGTCAGTGTCGACGGGAAAGCTGCATTTATTATCGGATACGGAGCTGATTCTTTTAAGCTCAATGCTCCCGCAGAATCTCTGAGCGTGATAAAGGGCTTCCCTGAAATGAGCTCTCTTTATGTCAATGAGATCTGCGGACACATTGAAAACGATGAAAAGCACCGTTATATGCCGGGAGATATTCTTGCTGATACAGCTTACGCAGTTGTTGCCGGAGCTTCTCTTGAAGATAGCTTGCAATACACTCTTGAACGTATCGCAAGCTCTCCTCAGCTCCGTGCAGTCAGGATTTCAACTCCGGCTGGCGTATGGGTATTTGCGGCGAATTTCAGTGAGGAAACAGCACTTTGGCAGAAAGTGGAACTCCCTGCCAATTCCTGTGTCCTTATTCCTTACAAGTCGTAACCGGTCAGGCGGAGGAAGTTGTCTCTGAAGACCATTTTCCGTTCAGCGGGGGTGAGGTGTTCAAACAGCACGCCTGCCACATACATTCCGGAACTGATAACGGGGAAGTCGCTGCCAAAGAGGATTCTTTCAGGGCCCAGCATTTCCACTCCCTTTTTCAGCATCCCCCACCGGGGAAGTCCGCCGCCGGAAATGTCAAAGTGCAAATTGGGATATTTCTGGCCCAGCTGATAATTTTCAATAATGGAAGGATATGCCGGATGAGCCACAAGAAGTTTGAGCCGGGGAAAGTTTTTCAGGATATTTTCAATATCCTCAAGATTGGAGGGATGCACACTCAACACCATTCCCAGATCCTGAGCCAGCTCCATAACCTGAAGCAATCCTCCCTGACAGTAGTTGGTGTAGTTCATCACATAGCCTGCGATTTCACCGATCCAGCGGAATCCGAGATCGTAAAATTTCTGAACTTCTGCACAGGATTCTTCAGGGAAATTGGGGTGCACATTGACACCGGGCAGAAATTCATCGGGGTAAGCTGCGTGGACTTCAAGCACCCGGCGGTTGCACTCTTGGATTACACTGAAGTCGCTGCCGTCGTTGCGGATATTGAAAGCCCCGCAGGAAAGAGAGATGCCGGAACGACGCTGTTCGGCAAAATATTCATCATAGGTCACAGGAACCGCAAAAGGAAAATCCCGGTGACAGGAAAGATAGGGGTGCATATGAGCATCAATAATACCGTAATCGGGCAAATCGGGCAGACTCATAACATTTTTCTCCTTTGAACTTGAATTATACGATTTTCCCTGTAATATACATCTTGATATTGACTATTTCAATATAAAAATAAAAAAGAGTTTGAAGAAATGAACCAACAAAAAATCAAATTCCGTAAAGCCGAAAAAAAGGATATCCCGCTGATTTTTACCCTCATCAATGAAATGGCACTTTATGAAAAAAGACCACAGGATATGACCGGCACGCCAAAAGAACTCGAATATTGGCTCTTTGAACGCAAGATCGCATCTTTTTATATTGCCGAAGTTGAAGAAGAACTTGCAGGATATGCTTTGTATTATCCGGTATTCGGTTCATTTTCAGCCGCAGGCCGAGTGCATCTTGAGGATATTTATATCAGAGAAAAATTCCGGAAAAAGGGATTGGGAAAAAGATTCTTTGCATTTATCGCAGCACAAATTCTTAAAGAGGGGTTTTCCGGTATGGAATGGAGCTGTCTTGACTGGAACGATTCAGCCTTGGGCTTTTACGACCACATAGGGGCTCACCGGGAAAAGGGCCGGGAATATCTTTTTATGGCCAAAGATGAACTTATTTCACTGACGGATAAGTCAGAATATTAAATATTGACTTTCAGCTCGGGGGCAATGTGTATGTCTTGGACAGTAAAAAGCCCCGGATCTGTTTTTCCGGGGCTTTGATATTTCAGTTGAGGTTCACCGGGCCGGGTAGCCGGATTTTTCAAGGATTTGTGCGGCTTCAGCAAAGCTGCGTTTCACGTGGTCCTGGTGGTGGGCATCAGCGTTGACGACCACGGGGATCTTTTGCGAACAGGCCTCTTTAAGTATGTCTGAACAGGGATATTGTTCATTGCACTCTTTGAACCACCCGGCGGTGTTGAGTTCGATCGCCCCTTGAGTTTTTGCAACGGCATTGAGAACCTTAAAAGCACAAGGCAGATATTTACTGTTGTCGATCATCCCGAATTTTTTAGGCAGATCAAGATGACCGATAAAGGTATAAAGTCCGCAGGCGGCGGCACCTTCAAGTTTTTTCCAGTAGATGCTGCAGATTTTTTCTTTCTGTTCCTCAGACAGGTCGACCCAGTCGGTTATGGAATGGTCAATGGGAAAATTTCCAGAATAATGGACTGAACCAATGGTATAGTCAAGGGGATAAGATTCAAGATTTTTCAGGACTTCACGGTAATTTTCAAAGAAAAAGTCTATTTCCAGCCCCAGAAGCAAAGTGAAGTTTTCAGAGTCGAGTTCTTTTTTCAATTTGAGGAGTTTTTCAATATATTCATCCAGTCTGTCAGGTTTCATCCGCCAGGAGCTTGCATCAATGGAGTTATCCGGGGGGATCACCCAGTGATCGGACATACCGAACTCCCGCAAGCCTGCGGCTTTGGCGGCGCGGCACATCAATTCCAGTGAAGCCGCTCCGTCACTCATATCGCTGTGATTGTGATATGAAACACCAGCTCCCGGTCCGGGAAAAGTAAATTTAAGCATAAGAGATATTCCTTAAAATTCAATTGCAATGATAACAGCTTTGTGCTGCTGCACAATATATATGCAGTTGTCCGAAATTTCAAGAGGAGTTACACTTAAAAAATCTTAAATAAAGCCATTGTAATTTTTTTCCAGTCAGGCTATATTAGAGAGGAAACTGTATTTTATGGAGAGTGAAAGATGAAAATATTGGCCTTTATTTTTTTCGGCTTGATCGTTTGGCGGATGATCCTTGTGTTGAAGTGGAAATGGTATTTCAAAGTGCCGTTGATACTTCTTGCCGGAACAGGAGCTTTCAAGTTTCAAATTTTCAGAGTTATCGGCGGCCATTATTTTGCTCCTGATCTGCCCGGCTGGATCATTATGGCTGGAGCGTGGTTTTACGGAGCCTTCTATCTGCTGATCCCTCTTTGGCTCATCAGCGAAGCTGTCCGCGCTTTCAAGATGCGCAAGGATCAATCCCTGTGGAATAAAATCAATCTTGGTACTGTGTGTGCTGCCTTGTGCCTCAGTTTTATCGGGCTTGTTTGCGGAGCCGCCGCCCCCCGTATAATGCCTTATCAGATAGAACATCCTCAAATTCCCGCAGCGGCAGACAATATGAAAATCCTTTTTCTGACTGATCTGCACATTGACCGCAGTACAAAAATTGAAAAAGTGCAGCATCTGGTAAAAAAGGCCAATGAATGCAAGGCAGATCTGATACTTCTGGGGGGCGATCTGATGGACGGCCCTGTTGCTGCGTGCGGGCAAGCTGTTGCAGAACTGGAAAAATTGAAAGCCCCCCTGGGCGTTTTTACGGTTCCCGGCAATCACGAATTCTATTCAGGTATGGAAAGTTGGAATGGCTTTTTTCAAAAAAGTTCCATAAAAATGCTTCTCAATGAAAAAAGAGTTCTTGCCAACGGAGTCATTCTGGCCGGAACAGGTGATTCTGCGGCAAATGCTTTTTTCAGGAATGATCCGGTTCTCAAAGAATTCTACAATTCCAATCCGCAAAAAGCTCTGAAAGGTGTAGCTGATGAAGAATTTGTCATTCTGCTGGCCCACCGCCCGAAAACGGCTCAGCAAAGTTCTCTTTTAAGGACCGATCTGCAGCTGTCAGGGCATACCCACGGCGGTATGATTCGGGGACTGGATCTGCTGGTGGGATTTTATAACGGCAATTGGATTTCAGGGCGGTATCAGGTGGGCAAGATGACCTTGCTTGTTTCCAACGGCACCTGGCTCTGGCGGGGATTCCCCCTGCGGCTGGGCCGTCCGGGAGAAATGCTCCTTATCACACTGAAACGGAAATAAAGCTTTTCAGAACTTGACAACCATATGCAGCGTCGCCGGTTCCGTTCCGGGATTGGAAATACGGTGACTGATATCACACTGATAATTCAACACATCGCCGGCATTGAGGCGAATGGAATTTCTGCCTGCTTCAACATCGAGAGTTCCGCTTATAACTGTAATCATCTCGTGGCTGCCGGGCTCGTGAGCTTCTGAAGCCAGAACCGCTCCCGGGTCCAGAGTGAGAAAGTAAAATTCAAGCTCACCGGCAAGCGTAATGGGGGAAAGAACTTTGATCTTTACTCCGCTTGTTCCCGTTAAGCGGGGCAAATCTCCTTCGCGGGTGACAGCAAAGGTACGCACGGTTTCTTCTTCACTTCGGATCAGCATACTCAATTCTGTTTCAAGGCTCTGGGCGATTTTCCACAAGGTGGCAACGGTAGGATTGACCCGCCCTGATTCGATCTGAGAAAGAGTCGCCTTGGAAACACCGCTTGATTCAGCAAGCTCATCAAGTGACCAATGACGTTCGTGCCGTTTTTTGCGGACATTGCTGCCGATTACTTTAGGAGTGGCTATATCATCACTTTTCATGTTTATTTTTCTAAAATTTTGTTAAATATATTAAACTGACGCCTTGACTTTTGTCTTTTTCAATAATATAGTATGTATAATGCAACTTGTCAAACCGAAATTTTTACAGAAAAAGGATCTCAGGTCAATATGAGAACGATGAAGGCAATTGTCAAAGCCCGCCCCGGTACAGGTCTTGAACTGGTGGAGAAACCGATTCCTGAATATGGAGTCAATGATGTGCTGATCAAAATCAAAAAGACATCCATTTGCGGTACAGATGTGCATATCCACAACTGGGATGCCTGGTCACAAGCCACCATCAAGCCCCCTATGACTATCGGTCACGAATTTGTTGGAACCGTCGAAGCCTTTGGCAGCAATGTTCACGATGTGGCTATTGGAGAGCTGGTTTCCGGAGAAGGGCACATCGTCTGCGGCCGCTGCCGCAACTGTCTGGCAGGCCGCCGTCACCTTTGCCCCAATACTTCAGGTGTGGGCGTCAACCGGGACGGTGCTTTTGCTGAATATCTGGTGATTCCTGTTACCAACGTCTGGCACTGCAATCCGGCTTTGGGAACCGATGTTTTAAGCTGCTTTGATCCTCTGGGCAATGCCACCCACACCGCCTTGAGTTTCCGGGTGCTCGGTGAAGATGTCCTTATTACCGGAGCCGGTCCCATCGGTTGTATGGCCGCTGCCATTGCCAAACACGCAGGAGCCCGTTATGTGGTCATCACCGATATCAATGAATACCGTCTCGATCTCGCCCGCAAGCTGGGAGCTGATCTGGCGGTCAATACCAAAGAAACTTCTCTTGCAGATGTTATGAAGCAGCTGGGAATGAAAGAAGGTTTTGACATTGGACTTGAAATGTCCGGTAACGCCGGAGCACTCAACGGAATGATCGACTCAATGAGTCACGGCGGAAAAATCGCTCAGCTGGGGATCCTGCCCCCCGGAACAGCTGTGGACTGGAGCAAGATCATTTTCAATGGTTTGACCATAAAAGGTATTTACGGCAGAGAGATGTTTGAGACCTGGTATATGATGACCAGTATGCTGGAATCCGGCCTTGATATTTCTCCTGTCATTACCCATAAATTCCATTATACGGAATTTCAGAAAGGTTTTGATGTGATGAATTCCGGAAAATCCGGTAAAGTGGTACTCAACTGGGAGGATTAAAAAATGTACGGTAAATTTCAGGATTTTTTGGGCAGCACTCTGGCTGAGATCAAAGCCAACAACCTCTATAAGAATGAACGCATCATTTCTTCCCCTCAGAAGCCCCGGCTTACCCTCGCCAACGGCCGTGAATTGCTCAATATGTGTGCAAACAACTATCTTGGTCTGGCCGATCATCCGGAAATCATTGAAGCTGCAACCAAAGCAATGGAGCGTTACGGCTTCGGTCTCGGATCAGTGCGTTTCATCTGCGGGACTCAGGAGCTTCACAAGGAACTTGAGTGTCAGGTGGCAGGATTTACCGGAATGGATGATGCCATTCTTTACAGTTCTTGCTTTGATGCCAACGGCGGACTGTTTGAAACACTGCTGGGGCCGGAAGATGCCATTATCAGTGATGCGTTGAATCACGCCAGCATCATTGACGGTATCCGGCTTTGCAAAGCTCAGCGTTACCGTTATGCCAACGGCGATATGGAGGATCTTGAAAACAAACTCAAAGAGGCTTCAGGAGCCCGTTTCAAACTGATTGCCACAGACGGAGTTTTCTCTATGGACGGAACGATCGCTCCTTTGCAGGAAATTTGCGATCTGGCGGAACGGTATGATGCCCTTGTTATGGTGGATGATTCCCACGCCGCAGGTTTTATGGGAGCCAATGGCCGGGGTTCCATTGAATACCGGAACGTTTTGGGCAGAGTCGATATCGTCACCGGAACCTTCGGAAAAGCTCTGGGCGGTGCCGGAGGCGGTTATACAGCGGGCAGAAAAGAGATCATTGAACTGCTGCGTCAGCGTTCCCGTCCCTATCTTTTCAGCAACTCTCTTTCGCCTGCGGTGGCCGGGGCTGCATTGAAAGCTCTTGAAATCGTCAAGCGTGAACCTGAACGCAGAACACACATTGCTTTGCTTGCGGCCCGGTTCCGCAAAGGATTGGAAGAAGCCGGCTTCACCTTGAAGCCGGGTGAACATCCGATCATCCCCGTTATGATCGGCGATGCCGGCAAAGCTGTTGCAATGGCGGAGTCTCTGCTTGAATACGGTGTTTATGCCATTGGCTTCTCCTTCCCCGTGGTTCCCCGCGGAGAGGCTCGGATCCGCACTCAGCTGTCGGCGGCCCACACTGTGGAAGACATCGACTTTGCCATTGAGGCCTTCAAAAAGGCCGGTCGGGATGTATTGGGGCTCTGAAAGGAACCCCTTTGAGGAGCCAAAAGTCAAAAAAACTGAATTTTCTGTACTTTTTCTTGTTTTTTTTGAAAAATCGACTTGAAAAGTGTAAAATTCGGGTGTATATTATAGCATCATCAACGAAGATGATACCCTTAAACAAGGGCGTATAGCTCAGTTGGTTAGAGCGTCACGTTGACATCGTGAAGGTCGTAGATTCGAGTTCTACTACGCCCACCATTAAAAATCTCTCAAGAGTTCAGTCAAGTATGATTGAACTCTTTGTTTTTATAGTGATTTGTGGCTGTACGGCAAGGATTTACAGCAAGTTTCTTCCTTTACGATTCCCCGGACAGAGAATGGTCTCCCCTCTAAAAAGCGTGTGTTTGAATAGAAATCTCTGGAAATTCTCTGTTATGTAAAGGTCGGCGACCTTTATGCATCGACTCTTATGCAACACTTTAGAGATTAGAGAGTTACAGAAACACACGGTGCAATAGGGCAAAATTCTCCATTTTGTGCCATAAAAAACAGAGAATTTCCCAGCCGACCTTTGCAAAGACCTTTACGAAAAACTGTGGAAAAATTCTCAAAAATCATACTTTTGAGCGTAAAATCCTCAAAAACAATAGTCGGGGTTTCGAGTTGAATACACTAAAAATGACCATACTTGAACCTTGAAAAAATCTCAAAAAGTTTGTTCCAAACTGAAAATACCACAATCCCCGACCTATGTTCTTGAATATAAAAAGGCGACAGGACAGTTCCTGTCACCAATTTGCGCTATTACGGGTGCGTTGCCGATATTTTACATTTGCTCTGTCAATTTC
>SUWB01000024.1 GCA_015061745.1 Lentisphaerota bacterium | reverse complement strand
AATTACAGCCCCCTTGCCCAGGTCTATTCTCTGCCGGGCTTTCAGCCCTTGCCGCCCTTTCAGGGCTTGTGCCTCAATGGGGGAGAGAAATAGCTCGGGGCAAAAAAAATAGTTTTGCAACAGCCCCATTTTTTATTTTCAGAGCTATTTTCAAATCAACTGAAGCGAACGACCTGCGGCCGGAAGGTTTCAAGACGCAAAGAAATTTCAATTTCCTTTTCACCGGTAAAAGTATACGCCACCTTTTCCCAACTGCCTTCTTTGGTCAGATATTCCACCTTTTCAAAAGGACGGTCTGCAAAAAGTTCAACGGAGTCAAGCTGGTCGGTTCCCAGATTGAAAAGGACTCCGACCATACTGTTATCGGGCAGTATACCGCCTTTCATATACATATCCACGTCTCCCGTGTAATAAAGGGGCAGCCCGGCAGTTGACCGGATCAGCCGCAAAAGCTGGCCCTTACGGTTTTCATTCAGGAATCCAAAGGCGGACAATGTCCCGATAGAAGGCGGAGTTCCGGCAAATACGATGACCGTTCCCCCAAGTTTGTTACGATAAATCGTACATCCGGGAGCGACGAACTGCCGTTCATCACTCTGATTAAAGGGGGCGTGATAGAGTTTTGAATCCACCGTTGCGCCCAAAAGTTCCAGTTCACACAAATTTTCCTGGGGGCCCGTCAAACCTTCGGGGAGCAGTTCGCCTGTAGCTTTGGGCAAATGCCACTCTTTTACCCTGACGCCCAGATGATCTTCATATCCTTTTTCACAGAAAAATTTGGCAGCCCGGCAATCAAGGACAAGGACTCCGGACAACAGTTTTTCCAATTCTGCCGTCGAAAACACCTTAGGATGAAGTCCGTTCATAAAGACAGCTCCGCCGGCTTTTTTACTGTAATACATAGGAATACCCAAACGCTCAAGCATCACCTGATGCCAACTTTCACCGTAAGCATTTTCCACAGGATTGTAGGCAAAATAGGGCTTTTCAGGCAAAGCAAAACGGGCACCGAACCACTCTGCACTGCGGCCGATTTCAACCAGTTTGCGGTAAAAGCCCTGATGTTCAGTCAGAATTTTCCGGTAAGCTTTTGCACTTTTCCATTCATTGCCTCTGAGACGGGATATCCAGTGTTTTGCGCCGTCACATCCTTCAAGGAGCGAGGCACTGTAATGGGAGTGCAGACTTGAAGCACTGGTACTGTAACGGTTATGGGGACAGGTATCCGATTCCGTCAGCACGATCCCGGTCTTTTCCCGGATTGCCGCCAACTGAATGGCCGCATTCTGTGCCACACCGGAAAAAAGCCGGGGGCCCCGCTGATTATAATATCCGCAGTTGATACGGATCAAAGTCGGATTTCCCTGCCCTGCAAAGACTTCAGCAATGGGCATTGCGTGCCGGATATCCGGAGTACAGGGGCAGTATCCGCCTGGTATAGAGGGATCGATCTCATCAATGCCCTGCCGCATCCGCTTTGCCATATTGACCAGAGAATCACATTGCATCCGGTCAAAGATTTCAGCCAGGCGGCAGTCATCATCAGAAGTGCCGTTCAAGCGTTCCCGAAGTTCTGCAATAGACAGTTCAAGCCCGGTCAGTCGTTTGAATTCAGCCAGATGCAGCGGACAGGCGCACCCGCGTCCGGAACGGCCCAGCAGACGGAAATCATCGTCAATAAGCATAAAAGCCGGATGTGCCGAGGCAATGGTCTTACACACATTGTAAAAATGTTCCTGTACTCCTTTATCCAGCGGGCAGCATATCTGCCGTTCTTCTTCGTCCATCATACCGATGTAGTTCTGATAGGGGTTCTGACGGTTCAGGATATAACCGTGGCCCAGTGTTGACTGCAGAAGCACGCCGCCGGAAATGCCGTCTTTGGCAAGACGTTCCTGAAAAAGCAGGAATCTGTCTGTCAACACCCGGGCCTTATCCACCGGGGGATCGCCTTCCGGAACCAGAGTCATATTAAAAAGGGGCACATTACTGATCCCGGTACGCACAAGCTGTACGATATCATCACAGATACGGTCAAGATTTTCAACTTCCAACGGAACGATATTAAAGTTAAACATAGACGGCCTCATTTTTTTACTTCAATACAATATGGTCTATTTGTTTGTACTCATCCTCAGTAAAAGTACATTTTTCCGGAGCCTGAGCACATTCTGCGATCTGTTCACACTTGCTGGCTCCGATCAGGACAGAAGTCACGCCCTTGCGGCTTAAGATCCAGGAAAGAGCCATTTGAGCCAGACTTTGAGACCGGGCAAGAGCGATCTCATTGAGAGCGGCCACTTTCTGCCGCAGTTCCGGGGTAATGGAATCGGTTTTGAGAAAATGATTTCTCACCGCCCGGGAATCAGCAGGGATGCCTGTCAGATATTTGGTACTCAACACGCCTTGAGCAAGAGGTGAAAAACAGATAGCCCCGATTCCTGTTTCACTGAGCATATCAAACATACCGTTATCTTCGTGATAACGCCGCAGCATATTGAAACATCCCTGATAGATGACACCGGGAGTTTTCAATTCCCGCAATATGGCAAAGGCTTTAGCGGCATCTTCAGTGGAATAGTTGGAAATTCCCACATACAAAGCTCTGCCGCTGCGGACGATATAATCAAGAGCCTGCATACTTTCTTCCACAGGAGTTTCCGGATCCGGACGGTGATGATAAAAAATATCCACATAGTCCAGCTGCATCCGTTTCAAACTCTGGTCACAGCTGGCAACTAGATTTTTCCGGGATCCCCATTCGCCGTAAGGCCCTTCCCACATACGGAATCCCGCTTTTGTGGAAATGAGAAGTTCATCCCGGTGTTTTTTCAAATCAGCTGTAAAAATTTTGCCGAAGTTTTCTTCTGCTGAACCGGGTTCTGGACCGTAATTATTGGCAAGGTCAAAGTGAAAAATGCCAAGGTCAAAGGCATATCTCAACATCTTGCGGGCATTATCAAAAGAATCAACGCTCCCGAAATTATGCCACAATCCCAGAGAAACCTGAGGCAGAATAACTCCGGACTTACCGCTGCGGCGGCAGGGCATAAGGGAATAACGGTCAGATGCGGCAGTATATTGTTCCATAAAAACAGCTCCTTATCTTGCAGTAAAAAATTTTCCGGACTAATATACAACCGTGCTGCATATTTTTCAAGCTCGCCGACCGCCCCGGAAAAAGAAAAAGCGTCAGGAGCCGATTTCTCCGTCTGACGAGAAAATTTTGCACGCGAATTAAGCTCCTGAACCTTGACAACAGCGGTTTTCCGCATTATATTATAAAAAAAGTATTTTTTAAGGAGATTTATCACTATGGATATGGTCGTTTTGGATAATCTGGTACTGGCAGCACTTGATGCACCGGTCAAAGCAAATTTTGATGCACTTTATGCTCTTTTCACCAAAGAAGAAGCTGTGCCTGAAACTGCGGCTGAGGCTTTGGACACTCTTTGGGGCGGAATTCTTGAAAAACTTACTCCCGAAGCCGCTGTTTTCTGTTTCCGTGCGGCAGAACTTCCCCTGCCGGAGTCAGAACTTTTCCGTAAAGTGCTGGTCAATTCCGCAACGACACTGCTGCCCCGCTATCTTTCCAGACCCTCCATTATGAAAGCGATCGGCGTCAGAGATGAAAAATTGCCCATTTCCCAGATCGCAATGCGTTGGAATAAACTTCAGATGCTCAAATCCGGCACAGTGGCCTTTCTGCCCGGCACCAAACGCTGGGGCGTCATTGGTACCATCGACAACATCAGCGGCACTGTTATCGTCAATGCCTTCTCCAATATCGGAGTCAACAGCTCCTCGCCTCTTGACATTGTTCTCAAGGAAGCGGTGCTTCTCAATCTGAGCAGCGCAGAACGGGACAAACTGGTTTCAACAACAGGAGCAGTTCCCACCAGCACCGGCTTCCGGACCATTGTCAACCGCAGAGCGATTTTCCCTGTTTCCGATGATATGATCGCAGAAATGGCAAAAGCAGGCTGTGCCAGAAATATGACTCCTGCCGCCTTTGCCCAGTATTGGCAGGCTGAAGAATCCGGTCAGACCGGTACTGCTGCTGCCGCAAGCAACTCCCGCCGCTCCTGCAACGGACGCAGCCTTGAAGAAATGAACAAACTGCTCCTTGAAGAAGCCAAAAATAATCCTCCCAGATTCACTGACGAAGAATGTGAACTTTTCTTGAAATTCTTTACCCAGCTCAAACCTGAAACAGCCAAACGCAACGCCCAGCTGTTGGCTTCAGTTATTTCCGGAGTGGCCCTGCGTACCAACGCAGAAAAGCTGACTCAGCTGGTCGCACCTCTGCGCGAAAAAGCTCTTTTCTGGCCTGCAAAGCCTGCTGCGGCTTCCTATGATGTTTTGGGAATCTGGGGCGCGCTGCCTGCCAAAAATCTGGAAGGCCTCGCCAATGCAACCATTGTTGCCTTTGACGAAGACTACCTGACTGAGTGTGCTATGGTTCTGCCGCTCAAGGCTCTCAACAGTGTTTGCGTGCTCCTTGATGCAGATCAGCTGTTCTACACGGCCAGCCACGAAGAACGCTGCAGCAGCGATCTGCTTATGTGGATCTGGAAAAACCGCAAAAAACACAAACACGCTGAACTGCTTTCTCTGGTCAACATCGAGAATGTCTGCCGTGCATTGAACATCATCGAGGAACCGCCTCAGGTCTGGAATGTTGCTTTGCGGGAATTGCGCACTTCTCTTATGGACAAAAGTGACTTCCAGCAGCACTTGCTGAATTCCTGTTCCTCCGTTGAAGAGTTTTCCATTGTGCTCCAGGGAGCCACTTTCCTCGGTCCCCGTGACCGCCAGAGTCTCCTTGCCAAGATGGCCCGCGATTCCGAAGAACTGCGAGCCTATCTCGAAGGCGGTGCTGCACGCAAGTTGATCAACGCCAATGCCGAAAAGGGTGATTCTATTTCCGCTCCCAAAGAAACTGCGGAATTCACAAGCGTTCTTTCCCGCCAGCGGATGCAGGATGAACTGGACGATCTTATCAATGTCCAGATTCCTGAAAACCGGGAAGCTCTCAAAACTGCCCGTGCCCACGGTGACTTCCGTGAAAACTCCGAGTTTGACGCTGCCAAAGAACGCCGGAACTACCTGCGCCGCCGCCGGGAAGAGCTGGAACACGATCTGAGTGTCATCCAGGCTATGATGATGAAAGATGTTGTTGTCGAAAACACTGCAGTCATCGGTTCTGTCGTTGAACTTGAATTTTCTGACAACACCAAAGAAAGCTACTTCCTGCTGGGTGCCCGTGACGGTGATCCCGACAAAAAATATCTTTCCTACCGTTCCCGTTTGGGAACAGCCATTCTGGGACACAGTGTCGGTGATTCCTTTGAAGTCCCCGGCAACCGCCAGTGCAAACTTACTGCTGTGAAGGCACTCCCGGCTGAGCTTATTGCGGAGCTTGACGCTTGACGGAAAGAAAATTAAAACTCTATTTTCCCTCCCTGATTCCCAGATACCGCCACGCCCAAAAGTGGCGGTGTCTGAAGGGATACGGGGAAGCACCTCTGCTTTCCGGGCGGAGTGCTGTAAAAATTGTTCATTGCCGCTTCCCGGCCAAATCTTCAAAGGCCGTTGGGAAGCGGATATTGTTTTTTTCAGATTTGCACTATACATCAAAAGATGCTTTTCTTGCTTCAGAATTGAGTGAAGCCGTCAAAAAATTTCATCCGGACATCCTTCTTTGCGGCGGTGATTTGTGTACTGATGCCATTTCTATTGACTCTCTGAGTCCGATGCTGCAAGAATTGTCACGGCAAATCCCCTGCTGCGTTACCATTCCCGGCAACTGGGAACGGGGGAAAAGTTGGCTGTCTGTCGAGTTCTGGCAGCAGTTTATGGGTAAACACAACTGGCACTTTCTGTGCAACAGCGGTCTGGAAGTTCAAGATTGGGGATGGATTTACGGTTGTGACGATATTTCCAAAGGCTACCCTGCTCTTCTTGAAAAACCTTCTGAAACACGGGAAAATATTTTTCTCGTCCACCGTCCCGACACTGTCATTGCAGTTGACCGGGAATCCCCCCTTGACCCCTTTTCCCTTATTCTCTGCGGCCATACCCACGGCGGGCAAATCCGTCTGCCTTTCTGGGGAGCGATCACAGTTCCCAGCTTCTACGGCCGCCGTCTGGCCTGCGGTCTTTATCAAAAAAAAGACAGCGACACCCGTATGCTGATTTCAACCGGAGTCAATCACGCCTCATTTCCCCTGCGGATCAACTGCCGCAGAGAATTGCTCCTGATCGACTTTGAATAAATATCGAGGTATAAAAAAATGAGCTCAAAAAATCAATACGAAGTCACTCCTTTTTCCACCTTTGATGAAAAGGAATGTGACATCATAGTGCGTATGCTTCCTATGCGGGACGGCAAAAAACTTTACACCGTCATCTATCTCCCCCCGGAAAACAAAGCCCCTGTCGGGACTTTGCTCTACCGTTCCCCTTACTTCAAACGGGACAACATTTCCCTTCCCAGTGCCTTCGGGCTCAGATACGGTTTTGCTTCTGTCTTTCAGTGCTGCCGGGGAACCGCCTGGAGTGAAGGCACCTACTTCCCCTCTCATCCTGAATTTGAAGAACACGACGGAGAAGACACCCTCGAATGGATTTCTCAGCAACCCTGGAGCAATGGAAAAGTTGCCCTTATGGGTTCCTCTTATTCCGGCTGGACCCAATGGGCGGCAGCATACAGCGGCCATAAATCCATTGTCGGATTCCGTCCCCACGTTGCCCCGATTTACGGCTGCTGCACTATGGCACGGGACGGCGGCGGCAGTTCACTTGGATTTATGGTCAGTTGGGGACTGAGTATGTTCCACCGCAACAAATTCGGTTACGACAACGTTCCTGATTACGATGCACAGCTTTCCCATTTGCCCGTCAATGAAATGGATTTGCTCTATAACTACGGTGTGGTTGAATTTTACCGTGACTTCATCCGCACCACCCAGAAACCGGCGTTGGGCTGGGAAGATATCCGCAAAAAATTCAGCAGGATTTCAGCCCCCGCCATTATTTCAGGCGGTTGGTTCGACGGTTTCAAACGCGAAACTTTTGCCACCTTCAAACTGATGAAAGAACTTGCGGCAACTCCTGAAGCCCGGAATTACACCCGGTTGATCGTCGGTCCCTGGATCCACGGCGGCCTGATCAACAAAGAAGCCTTCGGAGAAGAAAACGATCACCGGGAACTGGTCAAGATGCAGGACAGTTTTATTCTTAACTGTATGAAATCTGCCAAAGATGACCCGACTCCGGAACTGCCCACAGTGTACTTCTTTCTTATGGGAGAAAACCGCTGGTGCTCTTCTGAGGTCTGGCCCCCCGCCAACCGGGAAAAACTTTTCTATCTTCAGGAAAATGGAAAGCTCTGCGATGCCGCCCCCAAAGCAAAGGAAAGCATTTCACGCTACACCTATGATCCTGCGGAGGCAACGCCCTCTTACAACGGCAAACGCAACTCTCTCGGCTACTACGACCGGTCAGCAACAGAAAAGCGTTCCGATGTCATCACTTTCACGACCCCTGTCCTGCAGGAAGCTCTCACAATAGCCGGAACAGTCAAGGTGCGTCTTTTTGCCCGGAGCAGTGCTCCTGACACCGACTTCTATGTTACGATGACCGACCTTTATCCTGATGGCCGTTCAATGTTCCTGATGACCGGTATGGTCAGAGCACGGTTCAGCAAATCAGAAACTGAAGCGTGTTTCCTGAAACCGGGCGAGATCCGTGAATATGAAATCGATCTGGGAGATGTGGCCAATACCTTCAAGGCCGGACACGCCGTCCGTATTGCCATCCACAGTGCAAACTTCCCCGCAGACTCCAGAAACCTGAATACCACCGCCCCCATCAACGAAGGGGTGACGATGAAAACGGCTCAACAGGAAATATTCCACGATGCCGCACATCCCTCTGTGCTGATCCTGCCGCAGAGCGTTGAAAAACTTTAATTTTCATCTGAGAAGGGGGCTGAAAAGCCTCCTTTTTTTATTGCCGGCAATACAATGTTAAAAATTAACATTATTTTCATAAAAAAACTTTACTTCCTCCTTAATTGCACTTGTTTTATAAGATAAGAGGGGTTATTTTACCTTAGACTCATTTTTCTTCACACTTTTGAGGTGTGCAGCAGGAAAAATGAACGTGTTTATCAAACAGATTTGTATCACAAATTTAAAGGAAGTAAAACTATGGCAGAACAAACTTTTGATCAGGAGTTCAATTTTTTCAATGTGATCCCCTTCTCTCCCGGCGAAGAAAAACAGCTGGCCGGAGAAATCGTGGAATATGTGGAACGCACCGGCAACCGTAACGTGCTCTACTCACTCACCTTGAGTCCCTCCTGTGCTCCGGCGATGAAAAAGGTGTACTTTATGCTTGACAGCTATAAGAAACTCAAAGCTGAACTTCAGGGCTCCCGGGCCCGTCTGGGCATCCTCTTTCAGGCAGTGCTGGGCCACGGTGCCCGGAACTTTCCTCCTGCCGAACTCAAGAGCCGTCCCATTGAACCCTGGGTGCGTATGGTGGATGTCAAGGGAAATCTGAGCCGTTACTGCCCTCTGGATCCCGGTTTCAAAAAATACATTTTTGATATGACAGTTCTTTTTGCCAAAGAAGCCCCCTGCTTCATACTCGGAGACGACGACATCCGCAGTTTTTCACCGGCAGAGTGTTTCTGCGAACTTCATACGGCCGAATTCAACCGTATGACCGGCAAAAACTTCACTCCCGACGAATACCGTCAGGCGGTCATTGATTGCAAAAACGGTGATGAAGTCTTTAATGCTTACGAAACTTTGCGTAAAGGTATCCCCAATACAGTGGCCTCCATTATCCGTGAAGCCGTAGACAGTGTCGATCCGGAAATCCGTTGCGGCTCCTGTATGCCCGGCTGGGAGTTCCTTTTCAACGGTGAAACTTCCAAATGTTTTGCCGGCAAACATCCCCCTGTTATGCGTATTGCCAATGCCAATTATAACGAAACGTCTGCCAAAGATTATCCTTATCTTGTGGCCAGGACTCAAGCTCTGCGTACCGCCCACTCCGATATCCCGGTGGTGCTGGACGAATCAGATACCTGTCCCCACAACCTCTGGAGCCGTGCCGCTATCAGTTTCCACGCAAAACTGTGTTCCAGTATTCTTGCGGGAGTCAATGGTGCAAAGCTCTGGTATGTAAATACCCACAAGGGTGCTGTTCCCATTTCAAGAAACTATACGGACATTCTGGCAGAAAACAAAGGTCTCTATCAGACTCTTGCCGCAGAAGTGAAAAAAACCGTTCCCACCGGTGTCATCATTCCCGGCCATAAGAACTTTTCCGAATGGCACGCCGCCCACTATGACGAACTTTCCCCGAAACTTCAGCTTGTTCCCCGCACCAATATGGCGGTGGTTGAACTGGGACAGATCGGTATTCCTTTCAAAGTTTCCTATGATTTCAATGAAAACGAAGTTTATGCCGTTACCGGTGCTGATGCTATCAATCACCTGACAGAAGAAGAACTCAAAAAACTTCTCGGCTGCAAACTGCTCCTTGACGGTCCTGCCGCAGTGGCAGTCTGTCAGAGAGGATTTTCTGACGCTCTGGGCATTGAAGCTGAACACAAAGTGCTGCCCTACAACCGGGAACTGCGTACCGACTGCCAAAAAGGTTATGTGGCTGTAATGAATCCTCAAACACCTCTTTTTACCATTAAAGACAAAGCTGTTGAAGTTTTCACGGAATTCCACTACGCCTCTTACCCCGGTGCAGATGATTTGGAATATCTTGCTCCCGCCTCAGTTTTCTATAAAAACGCTTATGGCGGAACAGTTTGTTCTATGGCGTTCCACCACGCTATGGCTTACTCACAATTCAATGTGGGCCGCCGGGAATTTCTGACCGAGATCATCGAAAAACTCAACGGCCGCAAGATGCCCCTCCGCTGTACCAGTGAACAGAATGTAACGGTAATCACCAGAGAATATGAGGACAAATCCATTCTCTGTGAAGTGTGCAACATCAACTTTGACCCCTTGAAAGCAATTGACCTGCGCTGTGCAAAAACACCTGAAAAGATTGAATATCTGGCAGGCGACGGTACTTGGAAAAATGCAAATTTCACCGTTGAAGGCGAAACAGTCAAAGTCAGCTATCCTCTGAGTTGTTATGAATTGGTGATCTTCAGGATCAGCTGATAGTTCTGTAATTAAAAAAAGGTGTTGCTATGAGCAGTAATATTTTTGAACGCAAGTTGCTCTTTTTCAATATTATGCCCTATTCTCCGGGCAAAGAAAAAGAATTGGCTGCCGATGCCATTGATTATTATAAGCAAACGGGCAATGATATTATTCTTTACTGTATGACTCTCCACCCCGAAGGCTTCCCCGCTGTGAACAAAGCGGAAAGAATGTTGAAAAGTTATCAGCTGCTTAAAGCTGAACTTGAAGGAAGCGGAGTCAAATTGGGTGTTCTGATCCAGTCCATTCTGGGCCACTGGCCCCGGGTGGACAAAGATGAAGAACCCTGGACACGTTCGGTCAACATTGACGGCAAAATCACCCGTTACTGTACCCTTGACCCAAATTTCAGGAAGTATATCTTTGACGTAACGGCTATGTTTGCCAAAGAAAAGCCCGTCTTTATGCTGGGTGACGATGATATCCGCAGTGTTTCCCTGGGAGCTCCTGAATGTTTCTGCGAACGTCATACGGCGAAATTCAATGAGATGACAGGCAACAATTTCACTCCTGATGAATACTGTCAGGCGGTAAAGGATTCAAGTTGCGGGGACAAGATTTTCAATGCGTATGAAACACTGCGTCAGGCGATTTCAACAGACACGGCAACGATCATCCGGGAAGCTATCGACTCAGTTGATCCCTCTATCCCCGCCGGAACCTGTATGCCGGGGTGGGAGATTCGGCTTTCGGCAGATTCAGCCAGATGCATTGCCGCTAAAGGTCAGCCTCAGGTAATGCGTATCGGCAACACCTTTTACCTTGAATCCTCTGCCAAGACATTTCCTTATATCGTGGCAAAGACGATGTCTTACGCAGAATTTCACAAAAACATTCCGTACCTGCTGGATGAATCAGATTCATTCCCCCATCATCTTTACAGCAAGTCATCCAAGTCGATGCACGCCAAACTTTATGTCGTGATCTTTTCAGGCTTGAAGGGAGCAAAGCTGTGGTATGTGAACAGCCGGAAATTCGGATTTCCCACCCACAGGAACTACACAAAAATCCTGGGCAAGTATCACCGTGCCTACGAAACTCTTGCTGGCGAAGTCCAACAAACCCGCTTCACAGGTGTTGTCATTCCCGCCAGCAACCACTTTCCTGACTGGCATACGGGACACCCTGACCGGGCCCGGGAAAACTTCACAGAAGAACCCACTGTCGGAACAAAGATCCTGGGTGTGACAGGTATTCCGTTTCAATGCAGTTTTGATTTGGAAAAAGATCATATTTATGTTCTTGCCGGAGAAAAAACTGTCAGCCGTTTCACCGATGATGACCTTAAAAAGCTGCTTTCACGCAAACTTTTTGTGGACGGTCCCGCGGCAGCGGCTCTCTGTGCCAGAGGTTTTGAAAAGTATCTGGGTGTCCGGGCTGAATTGACAGATTTCCGTTTCAACCGGGAAATAAATGTCAAAACCGATGTCCGTTATTTGATCTCCAAAACCGACGGCGTCCCCAAACTGACTCTCCTTGATGACACAGCTGAAGTTATGACTGAACTGGGCTACGGAGCCTATTCAGGCAGCCCCATTGAACGGGTCGCTCCGGGAACGGTTTTTTATCACAACGCCCTGGGCGGATATGTATGCACTTCAGCCTTTCATCAGAATATCGTTTATGCACAACTTCTGGAATCCCGGAACAAATGGTATCTTGAAGTCCTTGACAAGCTCAACGGCTCAAAGCTGCCCGCAGTATGCACCGATCAGCAGGAAGTAATGCTCCTCTCCCGGGAATATGCCGACGGGAAGCAGTTGCTTTTTATCGCCAATCTCAATTTTGACGATTTGGAAGAGCTCACCTTCCGTTTTGCGGTTCCTCCTGCCGGTATTTCCCGTCTCACTCCTGAGGGCAACTGGGAAAACGTTTCCTTCAAATGCCGGGGAGATGAAGTAATTATTGAGCGTTCGCTGAAATGCTATGACACTGAAATTTTCAAAGTGAACTGAAAGCAAAAGGTTATAAAATGAGTACAAATATTTTTGACCGCAACTTTATCTTTTTTAATATTCTGCCCTATTCCCCCGGGAAAGAAAAAACACTGGCCGCCGATGTCATCGATTACTACAAACAGACGGGCAACGACATTGGCCTTTACTGTATGACACTTCACCCCGAAGGCTTCCCCGCTATGAAGAAAGCGGAAGAAATGCTGAAAAGTTATCAGCTGCTCAAAGCTGAACTTGAAGGAAGCGGAGTCAAATTGGGAGTGCTGCTCCAGTCAACCCTCGGCCACTGGCCCCGGGTGGATAAAAATGAGGAACAGTGGACACGTTCAAGCAACATTGACGGAAAAGACACACGCTTCTGCATTCTTGACCCCGATTTCAGAAAATATCTCTTTGACGTCGCTGCGATGTTTGCCAAAGAAAAGCCGGTCTTTATGCTGGGAGACGATGACATCCGCAGCTTTGCCCTTGCGGCTCCTGAGTGTTTCTGTGAACGTCATACGGCCAAATTCAACGAGATGACGGGCAACAACTTCACCCCCGACGAATACCGTCAGGCGGTGAAAGATTCCAAAGTCGGGGACAAAAACTTCACCGCCTGGGAAACCTTGCGGCAGGCCATTGCTATGGATACAGTAAAGCTCCTCCGTGCCGGTATCGACTCCGTCGATCCAAGCATTCCCGCCGGTACCAGTATGCCCGGTTGGAAGATCCGTCACTGCCAGAGTCTTTCCAAAGCTATGGCGGCCCAGGGGCAGCCCCGTGTTATGCGTATAGCCAATGCCTTTTACTTTGAAAACTCTGCCAAAGTTTTCCCCTCCATTATGGTCGAAGCAATGGCCCTGACCGATTATCACAAAGATGAGATCCCGTTCCTTCTGGATGAATCAGACTCCTGTCCCCATCATCTTTTCAGTAAATCCTCCAAAGGTATGCACACCAAACTTTATGCGTCGATCTTCATCGGGCTGCGGGGTGCAAAATTGTGGTATGTGAACACCCGGAAATTCGGATTTCCCGTCCACAAAAACTACACCAAAGTTCTGGGTAAATACCAGCGTTCCTACCAAACCCTTACCGGAGAAATCTTCAAGACCCGGATGACAGGCGTTGTGGTTCCTGCCAGCAGATATTTCCCCAAATGGCACTCCGGACATCCCGATGTCGCCCGGGAATTTTTCACCGAAGAACCCACTATCGGCAGCAAATATCTGGGCCATTCCGGTATTCCTTTCCAGTGCACCTTTGATCTGGACAGAGACGAAGTCTATGTTCTTGCCGGAGATAGAAACGTCAGCCGTTTCACAGATGATGACCTCAAAAAACTTTTCTCAGGCAAACTTTATGTGGACGGCCCCGCTGCTGCGGCTCTCTGCGAAAGAGGTTTTGAAAAATATCTGGGTGTCCGGGCTGAAATGGTGGATTTCCGCTACAACCGGGAAACTAATGTTACAACCGGGGCCCTTTACGGTATTTCCAAGTCAGCAGGCGTTCCCAAGCTGACTCTGCTTGATGACAAAGCTGAAGTTATGACCGAACTGGGTTACGGAGCTTATGCCGGTGCCGATATCGAACCCGTTGCTCCGGGAACACTCTTTTACCGCAACGAACTGGGCGGCTATGTCTGTACTTCTGCGTTCCATCAGGATGTGGGCTATGCCTTGTTCCACGAAGCCCGGAACAATTGGTATATTGACATTTTCGACAAACTGAACGGCGGAATGCTTCCTGTACTCTGCACCGAACAGCAGGAAATTATGTCAATGACCCGGGAATATGATGACGGCAGTCAGCTGCTTTACATCACCAATCTCAACTTTGACGAACTGGATAGCGTCAAACTGCGTTTTGCCAGAGTCCCCGCAGCGATCCTGCGTCTGACTCCGGAAGGAACCTGGGAAAAGACCCCATTCACAGCCGCTGGTAACGATGTCACGCTCCAGTGGTATATGGGATGCTATGACGTGGCCGTTTTCAAAATCGAATATTGATACTTGTTATTAAGGAGTTGTTCTCTTATGGAAAAGAAACCCCGTATCCTTTTCATCGGTGCTCATCACGAAGAAATCGAAGCCGAATGTCCCAATACCGCCGCCGCCCTCACCCTTGCCGGCTGTGAAGTGACAATTCTCAATCCCGTCGGCGGCTGGAACTGGACTTTTATCCGCTCTCTTGGCGAAAACGGCCGCGAAAGGACTATTGCCGATGCCACTGCCGCCGCTGCGGAACTGGGGTGCAAAAAGGTGATTTGGGACTATCCCGTGGCACAAGCAGACCGCTATCGGGATGAAATGATGGATCGTATGGCTCAATTTCTGGTGGATTATTCCCCGGAGATCGTCTTTATCCACTGGCCCCGGGACTCCCACGCCGACCACCGTATCGTGGCTCACGTTTCCCGCCACATACTGGGTCCTGCTGTGAACATCATTCCCGGCAGTGCCCCGGATTTCAAGCCGCCGGTGGAAGTTTATGCCTATCAGACAGGAGTCGGCCAGGCCTACAATTTCATTCCGGATGTATTGGTCACAACCGACAGTACCACAATGGCAATGGCAGACCGCTGCATTGACTGCTTCAACAACACGGCTCCCACGTCAGTGCCCCATTGGAAAAAGAATTTCCACACCAAAGCAGCCTATTGGAGCAATCTTTCGGGTACGGAAGGAGCTGAGGCTTTCAAATTTCTGGGCCCCCGGCTGCCCCTGACCGGTTTCAGACTCAAGGAGATTCTGGGAGAACGTATGCAGCCGGCTCCCCTTGAAATTTATAATTGCAATCCGGATTTCCAGTTATAAGACGTTACCGTTTCATAAAAACTGTTTTTTTCCACTTTTTTGTCTATTGAAAATTGCTTTTTTTTCATTACGGCTCTATAATATGTAAGAGACATTCCAATATATAAGGACATTATGGATATGAAAAGTTACCGTATGCAGGATATGACTTTCCCTGAAGTGAAAGAATATCTCAAGACAAATAAGACCGTTATCATCCCCTACGCTCTGAGTGAGCAGCACGGAGCACATCTGCCTCTGGATGTGGATATCCGCAATTGTAACTTTGTTTCTGCCAAACTGGCCGAAAAACTGGGCTGCATCACAGCCCCCACTTTGAACTATACTTTTTCCGGCGGTATGCTCCCCGGCACGATCAATGTGAAGCCCAACACCTTTTCCAATCTGGTGGGCGAGATCATCGAATCTCTCGCTCTGCAGGGTTTTGAAAACTTCATCATTGTTCCCGGCCACGGCGGCAGCGAAAGTTTGCTTCACCTCAAAGAATCTCTGCGTATCCTGAAGTGGCTCAATCCCGCCCTCAAAGATACTCTCATTCTGCTGACCCAGATCTGGGACTTTTCTCCCTCCTGGACCCAGCTTTTTGCAGAACACGACTATCACGCAGCCTGGGCTGAAACTTCACTTCTGCTCCACTGGTGTCCTGAAGTCGTCCGTATGGACAAACTGGAAATGGATGTGCCCGAAGTGGCTGAAAGACTCCGGGAAGACCCCGACAGCTATCAGCTCCGGGAAAGTTTCACCGAAATGAAACAGGAAGTTGTCCAGACCACCCAGCGTGAAGATGTCAAGATCGGTGTTATGGGCTTCCCCGAAAAGGCCAACGCCGCTTTCGGTGCCAAGATCGAAAAAGAGTTTCTGGACAACGCCGTTCCTGCCATCAAACAGGCCATCGCCGCCGCTGAGGATGCCCGCAAGACCGGCAAACGCATCGTCCAGCCTGACAACGTTAAGATGAAAATCAACGCCATTTAATAATCAACAACCAAACCAAGCAACCAAGGAGGTTCACTATGGCTATCGACAAGAAACATTACACCGGCGGAAATACCGAAGGCGGTATTACCAGCAGCTACGCCACCGATGACGGTGTGAAGCTGAAAGTCCCCTACTCCTTTATGGGCTCCATCTATGATGATGCCGAATATCAGGCTGCCCTCGCCGCTATGAAACAGGACACCCTGACAATGGGTCCCAAAACTCAGGAATTCCAGACCAAATTTGCTCAGAAACACGGCACCAAGTATGCTTATGCCTGTTCCAACTGCACCACCGGTATGCACGTCATCACCCAGCTGTTTGACATCAAACCCGGCGACGAAGTCATCGTCACCCCCAACACCTTTGTGGCCACCAGTCTGGTGATCCTCAAGGAAGGCGGTATTCCGGTTTTCGCCGATATTGATCCCCGCACCTTCAACCTCGATCCCGAAGATGTTGAACGCAAGATCACCAACAAGACCAAGGCTATCTACGTCGTTCACTACGCCGGTCTGATGGTCGATATGGATCCCATTATGGAAATCGCCCGGAAACACGGCTTGAAAGTCCTCGAAGACTGCGCCCATGCCACCGGTTCTTCCTACAAAGGCCGTATGGCCGGTTCTATCGGTGATGCCGGTGCTTTCAGCTTCCACAGCTTGAAAAACATCACCACCTGCGGCGAAGGCGGTATGATTACCACCGATAACGATGAATATGCCAAAGGTATCCAGAACCTGCGTTGTATGAGCAATCAGCCCCAGAGCTGGAACGATCAGCTTGCTGATATCAACAATCCCGTCTGGAACTTCGGTCGGATCACCTGCAAAAAGACCGATCCCATCGAATACTGGCTGCCTGCTCACTTTGACGTGATTCCGTGGAACGGCCACTGGGGCAGCAACTATCGTATGAACGAAATCCAGGCTGCTGTCGGCTGCTGCCAGCTGGACAAACTGGATATGCTCATCGAAAAGCGTCGTGAAATCGCTCACAAGATCACCGCCGGAATCCAGGACATCGAAGGCATCGAAGCTGTCTACGAACCCGAAGGTTACTACCACAGCTTCCACCTCTACACTGTCTGTGTGGATGAAAAGAAACTGGGCGGCAGCCGTGACGAATTTATGCGTGTCCTCTATGAAGAAGAAGGTGTCCAGGGTATTCTCCACTATCAGCCCACCTTCCACTTCACCGGTCTCAAACGTATGGGCTACGATCCCGATCAGTGCCCCAAGGCCAGCGAATTCTTCTACAAGCGGGAACTCAACATCCCTATGCACCCCAGACTTACCGAGCAGAACATTGCCGATACCATCGAAGGTATCAAAAATGCCGCTGCCAAGGTTCGCAAACGTCACAACAAATTCTGATAAATTCAGAAAATTCTCCTATCAGGGCTGTTGCACGACTATCAAGGCGGGCAACAGCCTTTTTTATTATTTGCAACTGACGGAATAATTTTTCCGGCAAACATATCCCCCAAAAAGTAAAACGGAGCAAAAATGTTTTTCAAATATATCGCAGCTTTTCTCTTGTGCTTTGCTGCACTTTATGCCGCCCCTATTGAGTTGGTGAAAAACGGCAAAAGCGACTATGTGATCCTGTTGCAGAAAAAAGCCCTGCCCGCCACGGTCAAAGCAGCACAGGAGTTCAAAGAATACATCAAAAAAGCAACAGGAGCCGACCTGCCCCTTATCAGAGGCACAAAGAGCAGCAAACCTGCTGTCAAGATCGGATTTCTGAAAGTTACGGAACCGGAAGGCTATATCATCAAAAGCGAAGGTAAAAATCTTCACATTTCCGGCTGCGACACTAAAGGCAATCCTGAAATAATCCACTGGAACAAAGTCATTCAGACCGGTTCCTGGTATGGTGTCTGCGCCTTTTTGCGTCAATTTGCAGGTGTCCGCTGGATCTTCCCCGGCCCCTACGGTGAATATGTCCCAAAAACCAAAAATCTCATTGTCAATATTGACACCATAAAAAAACAGCCCTTTATGGAGTTCCGTAAATTCGGCCCGATCTACTTCAAAGAGCGTTCAAAGCTCAAATTCAATAAAGATATCCAGATTTGGGCACGGCGTAACGGCACAGGATACAGCAGAGGATTTGACGGTTCCCACTCCTGGGCATTCTGGGAACGTTCCACAGATCTGTTTTTGAAACATCCCGAATACTTCCCCCTGATTAATGGCAAACGTCAGGCCGTCGGCGGTCAGTATATGAAAATCTGTACCACCAATCCCGGTGCTCTTGATACCTTTGCCCGTTATATCATCCAAAAGCAGCGTAACCGCTCAAATGTAATGCAGACCCTTTCCCCCAGTGACGGACTTGGTTTCTGTGAGTGTGCCAATTGCCGTGCTCTTGATACGGTCAATCCGGACGGTTCAGTGAGCCTGACCGACCGTATTGTGACCTATTGCAATGAAATGGCAAAACGCGTCAACAAGGAACTCCCTGACCAGAATTTCGGTCTTTATGCTTACAGTGTCTTTGCCGATCCGCCAGTCAAAACGGTTCTTGCTCCCAATATCACGGTAATGAATGTCAAAAACAGCAGTTCCATTACCTATTACCTTCCTGCTGAGCGGGAAAAACACCTGAAACAGCTTTTAAGCTGGCGGAAAAGGCTGAAACGGCTCTATTTTTACACCTATCCGGAAGGAATGGGGGGACTTGATATGCCCTGTGCCAATGCGGAATCTATCAAAGAACTTTTCAAGAATCTGGTCAAAGCTGATATCCGGGGCTTCGCTATGAACCTGTCTTCCTCTATGGGAGCCTGCGGCTTGAATCACTATCTTTATGCACAAATGGCCTTTGATCCGCTTCAGGATTTTGATAAACTCTATGCCGATGCCCTGCAGGCGGCATACGGTAAAAATGCTTCTCTTGTGCGGGCCTATTTTGCCGACGTCGAAAACCGTCTGCGCCGTTTCGTCAAAAGCGGCGTTGAGGAAAACGTGGGGCTCGGCTTTGCCAGACGTATCCCTGATACCTTTACCCGTCATACTTACAAAGGGCTCTATGAAAAGTGGATCACGCCCTTGCGTAATGCAGAAAAAAACGAAAAAGATCCCGGTATGAAAGTCCGGCTCGGTATGCTCAGACTCAATCTTGAATATGCAGAAACCACCCGTCAGCTGGTGTTGCTTACGCTGGATATTCTCGGCAAAAAAGCGGGAGCCTCTGCCATAGATAAGGCTGTGAAACTTGCTGCGCTCCGGGAAAAACAGCAATCCCAAATGGCGGCACTCCCGGACAATCACAATATTCCCTACGTTAAAAAGAGAGCTGAACAATTCCGCCTTGCCCTTGACAGTGCTGTTTTCAAGATTATGCAATCCGGCGGTGTCAAAGAAACTGCAGCCGTGAAAGTTTCCGGTAAAGTCAAACTTGACGGTGTTTTGGACGAACCTTTCTGGAAAAATGCCAAAACAGAGATCATCGAAAGCGGTATGCTTGACGGAAAAGCCTTCGCAGTCAAGAGCAGATTCCGTGCCGTTGTCTGCGGTGACGAATTGATCCTGGGGTTTGAATGTGATGAACCCAAGATGGCTTTTGTTACCGATAATCTCAAGAAAAACGGTTCAACAGTGTGGAATGAAAACAATCTTGACATCTTCCTTGATCCCAGCGGGAAAGGTGATTGCTGCTACCATATTATTTCCAACTCACTTGGAACGCTTTATACCGAAAAGATGCTTAACGGCAAAGCACAAAAATGGCAGGGCAAGATCCGTTCCGCAGCCAGACACAATAAGAATTCCTGGAGCTTGGAATTGGCGATCCCTCTGAAAGAAATTGCAGGCAAGAACAATTGGAACAAAGCTGTCTGGGGCTTCAACTGTGCCCGTGTCCGCCGGACGGTGAATCCCCCTGAATATGCCTGCTGGAGCTGTACTTTCGGCAAATTCAATGTTCCCGGACGTTTTGGAAAAATCCACTTCAAATAAACCGGAACGCCAGTTTGTAAAGCCGGTCTGAGACGCTGTTTCTCAGACCGAACTTTCAAAGTGTGGCAATATATATGCCCCGGGGCAAGTGCTCTTTTTACACTTGCCCCGGGGCTGTCTTTTTCAGTTTCCCCTCCCCCGTATTGCAAGGTCAGATCGGTCTGCACGGCTCCGGTATCGCCGTTCAAATCCGTACCAATCCGTACCAATCCGTACAGCTCCGTAAAAAAGTAATCGCCCCAGAGCCCCTTTGCCCCACAAAAAAAGAGGCCGCTGCAAAACAACAGCCCCTTTGAGAATACTTCTCTCAGATCACCGCAGAGAGAGGATCAATGCCAGAAGTTCATCCAGCTTTGCTTCGCTCTGCAAAGGATTGAGCAATGTAAATTTCAAACAGGTATTGCCCCGGCAGACGGTCTGCCCGATGACCACACCTTTGTGGTGAAGCAGTTTTCTGCGGATACGCTTATTCATCGTGTCAGCATCTTCACTGCTGCCCGGTACCGGAAGCAAACGGAAGACAACTGAACTGATTTCAGGCTTGACAATGACTTCAACATCAGAACGCTTGGCCAGCTGTTCATAAAAATAAGCCGCATTATCAATGCATTTGGTAATCAGTTCCGACCACCCCTCTTTGCCGCGCATCCGGAAAGAGATCCACACCTTGAGGGCATCAAAACGCCGGGTGGTCTGCATAGATTTGTTGACCAGATTGATGTAGCCTTCTTCTTCATCTTCTTCACGATTGAGATAATCGGCGTGAAGCGTCAGGGCCTCGAAGTTGGTCTTATCTTTGATGAGAGAAACACTGCAGCTGATGGGCATCAGGAACATCTTGTGAAAGTCCACGGTAATGGAATCACAAGCCCCCAGTCCGGCGACCCGGTGGGCATATTTTTCTGAAAGCACCACACCGCTTCCATAAGCAGCGTCAGCGTGGAGCCACATTCCGTATTCATCGCAGATCGCCCGCATTTCATCCATAGGATCAATACTGCCGAAATCGGTAGTTCCCACAGTGGCACAGGCGCAGAAAGGCATAAAGCCGGCCTTGACATCAGCTTCGATCTGTGCTCTAAGAGCCCCCATATCCATTTTCATAGCGTTATCCACGGGGATCTTTGCCACAGCATCGTAGCCAAGGCCCATAAGATGAGCACTCTTTTCCATAGAAAAGTGAGAGATCTCAGAAGCATACATTCTGAACTTGCGGAACTCAGTGGGCAAACCGAATTTCTTGATATCCCAGTTGAGCTTTGTGTTGCAGAACCAATCCCTTGCCAGCAGCAGCCCGGAAAGGTTGGACTGAGAACCGCCGGAAGTAAAGACCCCGTCGCCCTTTTCATCGTATCCATAGAGCTTGCAGAGATTGCGGATCACTTCCACTTCGATCTCAGTTGCAACAGGAGCCTGATCCCAGGAATCCATAGACTGATTAAAAGTGGAAAGGATGATTTCCGCAGCAATGGTCTCAAGGAGTGCCGCACTGTGCAAGTGTGCCATATAGTTGGTGGACATAGGGCGCACGAGGTTGGGCAGGATCTTTTCCTTTACCTCAGCAAGAATATCATCAAAAGCACGTCCCTTTTGAGGGAGCAATTCATCTGAATGAACCGCAGCCCTCAATTCGTAGGGCCCCATACCGGCATAAGCCTGACCGTGATCCATAGAGTCAGCGATCGCACGGACCGTTGACTCCATCATAGATACAAAGGCCTGCTTGTCAGCAGTATCAGAAGTCAGAAAAAGATTACTTTGTGACATCTGCATTGACCTCAAGAACGACTTTTTCAAAAATAGAGATCATCGTCTCAAGATCTTCTCTGGTCACGTTCAGAGCACAAAGGCAACGCATAACAGATCCGTGACGGCCGCCCTTTTCCATAACCAGTTTGTTCTGGAAACACATCTGCTGCACTCTGGCGGCAATATCGCCGCTGGCAGGCAGAGAGCCGAGAGCATCGGGAGTACCTTTGGGATCGACAAATTCACAGCCGGACATCAAACCTTTGCCGCGGATATCGCCGATAATAGAAACCTTTTCTTTGAGAGCAGCCATACGTTCTCTCAAGTAGTCACCCTTTGCACGGACATCTGCGAGAAATTCTTCTTTGGAAACCCGTTCCATCACCACGGTACCGGCACGCATAGCCAACTGGTTGCCGCGGAATGTTCCGGCGTGGGAACCGGGCTGCCACTTGTCAAGTTCCTTGTTGTAAACCACAACAGACATAGGCTGAGTTCCGCCGATAGCCTTGGAAACAAGGATCACATCGGGCACGATGTCAGCGTATTCAAAGGCAAAGAACTTACCGGAACGGCCGACACCGCACTGGATCTCATCCACGATCATAGGAATACCCAGTTCTTTGGTAACACGACGGACAGTCTGGAGAAATTCAACAGGAGCAGGAATCACGCCGCCTTCACCCTGAATGGGCTCAAGAATAACAGCAGCAGGCAGAGTAATACCGCTTTCAGGATCTTTGAGTGTACGCTCAAAGTAATTGCAGCAAGCCTTGATACCGGCTTCACCTCCCAAACCGAAAGGACAACGGTAAGAATAGGGATAGGGGAAGAAATGCACTTCAGGCATCAGAGCGTGAACTTTGGACTTGGCAGAAAGATTGCCGGTAAGTGACAAAGCACCGTGGCCCATACCGTGATAACCGCCGCCAAAGGCGATGACAGAACTTCTGCCGGTGGCAGTTTTGCAGAGCTTGATTGCCGCATCAGTAGCATCAGTACCGGAGGGACTGCAGAACTGAATCTTGGCATTGGGCTGCAATTCTTCGGGCAAAAGAGAAATCAGCGTATGAACAAAACGGTCTTTGACCGGAGTCATAAGGTCAAGAGTATGCAGCGGAGCATCACTGCTCAGCATCTCAATCATAGCCTGATTGATTTCGGGATCATTGTGTCCCAAAGCCAAAGTTCCTGCACCGCAGAGAAAATCCAAATACCGGTTGCCTTCCACATCTTCGATCCAAGATCCCTTTGCTTTCACCAGTGAAAAGGGAAATTTACGGGGGTAACTTCGCGCATTGGATTCCGTTTGTTCCTGACGGATCATATAATCTGCGTTCGTTACCGGTGCTGCAACACTACCAGTACAAGCCTGACAACCATTCTTAAATGCCATTGCCATGGACCCCTTCTTTGTTCCGGAATTGGAGTACTCTTCCGTTTTTTTTGTTAAAGACCTGTTGCTGACTCCACCGAACATTATGGAACCAGCGGTTAAAATATAATTGTGTCCTCCCTGGACTTTTTGCTTTCACTTCCGGGATCCGGCACAATGCAGGATTATCCACTGGAAAAAAGCGTCGCTTAATGTACACTGTTTTGGGGGGAATATCAAATAAAATTCTTTAAAAAATCAATTTTTTTTCGTTTTTTTTGCTTTTTTCCTGTTTTTTACCTCAAATGAAGCATATTCTTAAAAACTTATGATGGCACGATGCTCCTGTTTTCAAGCAGATTTTTACCTTGAGGATTCTTTTTTACACTTTCCTGCAGAGTCCTGATTTCGCTGACCGCGTCCTCGTAGAGCAGTTCTTCCGCCATCATAACCGGATTGGGAATGGCGTGATTGATCCAATCCCAGTGGACAAGTTCCGGCGGCAGTTCCTCAGAACTCCCGCCGCCGGTACAGACCATACCGAAAAAGACCTCTTCAAGAGACCGGTTCATCAACAGATACACCGAAAACGTTTCTTTTGTTTTATCCACGTCAAAAAACTCCTGCTGCAAATTGTCCTTTTGTTTGCATCCCGGAACAAGGTTGTTCTCAACCATTCCTTTCACAATATATCCCCCTTTTTTCAAAAGTCAAGAACTCCCTTAGCCAAATGTAAAAAATTTTACGCAGTTTTTGCAGGAAAGTTTGCATAAAAATATTTTTTGACTTGATATTTAGCAAGCGATATGCTATATTTATGCCCTAAGGTAATTTTTTTAAAATTGTGTTGCTTGAGATTCCTTATATTATTAAACGGGTATTAATATGAATTATGATTTATTTGTTCTTGCCAGCAAAGTACGCAAAGTGGAAAATGTAGAACAGCTGGAAGACCTCAAGAGCTTCGCAGAATCCCTGATGCTCAGAGAAAAAAATTACGCGCTTCTCACTTTGATGGCAGTTGCAGAAGAAATGGGCGAAGATGAAATCATTGATACTCTGGACCGCTTGCGTGTCCACGTCAGCACTGTTCTGAAAAAATAAATTCATCAGCGAAATGAACAAAGAAGCAGAACTTCTGCTTGCCTGGTACAAAGAAAACGGCCGGACTCTGCCTTGGCGGGTCAGAGGCAAAGCCCATCCGGATCCCTATGCCGTATGGGTTTCAGAGATTATGCTTCAGCAGACAACAGTAAAAACGGTCTGCGATTACTTTGAACGCTGGATGAAACGTTTTCCGACCCTGCACTCTCTGGCGGACGCCTCTTTGGACGATGTGCTCCGTCAGTGGCAGGGATTGGGATACTACACCCGTGCAAAAAAAATGCACGCCTGCGCATTGTTTTTGCAGGAACACTTTAATGAAACTTTTCCTGCTGACAGAGTTCAACTCCTCACCCTGCCAGGTATCGGTCCTTACACAGCCTCAAGTCTGTGTGCTTTTGCATTCAATATGCCGGAAACTGTTATTGACGGCAATGTGATCCGGGTACTTTCCCGCTATTACGGGATCACTGGAACAGTGGAACGAAAAAACATTGAACCTTATGCCGCAGCCCTGACTCCACAGGAATCGGCAGCAGACTATGCTTCTGCCATTATGGACCTGGGTGCAACAGTCTGCACACCTGCGGCCCCCAAATGCAGCACCTGCCCCTGGGAGCATCAGTGCACAGCCCACAGCAGGCATCTTGAGGAAAAGATCCCCCAGCTGAAAAAAACTGTCAAGAAAAAGAAAAAGGGAGCACTTTTCATTCTGTACTCCCCTGACAATAAACTTTTTATCCGCAAACGTCCCGGAAAAGGTTTGCTTTCCGGACTCTGGGAAATTCCGTGGCACGAGGAAATGACCTTCCCCTTTAAAGCGGAATGGACGGAGCTCCCCGGAAAAGTCCGCCATATTTTCACCCACTTTGAACTGGAACTGCTTTTTTTCACAACCGGCGATCCCCTGCCGGAAGAATTTACCGCGACAGGACTTTTTGTTTCACCGGAGGAGCTCTCCTGTTACGCCTTTTCCACCTTGATAAAAAAGGCGTTGAAAGAGTTGAACATCCTTACCTGATCCGCAGCATCTTCCCGCTGCGGGCAAGTTTCACATCCGGATCTTCCGCATATCCGGGTTTTCCGTTAACATAAACAGCACGGACTCCCAAAGCCCGCTGATTGGGAACGGCATAATCGGCATTGCAGTCAAACTTTTCCAGATCCAGCAGAACAAGATCGGCAAAGTATCCGGGAGCAACAAGCCCCCTCCCCGCCAGATTGAACTTGGCGGCCGGCAAAGCCGTCATCCGGCGGATAACAGAAGCATAATCGCAATTTTTTGCGGCGATCCGGAAAAAGCGGGGACAGGTTCCGAATGCCCGGGGATGAGTTCCCCCGTCATCAAAACTGCGGATGTTTCCGTCACTGCCGGGAACGACGTAAGGTTTGGCAAGGATACGTTCCAGATTTTCTTCATTCATAGTTCCGAATGCCGCACTGGGGGAATCCCCTGCCCTCAGCAGATTGACCACCGCTTCTTCAGGAGAACACCCCATAAGCTTGCCGATTTCCACCATACTCATACCGTACCATTTTCTGTGCTCTGCAAAGGGTGAATTCATCAGCAAAGTCCGTTCAAGAGGACGTTCAACACCCCGCTGCATAGCGGCAATCAGCTCTTTGCGGTACTCGGCAGATTCTTTCAGTCTGCCGCAAAGCGTCCGCGTATCAACTTCATCATAAGGAGCAGGGACGATCTGGCGCAAAGAGGTACAGGAGTGCACATAAGGATAGCGGTCAGCAAGAATACGCACGCCCCGGGACTGCTGGGTTTCAATATAGTCAAACGCAGCATCAAGTTTATGCCAGTTGGGTGCTCCTGAAGTTTTCAAATGACTTATTTCAAGAGAATTGTCACCGCAACGGGCGATCTCAACAGCTTCCTCAAGAGATTCAAGAAGCGTATCAGCTTCGCTGCGGATATGGGTCGCATAAGGTTTCCCCGTGCCTTTGAGCAAGGCGGCAAGCTCTTTAAGCTCCTCCGTGGGAGCAAATTTGCCGGGCAGATAATAGGGGCCGCCGGAAAAACCTCCGGCTCCGTTGGCAAGGGCATCGGCAAGAAGTTCTTTCATCTGCCGGAGTTCTTCCCTGGTTGCGTGACGGTTTTCATACCCCATCACCCGGACACGCAGAGCATTGTGGCCGCAAAGGTGTACGATATTCACAGCAGGCTGTGCTCTTTCGATCACATCGGCGTAGGCGGCAAAGTTGCAATAGGCTTTTTTGAAGTCATCTTGTGCATTTTTTGCCCCGGTCAGGTAAAAAGAAAAACCGCAGTTCCCTGAAATATCGGTCGTCACCCCCTGAGAGATCTTTGAATCCCCCGTCGGCACATAGGCGGCAGCAGAATCAGAATGGCTGTGAACGTCCACAAATCCCGGTGTCAGAGCAACTCCCTTGCCGTCCACCACAACGGCTCCGGTCCGTTTCAAAGTGCCGCATTCAGCAACAGCTGCGATCCGTTCATCACGAACAGCCACATCGGCCATAAAAGGAGCACGGCCGGTACCGTCATAAAGCATAACATTGGTAAAAAGTATATTTTCCATAATTTTCAGTAATTCCTTCAAAAATATCTGTTGTTTTGTTTTTCATAAAATAGCACCCGGGAAATACATTTTCCAGTTTTATTTGAAATAAAAGTATTGATTTTTCTTTATTTCCGCAACTTTGAAAAAATATTATTTGCAATAGGTTCCCGACCGTGTTATATTAGCCTTTAGAATACCCTGTACCAGAGAATAAAAAATTCCAAGGAACAACAATGATCTCCATAGATAAATCCAAATGTCTCCGCTGTTCACGGTGTGTCCGTGATTGTATTGCCGGACTTCTTGTTCCCGGCAGTGACGGTGTCCCCTTTATGCCTCCGGAAAACGAAAAACTGTGCATCAACTGCCAGCACTGTCTGGCCATCTGTCCTGCCGGAGCCGTCAACTGCAACGGCGTTTCAGCCGATGAATGTGCTGCCCCCGGAAAACTTCCCGCCCCGGAAGATATGTTCAACCTTTTGCGTATGCGGCGCAGCTGCCGTCTGTACAAAGATGAAAACATTGCTCCTGAAACAATGAGCGTACTGAAAAGCTCCCTTGCCTGGACGCCCACGGGATGCAACAATCACAAACTTTTCTTTTATATTGTTGAAAACAAAGATGAAATGGCATTTTTCCGCCAAGAAACTTTCAAGATGTTGAAGTTTCTCATCAAAAGCGGGATACTGGGATTTTTCTTTCCCCGGTTCAAACGTTTCTTTGCTGCTGTTATGGCGGGTAAAGATGTGGTCTACCGTTCCGCTCCCCATATGATCGTTGCCGCCTCCCCCAAAGATGCCCCCTGCAAAGAAGCTGATCCCTGGATAGCTTTGAGTTACTTTGATTTGCTGGCTCAGAGTTTCGGGATCGGAAGCTGCTGGTGCGGTTTTGCAGTCCGGGCATTCAAATGGAGTTCCCGTATGAAAAAACACATCAAACTTCCTCCCGGCTATCAGGTGGGAGCCGTTATGCTTTTCGGCAATCCTGAACTTTCTTACGCAAGAGCTACCAAACCTGAAAATTTCAATCTGGAAGGAAAATAAATGATGCCCCCCCGCTCCTGTATTCCTTGTGAAAAAATTGAAAATGATGCCTATGACTGGTATGCCCGGCACGAAGCAAAAATTGCAGAAGCTGAAAACAAACGTGCCGACCTGATCTTCATCGGCGATTCCATTACCCATTTCTGGAACTGCGAAGAAGGAATTTCATACGGACTTGAAGTCTGGAATGAGTTTTTTGCTCAACGCTCTGTCTTGAATCTGGGATTCGGTTTTGACCGTACTCAGAATATGCTCTGGCGGATCGAACACGGAGAAATGGCAAATCAGCACCCCAAAGTTATTGTGGTCAATGCCGGGACAAATAATTTTTCGATCACTCCGAATTACGATGGCGACACGCCGCAGGAAACTTTTGCAGGGATCAAAAAACTTATTTACTCTATCAGAGCTCTTGCGCCTCAGGCCCTGATCGTTGTTATGGGGGTATTCCCCCGGCAGCCGGAAAAAATCCAGACCAACATCAATCTTCTCAACAAACTTTTGCAAGAGTTTATTTCCGCTCTGCCTCATACAGAAAAAATACAATTTCTTGATTTGACAGAGAAGTTTCTCTATCCCGACGGCTCTTTCAATCCGGATCTTTACCAGGATCGCAGATGTCACCCCAACTGCGCCGGCTACCGCATCTGGGCCAATGCCTTGGAATATGTGATTGCACCGCTGCTTTGATATTGCACTTTTGACTGGCGTTGAAACATCATTTGCAACGCGCCTCCCCCAAATAAATCCGCCGCCCGAAAAAAGTTCCGGACAGCGGATTTATTTTTCAGGGCTATCAGTTGAATTCCAATTGATCTCCGGGAAGAGTTCCTGTTTTTTCCAAAGTTCCCGCGGGCAATTCTATAACGGCAGCACTTTCCCAACCTCCCCAGGCAAGATGCCAGGGTTTGAGAGCGGAAACAGATTTTACCACGCGTTTTTTTCTGTCGATAAAAAGAACATCTATTTCCATAAACATAAAAAAACAGTGGATGGAATTACATTTTTCAAAGAGAAGTGCATCATACTCTCCTGGAAATCTTCTTTTGCCCATCAATCCCATAAAACGCTGCCAGAAACTCTCTGCCCGGACCATACGGCAGGCAAGTACCGCAGTGCGTGTCTGATTGTACACAGCAGTTTGCATCACATCTGATCAATAAATGTTTTGAGCAGCGGGCCCAGGAGAATGATAAACACAGCAGGCAATATAAAGAGCACCACAGGGATAATGATCTTGACCGGAGCTTCATTGGCAAGTTTCTCAGCCATAGCAAACCGTTTCGCCCGCTGGGTGTCCCCCTGGATACGCAGCAGTTGGGCAATTCCAACGCCCAATTCCTCAGCCTGAACAATGGAGTTCAGCGTGGCTGTCAGATCAACCTGACGCACCCGTTTTGCCATAGCCCGCAGAGCATCGCTCCTTTTACGTCCCAGCTGAATTTCCTGAAAGGTCAAAAAGAGTTCCTCCCCCAGATCATCCATCGGACGCCGGTCAAGAATATCCCGCAGAGCCGAGACCAGATCTTTTCCTGACTCCACAGATAATGTGAGCAGATCAAGCACATTAGGCAGTGCACGCATAATGGATTTATGCCGTTTTTTAATGACTGTATTGATCCAGACAGAAGGATAAAAAGAAAGAAGCACAGCAACGATCAGACAGGCTCCCGGCTGACTGCTCATTGCTCCCAGAAAAGCAAGAAGCAAAGCCGCAATAATAAACACGATCCGCAAACCGGTAAAGTCCGCAGGCGTCATCACGTTGGAGTAACCGCTCATAGCAAGTTTCACTTCAGCACTTTTGTGCCAATTGGCAAAAGCTTTACCTTCACCGATTTTTCTGCCGATGGGCATAAAGGGATAGAGGAGCTTGAAAAGAACGGGAATGGGTTTTTCAAAAGTAACTTTTCTTTCCAGCTCGATTGATGAAAGAGCCCGGATAACATAATAGGCGATACATCCGGCACAGCATCCGCCGCAAAGGGCGGTCAAAAAAGCAAGTATACCTTCCATAGTGACTTACACCTCAATATTGGTAATCTTGCGGATCGTCAGAAATCCGCCGATGACAAGCAAACAGACAGCTCCGATGGCAATGACTCCGGCAAAACTGCCAATAAAGGAATCCATCATTCCGGGGCTGATATGGTACATTCCCCACAAGAGCAGAAAAGGCATCGCTCCGATCATCAATGCCTGCAGCCTTCCCATAGCAGTGAGAGCCCGGACTTTGGCATTGATCCGTCCTCTTTCGCGGATCAGGGCAGCCACCCGCTCAAGGGTTTCGGTCAATTCACCGCCGGTCTGACGGGCGGTAATAATGGCAGTTGCCACAAGTTCAAAGTCCTCGGAACCGATACGCCGGGCCATATTATCAAGAGCCTGGTCAACGGGGACACCCAACTGAAGTTCCTGTATGAGAAGCCGGAACTCCAGAGCGATAGGGTGCATATCCTGTTCGGAAACCTTTTCCAAAGCCTGCGTGATACTGAAGCCGGCTTTAAGGGAACTTGACATCATTCCCAAAGCATCTTCCAGCTGAAGATTGAACTTGATAAGCCGCTGCTTTTTCAGATAACGCAGCACGAGACGGGGCAGCGGAAAAAGCATTGCCCCCACCAGTAACGCCGCAAGCACGCCGACACTCCAGTTCATCTGTTCAGACTTGGTGGACACAAGCACAACTGTAACAATTGCCCCCACGGCACTCAAGGAAATGGACAGATCAAGCAAACGGTTGGCCGGAAGCTGAATGAGAATATCATCCAGCTCCGTTTTCGCTTCTTCCAGATAACGCTCCCGGTAGCGGGCAGCCACATAAATGCCGAAATCAAACAGCCCCAACATCGCCAGTGTCACTGCGGCAAATGCACACAAGCCGACCCAGAATGAACCTGTAAACATAATATTTTCCCTTACTTTATTTTCTATAAGATACATCAGAAATACAGATTATTCAATACACAAGTTCCATATTTTTAAAAAAGAATCGTTTTTTTGTAATACAGTATCATTCTCTTTCAAATACGGTAAAAATTTCATTACCTCAAGAATATACCGGTTCTTAAGGACAATTGCAACATTTTTGCCGAAAAGTACATATTTTTTTCTTAAAATTCCTTGAATTTGCTCCCCGTACAGGCTATATTCTAATGAGGTATACTTAACTTGGGGTTATTTTACCCTGTCAACATTCTTAAGGAGAATAAAAATGGAAGTCATCATCCGTCCCACAGCGGCAGAAGCTGAAAAGCTCACCGCCCGTATCATCGCCGATGCGATCAACGCCAAACCCGAATTCAAACTGGGTCTCGCCACCGGTGCAACTATGGAAAACGTCTACGCTGAACTTTCCAAGCTGAACAAAGCCGGCGAAGTGGACTTCTCTCAGGTCCGTTCCTGGAACCTGGACGAATATGTGGGTCTTGCTCCTGAGCACGATCAGAGCTATCGTTACTATATGAACAAGCACCTTTTCAACAACGTCAATATCGACATCCGCAACACCCATCTGCCCGATGGTCTTGCAGAAGATGAAGAATACGAAGCCGCCCGTTATGATGACTCCATCGACGAAGCAGGCGGCATCGACCTGTGGCTGGTCGGTATCGGCTGCTCCGGTCACGTCGGTTTCAACGATCCCGGCACCAGCTTTTCCAGCCGCACCCACGTGGCTTACCTGACCAACACCACCTATGAGCAGAACAAGATCTACTTCAATCCCCCGGAATCAATGCCCCGCCGTGCTTACACCGCCGGTGTCGGAACCGTTCTGGATGCCAAAAAAGTTGTCCAGCTCATCACCGGCAAACGCAAAGCCGCCATCGCTGCCGCTGCCATCGAAGGTCCTATGACCGCTATGATTTCTTCAAGTGCTCTGCAGCTGCATCCTGACACCATCATCATTCTTGATGAAGAAGCTGCTGCCGAACTCAAGCTCCGCGACTTCTATGACGAAGTCTTTATGAACGATCCCAAATGGGCCGCCTACCGGTAATCTTTGTTTAAGGAATGACACTTATGGCTGATTTGAAAGTTGATTGCCTTTATAAGCCTGAGCTTGATCCTGAGTTTCTTCCCGCCGTTCTCTGGAACCGGGAATACCGCAAGCTGGCTGCTGTCACCGCAGGTTCCCTCAAGATCGCCATTACTCTTGAGCGTTCCAACGGTGCTGTTTCCCGCTTTGACACAGTTCTGCTGCCTGAAACAGATGAATTTGCAGCCTTGAACCTGCGTTACGTTGAACGTATCGTCAAGTTTATGCTGTGGAGTTTCGGCGGCTGGCACGTCACCGTTGCCGGAGCCCCCAAAGTTGCCGCCGCTCTGGCAGAACTTTACTCCGAAAAGGGTGAACGGGCCTTTGATTATCAGGTAATGGGCGAACGGATCTATGACCGTCCTTTCACCGTTGATACCTGTGCCTATGAAGCTGCCGCTCCCGAAAAGAAGGTCGCAATGAAACTCGGCGGCCACTTTGACGGCTGCCGTATCGGTTTTGACCTGGGCGGTTCCGACCGTAAATGTGCCGCTGTGAAAGACGGTGAAACACTCCACAGCGAAGAAGTTGTGTGGGATCCCTATTTCCAGAGCGACATCAATTACCACTATGAAGGCATCCTCGACTCTCTGAAGCGTGCCGCTGCAAAACTTCCCAGAGTGGATGCCATCGGCGGTTCCGCTGCCGGTGTCTATGTGGAAAATCAGCCCCGTATAGCTTCTCTTTTCCGCGGTATCCCTGAAGGTGATTTTGCCACCAAAGTGCGTCCCATCTTCCTTGAGATCGCCAAAGAATTCCCCGGAGTTCCTTTTGTGGTTCTCAATGACGGTGAAGTGACCGCTCTGGCCGGTGCCATCAGTTTCAAGTGCGACTCCCTTATCGGTCTTGCTATGGGAACCAGCGAAGCTGTGGGCTACGTCACCCCCGAAGGCAATCTGACTGACTACCTCAACGAGCTTGCCTTTGCTCCCATTGACTACCGTACCGTCAATCCGCCCTGCGATGAATGGTCCGGTGATGCCGGTGTGGGTGCTCTTTATCTTTCCCAGCAGGCTGTCGGCCGTCTGGTCAAAGCCGCAGGATTTGATTTCCCTGCCGATACCAAGCTGCCTGAGATCCTCAAGCTGGTCCAGAAAGCTATGGCTGAAAACGACTCCCGTGCGGCAGCCATCTACCGCACCGTGGGCCGTTACCTCGGTTATGCTCTGGCTCACTATGCGGACTTCTACGATCTCAAGAACCTTCTGCTCCTGGGCCGTGTTTCTTCCGGCGAAGGCGGTTCCATCATCATCGAAGAAGCCCAGAAACTTCTCAAAGAGGCCTTCCCTGAACTTGACATCAAGTTCCATCTGCCCGATGAAACTTTCAAACGTCACGGACAGGCCGTTATTGCAGCCACGCTGTAATACAACTTTCGCTCCCGTGCCTTCCGCTCACTTTACAGAGCGGAAGGTTTTTTTATATTCAATTTTTTGATAACTTGAATTATAACCTCATTTTTCCTTGAAAATAGTAAAAAAAGGTTTTATATTATCCAGCAGAAAGTAAAAAATCAAGCAGCAAAAGAACACTATGAATCAGCGTGATATAGCCAAAGCCGTCGGAGTATCCCAGGTCGCCGTTTCTCTTGTACTGCGTTCTCCCCAAACAACCCGGGTTTCCGCAGCCAAGAAAGCCAAGATCATTGCCGCCCTGCGGGAAAACGGCTTTTTGAACTCTGCCGGAACCAAACGTTCCTGGGCAGCAGGCTTTATTACCGATGAATTCCAAAGCCGGAACGACACTTTTATCCACGATGCTGTCTGCGGAGCCGAAGAAGAACTGAACAAAAGCTATTATAATGTTATATTTGAGGTTTTCCGTAATAAAGAGCTCAATATATTCAAAAACCGCCAGGTGGACGGAGTCATTGTACGTTCAGGGAAGGCTCTGGAGTATCTGCTGAAAGCGGAACATCAGCTGCCTGTGGTCCTTTTGAACTGCGCCCTGCCGGGAGTCAACGCCGACACCGTTATGCCTGACAACCGGGGAGGCATATTGACTCTCTGTCAAAGACTCATTCAAAAAGGATTCCGCCGGATCGCTTTTCTGGGTGCCTCCCCTGCTTATTCGCCTTACAGCTGCAACTACTCAGAACGGTTGAGTGCCTATCTGGAATATTGCGTAAACAGTGATATCACGCCTCTTTGGGCCAATATCCCGCTTCCGGTGGAAAATGCTCCTGAAAATATCGCTGCTGCCGCCGGTATCATTTCTCAGTGGGAATCAGATCCCCATCCGCCGGATGCGGTCATTACGGCAAATTATCTCTACGGAGCACTTCTTGCACACTTGAGGCCCACCCTTGCCGTTGCCGCCGGAGACAACAAAAAATCAGAAGATCTGCCGGGAGTTCCCCGCTTTGTTCTTGAACAGGATTCCCGGACAATGGGGGCTTTTGCCGCCGAACTGCTGCTGCAGCGTATTGCCAACCCGGAACGGAAACACGTAAGACTTGATTGTGAAGTTTCTTTGCAAGGTCAATAATACAACATCAACAGAAATAAGGAGTACGACTATGAGAGATTTTTTACGGGAGTATCTGGACGAACTGGAAAACCGTATGGAACGGATCCTTTCCGAACAGCGGGATATGATGGACAAGGCCGCAAGAATGATGGCCGATCAGATCAAAGCGGACAAGCTGATCTATGTTTTCGGCTCCGGCGGTCACTCCAATATGATGGCAGAAGAAATGTTCCACCGGGCAGGCGGTCTGGCTTGTATCAGTCCGGTTTTCGCCGATGCCATCAGGATCCCCCACATTCCTTTCGGTGAAAGATGTGCCGAACTTGCCCCTTATATCCTCGATGCCTACAACATCGGCAAAGATGATCTTCTGATTCTCGTCAACGGTTACGGTATCAATCCCGTCACCATTGAAACGGCTCTTGAGTGTCAGAAACGGGGCGTCAAAGTCATTGCAGTCACGTCCACAGACTATGCAGAAAAACTCCCCAAAGATTTCCCCGGCCGCCACAAAAGCGGAAAAAATCTCCACGAAATGTTCGACGTGACACTTCTTACCTATATGGAATACGGTGATGCCATTGTTTCAATGCCCGGTATCGACTCCAAGATCGGAGCCTACTCCACTTTCGGCAATGCTTTCATCTGCAACGCCATCGCCATCCGCTGCTGTGAAATGCTGGTGGAGGAAGGCTTTGACGTTCCCATTATCAACAGTATCAACGTTCAGGGCGGTATGGAAAAAAATAAAAAGATCTATGCAAAATACCGTCCTCTCATCAAATGGCTCTGATAAAAACCAGGAAATACAACTATGAAAATCCCTTATGAACAGCTGACTCCGGAAAAAGCTCTGGAAACCTATTGCGACTGGATCGTGGAACGGCTCAAGAGTTTCACACCTCCCTTTGAGTGGTATTATCTTTTCTACCCCATCCGGACTTTGATACTGGGTGCAAAGTATCTCAATCGCGAAGACTACGCCGAAGCAGTCTGGCCCTGGCTGGATGAATATTGTGCCGAACAGTTCCCCAGCGGAGCCTTATCCTCCACTTGCCGGGGCAAAGCGATCACAGAATATACGGTCGATGAGATCGAAGATTACATCCGCACCGGAAAGCTCAACCTTGCCGACGGCGGCTCCAACGTTCACGGACTCTTTCAGGCGGCTCTCTACTGCAAAGATCCTGAACGGAAAAAACGGTACATCGACTGCGGCTGCAAGTGGCTGGACAACTGGGTGCCCATCTGGTCTCTGCCCAACGGAGCCTACGGCAACGGCATCTGGCTTGGGCATAAAGTGTGCGAGCCCTATTCTATGGCGATGAATGTGTGTTCCGCCTTTGCCGGAGGTGCCATTGCAACCGGAGACAAACGTTATGTCCGCAATGCTGAACGTTTCGCAATGTTCCAGTGTGACAACATCCACGAATCAGGAGTCCCCATTCGCTACAACCTCTATCCTGTCGCCGATCACACTTCACTTATCGGCGATTTCAGTCGTATTTTCTATATGATGGAAGCCTTTTGCTGGGTTCACTATGTAAGTTCCGACACAGAAGTCCGTACCCGCATTGCCGATATGATGAAAAAGTGGATCGAAGCCGACATTCTGCCCCGCTGGCCGGAAGATTTTGACTGGTTCGATATGAACAAAACCTCCCTGCGGGTCCCCCATACAGGTTTCACCGACAGCGGTCTCGGGATCCGTTTCTACTGGCAGGCCTGCAAATGCTGCGGTGTGCCCTCTCTGCTCCAGTATTATGTGGACAATATGCACGATGATCCGGAGATCCGGAAACGGTGTAAACAGGGTGCTGAATTTCTTTCCAATCCCCTCAAGGCACGGATGCTGGCAGTTATGGCAGAAGATGTGGTTCCCCACTTCTGTCTCCAGGCCACCGGTTTTGCCGGTCTGACCGTTGCGGAAGGGATCCGGAACGGTGCCACGTTTGAGGTGTTCGGCAAGATGCCCGGCAAATAACATAAGATAAAAAAAGTCCTTCCGGAAGCGGCATTGACTGCTTCCGGAGCTTTTTGCATTTTTTCAAGAGTGTTTATGAGAATATTTGCTTTATTCATTCTGCTTTTTGGCTGCATTCATTTTTCAAGTGCTCAGGAAGCACCGCAGAGTATAAATTCGGGGGCCGTTTCCGGCAAGTTCCGTACTCTCCCCCAAGAATTATACGCCCGGGTGCCGGATTTTGCCCGGGCTGCGGCGTGGCTGGATGGGGCAAGGCTTCTTGAAGACAAAGAGAATTTACAGCTTTTCAAAGATATTATCCCCGGTCTTGCTGAGAATAAATTTACAATTGGGGATCTGGCTCACTCCTATCTGTTTTTCGCATCAGAAGATCTGAAAGTTTACGGAGCTGTCATCGGCAAAGGGAAAGGATCTCTTGATAAACTCCACACTCTTTTCCGTACCGGCAGCAATGTTGTTAAGCTCTGTTTTGAAAAAAAGCGTTTTTTGCTGGTCATCTGGGGAAATGAAACAACTCCCGCCTTGAAACTCAAAAAACACACCTCACTCTTCACACATCTTGATACAACCCATATTATTTCAAGCGTCGGCATTATAAAACTCAACAAACTTCCCGGCAATGCCCCCAAAAAAATGCTGAAAGAGTTTCCTGAATTCAAACATTTGGAACGGGTGCAGTTCGATATGGAAAAAGGCAAAAGGAATACTTGTTTCCGTTTTGTCTTTGACAATAACAACTCTCCCCGCAAAGGATTCCACTTTTTCAACTGGGGAGTTACTTTGCTTCTCTGGCACAAAACCGGAGTATTCCGTCACATTGAACAAACAACACAGCAAAACACTCTCCGTTTCGCTTTGACTGATCCGCCTTTAGGTAAAATTGCCCAAAAACTGCTTCCTGCAGCAAAGAACAAAAAGAAGGGGTTTTCCGATCTTCAACAGATGAAGCGGCTGCTCCTGGCCCTTCATCTTTATGCTGCCGATCATCAGGGGAAATTCCCGGCCGCTCTGACTCAGCTGCACGGGACTTACATTCCCGATCAGGCAGGATTCATTGCCCCTTACGACAAAAGAAAAAACAAAAATTTGTCCACCTCTTACATTTATCTGGTTCCGACGCAAGAGAATTCTATTGTTCTTTTGCAGAATCCCGAACTGCTGCCCCCTCAAAAGAAAGTTCTTTCTGCTCTCCGCTGTGACGGCAAACCTGTCAAGATAAAACTTTCCCTTCCCCGTCCTCAGCCCCCGGTTGCAAATTCCGGAGTTTTCCTGAATTTTTGATGCAAGCAAGTAATAATCACTTGACTTTCAGCTTTTTCTATGCTATATTACGTGCGGGTATAAGTATTTGCATAATGAATGAGCCAATAAGGGCCAAAGGACTCCATTTATGAACAAATTTTCCAATTTTCTGTTAATACTTGATTCAGACAAAAACTGCCGATATCAGAAAAATAAAATTGCAAAGAGAGGCTCTTTACACCAACGACTTGGTGTAAAGCCTGCAGGCTTTACACTGATTGAACTTCTTGTAAGCAAAACTTGTCAAATATGTGTTTATATCTTGCGAAAAATTGCCTCTTGCCTTGATACTTGCCGTTGTAATTCTTCAAAATGCGGGATTGTCGGTTTTGCGGATGCAAAAACGGCAATCCACCAAAAGTTTTTGGCAAGGATGGATGGGGTCCGGGGAAGGAAGGGAGAACCTTTTTTCAAAAAGGGTTCCCTTCCTTCCCCGGCTCCTTTCACCTTGATCGAACTTCTTGTCGTTATTGCCATTATCGCTATTCTCGCCGCTATGCTGCTTCCGGCACTCCAAAAAGCAAAAGCCAGAGCTCACGCAACAGCCTGTCTCAACAATATGGGAACTATGGCCAAGGCTTGGGGGCTCTATGTCTCCGACAATGCAGATATCGCTCCTAAACTCTGGAATGGCAGCAAACACGCCACATCATCAAGGAAGTGGAATCTTGCAGCATTTTCAAGCAATCACAATGTCGGTGCCTCTACCGGTATGTTTGCACCTTATCTTGGAACGCTCGAAACCGACAAATACAAAGCCGGCTATGGCCTCGGCGGTTTTGCCAGAGATAAAGACACCGGAAAAGTATATAAACACCTTCTTTTCTGTCCCGCCAGGGAAGGAACAATGCGTGAATTGCTTGCCTCCAAATCCGGAGAAGTGATAGCAAGCGGTATTGGATTGAATTGGAGGGATGTCGCCTGTAAAGTGACCAATGTGCGTTTGCCTTCCCGTTCTATGGCGGGCGGAGAAAGTCCTTTCGGCGGTTTCTATCTCACCTCTACTGCTGCAGCTCCCGACGAGGATGAGTACTATTTCCCCTCTTTTCCCCACAACAATCCCAATCCTTCTGACAACGAAAGAGGGAGACAGCAAGTTTCCGCAGGGAGTGCCAAAGGAACCTTCTTTTTCTATGACGGCCACATTGCCCTGCTTGACCGCAACACAGTTCCCTCTGCTGAAAAGACCGGTTCCAGCAAGAAGGCAGGGGCCGTTTACTCGACATTCTGGCGGCCTATTTCTTTCGGTCACAATAAATGGTAAAAGTTTTTCATAATTAATCCGCCTGAAAATACGTTTTCAGGTGGATTTTTTTATCCTTGTGTGATACATTATTCAAAAGGAAACAATTATCCACATATTAAAGGAAATACAATAATGGAACTTTTGAAAGAATCCAAATTGGCTGACGGCCGCAGTTTGCGGATCTACCGCCAGATCACCCCTGATACCAATCCTGTTCCGGAACGTCTGATCCGTTACGTTATATCCTCTATCGGTTTCGACAGTTACAGAAAGTTTGTCCACGATCAGAACTACTGGCGTCTTTACTACCGTACCGCCTTTGACGGTGAGGGTGCTGTTGACCATTTGTATGTGGCTGAAGTTGACGGTACTTTTGCCGCCCGTGTCTGGTTTGCCTATTCCCCCACCTCCGGCTTCGGCAACTTCGGAAACGTTTATACTGAACCGGAATTCCGCCGTCTGGGACTGATGAATGAACTGCTTTTCTTCTGCATCAGAGACTTTATGGATTCCCCGGCAAAACTTCTTTGCTGCGGCACAGGAAACCAGTTTGCCGCAGCCGCTTACCGGAAAGTCGGATTCCAAATGACCTACGGCGGAGAAACAGGGATGATGCACATTATCAACCCCAAATACGGTTCTCACTTCAGGGATCTGGAAAAAATCTGCTTTGACGGTTCTCCTGTAGCCAAAGTCCGTCTTGGGACTCCCGGAGATCAATTTGACTGCGACAAGTTTCTTGTCCATACAGCTGCAATGCGGGGCAAGCCCCGGGGGACAGCCGGGCCTGATGCCTATGTTTCCGAATACCGGGTGGCCTGGCAGGATCACAAGATCGGCAATGCCGTCACTGCGGTGGCAGAAAATGCCAACGGAACAGTGGTGGCTTATGCCTATGCCGTCAAAGCCTTTGGCAGAAACTGCCTGAACTTCACAGTTTATCCCGACAATACAGGGGATGTGAAAGAACTGCTTGAGTTCACAGCCGCAGAATTCCGCAAACTCTTCCCCGGCGAACCGATCCTTATGTATCTTGCCTCCAACTTTTCACTCCAGCTTGAAGCCCTTGAAAAAGCCGGTATGAAACCTGTGGCACAGATCCCCGGTTCCATTGTCAATGCAGATCTGGTGATCTTTGAGATCTGAAGTTGTTTATTGAACGCCGCACAAAAATACAAAGTGCGGCTTTTTTATTGCCAAAAAAATCCCCGGCAGAAAGAAGATTCCGCCGGGGACAATATGAACGGTTTGAGTTCAGTTCAAAGCAGGAGCTATGATCTTTTCAAGGTTGTCCGCGTAAATTTTCATTCCCTCATCATTGGGGTGAGTCCCGTCGACAAACAGTTCATCCCGGGCAGGATAGAAGCTGGAGCCTTCGACCAGAACAGCTGCGGGATTCTTTTTATGTTCCTCACGGATAATATTGCAATAACTTTCATAAAGAGCGTTATCGACCTTCATATTCGGAATAGGCACCACAATAAAGGCCTTACCGGCAAATCCGGCAAGAAGCTGAAACACTTTGGCAGTCCGTTCCCGGAAAAGTTCATAAGGAACTTTATGAAAGGTATCATTGATCCCGAATCCCACCACAATAACATCCCCCCCCAGAGCCAGAGTTGCTTCAACCGCTTCAAAACGCATTTCCGCACCGCCCACAGAGGTGTTGTGCAGTTCCATACCCAGCTTTTCAGCCAGCAATGCCCCCACCGCCTTTCCGGGAGCGGTACAGGTCATTCCCTGCAATATGGAATCTCCGCAAAAGAGAAGTTTTTTCGCCCGGCGGGGAGCTTCTTTGACAACAGCTCCGTCGTTGACTGCCAGAGAAATTTCATTGATGACCACCAGATGAGGCAGTTGAATAACAATATTCTTTTCTCCGGGAGCCATTGTAAATTTATGAGGCCCCTCCCCTTCAACAGTGGTGTTTTCGCCGTTTATAGTAATATCTGAAGTGTAAATGCGGCGGGCGGGAGCTCCGAAAGCTACGGAATACTCCATTTCAACGGCATCGGTAACAAAGGCGATCTGTACCCCGCTTGCGGCTTTTGCCCGCACGACCCGGGCTTCACAGTCGTTGTAAAAATTCAAAAGAGCCTCACTCATACGGCATCCCGGAGTGACACATCCTCTGAAAAAAGCCAAAGAATCAAGAGCTATTTTCTGCATAATAAAATTTGAATCCTGTAATTTGCGTTTTACGGAACAATAAAAAAACTCCCTCTGTCATTTCTTTGCCGGAAACATTCCGGCAAAGGGAAAACAAACGGAGTTTTTTTCGCTCATACAAGCAATAAAATTACTTGTGGCCTTTGCCGTACACCTGTTCGGGATCAAAGAGCTGTTCGCCCAGCTCGGTCAGAGAACCGTCCTCATTCAGCTTGCGGAAAAAGCAGCTGGCGTGGCCGGTATGACAGGCAGCTCCGCCGATCTGTTCCACCTTGAAGATCACAGTATCTTCGTCACAGTCAACGAGGATCTCGTGAACAATCTGCACGTTACCGGAGCTTTCTCCTTTGTGCCACAGTTTCTGACGGGAACGTGAAAAATAAACGCCGTGTCCGGTCTTGAGGGTTTCGTTCCAGGATTCTTCATTGATGTAAGCAAGCATCAGAACTTCGTTGGTCTTCCAATCCTGAGCGATGGCAGGGATCAGACCGCCACATTTTTCAAAGTCAAGTTTCAACATTTTTGTGTCCTTTATGTTAAAGTTATTCAATGATCTTGTTGAGGGGGAATTCCACAATTCCCTTGGCTCCGGCACGCTTGAGTTCAGGAATAAGCTCACGGCCGACCTGTTCAGGAACAATGGTGTTCACAGCGACCCATTCGGGGTCAGACAGGGGAGAAACGGTGGGTTTTTCCAGAGCGGGCAGCAATGCCAGCACTTCTTCCAATCTGGATTTGGGAGCGTTGAGCATCAGACCGCACTTGCCTTTGGCAAGCATAACGCCCTGCAGAAGCATAGCAAGGTTTTCAATCTTGCGGCGTTTGAAATCGGACTTCATCGCATTGTGATTGGCGATAAAACGGGTCGTGGAAATGCAAAGAGTATCAACGATCCTCAAATTGTTGGCACGCAGAGAAGATCCGGTTTCAGTGATCTCGACGATAGCATCAGCCAGACGGGGAGGCTTCACCTCGGTGGCCCCCCAGGAAAATTCAACTTTGGCAGTCACACCGTTTTCAGCCAGATAACGCTGGGTCATACCGACAGCTTCGGTGGAAATGCGTTTGCCTTCCAGATCCTTGACGGACTGAATGGGAGAATCATTGGGCACAGCCAGCACCCAGCGCAGGGGATTGGTGCCAACTTTTCCGTAAACCAGTTCCGCAGCTTCGTGGACATCGGAGTTATTTTCTCTGATCCAGTCATAACCGGTAAGACCGCAGTCAATGATCCCTTCTTCAACGTACCGGGACATTTCCTGAGCACGGATGAGGAGACATTCGATTTCGGGGTCGTCAATGGAAGGATAATAGGAGCGAGAGCTGATCTGGATCTTGTAGCCGGCTTTGGCAAAAAGATCTACTGTGGACTGTTCCAAACTCCCCTTGGGGATTCCAAGCATAAGTTTTTCCATAAGAATAAAATCCTTTCTTTGATATAAGACTTTTTTATTGTCATCTCAATAAAATACACCCGAAAAAGACTTTAGTCAAGCAAATAGCTGATTTTTTCGCTTTATGGACTGGAAAAAAACACTTCTTTGTGCTAAAGTATGACAAAGTACATTACATTATACACTTTTTTGAGAGGAAAAAATTTTTATGGGTACTTATCTTGCCTTTGATCTCGGTGCCTCCAGCGGCAGAGGAATTCTCGGTTCTTTGAAAAACGGAAAACTGGAACTTCAGGAAATCCACCGTTTCCCCAACGGTCCTCTGGAAAAGGATGGTTCTTTCTACTGGGACTATCCTGCTTTGCTGAACGAACTCAAAACCGGACTCAAAAAGGCCCTCGCCGCCGCTCCCGACCTTGAAGGTATCGCCATTGACACCTGGGGCGTTGACTACGCCTTTTTCCGGGGCAATCCCCCGGAACTTGTCCGTTTGCCCTACAACTACCGCGATCCCCGTACCGTGGCTGCCGCAGAAAAACTCTGGAAAATCATTCCTCAGAAAGAACTTTACAAGCTCACCGGCATCCAGTGTATGACTCTGAATACCATTTATCAGCTCTATGCCCACTTTTTGGAACATCCGGAAGATTTTGAAAACAGCTGTTTCCTCAATATTCCCGATGCTCTGGCTCTGGGATTGGGCGGCGACTTTTCTGCTGAATATTCCCACGTTTCCACCACCAATCTGCTGGATCACGCCACCGGCTCCTGGTGCTGGGAGATCATCGACAAACTGGGCCTTCCCCGTACAGTTTTCCCGCCGGTGGTTCCCAGCTGCACCGCAGGCGGCAAGCTGAGTGCAGCACTTCAGAAAGAGCTGAACGCCCCTGCACTGCCTATTTACAAAGTGGGTTCTCACGATACCGCCAGTGCCGTGCTGGCTGTTCCCGCTCCCGAAAGCGGTTCCTGGGCCTATATCAGTGCCGGTACCTGGGCCCTGCTGGGTGCTGAACTTGCCAAGCCTGAACTGACCTCCGAAGCAGAAAAGAACGGCTTTACCAATGAAGGCGGTGTAGGCGGCACCACCAGATTTCTCACCAATATTATGGGCAGCTGGCTCTTTCAGGAAACCCGCAGAGTGTGGAACGAAGGGGGGAAAAACCTTTCCTTTGCCGATATGGAAAATATGGCTCTCGATGCGGAATTTTGTGCTTACTTCATCAATCCCAACGATGCCGGTTTTGCCACTCCCGGCGATATGCCCGCCCGTATTGCAGACTTCTGCGAACGTACCGGCCAGGGCCGTCCCGACTGTGACACGGAGATCGTCAGAGCGATCTATGACTCTCTGGCATTGTATTTCAAATGCAAGCTGGAAACTCTTGCCGCAGTCCGCAAAGACTCTTACAGCTGCCTGAACATCGTGGGCGGCGGTACCAAAGACAGACTGCTGATGCAGCTGACCGCCGATGCCTTGAATATTCCCGTTGCAGCCGGCCCCGTGGAAGCAACCGCTATCGGCAATCTTTTGGGTCAGGCCATTGCCGCCGGAGAAATTTCAGGCATTGCCGAAGCCCGTCAGGTGGTGCGGAACTCCTTTGATGTTATCCGCTACACCCCTGATGCCACTGTCAATGCAGGCTATATGCGTCATCTGGAACGTTTCAAGAAAGTTCTCTGATGCGTCTTGTCTGCTTTGCTGCTGCGATCTTTGCGGCATTTTCTCTGACCGGGGAAATGCCGCGGATCATTTATTCCGCACAAGGGGGAAAGGTCAAAAGTTTTGACCCGGTACTGGCTGACGACCTGGGTTCATTCAACATTATCGGAGCTCTTTTTGACACGCTGGTGCAATATGATTATGCGAAACGGCCTTATACCCTCAAGCCCTCACTGCTTGCGGAAATGCCCCGATTTTCCAAAGATTTCCGTTCCTGCCGTTTCAAATTGCGTAATGATCTTTATTTTGCGCCTCACCCTCTTTTCAAAAATGAAAAAAGCCGGGCAAAAATCACTGCTGACGATGTTCTTTTTTCTCTGAAACGCCTGTGCGATCCACGGAAAAACAGTCCCCTCTACTGGATATTGCGGGACAAGATCGTTGGAATGGAACATTTCCGCAAAGCAGCAGTCAAAGCAATGCCTTACGATTTTTCGCCCTATGATCTGCCTGTTGCGGGTATGGTCAGGCACAATGATCTGGAATTCACCCTCCGTTTTACAGCCCCGCAGCCCCGTTTTCTCTATTTGCTTGCAATGCCGAGCACCGCTGTTGTCTCCCGGCAGGCAGAGGAACATTTCAAGAAAAAATTTGGAGACTTTCCAGTAAGTTCCGGTCCATTTATGGTCAAAAGCCACCAGCGGGATTACAAACTTCATCTGGTACGGAATCCCCGGTTCAGAAAAGAATTTTTCCTTCAGGCCGCCTCTCAAGCTGACAGAAAACGTCCCCTGCCCCTGGCTGATGAGATCGTACTCTATACTGTGAAACAGCCCGTCACTGCGTGGCTGCTCTTTTTGCAGGGCAAGATCGACTTCAACGCCATCGGTAAGGACGACGCCGATCTTGTGGCAGGAGGAGAACTGCCCCGGGCACTCAAAGCAAGGAATATCAAACTGCTGCGCACCCCCTCTTTTGAAGTTCGTTACATCGGTTTCAACTGCAACGATCCTCTCCTGGGGAAAAACAAAAAACTCAGACAAGCCCTGAGTCTCGCTTACAATGTGCAAACGCGGATCCTCCATTCCAATCATCAGCTGCTCCGGGCCCATACCCTTATTCCTCCCGGAGTGGCGGGACACGATGAAAAATTTGTCAATCCCTGGAGCAAAGATGACCTTGAACGGGCAAAAAAACTTCTTGCAGAAGCTGGCTTTCCCGGGGGGAAAGATCCTGCCACAGGCAAAGCACTCCATTTGACTTTTGACCAGTCAGGAGATACCACTTCACACCGTCAAATCGCAGAACTGACCCAAAAGGAATTCAAAGCTCTCGGTATTGAACTTGAATGTGTTTTCAACTTCAAGCCCCGTTTCTTTGACCGTCTGCGCCGCAACCGGATGCAATTGTTCCGTCTTTCCTGGACAGGAGATTATCCCGACGCAGAAAACTTTTTGCAGCTCTTTTATTCAGGCAATGCCGGGAGCTGCAACAGGACAGGATTTTCGTCAGCTGAATTTGACCGTCTTTATGAAAAAATCATTGCAATGCCCGACTCCCCGGAACGGGAAAAACTCTGCCAAAAGGCAGCAGCCCTTGCCGCAGATGCCGCGGCGTGGATCTTTGAAGGCTATCCCGTTTCCTACCAATTACTGAATCCGTGGCTGGAAAATTATTTGCCTCACGACTTTGAATTCACCAGACTGAAATATCTCTCTGTGGATCCGGGATTCCGACAGAAAAAACAAAAGCAGTTCAAACCTTTGAATCTGTCTGAACTGCGGTAAAAGAAAACTTATTATCGGTCACGCCTGACGGAGTTCTTCCAAACGAGCTTCACACACCTGCTTCAATATGGGATTGAGTACCAGACGGAACTCACCTTCCATCACTTTGGGCAAATCGTAACTTGACACATTGAACCGGTGATCTGTCACCCGGTTTTGAGGAAAATTGTAGGTTCTGATCCGTTCACTGCGGTCGCCGGTTCCCACTTGAGAACGTTTGTCCGCCGCCTGTTTGGCAGCTTCAGTCTGCTGTTTATGTTCCAGAAGTCTGGCATAGAGAATACGCAAAGCGATCTCTTTGTTGCGGTGCTGGGATTTTTCCTGCTGACTGGCAACTGAGACACCGCTCGGGATATGGGTAACCCGCACGGCGGAGTCCGTGGTATTGACGTGCTGTCCCCCTGCCCCGCTGGAACGGAAGACATCAAAACGCAAGTCCTCAGGGTTAAGATCAAGTTCAACAGCTTCCGCCTCTGGCATTACGGAAACGGTCACGGTCGACGTATGGATACGACCTCCGGCTTCAGTGGTGGGGATCCGCTGCACCCGGTGGACGCCAGATTCATACTTCATCAAACTGAAAACATCTGAGCCTGAAATGGAAAAAGAAACATCTTTCACCCCTCCCAGGTCAGTTGCGGAGTGGTCAAGGATCTCCACCTTCCACCCTTCCTGTTCCGCAAAGTGCATATAGGCCCGGTAGAGTTCAGCAGCAAAAAGAGCCGCCTCGTCGCCACCTGCGGCAGGTTTTATTTCAACGATGATATTTTTTGAATCGTTAGGTTCAGGGGGCAAAAGTGCCAACTGGACTTTTTCTTCCAGCTCAGCAGAACGTTTTTCCAATTCTTCAATATCGAGTTCAAGCAGGGCACGCATTTCAGGATCGTTTTCTCTGGCAAGAGCAGAACGGTTTTCACTGATTTGCCGCAGAGATTCTTCCCAGCAGGAAAAATCAGCGAATAAACTTTCAAGTTTCCGCTGTTCTCCCCCCAGTCTGCGGCACTCATCCTGTTTTGCATAAATTCCGGGATCAGCCAAAGCAGCGGCCAATTCCTGTTCCCGGATCCGCAAACGCTCTATATGATTTTTGATATCTTCCGGCTGCATCTTGAACTCTTTGCTATATTGTCAATCGAGTAGGAGGCTGTCCATTATTTGGACAGCCGTCCTCTCACACCACCGTACGTGCCGTTCGGCATACGGCGGTTCAGTAACTTGAGTGCAGTTCATTATACCGGATGAAGATATCGTCATA
>SUWB01000023.1 GCA_015061745.1 Lentisphaerota bacterium | reverse complement strand
GGCATCCGCTGCGGAATACCGCAGCGGTTCATTACGCTGCGCCCTGCGCGCTCGGCCTGCGGCCTTCGCCGGCTCCCGGCTCCGACCACGGTTTTGTGTAGTTTCAGCTGGCGGGTTCTTTCACCTCTGGTCAATACACGCGGGCTGTGTAAGTCAACGCCAACGCCCGCAGACTGTCAACCGGCCAGAGGGTATTGCTCTGCCCCGCCGGCGTCTGCTATGGGAAAGTGGTAGTTTTAGTCTGTGCCACACCCATTATCGCAAATGTTCGTTTAAACTCGCACCTGTATTTGCGTAAGAAATTGCCGGGGACAAAGGGGGGCAAGTCAATACAACGAAACCGATGTTCCGACTTTCCCTCAAAGAATCAATATCCCTAAATCTTGAAAGGCACTTTTGTTTTGCAAATCGTGCAAAACAAAAGTGCCAGAAAAAGGTTTGGAAAAGGAGGGTGGGGTTTGGGGCGGGAGGAAATGACCTTTCCTGAAAAGGTCTTTCCTCCCGCCCCAACTCCTTTCACCCTTTTTACCAGCCTTTATCGGGAACAGGGCTGAAAGAGAAGTGCTTTTTTTTCAGATTCAGGAAAACAAAAAACCTCCCCGGCAGGGAAAAAAACTTCAGATAAAGCGGCATTTCGCACAAGTCAGTTCTGCCAGTTCCTCTTTCAGAGCCGGGGCATTTTCAGCACTTATTTCCCCCTGCAAAGTGACTGCTGCACCGAAATCTTCTGAAAGAATGGCGCAGGAACGGGATTCAAGCAGACGTTTGACCTGCTCGTAAAAAGAGTAAGGTATGACGATCCCGAATCGTTCCATAGGGATCAATTCACAGGTCTGAGCGTTTTCCAAAGCCAGCCTGGCACAGTCAGAATAAGCACGTACCAGCCCGCCCGTTCCCAATTTTGTGCCCCCGAACCAGCGGGCAGCTGTGACGATCACATTGGTAAGACCGCTGCCTTTGAGCACCGCCAGCATAGGACGTCCGGCTGTGCCTGAAGGTTCTCCGTCGTCAGAACAGCCCATAATGTTTCCCTGGGGGCCGGTAATGAATGCGTAGACGATATGACCGCCGTTATCATACTTTTCTTTCTGGGCGTGCCATAACGCCCGGGCTTCTTCAGGAGAGGTAACGGGAAGTGCCTCTGCGATGAAACGGGAATTTTTAACGGTGAATTCTGCAATTGTCGGTTGTTTTAATATAAGCATAATGTATATAATATAGCCCCTGTGGCACACTTTTTCAAGACAGTGGCACACTGTGTCACAAAAATGTCCCCTGTCACAAAAAGTGTGTCAATTTGGCACACTTCAAAAAATTTCCCCCTTTTTTACCCCCTGATTCAAAGTTGGCACGCTTTTTGCTTAAAGAGTGGGCGAATACAAAAATAATAACAAACGGCGCATCCTTAAAAGTGCGCCAAGATATGAAGGAGATTCAATTATGGCTAAAATTCTCGGAATTGACCTCGGAACCACCAATAGCTGTATGGCCGTTATGGACAACGGCGAATACAAGATCATTCCCAACGCCGAAGGCGCACGGACCACCCCCTCCATCGTCGCTTTCACCAAAACCGGTGAACGCCTGGTGGGACAGACTGCCAAACGTCAGGCTGTGACCAATCCTAAGAATACCATTTTCTCAATCAAACGCCTGATGGGCCGGAAATATGCCGAAACCCAGCGCGAACGGGATCTGGTGCCTTATGAAATCGTCAGTGCTCCCAACGGCGATGCTCACGTTCAGGTGGGCGACCGGAGCTATTCACCTCCGGAAATCTCTGCTATGATCCTGCAGAAACTCAAAACCGATGCAGAAGCATTCCTGGGCGAAACCATTACCCAGGCCGTCATCACTGTGCCTGCCTACTTCAACGACAGCCAGCGTCAGGCCACCAAAGATGCCGGTAAGATCGCCGGTCTCGAAGTGCTCCGCATCATCAACGAACCGACCGCAGCCGCTCTGGCTTACGGTCTGGACAAGAAAAGCGACGAAACCATCGCAGTCTACGACCTGGGCGGCGGTACCTTTGATATTTCAACCCTGGAACTGGGCGACGGCGTCTTTGAAGTGAAAGCTACCAACGGCGATACAATGCTGGGCGGTGACGACTTTGACTTGCTCATCATCAACTATCTCGCTGATGAATTCCAGAAAGAAAACGGTGTCGACCTGCGGGCCGATGCTCAGGCTCTCCAGCGTTTGAAAGAAGCCGCCGAAAAGGCCAAATGCGAACTTTCAAGCTCAATGAGCTCCGATATCAACCTGCCCTTCATCACAATGAACGCTTCCGGCCCCGTCCATATGAATATGACCCTCAGCCGCTCCAAACTGGAACAGCTCTGCGATCCCTTGCTTGAACGGACCCGCATCCCCTGCGTCAACTGTATGAAAGATGCCGACGTCAGCACCGCTGATGTGAAAGAAGTCATCCTCGTGGGCGGTATGACCCGTATGCCCAAAGTTCAGGAAACTGCCAGAAACATTTTCGGCAAGGAACCCAACAAGGGCGTCAACCCCGATGAAGTCGTGGCCGCAGGTGCCGCCATCCAGGGCGGTGTGCTGGGCGGTGAAGTCAATGACGTGCTGCTCCTCGACGTGACTCCCCTCTCTCTGGGTATCGAAACTATGGGCGGCGTGATGACCAAGCTCATCGAACGCAACACCACCATCCCCACCCGCAAGAGCGAAATCTTTTCCACCGCCAGCGACAATCAGCCCGCTGTGGATGTCCGTGTGCTCCAGGGTGAACGTGAAATGGCCAATGCCAACAAGCAGCTGGGTATTTTCAAACTGGACGGCATTGCTCCCGCTCCCCGCGGCGTGCCCCAGATCGAAGTGACCTTTGACATCGACGCCAACGGTATTCTGCACGTCACCGCCAAAGATAAAGGCACCGGCAAAGAACAGAACATCACCATTACCGCTTCCAGCGGTTTGAGCGACGCTGAAATCGAAAAGATGGTCAACGAAGCCAAAGCTCACGCCGATGAAGACAAGGCTCTCAAAGACAAGGTCGAAACCAAAAACCGTGCCGATTCTATGGTCTATCAGCTGGAAAAACAGATCAATGAATTCGGCGACAAGGTCCCCGCTGAAGTCAAGAGCGAACTGGAAACCAAACTTGAAGCTCTCAAAAACGAGATCAAGAACGACAACACCGAAGGTATGAAAGCCAAGATGCAGGAACTTGAACAGCTGGCTATGAAAATGGGTGAAGCTGTTTACGCCCAGCAGCAGGCTGCCGGAGCCGCAGGCGGTGCCACTCCTCCGCCCCAGGGCGAAGCCGGCAGCGGCAAAAAAAACGACGGTGATGACGTGATCGACGCTGAAGTGGTCAAGTAAGAAACAAAACGATCCTTGAGTCCGCATAGAAAACTCTGCGGACTCAAGTTCAAAACAGTTTAACGGGAAAAGTCCCATAACAAATAATTAAGGAGAATAAAAAATGGCTAACATTCAACCCCTCGGCGATCGCGTCCTGCTGGAACTCTGCGAAAACAAAGAGCAGATGAAGGGCGGTATCTTCATTCCCGATGCTGCACAGGAAAAACCCCAGGAATTCCGCGTCGTCGCCCTCGGTACCGGCAAAAACGACGAAAACGGCAACAAGATCCCCTTTGACGTCAAAGTCGGTGATATCGTTCTGACCAGCCGTTACGGCGGCACCGAAGTCAAAGTCGGTGACAAGGAATACAAAGTCGTCAACCAGGATGACATCCTCGCCATCGTCGGCTGAACTCTTGAGAAAAAAGCTTTTATTTAAGGAGAATATATATTATGGCTAAACAACTTGTTTTTTCTGATGAAGCCCGCCGCGGCATCCTCGAAGGCGTGACCTTGCTCGCCAAGGCCGTCAAAGCCACTCTGGGCCCCAAAGGCCGCAACGTCGTTCTCGACAAGAAATTCGGCTCCCCCCAGATCACCAAAGACGGCGTCAGCGTCGCCAAGGAAATCGAACTCCAGTGCCCCTATGCCAATATGGGTGCTCAGATGGTGAAAGAAGTCGCCAGCAAGACCAATGATATCGCCGGTGACGGTACCACCACCGCTACCGTGCTGGCTGAAGCCATCTATCGCGAAGGTCTCAAGAACGTCACCGCCGGTTCCAATCCTATGGAACTGAAACGCGGTATCGAAAAGGCCGTTGAAGTCGTGGTCAAAGAACTGGCCGCCATCAGCGTCGGCGTCAGCGACAAAGTCGCTCAGGTCGCCACCATTTCCGCCAACAGCGATGCCACCATCGGCAACATCATCGCTGAAGCTATGGAAAAGGTCGGCCAGGACGGCACCATCACCGTCGAAGAAGCCAAAACCCTGGAAACCACTCTGGACGTTGTTGAAGGTATGCAGTTCGACAAGGGATATCTGTCTCCCTATTTCGTCACCAATCCCGAAACTATGGAAGCCGCTCTGGATGACTGCTATCTGCTGATCCACGAAAAGAAAATCAGCAACCTCAACGACCTGCTGCCCTTGCTGCAGTCCGTCGCCAAGGAATCCAAGCCCCTCCTCATCATCGCTGAAGATGTCGAAGGTGAAGCCCTTGCCACTCTGGTGGTCAACAAGATGCGCGGCATCCTGAACATCTGCGCTGTCAAGGCTCCCGGTTTCGGCGACCGCCGCAAAGCTATGCTCCAGGATATCGCCATTCTGACCGGCGGTACCTGCATCACCGAAGATCTGGGTATCAAGCTGGAAAATGTCACCATCGAACAGCTCGGTAAAGCCAAACGCGTCACCGTGACCAAAGAGAACACCACCATCGTTGAAGGCAACGGCACCACCGAAGCCATTATGGGCCGTGTTGCTCAGATCCGTCGTGAAATCGCTGAAACTTCCAGCGACTACGATCGTGAAAAACTCCAGGAACGTCTCGCCAAGCTGGCCGGCGGTGTTGCCGTCATCAGCGTCGGTGCTGCTACCGAAACCGAAATGAAAGAAAAGAAAGACCGCGTGGATGATGCTCTGCACGCCACCCGTGCTGCTGTGGACGAAGGTATCGTCCCCGGCGGCGGTACTGCTCTGATCCGTGCTGCTGCCAAGCTGTCCAGCTTGCAGCTGACCGGCGACCAGGCCATCGGTGCTGCCATCATCGCCCGCGCCATTGAAGAACCTCTGCGTCAGATCGCCACCAACGGCGGTTATGAAGGCAGCGTCGTCGTCGAAAAGGTGAAAGCCGGTTCCGGCAACGAAGGTTTCGACTGCGCAACCGGCACCTACACCGATATGGTCAAGGCCGGTATCATCGACCCCGCCAAGGTGGTCCGCACTGCTCTGCAGAATGCTTCTTCCGTCGCCAGTCTGATGCTCACCACTGAGTGTCTCATCACCGACATCAAGGAAGAAAAAGAACCTGCTATGCCCGCAGGCGGTATGGGCGGTATGGGCGGTATGGGCGGTATGATGTAATACACATCAAGCCCTGTGCCAGCGCACAGCTCTTTCCACACGGAGTCCGGGGGGGGGTCCCGCAGACTCCGTGTTTTTTTTTGCCCCCCAAGCATTGATAAAAAACTTTTTAAGGGATTCCGTTTTCAAGGGGGGGGACCGGAATATAAAGAAAAAGGCTGCTGCAAGCTCTGTAAAGAACTTGCGGCAGCCTTCTTGCCTTTGGGGCTGTTCCCGGTATGGGCAACGTTTTTCTCTCTCAATATCTTTCAGGGGAGCGGGTAAAATAATCTGCGCAGATTTTTTTGAATTTATTGGGGAAATCAACAGCAAAAGATCTGACTCCCAGATCCAGTATGGCGAACAGATCATTTCTTTCAAACTTCCACGGCAAGACCTGCAGCAGCACATCATAAGTCCTGCTTATCTGCAAAGCCCGGGCAACAAACTCCGGTTCGAGGGCATATCGCCAACTTTTACCGGCAGCATCATTCAAATGCAGCTGCACTTCGGTGATGCCCTGGAACTTTTCCTGCTGCAGCCGTTCAAATTTTTCTTTTATGGCTTCTGCTGATCCGCCCAGCCAGTTTTTTGTTCTTGCAGCAGGGGCATACTCTTTGAATTCACGCAAGACTCCGGGATCACTGCAGGCAAAGGTGATCTGGGCTGCAACACCGTATTTATTGATCGCTGCCGCCAGATCGCTGATTGCGACCCGTTTGTAATCAATGACCATATGCCGTTCCGGGCATCGCTGCAATACAGCAAAGAGCGTTTCCAGATCCACAGCGTGCTGATCCGGGAAATCTTCCCAGCCGATATCTATCTGCTGCAGCTGAGCCCAACTTATTTCTGAAATGTGCCGTCCCCGCAAATGCTCCGGCAACCGTGGACAGATCCGGTCCAGAGTGGAGTCGTGGAGCGATACCATAACCCCGTCGGAAGTCACATTGACATCGGCTTCCGGCCGGCCGCCCATTTCCCAACCGTATTCAAATGCAGCCAGACAGCTTTCGGGCAGTTCATATCCGCCCGCGCCTGCCCGGTGCGCTTCCCAAAGGATGATTCCGTCTTTCATATAAGAGATTTTTCCTGTTTTTGTATGATTGGCTTATACGACATTCCGGCGACTGCCGGGAAAACTCAAATTTCACCGGGATACCAGTAGCGTTTTTTCCGGATCAACTCTTTTTCTTCCGGGAAAAAGATCTGACAGATTTTTCCGGGATGTTCCATACACCAGATGAAAAAGAGCCTTTCAAGGGCGTGAGCAAGGGTTCCGTCTGTGCCCAGAGGTTCTTCTGGGAAATCTTCATACTTCAACTCCAGAGAAAGCAGCTCTTTCATTGCAGAGACCTGCGCCCAGAACATAGAGCCCTGGGGAAACTCAATAACGGGGAACCGGGATTGCAGATCAATGCTTTTGCCGCAGCGATCCAGGAATTTCTGTGCGATATTGATGTTGCTGCCCCAGCCGGAAGGTTCTTCTTTCATCATCAGAAAATCCCGGGGATAAACGACTGCGGCTCCTCCTTTAAGGAGAGCAAAAATCCGCTTCATCCACTCTTTGTCTCTGAAAAGGTGTTCATAAATCATCCCAGCCCAGGCCGCGTGCGCCGGAGTATGCAGACTTTTCTTTGTATGGATATGGCAGAAATAATCATAATTCAGCAGATCTTTTCCAAATTCGGCGATCATAGGAGCAATATCCCTGCCCCGGTTCGGACAAATCCGGATATCACATTTTTCCATACCGGGCAGCTGAGAACAAAAGGTGTGCTTCAACTGTTCGGGCGTTATATTCCTGCCCCGGGGCAAGGAGACAAAGAGATCGAACTTACAGGGGATATGCTGCAGATATCCGATGATCTCCGGAATCATATCGGTATAGAAACAGTGCAGATGAACAGCGGTCCTGATTCCGTCAAAAGTCATATTTCCCGGTGCCGGCCGGGGAACGAGCAATTCAATTTTCAAATCTTTTCTGCTCTTTTTCTGGATACGGTCAAATTCCCGGCAGCAATCTGTCAGATACTCTTGCGAAAGTCCTCTCTGCTGAAAGTCAAGAATGGAATTAAGTTCTTTTTGTCTGAGTTCGGGATTGAAGAAAAGATAAAGTGCATTGGGGAATTTTTCTGAGGGCGACCTGCCTTCTTTCCAGCCGGACAATGCAAAGTGAGACAGAGGATCGATTTTAGCAGCCGCTATGTCTGCATATTGTTCCAAATACCATTTCCGGTCAAAATACAAAGAAGATGAAACGTTTTCCAGAAGTTGTCCCGTACTTTCAGGAAATTCCAGCGGCAAATCAAAAAGGGCTCTTGACGTGGTGTTGAGATTGGTATAGCCAAAGGTTTTGTCAGGTTCAAGATATGTGCCTTCGGCCCATTCATTCCAGGCATTGATAAAAATAAACCTTTCGTCTTTTTCGTGGTGTTTCCGGGTATATTTTATGTTGTATCTCAACCAATTGTAATACCTTTCAGGAGAAAATCCGTACCAGCCGTGAAACGCCTTCCGGCGCGGCGTACAATCCCAGCCGAGCATAGCACTGCGGTAAACCGGATGCTTGAAATTTTCGACACAACCTCTCCCGGCAAGAATGTCTGCCACACAGCCGGGATAATAAAGAATCTGCGAATTGTTTTCTGTCGTTTTGAGGACCATAGGAGCCACTGTGTACGCAGGAGGGAACTCCACCTCTGCGTCAGCTCCATTGACCAGCAACGAAGCGGGTGAACTTGCACAACCGCGGACACACCAGATGCGGATCCTGCCGATACCGTTCTCTGCAGCCCACTGCCGCCAGAGGGAAAAGGTCTTTTCCGGATCAGGAAGAACATCCGGACGGTAAACCAGAATCACAGGTTCGCCGTTGATCCGGATATACCGGGGATCCATAACATACTTTTTCAAATCTTTAATGTAGTCGATATCATAATTTTCGTGTTTTTGTGCAATCAGAACCTCATTATCAAGACCGTCCCACGTCCGGGTCCAGTTTTCATTTGCCCAGCAGAGACAGAATTTCAGGTCGATTTCCGGATGTTCCATAAGAATATCCAAAGGTTTTTCCATCAGGCGTTTTCCGGAAAACCAGTAATGATAGATACAAAGTCCATACAACCCGTGTTTTCTCAGCATTTCTGCCTGTTTCTGCAAGGTTTTGCAATCACTCAAATCATAATATCCGATATCGTCGTGAGGTTCACGGGGCTGATAATGGGAGGGATACCGGGGCTGAGCTTTGCGGGTATTGGTCCAATCGGTAAAACCTTTTCCCCACCACTGGTCGTTTTCAGGGAAAGTGTGAAATTGGGGCAGATAAAACGCAAGAGCCTTGATATCAGTTTTATAATTGCTGAAATCCTCATCGCTTTCGTAATGGGACTCGTAAGAATTTGCCGGAATACCGGGGGTGTTGAAATAAATCCTTGCTTCACTCCATTCGACGGCCCCGGCGGGATTTTGCACAAAATGATAGCGTGAAATTATAAAATTTTTTATACTGCGGACACCGGCGGTCACACCGGATTGCCGCACGATTTGAAACAGACGCCGGGATTTTTTGAAAACTTTGGCCAAGCTGCTCACCTTCATAAAGTAGACAAGCAGCTTGCTAAGAGTCTGAATCTGTTTGAATATTCCCGTCATAAGTTTTATTCTTTCTGCCGCCAGTGTAAAAATTCCACTGTACCTTTTTTATTTCCTCAACCGATTATCGGTTTTGAAGCCCAATCGGAAGTTTTTTCAAGCCGTCTTTTTCTGACATCTTCAATGAGCTGATCCATCATTTTTTCGGCAGACTCCCGTGCGTAAGTCTCTTTGATGAACTTTCTGCCGCCGTCGGAGATCCGCTGCCACAATTCAGGTTCGGAAAGCAGTTCACATATATATGCTGCAAACTCCTGAGGCGTATTGGCGATCATAACATTGTCACCGTGTACCATTCCAGTCCCTTCAGTTCCGAAAACTGTACTGACGCAAGGCACGCCATAAGCCATCGAGGAAGCCACTTTCCCTTTAGTTCCTGCGCCATATCTCAGAGGTGCGACAGTGATCCTGGCACAGTCAAGCACTGTGCCCAAATCCTGAACGAAACCGACAAACTTGAACTGTTTGCAGCAGAGAAGATGTTTATACATATCATTGTGTTCAATGGTGGAACGCAAGGATTCACCGACAACAGTCAATACAAAATCTTCCGGGAGCAATGGCAATATTTCATTGTGAAAATAGCACAGCCCGTCTAAATTAGGCGTATGGGCACTGCCGATAAAAACAGCTCCCTGACGGCAGGTATGGGCAGCTCTGGGGAAAAGTTCCCGCACCTGGGGGATATGATAGATCCGTGATAATGCATATTCATCTTCAAGCAGGGCTTTTTCTTTGCTGCTGATTACGATCGTGGCATCTGCAAAGGAAGCGACGGTCAATTCGCACTGCTTTGTATAAGCTGCTCTTTTGCGTCCGAGATCATCTATACGCAAATCGGCCTCCAGTGTTTCACGGACAAAATGGAGATCAACGGTATTGAAAATATATCCGGCCTGAGAACAGTACGGTTTCAACAGCCAGTCAAAGGAACGGGCTTGGTAGATTCTTGAAACAAAGATATAACTGAGAGTATGGCCGTTATGGGCCACATAGTCCCATATTTTCAGAAAAGGCTCATAGATGCACTGGACTCCCATTCTCAGCAGTATGCCGGTATACTTGGGATGATACCCTGGAGTATGTTCGCCGTAAAAGATGACCTGATAATTTCTTTTGATCATATACTCCATAAAGAAAATGGCATCCATTCCGCCTGAACCTCTGTCGGCCATAGGGAATTCGGCGTCGATATAGAGGATTCTTTCTTTATCGCCCTTGAAATTCCGCAAATCCTCAGAATTTTCATAAACGGCATTTTCCTGCAGATATTGCTGCCACCGTGTCATAAAAAGGGTGCGATTTTTTTCGTATTGTTCGTCTGTACTGTTATCAGACGGATTTTTTCCAAGATGCAGGACTCTGGAATGGGGAGACACATAGTTTTTGTATCCCTCTTTTTGGAGGAGCAGTCCCAACTCGTTCGCTTCAAATCCCGGGGAGGCATACATTTCATTGAAGCCGCCCATTTCGTCAAAGAGTTTCCGCCTGATAATAAAGCTTGCAGCGGAACAGGAGTCCACTTCCTGAAAGAAAGAATGATTATGATGATCGGGATATTCCCCCCGGCCCAGCAGAACGATATCGCCATTTCTGCAAATCCTGCGCCCGCATTCCTGCAATCTTTCCGTATGCAGATCTATCAGCTGCGAACCGATCATCCCCGCCCGGGGATGTTTGTAAAGTGCAGTTGTCAATTCATCAAGCCACCAGGCCATCACTTCGCTGCTGTTGTCTGAAAAGACAAGAAATTCCCCTCCGGCTTCAGCAGCCCCCTTATTAGCGGACTTAATGATTCCCTGATGTGTTTCATTCCGTATAACTTTAAGGTTCGGATATACAGATTCCAATTGCTTGTAATCAACAGAGCTGCAATCATCGACGAGGATAACTTCAAAGGGAGAAAGGCTTTTTACAGAGTAAATGGAATTGAGACAGATTTCAGTAAGTTCAATGCCGTCGTCGACCGGTATAACGATAGAGGTCAGGGGGAGAGCAGGAGGAACAACTAAACCGGTATCATAATTTTTCTCATATGCAGAAATGACTGCTTTCCGTGCACTGGGAGTGTATTCACTTGTGCCCGGTCTATTGGCAAAACTCATAAAAATCCATTCCGGTAAATTAATATATTTCTACTCTGCGCTGACCGCTTTGATAAACAAATCAACCATTTATAAAAGATAGCATTGAAAGGAGCTTTTGTCAAGAGGAATGGGCATTTCTGTACCTGAAATTCCTGAATTTTCCCTGAAGCAGTTTCTTTCAAACACTATACAAAAAATTTCCCCTTACAGGGATTCCCTTTTGTCCCTGAATACAACAACGCTGCCGTAAAATCACGGCAGCGTTGTGCTTGAATAAAATCCGGCAGCAGACCCCGACAAAGCCTGTCCGGTCAAGGTTTATTTTACAACCAGCATAACAGGACGCCAGATGCCCCCCTGACCGCCGTTGTCTTCCACTTTGACAATAATGGTCTGCTCAGGCTTGCTCCAATCAACAGCCTGCTCAATGGAAATGGCAAAAGGGGTCTGCCAGTCGTCGGGAAGCGTATAAATGTGAGTTCCGCACAGTTTGCCGTTGACATAAACCCAGGCGGATTCATCCACAGAGCCGAAAAGCAGACTGATCTTTTTGCCCTTCCAGCTTTGGGGGATCTTGACCCCGATGCCGTAATAGCCGATACCGTCATATTTGGCGAGGAATTTCTGCATTTCGGGATGAATGCCTTTCTGATTTTCCCAGCCGGTGTTGACGGAAATTTTATCCCAGACGTAAACCATTTCGTGCAAAGAGGTGTTCTGCCACTTTTCTTTGTCTCCCACTTTGGCGGGATCGGGGGTAAAAAACCAGTAAAGAGGCAGAATCCTGCCGGAAGTGTAACCGGCGAGCTTTTCCGCCTGACGGATACCGGCGACATCGCCGAATTCACTTTCGATCTGAAAGAGATTGAACCAGCTCATATTGAGTTTATCCCAGTTTTCCATACGGAACGCGTGGAGCTTCTTGGAAGCGGCCAGCTGGGCATCGCCTGAAAGGCTCACTGCACGCAAGGTGAGACGGCTGTGTTCATTGGCTTTCAAAAGCCGTTCCAGGCGGCCACGCTGATTGGCGGTAAGATTTTTTCTTGCCAAACCTTTTTTGAGCATTGCATCGGTCACATCAAAATCTTTGGGGTAGTAATATTTGGCAAGATCCCACATCAGACCCCTGCGGAAATTACCGTAACGGCCCTTTTCGGCGATCTTTTTACGGTTGGGATAAAGGCGTTTGTCAAAAACTTCTTTACGCCAGTAGGTAAAAAAGGCACTCACTTCAGGAGCAGCAGCTCCGAAAGCAGAGCAGTATTCATCGAACCAGTACTGGAAACTCTTTGAAGGATCGATATGTCCCCGGGCAAGAATGTAATCCGCAATACCCGTTGTTTCCCAGAAACGGTGAAGCGAATCGTAATCCGTACCGATGATACCGTTTTTGACACCCACCTGGAAGTGCTTGAAAAGGATCTCCTCGATCCCCATAGGCAGCCCCGTATTGATGTGCATATCATTGGGACGCTGGAACATCATCCTCGCTCCCATTTTACGCCATTCCTTATACTGCTTGTCCACCTCTTTGTAATTCATCATACTGGGGACAAAACCGATGACGATCCCGGGTTCCACCCGGGTCTTTTTCGGGGGGAAACGGTAACAGGCGTAGGCGTAAAAGGTGACCACCACATTGGGATCGGTCTTACGGGCAAGGCGGAGCACTTCATTGGCAAAGTGGATATAGCGGTCGGTCAGATGATCGTCCCATTTGGCTCCGGGAGCAGCCGGAGCGTCCAGGGCACGGCAATCTTTACATTCGCAGTAACGGTCCCAGTCATTTTCGCAGACATTGATAAAGGGACGGCGGACTTTGGCATTTTTCCAGTTTTCGACGATCTGCTTCACAAGGGCCTTGCTTGAAACACACATCTTGATATTGGCGGGATCGCCCCAGGGGGCACGTTTCCCCTTGTGCAGAGCGAAAAATTCAGGATTGGTCTTGCCGTACTGTTTCCACCAGCGGGTGAAGGCGTGGCCGTAGTTGAATGACACACTGCTGCCCATACGCATCTGCTTCAACCAGCGGTAGGTGTCGATATCACGGACAAGATAGTCCTGTTTGACCTTTTGCTGATAGAATTTGGGCATTTCCTGACTTTTCTGCTGGCTGTGAGTGCGGAACCTGCCGTAGTCCCAGCGCAAGGAACGCTGAGTAAGTCTGCCGGGTTCCCAGGAGTTTTTACCGGTTTTCAAGTTGAGAAAAGCACTTTCAGGATGTGCCACTCCCAGAGGGCCGGGGGCGAGAAAACGGAATCCCAGCTGATCTTCAAGGAACATATAAACAGCGGTCAAATCCCCTGTCCGTTTGGTACGCAGCACCCGCTGGGGGTAGAGTTTGAAGCCTGCTGCAGCAGAATCTCCGTACAAACGGGTTTCCTGCGGAGCAACTTCCCAGACCGCTTCTTCGGGTTTGAGTTTGACATTGGCGGGTTTTTCAAAGACGAAAGCATATTTCCCTGCCACCCGTTTGGCGGAAAAAGGAATCGTTTTCTTTGTGACAAGTTTCAAATATTGCTGCAGTTCCATTGCGGCAAAGCGTACCACACTGTCCCCTTTGGGGTCAACAACGATCACCGCTTTGGCAGGATCGACTTTTACGGCAGCTCCGTTGAGGAGCACCCCGGTGCAGCACAGAAAAAGTACCAGTAAGTTTTTTTTCATTTTTCTCTTTCTTTTATAGGTTATTTGTTGCAGAATTTGCCGTGGTCGATAAAGAAGTCCCCTGTGTCATAGGACTTGGCGTCTTTGATGATATTGCAATTGGGGCCGCAAGTACGGAGTCCCGGAATGTATTTGCACCCCACATTCGTTCCCGGAACATATTTGTCCGCAGCCACGTGCAAGTCAATAAAGACGATATTAGTCGTCCGGCCCGGATGACGGAAACAGAAGCCTGTCTTATGCCAAAGTGAAGCTCCGTAACCGGCGTTACTCGTTGAATCCATAGATTCAGGGATCTTGTTGAAAAAATCATACCCGGCTTCACCCATCATAAAAGTTCTTGAGGCTTTACGGCTGCTGGTAATAGGTTCCCGGGAGGCACTGCCGGCCATAAAGTTGTTGTAAATGTAGGTAAAATCCGGATTTCCGGCCTTGACGTGGGGCAGATATCTGCCCCCTTTGGGACAGCGGGTGATTTCAAAGGTGTTGTATTTTTCCAGCCACTTTGAAGTAATGTAAGGCACCACACTGCCGTACTTCTGCCGTTGGGCAAGAGTGACAGCGTGGGGAATGGAAAAGTGATAGTTGGAAAAACTGGGAGCCCGCATCAGCCACCCTTTGTGGTCGTTGGCATATTCGGTACTGGCGAACCCCAGCTGCCGTATATTGTTTTGACAGCCGGTGCTCTGAGCCCGTTCCCGGGCCTGCTGCAAGGCTGGCAGCAGCATCGCTGCCAATATAGCAATAATGGCAATAACAACCAATAGCTCGATCAGCGTGAATGCTGATCGAATGAAGCACTTTGTGTCTTGCACGCTTTTGCGTGTCAAGCCCACAAAAGTATGAAGCATTTTCCTGCGGAAAATATGAAGCACCCCGTTGGGGTATGAAGCGCTTGCTTCGCAAGCATAATAAGGCATTTTTTTGTTCTTTTTTTTCAGACAAGACAGGGGCAGAACACCTGTTTGACAAGTTTTGCTTACAAGAAGTTCTATCAGGGTGAAGCCCTGCTTCACCTGCCTGCAGGCAGGTGAAAAAATGTTTTTAATCGACAAATATTTCATAATTCTTTCTTTTAAGTATTTTTACCATTTGACAGGAGCATAGAGCCAGTCGCCCCAGTCCCAGGAAGCCCCCATTTTAGGATAGTTTCCCATAGACTTGACGCCGCCGTCCAGTGTAGCATAGTTCCATTTTCCACTGTGCCGCTGCCCCATCTGATACCAACGGGCACGCATTTCAGCCTGACAGGCGACAGTGGTGCAGAGGCGGCTGCACCACTTGTCCCCGATGGAAAAGGTGATCGAAGGCCGCTCCACTCTGGAAAGTTTCCGGGCGACCAGGTTTGCCTCTGAGGAAGCGGTGGACAGATACTGTTGACTCATATACCGGTTCATACCGTAATGAGTCCCTTTCCAGGTATTGTAATACCCCTGGACAGTACAAATCTGTTCATCGGTTTCAGAAGGACAGGCCCAGATACCGCTGATTTTGACCCAGCTTCTGATCTTGAGTCCCTGCACCAGCTTCAGTGCGTGAAACACATTCTGCCAGTAAGAGACCTTGATATCGGGATTGGAAGCAGGAACAGAGCCATCTTCCCCCACATTGTAGTTGTGGGGCTTCGGCAGCACATCTTTGTAGTGGTCGGCATAGAGCAGCACCGCTGTTCCAAAGGTTTTCAGATGGGAGTAGCATTTGGTGCTTTTGCCCCGTTCCCGGGCCTGATTCAGAGCAGGCAGAAGCATTGCCGCCAATATGGCGATAATGGCAATAACAACGAGAAGTTCTATCAAGGTGAAGCCCTGCTTCACCTGCCTGCAGGCAGGTGAAAAAATGTTTTTTCTCAATGCATTTTTCATAGTTCTTTATTTACCTTTGACTTTTAAGTATGCTTTTGCTGTTTCACAGAGGCATAGAGCTGCTCTTTCTGATGCAGATTCCTGATATATCACCAGAGGTTATGTCTTTGCTCCGGCCCGTGAGAGTGCCAGAACGTAGAATAGAAAGCCCCTGATGTACCGCTGTCTCCCACCCGTTCTGTAATAGGAACTTTGTAACGATCCAGCAGTTGTGCGTGAGCATCAAAAAACAGGAATGTACCTTTCCCTTTACCCACATAGTTTTGCGGATTGGCAAGTTTCGTTTCATCCAGAGCAGGATTCGGGTTGTCGTGGGGGAAGACCGGGAGAGGCTGACTGCGATTTGAAGTACTGCGGTCAACATAGGCGGCACCGAAAGGCCCTTCAGCTCCATTCATACTTCTGGAAGGGAACCTCATAATAGAAAGCTTCACAGCCCTGTTCCAGCAGTTGGGCACAATACCGGCCACCCCATAGTTGGTGCTGGGACCTACTTTGTTGATACATTCACGCATCACGCCCGCCCGGCTGGGGCAGAAAAGGGGGTTGACAATGAGTTGATTGTTCCACAAACGGTAGAAACCGCCCAACCCTGAACCGTTGTCACTGGCTGAACCGACCTTGAAGCCCAGGTATTCAGCAAACATACCTTTTGTTCCCGTGACAGGATTGGCGGCCGAGTACCAGACTCTGGTATAACCGGGATTGGGACCGTTGTAAAGTCCGGGAGAGACACCGTTGTTGTCAGACACATACAAAGACCACGCCTTGCCCAACTGTCCGAAATTATTGAGACAGGTGCTTTGTCTGCCCCGCTCCCGTGCCTGCTGCAAAGCAGGCAGCAGCATACCGGCAAGAATGGCGATAATGGCAATAACAACCAATAGCTCGATCAGCGTGAATGCTGATCGAATGAAGCACTTTGTGTCTTGCACGCTTTTGCGTGTCAAGCCCACAAAAGTATGAAGCATTTTCCTGCGGAAAATATGAAGCACCCCGTTGGGGTATGAAGCACTTGCTTCGCAAGCATAATAAGGCATTTTTTTGTTCTTTTTTTTCAGATAATACAGGGACAGAACACATATTTGACAAGTTTTGCTTACAAGAAGTTCTATCAAGGTGAAGCTGCAAGACTTCACGTGCCGTGCGGCGGATAATATTGAAGTTTTTACCATAAACGTGTTCCTCTGACCTTTTGATTATTTGGCAATAAGTTTGATATCCTTCAGTTCAACTTTTTCGCCGTTTTTCATATAACGTCCCACGATATAGAGGCAAAGTTCCTTGGCATCGGGACGGGTGGTAAAGGTCGTTTTGTATTCCTTCCAATCTTTGGAAACATCCCATTTTTTCAGGACAACACCGTGATAGCTGCCGGTCTTGGCATAGGCCTGACGAATAGCGACCTGCAAGGCACCGTTAAGCTTTTCGGTGCGGTATTTGAAAGAAAGTTCAAACTTTTTCTTCTGAATGGCAGCTCCTTTGACCGTGGCAAGTGCCTGGGCTTTCTGGTAACCGTTGTACTTTTTGTCGGTATTGGCGGTAATGGTGATAACGCCGTTGGCAGCCGTAATTTTAGCGTGGGCAGGATTGTACCATCCTTTGAATTTCTGAGAACCGTCAGCATCGGGGATCAGATTGACATCAGCAGCAAAGCAGGAAATAGTGCAAAGTGCCAGCATTGAGAGGATTTTTTTCATTTTACAGACCTTTCTTGTTATGTTTTACGGGGTTGTTACTTATTATTTTTGGCTCTGTTCCCATTACGGGTAGGTAAGAAAACTATTTTTCCCAGAAAGTTTTTACAGACCGCTTTTAATTTTTGACTTTTTGTCAAAAATTAAAAGCGTTACTGAAAAAGGTTTGGGAAAAGGGGGTGGGGTTTGGGGCGGGGGAAAAAGACCTTTCCTCAAAAGGGCTTTTCCACCGCCCCAACTCCCTCAACCTTTTTACCGACCTTTGTCGGGAACAGTGCTTTATTTTTTATCACGGCAGACCAGCATAACCGGTCTCCAGAGACCGCCCAAACCGCCGTTGTCTTCCACACGGACAAAAAGTTTCTGACTGCCGCCGTTCCAGTTGATGGCCTGATCGATGCGGATGGTAAAGGGCTTTTTCCAGTCATCGCCGCCTTTGTAGATCTGAGTACCGCAGAGTTTGCCGTTCAAATAAACCCAGGCAGATTCATCCACAGCCCCGAAAACCAGAGCGATCTCTTTGCCCTTCCAGGCCGCAGGAACACTCAAAGGCAGAGCATACCAGGCGACACCGTCGTATGTTTTGAGGGCTTCACGGACTTTGGGATCGAGAGTTTTGTTATTATGCTGCTGTTCCCAGGGAGCATCAAGCCGCAGAGAGTGCCACTTGTAGACTTGTTTGAAAGGCTGTTTCCAGACTTCACCTTTGGTCAGTTCATTTTTGGGGTCGGGAGAGAATTTCCACATCAGCCGCAGCTGGTGTCCGGCATCATAAGCTCCCAGCAAAGTAGCCTGTTTGACGGCGGTAACGTCCCCAAATTCCCCTTCGATCTGGTAGAGGTTATAGAAGCTCATATTGAGCTGATCCCAGTATTTGATACGGAACTGGAGCAATTCTTTGCCTTTAACGAGCTTTTCAGATGAAGGAGCCGCAACGGCCCGCAGGGTCAACCGGCAATGGGTATTGGCAAGAAGCATCTTGCCCAGACGATCCTTTTGAAGCTGGGTCAACTTTCTCTTGAATCCCCGTTCAAGGATCTTGTCAGTCACATCAAAATCCCGTTCAAAGTAGTATTTGCCCAGATCCCACATCAGACCTCTGCGGAAATTGCCGTAACGGCCCTTTTCGACGATAGCAGCTCTGTGTTTGAGCAGGCGGTTTTCAAAGACCTCTTTTCTCCAGTAGTTGTAGTAGGCTTTGACATCAGGAGCAGCGTCACCGAAAGCAGAACAGTATTCATTCAAGTGTTCTTCAAAGCTCCGTTCCGGATAGATGTGGGCCCGGGCAAGAATGTAATCCGCAAGTCCGGTCGTTTCCCAGAAACGGTGGATGGAATCGTAGTCCGTGCCGATGATGCCGTTTTTGTATCCCACCTGAAAGTGGTCAAAAAGACGCTTTTCGATTCCCATAGGCAGACCGGTGTTGATATGCTGGTCGTTGGGACGCTGGAACATCATCGTGGCTCCCATACGCCGCCAGGCTTCGTATTGTTCCTGGACCTTTTCAATGGCCATCATACTGGGCACAAAGCCGATGATGATATTGGGTTCCACACGGAATTTCTGCGGAGGATAACGGTAGACGCTGTAAGCGTAAAAGGTGATCTTGACATTGGGGTCGATCTTGCGGGCCTCACGGGCAACAGCGTTGGCAAAGTAGATGTAGCGGTCGGTCAGATTTCTGTCCCAGTCAGAAGCTCCGGCAGGAGCGATATCCAGTTTGCGGCAGTTGGTACATTCGCAGTAGTCGCCGGAGTCATTTTCGCAGACATTGATGTAGTTGGGCCGGGGCTTTTTGGCTTTCCAGAGATCAATGATCTTTTTCACCAGTGCGGGATTGGAAACGCACATCTTGATCCGTGCGGGATCTTTACGGGGCTTTCTGCCGCCTTTGATCAGAGCGAAATATTCAGGATTGGTCTTGCCGTATTGTTTCCACCAGCGGGTGAAAGCGTGGCCATAGCCGTAAGTGATACTGCGGCCCTGACGCATTTTTTTCAGCCACAGGCTGGTTTCATAGTCTTTCTGTTCGTAATCTTTGGCGAATTTTTCCTGATAGGCTTTGGGCATATTGACAAGATTTTTCTTCGCCCCGGAACGGAAACTGCCGTAGTCAAAACGCATAGCACGCTGAACAAGGCGGCCGGGATCCCAGCTGAATTTTCCCTCTTTGAGATTCAGAACGTGAGATTTCACATAGGTGGTGTCCATATCCCCGGGAGCAAGGAACAAAAATCCCAGCTGTTGTTCCAAAAAGGCGTAAACAGCCGTCAGATCACCGGTTTTGCTCCGGGGATTGAGAATGCTTTTCAGAGCGATTTTTTTGCTGTACACATTGGAATCGCCGTAGAGCCGGGTCTGTGCCGGAGTAACTTCCCAAACTGCTTCTTCGGGTTTCAGCTTCACATTGGCAGGCTTTTCAAAGAGAAAAGTGTACTTTCCGGGGGCGGCTTTGGCCACAATGGGAATGTTTTTTCCGGTCATCATCGCCAGATGACGCTGAAGTTCTTTGGCGGCAAACTGCACAATGCCGTAAGAATCTTTGGGCACAACGATCTGTGCCCGGACGGGATCGACCTTGAAGGCACTGAGAGTCAGAGCAAAACAAATGAGAACCGCAGATAAAACTAACTTTTTCATATTTTTGCAACTCCTTATTCAGCCGTGAGCACCACAGGACGCCAGATGCCGCCCTGTCCGCCGATATCACGTACTTTGACAACGACGGACTGGATCTTTTTGCTCCAATCGACATTCTGGTCGATACGGATCTCAAAGGCCCGTTTCCAGTCATCTTCTTCTTTGTAGATTCTTTCGCCGCAGAATTTGCCGTTGAGGTAAACCCAGGCAGATTCATCCACACCGGCAAAGAGCAGATAGATCTTTTTGCCCTTCCAGTTGGCGGGGATGTTGATTCCCAGACTGTACCAGCCGATACCGTCATATTTTTCCATAAATTTCCGCATTGCGGGGTGGGCCAATCTGCCGGGCTGTTCCCAGCCGGCATCGGTCACGACCTTTTCCCAGCAGGAAGCAGCTTCGTCATAAGTGGTTTTGTGCCAGTTGTTTTTTGTCCCCTCATCTTTGGGATCGGGAGTAAAGAACCAGTGGAGCGGCAGAGCCTTTCCTTCAGAGAAACGTCCCATACGGGCGGCAAGTTTTCCCCCTGTTACGTCACCGAAACCGGCTTCAATGCTGAAAAGACGGTACCAGTTCATATTGATCTTATCCCAGTTCTGCTGGCGGAATGTGTGAAGTTTCTGGGCGGCAGGCAGTTTTGCCTGACCGGAAGCGGCCATAGCACGATAGGTCAGACGGGCGTGGTAATTGGAAAGAATCAGCTGTTCCAGCAGGGCTTTCTGTCTGGAATTGAGCTTTTTCTTCAAGCCTTTTTTAAGGATACCGTCGGTGATGTTGAAGTCCTTTTCAAAGTAGTACTTGGGCAGATCCCACATCAGACCTCTGCGGAAATTACCGTATTTTCCTCTGCGACCGATCTCCTCACGGTTGGGCAGGAGACGCTTGGTAAAGATCTCTTTACGCCAGTAATCATAGTAAGCTTTGACCTCAGGAGCAGCCGCACCGTAGGCAGAACAGTATTCATTCAAGTGCTCGGTAAAACTCTTTTTGGGATAAATATGGGCCCGGGCAAGAATATAATCCGCAATACCGGTGGAAGCCCAGAAGTGGTGCAGAGTGTCATAGTCTGTTCCCACCATACCGTTTTTATATCCCACCTGGAAGTGTTTGAACATAATTTCTTCAAATCCCATAGGCAAGCCGGTGTTGATGTGTTGGTCGTTGGGACGCTGGAACATTTCCTGAGCCCCCCATCTACGCCATTCTTTGTACATTGCATCGGTTTTTTCCAGACTCATCATATGGGGCACAAATCCGATAACCATACCGGGTTCGACCCGGAATTTCCGGGGCGGGAAACGATAGACACTGTAAGCGTAAAAGCTCACTTTCACTTTGGGGTCGATCTTTTTGGCCCGTTTGAGCACTTCGTTGGCCATCCAGAGATAACGGTCGGTCAAATCGGTATCCCATTTGTCTCCGGGACGGATGGGAGCGTCCAGTTTGCGGCAGTTGGCACATTCACAGTAGTTGCCCCAGTCGTTTTCGCAGACATTGATCATATGGGAACGGACTTTGGCATTTTTCCAGTTGTTAACGATCTGATTGATAAAAGCCTCATTGGAAGGACACATCTTGATGTTGGCGGGATCACCCCAGGGGGCACGTTTGCCTTTGTGCAAAGCAAAATATTCAGGATGTTTGGCTCCGTACATTTTCCACCAGCGGGTGAAAGCGTGACCGTAATAGTACCGGACACTTGCGCCCATACGCATCTGTTTCAGCCAGCGGAGCACATCCATATTGATTTTAGGAACGGAAACAGGAGCTTTCTGCCGGTAAAATTCGGGCAGTTCCCGGTTGGCGAGGACACTTTTGAGATTCATAACGCTGTGGCGGAGTTCCCGTTTGACCAGCTGCCCGGGCTCCCAGGAATTTTTACCGGTCTTGAGCTTGAGTACGGGAGAGGGGGTGTAGCTTGTTCCCAGTTCACCGGGAGCGAGGAAAAGGAATCCCAGCTGCCGTTCAAGGAAGTCGTAAACGGCACTCAGATCACCGGTACGGCCGATATAACGGAAAATAAAGTGGCGGTTCATCTTTCTGCCGTAAGGAGCGGAATCACCGTAAAGAACAGTCTGTTTCGGAGTCACTTCCCAGACGGCTTCTTCGGGTTTCAGTTTCACATTGGCAGGCTTTTTGAAAATAAAAGCATACTTGCCGGGAACCGCTTTGTCAACGACAGGCATCGTTTTGCCTGTCATCATTTTAACATAATACTGCAGTTCTTCAGCCGCCAGCCGGGGAATGGCATCTCCTTTGAGATCGACCACGATCACAGCATTTTCCGGCTTCACGGTGAACTCTGCCGCACTCAGGAGCACAGCCCCCAGAGTCAGCACAACAAACATCAATTTTTTCATTTTCGTTCCTTTGGGGTTGATTTATCTTATTTTTTTAAAAAAATCTGCACATCAGTAAGATACCACAAAAAAATCAATATTGCAAGTAAAAAGCCTGCTTTTTTTCACAAATATCCCATAAAAATCCTGACAACAAAACCCTATAAGCGTTTTAACGATCAAGGGGCTGTTTCTTTTGGCCAGGAAATATTATCCCTGTCCTTGAAGAAACAGCCCCTTTGCCAGAGATGTGTTTATCGTCAGAACTCTTTTTGACAGAACTCTGCCAACGCCTCTTTCCAATGAGGCATAGGCGGCAATCCAGCCAGACGGAGCATCATCTTGTCAAGGCGGGAATTGGCCGGCCGGGGTGCCGGACGGGGAAACTCATCAGTCCGGCAGGGAACGACTTTTTGTTCGATTTTAAGAATGTTAAATATCTCCCGGGCAAATTCCGCCCAGGTAGCTTCTCCCTCGCAGGTGAGATGAAATGTGCCCAGCAGTTCCGGCCGGTTCAGAATGTGCCGCAAGGCTCTTGCCACAGCCAGAGTGCTGGTGGGATTGCCGTGCTGGTCGTCCACAACTTTGAGTTCAGGCCTTGTGCCGTCGGCAAGGTTTTTCATTGCGTGAACAAAGCTGGGGCCGCCGGCACCATACAGCCAGGAAATACGGCAGATCACGTGATCGGGACAATGGGTCCTGACAGCATTTTCTCCTGCGAACTTGCTTTTTCCGTAGACTGTTTTGCCGCCGGTAGGAAGATCAAATTCGTTATAAGGCCGGTCAGAATCACCTTCAAACACATAATCTGTTGAAATGGCGATCAGCCGGATGCCGTTACGATGACAGGCGGCAGCCACATTGGCAGTTCCGAAAGCGTTGAGCTTGAATGCGAAATCAATTTCAGACTCGCATTTATCCACCGCCGTCATAGCGGCACAGTGTATCACTGCATCGGGAGCAAATTTTTTGAGCAATGCCTCAAAGGATGCCGGATCTGTAATATCTGCCTCAGGCAAATCAGTGGGGATCACTTCAAAATCGGTCAATTCAGCACAAAGTGTCCGTCCCAACATTCCTTTGCCGCCGGTGAGGAGTACCTTTTTCATTGGAGATACTCCTTTGTATTGAAGTCAAAGAGTTCCGCATCGGCCAGGAGAGGATTTCTGCTGTCTTTTTCAGACAGGAGATATTTATCCAATCCGACTTTCCAGTCGATACCGATGGCGGGATCGTTGAACGCAATGCCTCTTTCGTGAGAAGGCATATAGGTGTTGTCGCACTTGTAGGCAAAAACCGCTTCTTCAGACAGCACGACGAATCCGTGGGCGAATCCCCGGGGGACAAAAAGCTGATATTTATTTTCCGCCGAAAGCTCCACCGCCACATATTTGCCGAAAGTGGGAGAACCTTTGCGGATATCCACCGCCACATCGAGCACAGCCCCTTCTATGACCCGGACAAGTTTAGCCTGAGTGTAAGGAGCCGCCTGATAATGGAGTCCTCTCAAAACGCCGAAACGGGATTTTGATTCATTATCCTGTACCCAGTTGCAGTCGATCCCGGCTTCCGCATAACGGGCGGCACTCCAGGATTCAAAAAAGTACCCTCTGGCATCCCCGAAAACTTTGGGGACAACGATTTTCACTTCCGGAATAGCTGTTGCAATGATTTCCATAATCTTATTTCTCTCTGATGATCCGCATAAGGTACTGCCCATAGCCGGTCTTGAGCATATCCTGAATACCATCTTCGATCTCTTTGGCAGTCAGCCAGCCGTTATTGAAAGCGATTTCCTGCAAACAGGCGACCTGCTGTCCCTGCCGGGTTTCAATGGTGTGAATGAAATTGGCAGCGTCCAACATACTTTCGTGGGTTCCGGTATCGAGCCAGGCGTATCCGCGGCCCAGTTTTTCCACGTGGAGCTTGCCCCGTTTGAGATATTCGTTGTTGACTGAAGTGATTTCCAACTCGCCCCGGGCGGAAGGCTTGATGTTTTCAGCGATTCCGACTACGTCGTTGTCATAGAAGTAAAGGCCGGTCACGGCATAATTGGATTTGGGGGCGGCGGGTTTTTCCTCAATGGAAACGGCCTTGCCGTTTTTATCAAACTCCACGACGCCGAAACGTTCCGGATCGCAGACATAGTAGCCGAAAACGGTTGCGCCTTCTTCTCTGGCGGCGGCGTTGCGGACGAGCTGCGAAAGATTGGCTCCGTAAAAGATGTTGTCTCCCAGCACCAGAGCCACCTTGTCTTTGCCGATGAATTCCTTGCCGATGAGAAACGCCTGAGCCAGACCTTCAGGTTTAGGCTGAACGGCGTAGGTGAATTCCACGCCGAAGCGTGAACCGTCCCCAAGCAGTCTTTGGAAAGACGGCTGATCTTCCGGAGTGGTGATGATGAGAATCTCCCGGATCCCGGCAAGCATCAGAATGGAAATGGGGTAATAGACCATCGGTTTATCATAAACCGCCAGAAGCTGTTTGGAAACTCCACGGGTAATGGGGTGGAGTCTGGTTCCCGCGCCGCCTGCAAGTACAATACCTTTCATTATTTTCCCTCTCCTGTTCCGAGCCGTTCCATTTTATATTCTCCGCTCAAGACGTGAGCGCACCAGTCATCTTTGTGAGCCAGATACCATTCAACGGTCTTGCGGATACCGGATTCAAAGGTTTCCTGAGGTTTCCAGCCCAGTTCCCGGCCGATCTTGGCAGCATCAATGGCGTAGCGCAAATCGTGTCCGGGACGGTCTTTGACGAAAACAATCTGTTCGGCGTAGGACTTGCCGTCCTTGCGGGGACGGAGTTCATCGAGGAGGGAACAGATCTTGCGGACAACGTCGATATTTTTCTTTTCGTTGTGGCCGCCGATATTGTAAGTTTCACCGGGGACGCCTGTGGTGGCCACGAGGCAGAGAGCCCGGGCGTGATCTTCCACATAGAGCCAGTCGCGGATCTGTTCACCTTTGCCGTAAACGGGCAGTTCTTTGCCGTCAAGGGCGTGAAGTATGACCAGCGGGATAAGTTTTTCGGGGAAGTGATAGGGCCCGTAATTGTTGGAACAGTTGGTCACGATGGTGGGCAGACCGAAGGTACGCCGCCACGCCCGCACCAGATGGTCGCTGGAAGCCTTGGAGGCAGAATAAGGTGAACTGGGGGCATAGGGAGTGGTTTCCCGGAAAAGATCTTCGGGGCCTTCCAGATCGCCATAGACTTCATCGGTGGAAATATGGTGGAATCTGAAAGCGGCTTTCGCCTCATCTGTCAAAGTGGAAAAATATTTCCGTGCGGCCTCCAGCATCGTATAAGTTCCCACCACGTTGGTCTGGATGAATTCGCCGGGACCGTCAATGGAACGGTCGACGTGACTTTCAGCGGCAAGATGCATCACGTGGGTGGGCTTGAAATCGGCAAAGACCCTATCCAGATTTTCCTTGTCGCAGATATCCACCTTTTCAAAGCGGTATCTCGGAGAATCTGCAACCTCGGCCAGAGATTCCAAATTTCCGGCATAAGTCAACTTATCCACCACACAAACTGCTGCATCTGTATTATTGATCAGATGCCTCACCACCGCCGAGCCGATAAACCCGGCCCCGCCTGTCACAAGAATTCTGTTACTCATAATAAACGACCGCGATACCTTAACGTATGTTATAATTAAAAAACAAATTTTCAGATAGTGATTTTTTCCTGTGAACAATTGAATTTGTTCAAATAGCAGCAAAATCATCATAAAAAGCTGAAGACAAAACTTACGAAAGATAATTTACTCCACTCTTGTTCTTTTTTCAACTCTGAGAAACAAAAAAAATCTGATTTTGTCGTATATGGAAATTGTATGCACTTTTTTAAGGAGCTTATACAGAGCAGATGGAGCGCAATCCCCCCCCCCGGATCCAATGGTGGGACTGGTTTGTTCCGTTGAGACATCAGAAAACTGCTGAAGCAGCTGCCGGTATAAGAAGACAACTCTGTGAAAATCAAAAAAGAAAACGGCGTTTTTACAAAATTTTGAGTAATGACAAAAAAATCACAAACATTGCATTGAATTGAATTATTAAGCAGAAACTTGAAGAATACATTTGCTATTTTAACAACGAGAGAGTATCTTTAAAATTAAAAGGAATGAGTCCGGTACAATACCGAACCCATTCTATGTAGTTTAACCCGTCCAAATTTTTGGGGTCACATCAAATGCGTTCTTTCACAATGGTCCCTATTTTCATACATTTCCCGGGGGACAGAAACAATGTCAGGCTTTTGCCGCAGCAAGAAAGGGGATCCATACACTCAATAAAATGATGTAAGGCAGTGAAGAAGCAATACATTCTGAGCTGATCCTGACCCGGACAGATTTTTTCCGGGTCAGCAATCCGGCAGCTCCCGCAAGCAGCAGCCCCGGAACCGATGTGGCAAAACAACAGCTCCAGCCGCACCATAAGCCCATACGGATAATTTCAGGCCTCAACAGGCCGGGAGCAATATGATTTACTCCCAAAACCAACGCTGCCGTAACTCCCCAGGAAATCGCCCCAATACCGATCAGGCTCAAAACAGCATAATACATATTATGTTTCGCCGTCAGCCAATGGTACAAAAGAACGATTCCCACAGGGGCTATCAAAAAATAGCCCCCGAGACCCACAGCAAATACCGCAATATTTATTGTCCCGCCGTTCATCATATATTGCTCAGCAGCCATTTGAGAACATCGCTGATCCCTTCAGGCTGGAAGGCTTTGCCGTCTCCTCCGCTGCCGGTGGCTGACACAGCAAAGTATTCAACCTTATGGAAGTTCATTTCAACTTTGTTCACAAGGTTGATACATTCATACCGTTCCAGGAACTGACGGCATTTTTTGCCCCTGTCCCCGGCTGTAAGACCGGTGATCTTTTGAAATGAACTTTCATCGGTCTTGTTGATACAGACCGCAAGACAGGAACGTTTGGCAATCCCCGGAAAGTCACGTTCCATACTGATCAGCCACCGGCTGATGCTTTCTTCGGGAGCCATCGCTCCAACAGCAAGCATTGTATGCTGGATCCCATGCTGTCTGTAATCAGACAAAACAGCAGTCAAGGTGAACGGGTCTATAATGAGCACTGCACCCTGCATATTCCGGTAATAACGGTGAGAGGAAATCTTGTCTGACTCCTTGAATGATTCGCCCGGGGGGTCATACAAATACAAACGCTGAGGAAATGCCCAGGTCTTGGCTTTCGTTTCCAGGCAGATCGCTTCGATCATCCCGTCGCGGGTGGTATCGGGACGGATACCCGCTTCGTAATAACGGCACAAGTTTTCAACCACCGCCCGATCTTCTTCGGCAACTCGACACGAACGCTTCATTTCAGGCAAAACATTTTCCTGCAGAAGATAAACTGCGTCCATCATAAAATGACTCTTACCCACAGAACCACCGCCAAGCATAGCAATTGATACGGGCACAACATCAGAGGATTTCAAATCCTGATGACAGTTGTTATTGGGGCAGATCGCCGTCAAAGCGTTGCGCTCAAAAAAACGACTGGTAGGCAGATATTCCCCGCAGCGGCACTTTCTGAAAAAAGGTCCGAATTTCACACTGGGAACCAAATGGGAATATTCAACCCCGCAGCCGGGACAACGGTAGACCGGCAGATCAACACGCTGATGACAATGCTGACAGATGTTGAAAAGTCCGTGAATCTTGTTAAAGCACCATTCCATAAAGCGCATCTCACACGCCAATGAAACGTACAAAAACCAGATAACAAGATATATCCCTGTAAAGATGATCGACAATATCGGCAGATAAATAACTGTACTTGCCAGCACTACTGCAATGTGAACCAGTCTGAACGGAAGCGCAAAAAAGAGTGCTTTCCCTCGGGGAAGCTCTCCGGAAACATCCCACCAGTTGCGGCTAAATGCGTTCGCCCACACCTTGCCGATGTTGCGGAATCCGTCTCCGCGCAAATGAAAGAAACTCACATAACAGTTGTCCTCTATCCGTCTGGCAGGATCGCGATAAAAAAGATTTTCCTTGGCCGCCAGAACGAAGTTATATGTTGACCGCACTGCCCCCCAGGCCAATCCCAAAGCAGCTCCGCAGAACATCACCACTCCAGCCACAGCCAATATGCAGCAAACGATCACATATATTATGTAGAGAATTACAGCAATCGCCAGAACAACCCCTAAACAGGAGCCCAATGCCTCTGCGCCATCATTATCATTAGACATAAATCTTCACTTTCTTTATTGTATTGAAAATAAAATTAACTACGTTTGCACATTTAACGATAAATGAATTGCTCCTTGCAACCTCCCTGCATACTTCATCCCAATATCTTGTTTCTCTCATTGAAAAAATACCAAGAGTTTGAGCAGCCTTTTTTAATCCTTTTTTACTGAATTTCTTAAAAACACGGTGCGCAAGTTCTTCGCGCATCATCTGACTGAGTTCCTCGTCTCCCAATTCTCCCAGTGCACATTTGACACCGGCGATGAATCTGAAATCAGAGTATAAAATAGTTTGATTCTTTACATTGACGCTGATAAGATCCACATATTCACTGACCAGCCATTCCCGCACCGGTTCAGAGGCTGCGCCAAAGAAAAGCAGGATCTCTCTGTGCAGATTGACAGCACTCATTTCATCCCCGGCACAGCTGTTTTCAATGATTTCCGACAAAAGAAATTCACATACTGACATCTGTGTCTGCGGTGTAAGTTCACGGTAAACCTCTTTGAACGCACTCAATTCCCGCATCAGCTCCTGAACCTTGACGCCCCTCAAGGGACGGTCAATCGTTTTCAGAAACCAGACAGCAAAACCTGTGTGCCAGAAGCGGAGTTCAGCGGCAGCATCATCAGCAAGAATCCGCTCCAAAAGCGCAAGATATGCAGGATCCCGGTATTCAGGGAAAGGAATCTTGGCATCAACGGTCCGCAAATAAATTCCGGCAGTTTTTTCAGGGACATCCTCAAGATGAGCATAAAGCCAGGAGAGATCATCACTGCTTATAACTGCAATACGGCCTTCGATATCAAAGAAAAAATCACTGAAACAACTTTTGGCAAAAGACGGATCAAGTTTTTCTGCAAGGACCATAATCTGTCTGAAACTCATTAAACTGCTGCTGCAGTTACGGCTCAAATATTTCCGGAGCATATCTTTTGCAAGAGCGTGGTTCCCGAAAGCAAATATCTTTTCCACAAAACTTTGCAGCTGTGCCATATTGGATGCCGCACTGTTCAAAACATTTTCCAGAACCCCCGAATCCGGACATTTATTGAGAATAGCAGTAAAACAGTCTGAAAAATACGTCGGAGCTGCAGAAACAATCGTCTGCCAATTCACTCCGGCAGTCTTTCCAGCATCAAAAAGCTCATCCCAGGCTGATGTGCCAAGTTCGCCGGCAACTCCATTCAGGCTCAGGGACCTGAATGTAAGCTGCAGCCCTATGGTCGTCAATTCCGTCAAAGCATATTCTTCAAGCCACAAAACGGTGATTTCCCGGGGGTATTTTTCTGCCATTTCGGTAAATGCGGCAAACAAATCCCCCTGATACTGCCGGCGGAACTTCAAAAAGAGTTCGTAACATAACGGACGCCCCAGTTCATCAGCAGCAACGAGAGAAAAGATTTCCTCAAAACGCCTTTCTGTAAACTGTCCCGGCAGGGTGGAACCGGCAAGCAGAGCAGTGATAAACTCCTTGCATACAGCCAGATCGGTACAGCCGGAAAGAAGCTGCATTATTCCCGGCCATTCAGCATCAGACAAAGGTCCCTGCTCCCGGAGGAATTTGTACAAAGTGACCGCATCAGGCAATACAGAAATCTGGAGAGAGGAGAAGTTCTCTAAAAATTCCTCAAAAGGCTGTTTGAACTGCCAGAGTGCCCGGACATCCCAGATACCTTTTTCAGCATTGTCGGCATACTTCAGATTGAGCCGGCTGAAACGGCTTTCCGTTGCAGCAATATTGTACCAGCGGCCGCTTTCATTCGGCCCAGGCATCTTGTCGCTGAGAAAAGTCGAGAAACTCAAATTGCTGGAAAACTTACGCGGCAACATCATCGTCACACCGGCAAAAAGCCACGGCACCTCCGCCACAGGCGCACTGATGCAAAGCAGACCGTTTTCACCTTTTCCTGCCATATACTCGTTAAAAAATATTGAAAGTTTGGCAGCAAATTCAGGCGACTCAGCCATTCTGGCAGCAACTTTTTCCGGCGTGTATGTTTTTTGTGAACAAAGATCCTCCAGTTCCAGTGCCGGCAGATAGGGCGGCGGCGGCGGATCTTTTTGTTCTTTGCAAGCAAGAGCTTCTTCCCGTATGGCTGCAGGAAGCTCTCTCCAGAAAACCGGAGAATCAAAGTATTCCATAGGATATAACGGCCATTCCTGTCCTTTTTCCAGGATCAGCCCGTGGGACATAATAGCTCCCCAACGCTTGTCATAAAAACATTCACCCACATAGCAGGTACGTACCAGAGCCCGTTTCCCTGAAGCCAGGGTAAAAGAGAAAAATCCGACCGGAAAAAGCTCGTCTATTTCCTCTCGTGTCGGCCGCGCCGGAAAATTACAATCCAACGGCAGCTTGTAAGAACTGCAACGGCGTTCGAGTTCGTCGATTTCGGCAATATCAAGTCCTTCTGTCCACGAAAAAGTACAGAATCCCCGGGCAGGGGGGTCAGTCTCTCTTTTCTTCCGGCTCCAGCAGGAATAAGTGTAAACCCATTGATAAATCATCTCTTTTACCCCTTAATTGACTTAATCACCCCGCACTGTTTGAGAATCCATAAAAACGGATCTTCAACACGATTCGGTTTTGGGTCGTGCTCCAGATTTCCATTGGAACTTCTGGGATTGCACCCCAGGGCACTGAATCCAAAGAAACCGGTCTTTTTGAACTGCTGACTCTGCGGAATAATACCGGCAGAAATGTCCACTTCCTCCACCCAGGAACGCATAAGACCGTCTATTTCAGTAAATTCAGTTTCGTTAAATACGCCGCGGTGCAGTGTTTCTTCAGAAAGCCGGTCCGCGATAGCTTCAGCATTGCAGCCTGCGGCCTCAACAAAGTCCATTTTTGAAAAAGCCACAGCCAAAGGAATCGGGAGCTTTCGGATACCAACATCAGTGTGTTTCCGGATAATATTTTCAACCCGGTTGATGATACTCGCCGTATCACTGTGCTGATCCGGCAAAACATCGTTGCCGTATTTTTTGCCGATTTCGCGCCGCACCAGAGTCAGCTGCAAAGGATCAAGCAGACAGATGATCCCTGAGGCATTGCAGATATACCTTTCGATATACCACATATCGTCGGCTGAGTTCAAGTTTTCACCGGCGGCGTCAAAAAACACCAGCATAATGCTTTTGGAGCCTTTATTGAGCGAATAAATCAGCGGTTCAGCAGTACCTCCCCGAACGGCCTGTGTCGTATCAATTGGAACGTGATGTTCAAAAAGCGGCTTGAAAAACTCTTGATGGTAGCGTTCAATGGTTCTGTCGGAAAGTTCCGTCAAATTCCACCCGAAGTCAGCTCCGGCCTTCTTGATCCAATGGATCAGCATAGCAACATAATGGCTCTTTCCGGCATCTTTGGCACCGATTATAGCGATGCTGTAATTGGAAAGTTTGTCAACATTGACAGGAAGTTCCTGCTGACATTTAGGACATATCCGCTTGGTTGCCAGATTACCGCACTTTGTATGAATAACACTTCTGGGAGGTAATTTCAGTCCAATTTTTTCCAGCCAATGGATCTCATCCGCCGAACGTGCAATATCCGCCATTCCCAGGCAGGCGGGATTTCCGCATCTGTAAAGAATGTCTGAAAGCTTTATTTTATCAAAACACAACGGACACATAACAGTTCTTTTAGCCATCTTATAATCTCCTTATCAGATTTTCATATCTCCAGGGGCAGGATGAATCATTTTGATCTTGCTTTCATCAGCATCATCAGCCAGAAAGAGTTTAACATACATTCCCGGCTGAACCGTCCCGGGCGGCAGCGGCACAACAGCTGATTTTCCGTTGCTGGCCGGAATACGCAAACAGACGCTGCCATCCATTTTACTCAACGGCTGACGGCGTGCCTGCCGGAGCAAAATCAGTTCAGGAACAGAACCGCGGGTAACATTGATTTTCAATTCTATACCATCATTTCCCCAGATGAGAAACTTCTTTTTTCTGACAATTGAATAGGTCAGCTGAGAAAGTCCCTGCTGACCGAGAGATACACCCGTCTGTGGAGCAGAACAAATCTCTTTTCCCTCAACTTTCAGAGTGGTATAAATATTGAAATAAAATGCTCTATCTCCGACCTGACGGATGATATGAGCCTTATTACTGTCGTACGCGCTCTTGGAAATCACTGCTTGAGAAGCGGCTCCGTCAAAGGGGGATTCGGGGAATTTATCATTCCGCCACACCAGACGTACTTCTCCGCACCCCCGGGGCCAATCCCAGCTCACTTCGATGTTCCCGGTTTGTCTGCGGACCTTGACATTGGAAACACAGGGTACGACTGGGATCGCCTGGCCGACCAAAGCATTGCCGCCTTTGCACACGACAGGAGTCAGATAATAAATACCTGCCCCGGGAAGACGCCAATTGCCGACGCCGCGAACCTGATCGACATCCCGGACGGCTTCGCTCCGTGCAAATACCGGATCTGTTTCCGGCAGAAAAGCACCTGTTTCGGCAATAGCAGATTGAGAAACCAAGATCCTGACGGTACAATCTTTCAGAGGAGTCCAGGAAAGTTCTGCATTACTTTCATTCAAAACATAACGCAACGAGTTCAACATTTCCGGCCGTTCTGCCGGCGTTCCGGAACAGGGAATACCGACGCCCAAGCAGGGTTTGCCGTCGGGATCGGTGTATACAGCACAGATTCTGTAACCGTAGGTCTGCTTATTTTTGAGTCCCGTATCGACCAGACCCTGCGCTCCGCTTTTGAGGGGGATTTCTTCCCCGTCGCGCATATCCCGGGGTTCGGAGTTGAGTTTGCGGACGCATTTGACTCCGGAACAATTCTGCGGATTTTCCCACTGCAAACGTATTTCTTTGTCGTCACTGACGATTTTCAGGTTAAAAACATCTGCAACTGTCATCACCCGGGGAGACACAACACAGCTGCTGCTTGCACAACCGTCGTAAACAGGGAATACTGCATACCCGTAAATAACTCCGGGGACACAGGTCGTATCATCATAATTCAACAGCCGGGTTTCAGTAAGGATCTCTCCGTCCTGAGGATTTGAGGGACTCCCTCCCCGCTTTCTCATCAGCTGATATGAAACCTGATTCAAATCGGTTTTTTTTCCGGGATCGCGTGCTGAGGCGGCGGGCCAACTCAAAGAAACACGGTCAGTGGTCACTGACGCTTTGATAACACCAGACAGGGTAAGATTTTCAAGGTGAATTTTTGCTTCCCTGGCGGCGATCTGCTTTTGCAGCTCAAGGCACTCTTTATTCCCCGGCCAGTAAATCAAAGCGGTCTTCAGAGCTTTCTCTGCTCCTGTCCAGTTGTCTTGCACGGCCAGCAGTTTACTTTCTTCGAGATAGCGCAATGCCAGGGGCATATCGCCCACAGGGAAAGAACATCCGTCACAATGGGCACTGTCAAAACCAACTGTTTTTCCGCATTGGGGACACTGCACCTTAAAGGGCAGACCGCATTTTTGACAGATCTTTGCGCCTTTCGGATTGGGAGCCAAGCAGCTTTTGCAATAAAAAACATCTGAATGAGCAGAAGCATTTTCAGGAGAAACAGGGGGAGGGCATTTTTTCTTATTGCAGTAATAATCATAGACGGCATACTCAGCTTCTTCAGCACTCATTCCCACACTGCGGCACAGAGCAATAGAGGACTGGTATCCTTCCCAGGTAATGCTGTTGCTTTTTTCAGAAGTTTTACAAAGCAAGGCGAATTTGTCCTGCAATGCTGTAAGAGCCCCCCTTCTATGGGCATAATCGTAAGCGGCTTTACCATCTTTCTCAGCGAAAATACTCTTGACCAAACCGGCCAATTCCTGAGTCGCAGATGCTTCTGGAGTTTTTCTTCCCACTTGGACTTTGGCGATCGCCTGACTTGCGAGTTCGCATATTTCCTTGGAAGATGTTGTACGCGGACATCCTAAAAAATCGTAAATATCGCTTTTGGAGAGCCCCCCCAGAAGACTTTGGATCTTGCCCATAAGAACACTATCGACAGGCTTAAACGGTGGATCAGCAGGTTTTTCTGGAGCCTTGAATGTGCCTGATGAAACGACAGGAACTTTTATCATCTTTTTGAGGCTTGCTTCAGAATACTGGGGATACCTTTTACACAAATCCTTTAACTGAGCCTCGGTTACAAATCCGGAGGAAGCTATAAAATCCAGCGTTTCTGCGATTTCAGCCATAATGATCTTTTCAGCTTCTGCAATAACTTCATCCCTCTGGATATCGCTTCTTAAAAGGGCTTCTTTGATTGCCGGTAATTTTGCAACATAACTGCTGAATTTCACTCCTAAAGGGGAGTTGAGTTTTTTGTTCCATTCTGCCTGCTTGGCATTTATTGCGGCCTCCAACTTTGCCTTATCCCTGACCGGAGGATCAAGAGGAAGTTCAAGCAGGAGATAATAATTGTCTTTTTCTGCCATAATATAATCCTTGTTTTAACAGTAACTGCTCTGCCGCAGCCTCATCCAAAAAGTTTACTGAAAAAGCCTTTGCGTTTAGGTGTCCCGGTATCAGGAACGACTAAATCAGCACCAGAAGCATTACCGGCGGAAAGCACCTGGGCTATGGTTGAAAACGATTCAACAAGTTTTGAAAGATCGGTCATAAGAGCATTTTCATCGCAAGTAGCGACTTTTTTGAGAAATCTATGATCCGCATCCCCTATACCGATAGCAATGATTTCCGCCCCTTCTGCTTTTGCCTGTGCCGCCTGCCGGATCGCCAGGTCCGTACATTGCCAATAGCCGTCAGTCAGAACAACGATGAATTTTTCCCCTTCTTCGTACTGCATCATTTCCATTGCGTGTGTAAAGGGTGAAGCGTCATTACCATATCCCCAGCCGATCCTTAATTTAGCAATAGCATCACAAACGATCCGTCGGTCATCTGAACAGGGGGCAAGTGCCTCCATTTGGTCACTGAATACCATAATGCCGACGTGAATCTGCTGCAAATCCAGTTTTTCCACCAGGGCGTTAGCGGCATTTCTGGCTTCTTTCATTCTTCTGCCCTCCATACTTCCGGAAGCATCCACCGCAATGACCAGAGCAGAGGGAATAGACTGCTGGTTCATTGTATTTTCCTTAGGTGAACGGGTCAACCACGACATATCTTCGGGAACAGGCTCAATCTGCAGCTGCAAGTTGATACTTCCACCGGGAGCGTTGGTCTGTTCAGCCCTGACATCGACAGTGCCGTTTTTGTTATAAGCATAATGGACCCGGACCTGAGCCTTGCCTTGCGGGACAGGAACAAATCCGGTAAATACATATTTTCCCAGGAGCAGACATTCAAGGGGGGAATCGACACTTTCCCCCTGAAGCATATATACTTCCAGTTTATTGACTTCAGGTCTTCTGGCCGATATACGGATCACATAGTCACAGGCGTTCTCTGCGGGTATCTGCGAGTTTTTTGGGATAATGATGGAATTGAGATACTTTGAACGATCCTGATTTTCAGCGACCATTCCCAGACTGTGACAGGTGACATCACGGATCGCCGGCAGGGTGAATGCTTCTTTGGCTTGTGTTCCTTCAATGGAAAATTCACCTTTTTCTCTCAAATCGGATGCGGCCTGCAATGCGGCACCGAGAGCCACAGCTTCATCTACATTGACTCCCCGGACAGGCGGTTTTCCGGTCATTTTTTCCACGAACCCGGCCACCATAGGCATACGGGTGGAACCACCAACCAAAAGAATGCCGTCCAGCTTTTCCCAAGTCAGTCCGGGGACGGAGTTCAGCACCAGCTGGGAGATATTCTTTGTCCGTTCAAGCAGATCCTGGGTCAGTTCTTCAAATTTCTCCCGGGTCAGAGTATATCTGCCGACTTGGCCGTTGTAAGCGATCTTGACTTTGGTACTTTCACGTTCAGAAAGTTCACGTTTTGCGTTTTCGCAGCTGACGAGCAGATCGTTGAATGACTCCATATCCTCAAAGGGGTCGTCTCCAAATTCCTTTTTGAATTCGCAGGCAAGATATACAGCGACCCGGTCATCCCAATCCTTGCCGCCGAGTTTATGATCTCCGTCAGAGGCAAGTACAGTGATCTCATTCCCGGAAGTCCGGACAATACTGACGTCAAAAGTTCCGCCGCCCAGATCATATACCATTGTCGTCTGTTCAGTTCCTTTGCTTCTGCCGGAAAGGCCGTATGCTATGGCGGCTGCCGTCGGTTCATTGATGATCCGGAGCACCTTCAACCCGGCCATTTCGGCAGCAGTGATCGTATCGTTGCGCTGGCTGTTATTGAAATAGGCAGGCACAGTAATCACAGCTGCATCAACAGGTTGTTTCAGCTGTGCTTCTGCGTCACGTTTCAGTTTTTTGAGAACTTGTGCTGAAAGTTCCACCGGAGTATATTTCCGGTCGTGAAAGGTGAGAAAAAAATCAGGATTCCCCATTTCACGCTTAAAGAACGATGCAACTTCACTCTCGCCGACAGCCTGAAATTCCTTAGCTTCGCTCCCTACGATCGGCTCGCCGTCTGCGGGAATATAGACCACGGACGGAGTAATACTGTCTCCGTCGCAATTTTTGATGATCTGGGGCGTACTATTTTCCATCACAGTGGCCATAGCAGAATATGTTGTGCCAAGGTCTATTCCGATAGCTGTCATAAAACCGATTCTCCTGAATGTTGTTTTTTTTGACGATCAGTCGATCACAAGACTTGCCAGACGATCAGCCATTTGATTTTTTTCTGCTTCCGAAAATACTGGAACAGTCTTGATAACATTATGAATACTTCTCTTTGAAGGTTCGTGCAGACAAGTCACATCAAGCAAACCTTCTTTATTCATATTGAAAATCACTTTCATCTTTTCCCCGGCAGGCAAACCGGGAGGCAGCATCAACTTGTCGCTCCACAATTGCACACCGCACGCCGGATCAATGCCGCACGCCGCCACCTCTTTCCGTGATTTTTCATCTGCGGGCAAACTCATAGAGTTTTCAAGGACAGTAAAGGTGATATTCTGAGCATTATCACACGGCGTTGCACAGTCGAATGCCACAGAAACAGGCAATGCCGTATTCCGGTAGATCAAATTAAACAGCCTGCTGATCTGGGACTGCCGGAGCCGGCACACTACACCAAATGATTTACTGGCAACATTGACAACTTCAGTAAGAGCAGAGTCAATGGCAGTCAGAGAATATCCGTCATCCTGCAATTTTCTTTTAGCAGCATCGAGTGTAAATTCGTCCAAGCTGCCCTGTCCCTCAAGGCTGAAATCGCCATTACGGGTCAACTTTTTGACCTGTTCTTCCAGAGCCTCACGCAAGACAGCATTGTTGCCAACGATAGCGGCACCTGTAGCAACGGCAAATCCCGGATCAAATGATTTGGGAGTCATACCATATTTGGCTTTCAACGCCTGGCTGACCATCGGCATAAGGGTTGAACCGCCGACCAGCAGAAGTTCGTCAAATTTTCTGATGCCTTTGGCTTGTGCATCTTTAAGCATAGCATCAGTAAACTCCAATGTTCTGCCAAGCAGGTCTTGGGTTACAGTTTCAAATTCCTCGCGGGTAACGCAAAGTTTGACACTCATACCCTCGTATGTAAATTTACCGTTACCCGTCGTCTTAAAAGAGAGCTGCTTTTTCATATGCTCAGCAAGGCCCAAAAGGTCCTGCAGTGCTTCGGGTTTTTCCAAAAGATTATCGTCGTTTCCAGTTTCTTCCTGAAACTTTTGGATCAGCAGCAGCACCAGTGCATCATCCCAATCTTTTCCTCCGAGGTGATGATCTCCGCCGGTACAGATCACTTCGATGCGTCCTTTTTTAAACTGGATCATCGTTACGTCAAAAGTACCGCCGCCCAAGTCGTACACAAGGACATTTTTTTCTTCATCATCTGAATTTGTCATTCCATAGGCAATTGCCGCCGCGGTAGGTTCGTTAATGATCTGCACCACATTCAATCCGGCCAGCTCGCCAGCGAGCCTTGTGGCTTCCCGTTCCTTGACAAAGAAGTAGGCAGGGCAGGTGATGACCACATCTTTGATTTCCTGTCCGAGCTCGTCTTCGGCATCCTTGACCAGTTTTTTCAGGATATAACTTGAGATTTCCTCCGGGCGCAGTTTTCCCTGCCGGCATTGAAAGAAAAAGGAGTCATCCCCCATATACCGCTTGATGAAACTTGCCACTTCCTCTGGATATACAGGAGCCATTTCTTTGGCTTCCTGCCCAACAATAACACGTTTTCCCTCGTCAAAGAATACCACAGAAGGAGTAGAATATTCTCCCCGACTGTTACGCAGCTTTTCCACTTTTCCAGCCTCATTGACATATGCAACAGCACTGTAAGTCGTTCCCAGATCAATACCGAGAACAATTCTGCGATTACCACTCATAAAATCTATCCCTAAAAATTAAACTCTTATTATTTTATTGCTTTTCCCCGCTCCCCCTTGCCGGGAGCATTATAGTGAAAGCAGAAATTTACTCAACTGTCAATCCATCAACTTTTGCTGCTTCAAACTCGCTGCTGATATAATCTATTCTCTTATTTACAATTAATCCCGCAATTGCAGCTCCTTTGGCAACGGCTTCATCAACCTCAAGCATCCACGGTTCATTATCGACCTGTGAAGCAAATTTTTCTTTGATCATCTCCATAACCTGAGGCATACGGGTAGAACCGCCGACCAGCAAAAAGTCATTGATCCTGGTGATGCCTTTGGAAGCTGCAAAATCGATCATTTTCTGAGTACACACAGCAGTTCTTTCAAGCAGGTCCCGGGTCATTTCATCAAAAGCTTTGCGGGTCAATTCGATTTTCTCGCTGGTTTCGTCATAAGCGATTTTTGCTCTTGCAACATCACGCGAAGACAAAATCTGCTTCATAACTTCGGCTTTGAGCTGCAAATCATAAGATATTTCACTGTCTTTTAACACAGTATCCATATCGGTGCCGCAGGCTTCAGCCAGACGGCTTGCACAATATTCAACAATACGCTGGTCCCAATCCCTGCCGCCGAGTTGATGGTCACCGTCAGAACAAATAACTGTGACACCATCTGAAATAGAAACAACACTCACGTCAAACGTACCGCCGCCCAAGTCATAGACGATTGCAGTTTTTGCTTCTCCGACCTCTTTATTGAGCCCATAATGCATAGCAGCTGCCACAGATTCATCGAGAAGCTGCAGCACGTTCAGTCCGGCAATCTTACCGGCATCAATAATTGCCTGGCGCTGAACTGTGTCAAAGCAGGCAGGGCAGGTAATAACCACATCTTCAACATCGAGATCCCAGCATCTCTTTGCATCATCCACCAAACGTTTCAGGATATAGGATGAAATTTTTTGCGGATTCAGCTGGATTCCGTCTATTTCACAGGTCCAATCGGTTCCCATCTGCTGCTTGATAAAAGCAAAAGTGCGTCCGGGAGAAATCACACCACTCTCTTTGGCAACGCGACCGACCACAATGCAGGGGGCCCCGTTTTCATCGGGGTCATCAAAGAATACCACTGAGGGAGTGAGCCGATCATTGTCTGAGTTGGTGATAATCTCGGGTTCACCATTATCATTGACATATGAAATAACGGAATAGGTTGTTCCAAGGTCAATACCATATACGCGTTTGTTTTCCATAGTGTCCCAGTTTTCCTGTATAAAAAAAGAACCACACATTGTGGATTTCCTTCCCGAAAAATCGGGAAGGAACTCCTTTTTCAGGTTACCCCAGAATGATATCAGCAGTTTCTTGTCTTGCTTTCTGGATTTGTTCTTGACTGAGACCACCCTTGGCTTCAAATGTAGCGTGCACAGGGGTATTGTGAGTGACATCAACTGCATCAAGACTCAACACACCTTCTTTAGTCAATGTGAACTTGATCCTGATCGGTGCCCCCTGAGGCAGTCCCGGCGGCAGTTCCATTACAGCATCGCCGACACTTTCTGATTCCTCGAGAGAGAATATATCCTCCATAGAGTTGTTGGAAAATACGGCCAAGGGCAATTTTTCTGCGTTGGCAACAGAAACAGGAAATTCCCGTTCATAAGAAACAGGCACCTGATCCTGCTTGTGGATCATATTATAGACAACAGGAACTTTCTCTTTATTCAACACGCGAATACCATAGCTGCGGGAAGCAACAGTGTGGATGTCGGGGCCAGGGAGAGTGTATCCGCCTTCGTTTCCTTCTCCGTTGTTTCCTCCTCCGTTGTTTCCTCCTCCGTTGTTTCCTCCTCCGTTGTTTCCTTGGAATTCATAATATCCAAAAGTTGCAGCACCTTTGGCAACGGCTTCGTCAACTTCAAAAATCTTCGGTTCATTATCGACCTGTGAGGCAAATTTCTCTTTGACGATTTCCATAACCTGTCTCATACGGGTGGAACCGCCGACCAGCAAAAAGTCGTTGATCCTGGTAATGCCTTTGGTTGCGGCCAAATCGATCATTTTCTGAGTGAACTCGACAGTTCTTTCAAGCAGGTCCCGGGTCATTTCATCAAAAGCTTCGCGGGTCAATTCGATTTTCTCGCTGGTTCCCTCATAAGCGATTTTTGCTATTGCAACATCACGCTGAGTCAAAGCCTGCTTCATAACTTCGGCTTTGATCTGCAAATCATAAGATGTTTCACTGTCATTTAACACAGTGTCCATATCGGTACCGCAGGCTTCAGCCAGACGGCTTGCGCAATATTCAACAATACGCTGGTCCCAATCCTTGCCGCCGAGTTTATGGTCGCCGTCAGAACAAACGACCGTGATATCTTTAGTGGAGATAGAAACAACAGTTACGTCAAACGTACCGCCGCCCAAGTCATACACGATCGCAGTTTTGGTTTCTCCGGATTCTTTATTAAGCCCGTAATGGATAGCTGCGGCCACAGGTTCATCAACAATCTGCAGCACCTCCAGTCCGGCGATCTCACCGGCAATTTTTGTTGCCTGGCGTTCAAGTTCACCAAAGTAGGCAGGGCAGGTGATGACCACATCGTGCACATCGTGATTTCCGCATTTCTTTGCATCCTCCACCAGACGTCTCAGAATATAGGCTGAAACCTTTTCCGGAGTCAGCTGGATTCCGTCTATTTCACTGGTCCAATCGGTTCCCATCTGCTGCTTGATAAAAGAAATCACACGATCAGGGGCCGTTTCACCACTGCTCTTTGCGACTTTACCCACCACAATGTTGGGTACGCCATCTGCGCCGGGTTCCTCAAAAAACACCACTGAAGGAGTGGTCCGTTCATTTTCAGAGTTGGTAATGATTTCAGGTTCACCATTCTCATTGAAAAATGAAATAGCCGAATAGGTTGTTCCAAGGTCAATACCATATACGTACTTTTTTTCTGCTGTGTCAGCCATAGTTTATAATTCCTTAAATTGTTATTTGGTATAATATATTTATTTCTCAGTCAGCATTGCTCTCTGTAGCTTCGGCAGGGGCTTCGGCGGGGGCTTCAGCGGGGGCTTCAGCGGGGGCTTCAGCGGGGGCTTCGGCGGGGGCTTCGGCGGAGGCTGCCAGTGCCGGATTGAAGACATAAACGTCCACCATTTCGGGACGCAAGACCTTTACCGAAACGCCCTGGCCATTGGGAGAATCAAATTCCTGTTCAAAGCCCAGACGGAGCAATTCACGCACGATTTTATCCTTAGAGGCATCTCCGGTTTCAGTTGTTTTGAGAGCCCGCTGGCGTTTGGGATCGAAACTCTTACCTTCTGCAGAAGAATAGGCAAGCACACCATATTTCTCCAGGATATCACAGAGAGAATCAGGTATATCGCAGACAACGTTGTGCAGTTTCTTAAAATTGACTTCATTAAATTCGGCATTTTCGTAAAATCTTGCCAATTTCTGTGCAGCATCGATTTCTCCGATCAGATCGTTGATGATCTGCATTGTGACTTTTTCGATGAGACCGGATTTGAACTGAGAAAGTTCTCTGTTCTGACGGTCAATGATTTCATCTTTCTTGGCATCATAGCGCAGCTTGCCGTCAAAAGAGTCACGAAGTTCTGTAAACGCAGTCAATATCTGCTGTGTGGCAGATTCCACCAACTCCTGCATCTGCACAAGGGGCACCCCCGGGGCAGCTTCTTCTGCGGGGGCAGTCGCTTCTTCTGCGGGGGCAGTCGCTTCTTCTGCGGGGGCAGTCGCTTCTTCTGCGGGGGCAGTCGCTTCTTCTGCGGGGGCAGTCGCTTCTTCTGCGGGGGCAGTCACTTCTTCTGCGGGGGCAGTCGCTTCTTCTGCGGGGGCAGTCACTTCTTCTGCGGGGGCAGTCACTCCAGTGCCCTCTGTTACCGTTTCTGTTGTCTGGCTGGAATCTTCAGCGACAGTTCCAACTTCTTCTGCACTTTCAGAAAGCACCTCTTTTTTTTCGTCGTAATTCATAGTTAATTCCTTATCATAAAGAGTTTGATTTGTCGTTGCTTTTGTCAGATTGTCTTTCGTTGCTCATTTCCTCAATTCTTCTCTGACGTTCCTCCTCAAATTGCCTCATTTCATCCGTTTTCCAGGAGTCGTCATTTTTACGGGCTTCGACCTTTTCTTCTTCCTGTTGCCGGAGTTGGTCCGCCTCCCGTTTGGCCTGCATTTCATCTATCTCTTCCTGAGAATATCCGCCATTACCCAACTCTTCCTGGGTATTCCGTTCCTGTACAGACTCTACTTCAGCTTGCTGAGCTCGTTCTTTATCAAGTATCTCCTGAGCTTCTTTCTCTTCCTGCCTGGCTTTATCAAGTTCAGCTTCAAGCTGGTCCTGTTTGGCGATATGAGCATCTATTTCTGCTGGTGTCCGCGGCTGGCCGTTCTTGAAATCCATATGATCGTCCAGCTCCTGTTCCTTTTTCTCCCGCGCTTCCTGATATCGCTGCAGATTTTCCTCTGCTCTTTCCACTGATTCTTTTGACATAAATCGACATCTCCCAAGTTATTAATTCTTTAGTTCTCGTTTTTCAAAGTTGAAGTGAATCCTCTGCTTGATTTTCTTTTTCCAATGCAGCGATCTTTTCTGCTTTGGCGTCCTCTATGGCCTGCATATCACGTTTAGTCATATCCTCAACGGTTTGATGATAGAACTGGTCTGCACTCATTCCGGTAACTTCCTGACACCGGAGTTCCTTGTATCTTCCTTCAAGGAATCGTTCTTCCTCTCTTAACTCTTCCTCTCTCTTCTGATAGTCTTCTATATTGCCTTCTTTTACTTTATAGCCGCTTTCGGTATGCCTGATCTCCTCTTCAATTATCCGACTCCAGGCATCTGCAACTCTTCTTTGTTCAAATTCCAAATCGCTCATTGTCTTTCTCCTTAAATATAGGGATTTTTCTCATATTTCGAATTAAACAGCGAATCTTTGAAGTAAGAGATTCTCTCTGCCAGGATAGGGGGAATCCCTTGAACAAACATCAACATAGCTTCACGATTCAAGCGTCTCACCTCATCCGGCGAGAGCAGATTGCGCTCCTTTTCAGAATAGGAAACAGACTGATTGGTGGAATGATTACCTGACAACAGCTTCCAGTCCTGACTGCCTCTGCCGGAACCTTCGCTGGAAGTCTGAATGCCAATGGTTGCCGTACCGAGCATTTCAGATATGTATTTAGCCGTTTCGTGGTCATTGATACCGAAAAACTGCTGTATCTTGGCATTGGCAATAAAACTGGGCCAATCGTGTTCATACAGGGCTTTCAGCTGAGACAGGTCCTGCCAGATCATCCAGACAGACATTCCGTATCCGGCCAGCAGACTGACCGCCTGCCGCATCATTTCCATAGTACCGAGCTGAGCCATTTCATCCAGCATAAAGAGCACAGGACAGCCGTCAGCCGGCTTTTGAGCCGTTCTGGTCATTGCCGCCATTGCCATTGTGATCCACAATCTGAAAAGGCGGACATAGCGTGTAAGATAGTGAGGCGGCAGAATCATATAAATACTGACACCGCCCTGAGTTTTCAAATCCCGCAGATTATAGGATCCCCGGTACCTCAAATCTTCCTCGCCCAAACACTGTTCAACGAGGGGCGTGTCCAGAAATTCCGTATGCTTCAGAGCAAAAGAAATAACGTTTTTCTGTTCCTCTTTTCCCATTGACTGGATTTCAAGAGATGCTCTGCTCAACAGCCCGCCAGCAGCCTTTTTATCAAATTCCATATCAACAAGCAGTGTTGAAAAATCTTTAACGCCGAGGGTAAGCAGATAACGCACCTCAGAAAGATGCCGCCGCTGCCCTTTTGCGGGATTATAAGAATCAATCGGACGCCCATATCCGCAAATAACAGCCAAAATCAATCCTTTCAGCAAAGTGCGGCACTTGTCGTTCCAGTGAGGATCTTTTTCTTCGGGACTGCGCATAATCAGGGAATCTGCGATCATATTGGCTTCATCAAGCAATTCCGGGTTCTGCTGGATATAGGTCGACTTGGGCTGGCTGTAATCCACAATCCCGTCAAAGGGATTGATACTGTCAGACTCTTCATTCTTATCAAGGACAATATGAAAGGGATCAAGGCAAACGATCTTCTGCCCCAGGACTTTTTCACGGAATTTGTGGGTGACGGCATAATTTTCCCCTTTGGGATCAATCACAAGAACAGAGCCCGGATAATGCAAAAGATTCGGAATCACAAGCCCAACCCCCTTGCCTGAGCGTGTGGGAGCCACAGTCAATATGTGTCCATCGCCGGCCCAGCCGATATACTTCCCCTCGGCGGGACCGTTGCTTTTGCGACTTCCTCCGACAAAGAGGCTCTTCAGGCCTTCAAACATTCCCTGAGTCACCTGCTCGTATCCTTCACGGATTCCTCTGGTAAGCACAGCCGGATCCCCCAGCCGGCCCAACAAGAATGACCGGGCAATGGCAGAATTCTTCACATACTGTGCCCTGGCACTTCTGTGAAGATTCGAAGGCGGTTGATTCTGATATTCTGATTGCGAAAAATGCAAGATGCCTTCATCTGCTAAATCCTCAGGATTAGCCCAACGTGCGCTGCCGTAGCTGTCAGTTGTCTTGATATCACCCATAATTCACCTCAAGAAAATGGCCACAATATGTCAATGAACTTATCCCACAACTCTCCCGGGGTGGGAATCTTATTCCAAGTTCTCACAACATATTCCCAACAGTTACTGAAAAACGAACTTATACTTTCCGCGCATTCTTTCAGAAACACTGTATCAGGGGTACAGTAGAGATGAAGAATCAGTCCAACAAGGCACAGATGCAGCCCTAATATAAGAAAAATTTTCATCCAGGACTTTTTCGAAATTTTTTTCATTTTCAGGAATCCACTTAAAATTATGAGTATTTAAAAACAATAACATTAAGTTATCACTAAAACAGAAAAAAGTCAAGTCTTTTCCTGATTTATTTCAAATTTTTTTTAGTTTTTTTACAAACAATCATTCCTCTATCACAACCAAGTTTTCATTTTTATAAAATACGAACAAAAAATATATTTTTTTACCACACAACACTTCGGCTGCCCGAAAGGTCGGCAGACAACGGCTTCAGCCGGTTGGCTTTTGGGGGGCTGCGGAAGATATCGCCGGAAACAAAAGGCTGCAGGAGAGAGTGCCGGGAACGATTATTTGCGGGGGAGATATCGCCGGGAACAATGGTTTGCGGGAGATATCGCCGGGGACAATAGTTTGTGGGAGGTATCGCCGGAGACAATGGTTTGCGGGAGATATCGCCGGGAACAATGGTTTGCGGGAGATATCGCCGGAGACATTGGTTTGCGGGAGGTATCGCCGGAGACAAAGGTTTGCGGGAGATATCGCCGGGGACAATGGTTTGCGGGAGATATCGCCGGGGACAATGGTTTGCGGGGAGATATCGCCGGGAACGATTATTTGCGGGGAGAGATCGCAGGGACGATAATTTTTAAGGTTTATGGTAATTTTACCCGACCATACTTGAGGCTGTTTCTGATTGCTTGTGCTCCGGGGAGTTGGGGTAAGAGACACGGCAAGCGTTTCTCTTCCCCCAAGCCCCCAACTCTTTCAGCCGGGGCGGCGCAGATAGGGGGTGCAAGGGTGATACTGGATTTAGGAGGTGAAGGGCTCCGGCGGAGGATGTGTGAAGCGTTCTTTCTTAGATTACGTATCACCCCTTGAGACAGCCTTTGGCTGATCTCAAGGGGCTCTGATGCTCGGGCTCCACTTCATCTGCCCCCGGCAGGGGGCATCCGCTGCGGAATACCGCAGCGGTTCATTACGCTGCGCCCTGCGCGCTCGGCCTGCGGCCTTCGCCGGCTCCCGGCTCCGACCACGGTTTTGCGTAGTTTCAGCTGGCGGGTTCTTTCACCTCCGGTCAATACACGCGGGCTGTGTAAGTCAACGCCAACGTCCGCAGACTGCCAACCGGCCAGAGGGTACTGCACTGCCCCTCCGGCGTCTGCTATGGGAAAGTGGCAGTTTTAGTCTGTGCCACATCCATTATCGCAAATTTTCGTTTAAACTCGCCCCCTTATTTGCGGGGTGATATCACCGAGAACAAAGGATTGCGGAAGCCCTATAAGGGCGGCAGAGGAAAATTACCTGTAACTTTAAAAAAAAGGCTCTGTCCCCAATATGGGGTAATAACAGAATCAGAATTTCTAAATCTTGAAGGGCACTTTTCTTTTGGTATCACCAAAAGAAAAGTGCCAGAAAAAGGTTTGAAAAAGGGTGATAGGGTTTGGGGAAGAGGGAAAAAACTTTCCTAAAAAGTTTTTTCCCTCTTCCCCAACTCCAATTATCAATCTTTATCGGGAAAAAAAGAACCTCTCAGACGAGTGCGAGCCGAACGTCGGCACCGATCGTGAAAGGTTCTAAGAAAAATTCCCGGCATCGTGCTACTCGTTTTTGCCCCAAACATCGGGAAAGACAAAAAAAACAACAAAAAGAAAGAACCTCTCAGACGAGTGCGAGCCGAACGTCGGCACCGATCGTGAAAGGTTCTAAGAAAAATTCCCGGCATCGTGCTACTCGTTTTTGCAAAGGGCAATGAGGGAAATTCTGGTTTTGCAAGGAGCGAACAAGGGAGCATACTTTGTATGTGACCGAAGTAAGCAACGCAGCAAGGCCGGAATTTCACCATTGCGCAAAGCAAAACCCATAGTCAAATGTGCAGGTACCATCGCCGCTGGAGCCCTTAACGGCTGCATCCGAAAATAACAAAAAAAAGAACCTCTCAGACGAGTGCGAATCGTTGAAAGGTTCTAAGAAAAATTCCCGGCATCGTGCTACTCTCCCATAGTCAAATGTACAGTACCATCGCCGCTGGAGCCCTTAACTACCGTGTT
>SUWB01000022.1 GCA_015061745.1 Lentisphaerota bacterium | reverse complement strand
TTACTCTGCCCCTCCGGCGTCTGCTATGGGAAAGTGGCAGTTTTAGTCTGTGCCACATCCATTATCGCAAATTTTCGTTTAAACTCGCACCTGTATTTGCGTAAGAAATTGCCGGGGACAAAGGGGGGCGGCAGAAGGGTATTACCGCTCTTCCAAAAGTTGAAGATAATCTTCCAATTTTTGTTTTTCCTCAAACGGAATGTCTGAGCAAAGGAACAAATAGCCTTGAGAATTTGTAAAATAAGCTATGATTTTCTCCTATCATAACTTATTATACCTCCAACTTTCTGCTCAAACAATAGAAAAAGGCTGTTGCTCACCTTTTTTGAGGTTTTGCAACAGCCCCCGGAAAAGTAAAGCGGCAATTACTTGATTTCAAGTTCCACATCTTTGACGTGGGCGACAGCCTTGTCTTTGCTGCCCCATTTCCAGTTGACAAGGAGAATGATCTGAGCCTTGACAGCTCCGGGAGCCCAGCGGCCGCTGGTCATACCGCTTTTATTCACGCCTTTGGCAACACCTTTGAACTCAGCTTCCTGACCGTTGTTCAGCACTTTGTATCCGCCGGTATACATATAACCGCCGCCGCCGTGAGCCCGAACCACCGTTCCGGCAGGGATCGCCTTGTCGACAGGCTTCTTGAGCTGAACTTCCATTTCCTGACCTTTAACGGTGACCTTGGCAGGAGTCAAAAGATCGTAATTGGGCAGATCAGAAAGATCTTTTTTGGCATTAAGTGCAACAGCAAAAATGGATTTCTTCCAATAGGGATTGGCTTTAAGGATTATCACCTTATCTCCGGCCTTGACATCTTTGACCACAGTGGTTTCTGAGTTGTGGTGGGCATTGACCATAAAGGAGGTGATTTCTTTATCGTTCTTATCGAACAGTTTGAATCCGACGCAGACAGGAATGGGGCCGCCGGAGATCTGCTTGACATCAGCTTCGAGTTTGAAATGTTTTTTAACGTCGATATCAAACTTTTTCACTGAAAGCAAAGTGGTAGGACCGGTGACTTCCATAACATCTTTGTCTTTTCCGATCCATTTGACGGGAGTGGAAGCCTTCCAGTCAGAAGGTTTTGCAAGTTTGAATTCCGATTCTCCGGCATAGAGAACTCCCCCGGCGAGCAGTGCTGCAATGGCAGACATCCAAATTTTTTTCATAATAAAATCTCCTTAAATTTTACGGGTTTCCTGTGCAATATAACACTTTCACATAAATTTGTCAAGAGTATTCATAAAAAAATTGAAAAATCTTTTCAGGCGTGCTATATTATACTGTGTTGATTACAGTTTGTTTACTTGCTTAACTAAGGACTATGTTATGGACCAGCAATTTGATTATTTGAAAAAGCTGCCGGATGAACCGGGCAACCTCATCCGGGGACTCCAGCTGATTCAAGCCACAGAAGGGTATGTTTCAGATGAAGCGATCCAGGCTGCCGCAGCATATTTTCACCAGACTCCCGTTGAAGTTGAGGGAGTTCTGACCTTTTATGCTCAATTCAAACGGGTCAAACCCGGCCGATTCAAGATCGCCATCTGCGATGGAACCGCCTGTCACATCAAAGGAGCACCCCTTATTGAGGAGTGGATCCGTCAGGCTATCGGCGTCGCCCCCGGGGAAACAGATGCCGAAGGCCGTTTCTCTGTGGAATCTGTCGCCTGTCTGGGATGCTGCAGTCTGGCTCCTGTTATGAGCATCAACGGCCGTGTTTACGGAAAACTCGACCGCCGTGAATTGAACCGGATCCTCAAGGAGTACAAGGAAAAATGAATTCAGATATCAAATTTTTCCGGGTAGGCGTGGCCAGCTGCGGCGTTGCCGCCGGAGCCGCAGAAGTCCGTACATTGCTTGAAAATGCTGTTGACGTTCCGGTCATCGGTGTGGGCTGTATCGGCCATTGTTACGCAGAACCCATTGTTGAAGCCGTACTCAAAGACGGCAGTTCCGTCTTTTACAGCGAAGTCAAAGCCAATGACAAGGCTATTGCCAATATTATTGAGCTGGGCGAAGCCAACCGTTTTGAGATCCCCGCTGTCCGCAAAGAAAAAGAACTGGTCAAAGTCCTTGCTCTGGCCGGTAAAGTCGATCCCGTCAACTTTGATGACTATGTCGCCAACGGCGGTTACGAAGGCTTGAAGCGGGCTCTCGCAATGAGGCCGGAAGAAGTCGTCAATGAAGTGAAACTTTCCGGTCTCCGCGGACGCGGAGGCGGCGGATTCCCCACCGGAAACAAGTGGAGTTTCCTTGCTGCAAAGCAGGCCGATGAAAAAATCGTCATTTGCAACGCTGACGAAGGCGACCCCGGTGCTTTTATGGACCGTGCCCTGATGGAAAGCGTACCTCATCAGGTCCTTGAAGGTATGCTGATCGCAGCTTACGCCACCGGCAGTACCAAGATTTTCATTTACTGCCGTGCCGAATATCCTCTGGCCATCAAGAATGTTTCTACGGCTATTGCCCAGATCATTGAACATAAACTCAATGTCCTTGACGGCCGTGAAATCGAAATCGTCATCAAAGAAGGTGCCGGAGCCTTTGTCTGCGGCGAAGAAACCGCTTTGATCGCTTCTCTCGAAGGACGCCGGGGCCAGCCCCGTTTCCGTCCTCCGTTCCCCACCGACAGCGGTTACAAAGGTTATCCCACGATGATCAACAACGTGGAAACCTTTGGCAATGTGCCCGTTATTCTGCGTGAAGGCGGAGCTGCTTTTGCCTCAGTCGGTACCGAAGGCAGCAAGGGAACCAAGATTTTTGCCCTTGCCGGCGACTTGAAATTCCCCGGTTTGGTGGAAGTGCCTATGGGAACCACTTTGAACGAAATCGTTTTTGACATCGGCGGAGCTGACCGTTCCGTGGTCAAGGCTGTTCAAACAGGCGGTCCCTCCGGCGGATGTATCCCGGTTGAACTGTTTGACACCCCTGTGGATTATGATTCACTGCGCACACTGGGGGCCATTATGGGTTCCGGCGGTATGATCGTGGTGGGCAATGACCGCTGTATGGTGGAAACAGCCCGGTACTTTTTGGACTTCACCCACCGTGAAAGCTGCGGCAAATGCACTTTCTGCCGGGTGGGCACAATGAGAATGTTTGAGATCCTTGAACGCATCACTGCCGGAAAAGGCCGTGAAGAAGATATCTCTATGCTCGAAGATCTGGGCAAAAAGGTCAAAGCAGGTTCCCTCTGCGGACTCGGCCAGACTGCTCCCAATCCGGTACTCGCCACACTGCGTTTCTACCGTAATGAATACGAAGAACACGTCCGTGAACACCGTTGTTCCGCATTGCAGTGCAACGCCCTTGTGGATCTTGCCCTCGAACAGGACAAGTGCATCAAATGCAAACTTTGTATCAAAACCTGCCCCGTCGGTGCCATCGGTGATGACTTTGTCATCGACAATGACAAGTGCACCCGCTGCAACAGCTGTGCCGATGTCTGCCCCAAAAAAGCGATCAAACGCGTGGCGAAAGGAACTAAGTAATTATGAGCATTGAATTTTTCCTGGATAACCGCCCGGTTACAGCCGAACCCGGCGAAACCATACTTGATGTCGCCCGGAAAAACGGGATCGAGATCCCCACTTTGTGCCGGGATGAAAGAGTCAGCAAGACCACCAGCTGTTTTGTCTGCGTGGTCAAAGATTTGAAAACCGGCAAATTTCTGCCTTCCTGTTCCGCCTGCCCTGCTCCCGGACAGAATATTGATTCCTCGTCCGACGAGGTTAAAGATATGCGCAGAACCGCTCTCAATCTGCTTTTGAGCGAACACTCAGGCGACTGTGAAGCCCCCTGCACTCTGGCCTGCCCTGCCCACGCGGCCGTTGAAGAATATGTCCGTGCCGGGAAAAACGGGGACTTTATGGGTGCTTTGAAGATCATTAAACAGCGGATTCCCCTGCCCCTTTCCATCGGCCGGGTCTGTCCCCGTTTCTGTGAAAAGCAGTGCCGCCGCAACGTTTACGGTGAACCGGTTGCCATCAACGAATTCAAACGGACCGCTGCGGATCTCTGCTATGATGAATATATGGAAGATCTCCCCGGGCTTTCCGGCAAAAAGGTTGCCATTGCAGGCGGCGGCCCTGCGGGACTTTCTGCAGCTTATTATCTGCGTCTGGGCGGAGTTGCTTCAGTCATTTATGAAGCGATGCCCAAAGCCGGCGGTATGCTCCGTTATGGTATTCCTGAATACCGTCTGCCCAAAGCCACTCTTGACCGGGAACTTGCTCACTTTGAAAAAATGGGTATTGAATTCCGTTTCAACAGCAAGATCGGCACAAACGTTGCTCTTGACGATTTGAAAAAAGAATACGATGCCGTGATTCTGGCTGTTGGCTGCTGGGCTGGAAGTTCTATGCGCTGCGAAGGCGAAGAACTGGCTCTGTCCGGTATTGATTTCCTCAGAGATGTGGTTGAAAGCGGCAACACCCTTCTTGCCAATCCCGGCCGTGTGGCTGTGGTGGGCGGCGGAAACTCCGCTATGGACTGTGTCCGTACGGCGGTCCGTCTGGGCTCTGCCGATGTCAACTGTTTCTACCGCAGAACTGAAAACGAAATGCCTGCCGAAAAACTTGAAATCGAAGAAGCCAAAGAAGAAGGCGTGAAGTTCCACTTCCTTGCCGCTCCTGTTAAACTTGAAAAACGCAACGGTGCACTGGCTCTCACTCTGCGCAAGATGGAACTGGGCGAACCTGATGCTTCCGGCAGACGGAAACCCGTCGAAGTTCCCGGCAGTGACTACACCCTTGAATTTGATACTGTTATTGCTGCCATCGGTCAGAAAACCGCCGCTCCCGGCGGTGTGGAAGTCAACCGTTACGGCGACATTCTCCAGATCGCAGGAGAGAAACTTTACGCCGCAGGTGACTGCGTTTCCGGAGCCGCTACCGTGGTCGAAGGCGTTGCCTCTGGCCGCGATGCCGCCAATCTGGTGCTGAAAGATCTTCTCGGGATCCCTGTTCCTCAGGAGCATACAGTGAACGTTTCCCGGGGCAAATGGCAGTCTCTCAAAAAGGAAGATCTGGTCTTTTTGCGTGACGATGTGTCAGAAGCTCCCAGAGAAAAACTTGCCTACATCTCTCTTGAGGAACGCAAGAGTTCCTTCAAAGAGGTCAATGCTTCAATGACTCCTGAACAGCTTGCCAAAGAAGGCAAACGCTGCATTGAGTGTTCCTGTACCGACAAGCACGATTGTGCTCTGCGGAAACACGGAGAATGTTACCATTGCAACCCTGAAGCCATCCCCGGCGAACGTCAGAAACTCAGTTATGACATCCGTCATCCTCAGATCATTCAGGATCGTTCCAAGTGCATCAAATGCGGCGTCTGCGTCAAGACTTGTAAAGAAGTGGTCAATCTGACCTTGCTTTCCCCCAAATATCGGGGCTTTGCCACCTGCGTGGGAACGGCATTCGATCAGGGACTTCCTGAAAGCTGTTCCAGCTGCGGCAAATGCGTTGAAGCCTGTCCCACCGGTGCTCTTGACTGGCGGATCAAAAAATAAACGGTTCGGGTTTCATTTATGACAGACAAGTACAAGATTCTGATCGTTGATGATGAAGCTCCCACAAGAGAAGCTCTGCTGCGTTATTTGCGCAGAAACTTTCAAGTCAAGGGAGCTGCCGATGGTGCTGAAGCCATTGAATATATCACTTCAGAAAATTTTGATCTCGTCCTGACGGATCTGCGTATGCCCCGTGCGGATGGGATGAGTGTGCTTGAAGCTGTCCAGGGAAAAACTCCGAAACCCTGTTGTATTCTGCTCACCGCTTACGGCTCTATTACCGATGCCGTCAAAGCGGTGAAAGCAGGAGCATTTGACTTTGTTGCCAAACCCATCAAGCTGGAAAAACTTGATGAAGTCATCGCTCAGGCTTTGGCCTCACGTCCAGCACTGACGGAAAAAGAAAAAACTTCTCCGTCAGAGGAGAAGGGGGTTCTTTCGCCTGCTATGGCAAAAGTTATGGAAGTTGCCGCCACGGTTGCCCCTTCCAAAAGCACCGTGCTCCTTACAGGCGAAAGCGGTACCGGCAAAGAGGTTATGGCAAGAAAGATCCACGATCTCAGCGGCAGAACAGGCCTTTTTGTTCCTGTTCATTGTGCTGCATTGAATGCCAATTTGCTTGAAAGTGAACTTTTCGGTCACGAAAAGGGAGCTTTTACGGGAGCAGACTCCCGGCAGCGTGGCCGTTTTGAAATCGCCGCAGGCGGTACCGTATTTCTGGATGAGATCGGCGAAATAGATGCCTTGACTCAAGTCAAACTGCTCCGGGTCATTGAAAGCCGTTCTTTTGAACGTGTGGGCGGCACAGAACAGATCAAAACCGATGCAAGACTTATTGCAGCCACCAACCGGGATCTGCGGAAAATGGTAACTGAAGGAACTTTCAGAGAAGATCTTTTTTACCGTCTTTCGGTAGTCAATCTGCAGCTGCCCCCCTTACGGGAAAGACGGGAGGAAATCCCTGCTCTTGCCAACGGATTTCTGAAAGAGTTTGCAACTGAAAATAACCGGAACATCACAGGTTTTACGCCTGAAGCGATGAATGTATTGACTCACGCTCCCTGGCAGGGGAATATCCGTGAATTGCGGAATACGGTCGAATATATGGTCGTCACTTCAACAACTTCAGAATTGGGGATCGAAAATCTCCCCGAACAGTTCCGTACACTTCCGCCGGAATCCGAACCGGAATCCGAACCGGAACCGGCCTCAGCACCTCTTTCTCTTGAAGCCAACAACTATGAATTGATCAGACAAGCCCTGAAACAATGTAACGGCAACCGTATGGCTGCCGCAAAACTTCTGGGCATCAGCCGCCGGACTCTCTACCGACGCCTGGCGGAAATGAGCGAAACATCGGGCGAAACGTCGCCCTCGATGTAAGACTGAAAAAGGCTTGTTCCCGGTGTTATTACCGAAAACAAGCCTTTTGTTTTAGACTTTTACAGACAGTTATGCAATAAAACATTCGTTTTTGCCTTCAAAGACCTTACGATAAAAAACGGAAGAAACGGCTCGATATCGCCGTTTCTTCCGTACTTCTCTCTATTTGTGCTGAATCACTTGATTTCAGGCAGCTGGGAAAGGCCCTGCATCAAATCTTCATCTGTGGGGATGTAGTCCTGCATAATACCGTCGTTGAACTTCTGGTAAGAGAACATATCAAAGTAACCGGTTCCCGTAAGACCGATGACGATGGTCTTTTCTTCACCCGTTTCACGACATTTGATGGCTTCATCAATAGCGATGCGGATGGCGTGGCTGCTTTCAGGAGCAGGCAGAATCCCTTCAGTGCGGGCGAACTCTTTGGCGGCAGCAAACACTTCTGTCTGCTTGACAGAACGGGCTTCCATAAGGCCGTCATCATAAAGCTGGGAAAGAATGGAGCTCATACCGTGGTAACGCAAACCCCCTGCGTGGCTGGAGCTGGGCATAAAACGGCACCCCAGAGTGTACATCTTGGAGAGGGGACAAATCATTCCCGTATCGCAGTAGTCATAGGCAAAACGTCCCCGGGTCAGACTGGGACAGGAAGCAGGTTCCACAGCAATAAAGTGGTACTCCTTTTCTCCCCGGAGCTGTCTGCCCATAAAGGGAGCGATCAAACCGCCCAGATTGGAACCGCCTCCGGCACAGCCCACGATAATATCAGGGTCGATACCGTATTTGTCAAAAGCACTGGCAGTTTCAAGACCGATAATACTCTGGTGCAGCATCACTTGAGAAAGAACAGAGCCCAGCGCATACCGGAATCCCGGTGTATTGGCAGCACATTCAACAGCTTCAGAAATGGCACAGCCCAGACTTCCGGGAGCGTCCGGAAAGTCGGCAAGGATTTTCCGGCCTGCCTCGGTGGTATCAGAGGGGGAAGGCACCACAGAAGCTCCATAGGTGCGCATCACTTCCCGGCGGAAAGGCTTTTGCTCATAAGAACACTTCACCATAAAAACTTTGCACACCAGTCCAAAGAAAGCACAGGCCATAGAAAGAGCGGTTCCCCACTGCCCTGCCCCAGTTTCTGTGGTGACGCCGGTCAACCCCTGCTCTTTGGCGTAATAGGCTTGAGCAATGGCAGAATTGAGTTTATGACTGCCGGAGGTGTTGTTGCCTTCAAATTTATAGAAAATATGGGCAGGAGTATTAAGAGCCTTTTCCAAAAAGACAGCGTGAGTCAGAGGAGCCGGACGGTACATCTTATAGAAATCCTGGATGGCCTGAGGAATATCAATGTAAGCTGTCACATCGTCCAATTCCTGCCGGGCACATTCATCGCAAAAGACTTTGCGCAGCTCATCAAAGGTGATGGGCTTCATCGTGGCAGGATTCAGCAGCGGAGCCGGTTTATTTTTCATATCGGCCCGCAGATTGTACCACTGCTTGGGTAATTCACTTTCAGAAAGCTGCAATTTGTAAGGAAGTTTGCTGAAATCAACATTTGAATTCCGGTTGCTCATTTTCATTCCCTTGTTATTTTACTTGTTCAACAAAAAAAAGACGGTCTGGAACTTTTCCAACCCGTCTTTAGATTCTATTTTTTTTATTTTATCAGCACAACAAAAACAGGCGGAAACTTCAGTCAAGTCGCCACCAGCACCAATTGATGTTGTGAAGATAATATTTCATAATGCTTTAATATACCACAGGAAACTTTTTTTTCAAGTCCCTGATGAAAAAATTTTTCTCTTTTATCTGTTAAGTGCTGTTCCCGACAAAGGTCGGTAAATAGGTTGAGGGAGTTGGGGCGGGGGAAAAGCCCTTTTTAGGAAAGGTCTTTTCCCCCGCCCCAACCCCCACCCCCTTTTCCCAAACCTTTTTCAGTAACGCTTTTAATTTTTGACAAAAAGTCAAAAATTAAAAGCGGTCTGTAAAAACTTTCTGGGGAAAAAGTTATTCTACCTACCCGTAAGAGGGAACAGAACCATCTGTTATGAGGGATCGACAGCAACCACAACGCCTCCGTGTTCAAGAGAATACTGTGCCGCAAGTCCGGCTATAACAGCATTACGTCCGGCTTCAGGAGGGACAGGTGCTTTGATTTCCCCCCGGATCATCCGGACAAACTCGGCACAGATCAAGGGATCAGCTCCGCCGTGTCCGACTTCTGCTTCTTTCTGCTCAATGATCTTGAGATCAATAGTCCTGTCAGGCTGGTCGTTGCGGCCGTTTTTCCGGTGCCATACTTTGATCGTTCCGTCGATCTCACTGTTTTCAAAACGGCCTTTCGTGCCGATAAAGGTGTAATTCCGGTGATAATCCGGCGTAAAATGACATTCGTTATAAGAGACCTTTATACCGTTGTCCAATTCAAAAAGGCAGGTATAATTATCAGGCACATCCACCTCTTTGCGGAACGCACAGAATCTCCGGGCAGGTTTTCCGTCCATATCAAGAACAGGCACTTGGGAATCAATGCAGCTTTCTTTTTTGTCACACTGAGTACATTCAAGAGTGTTTTCCTCATTGCCTCCAAAGAAATCAAGACTTCCGAATGCCGCCGCTTTGACCGTATTGTGTCCTGTCACAAAGTGCACCACGTCAATATCGTGGGAGCCTTTTTGCAGCAGCAGACTGCCGGTATTGCGTTTGTCCGCGTGCCAGTCGTGATAATAATAAATACTGCCCATTCCGACAAAGTGCCGTACCCAAACTGCTTTGATCTCACCGATTTCACCGGAATCGGCGATTTCTTTCATTGTTTTAACAAAGGGCATATAACGCATATTGAACCCCACCATCAGTTTTCCCGGGTGGCGGTTTGAACATTCGATCATCCGGTCAGCATCTTCAACGGTGGTGGCAAGAGGCTTTTCGCAATAGACGAACTTTCCGGCTTCAAGAGCATTGATGACCATTTCAGCGTGGCAAAAGTCGGGAGTTGCTACAACGATGCCGTCCAAATCATTCCGTGAGATCATTTCTTTATAGTCAGTGGTGACAAAGGCATCTTTATTGCAGCGTTCTTTAAATTTTTCCAGTTCGGCAGGGCTGATATCTGCACCGGCTGCGACAGTAACCCCTTCTTCCGGCTTGTGCCAGAATCTCCACAAACGGCCCCGACCATTGACGCCGATGATTCCCAAACGAACATTCTGCATTTTACAAATTCCTTGATTAATCGTTTTATGTTGAATACGCCGTATAATATAACACAGCAACAGGAAATTTGCAAAAATCCGGATTGAAAAAATTTTTCTTTTGTGCTATATTAGGTCATTCTGAAAAATTTACAAAACAAGAGGTCATATTATGGTCAAAGTTGCCTGCTGCTGGGATGACGGTGTTGTCAATGATATCAAACTGATCGAACTGCTGAGAAAATACAATGGCAAAGCCACATTCAACCTTAATCCCGGTGCGATGCCGGAACATACGGCTGTCCCCCGCTGGAAAACGATGCAGGATACCTGTTGGAGTTATAACGGATTTATTAACGGCAAGGTGGGGATTTCTGAACTGAAAGAGATCTACGGTGATTTTCAGGTAGCCTCACACGGCTGGCTTCATAAAGGCGGAAGCGTCCCTGCTGAGGATTTTATCAAAGATGCTGTGGACGCCCGTAAATTTCTGGAAGATGTTTTTCAAAGAGAGTGTCTGGGATATGCCTGGCCCGGCGGCGACTTTACGCCTCAGGCCGCCCGGCTGCTCAAAGAAGCGGGATTCCTTTACGGCCGTACAACTGCCTACACAGATAATGTGGGGGTGACCGATTCTCCTTTGCGTCTGGATTCATCCTGCCACTTTATGGATCGGCTGTTCTGTGAAAAATTCAAGGCGGCCAAAGAGAAAAACGGTATCTTTTATTTCTGGGGACACTCCTATGAAATGCTGGACTGTGCCGGTCTGTGGAATCAATTTGAACAGAAACTTGCGATGCTTGCCGAAGATCCGGAAGTACAATGGATCGATGTCATTGACATTGTCAAGTAAAGTTCCGTCCCCCCCCAAAAAAAAGGGAGCCGCACAATATAAAGTGCAGCTCCCTTTTTCAATGGGAATTTTTTTATTTTTCCCAGGCGGTATTTCCAAAGATACCGTCCTGAAAAAAGACCGGTTTATATCCCAGTTCCGCCGGGACCCGGCAGGAAACTTCAAGGCGTTTGAAGTAGTCAGGCAAATACATTGCATAGGCCGGATAAGCATATTGCTCGTGGCCGACAGCTTCAAGGATATCACTGTTATTTTTGGCATCCTCGGCCCTGATCTTAGCTTCGATTTCTTCAGGAGTGTCAATGTTGAAGCAGAAAAATGTCCTTGACAGAAAAAGATCAAAGTCTGCATCATAAAAACACCTTTTTTCCACCATATACCGTGCCACATCCTGCTCATAGAAAAAGCCGATATCACAGCCGCCCTGCTCAAGGGTTTCCACCCGGCCGTCAACAATAATACGGTTGGACATAAAGCCGCTTGAGGTGAGGATCTTTACGCCCCGGCTGCGCATAAAGGGAAAGTTTCCCGGTTCAAGCATTGCCCAATGCACATTAGTGGGAGGCGTACAGGCCTTATCTCCCGCAATACGCTGCAGTTCAGCCGTGGTGATATCGTAATCGTGAGCAAGCCGTTCCTGCGTGCAATGCTGATAAGGTCTGTCCGGAAACTCTGCCCAGGCGTGGAATGCCAGATGCAGCCAGTCGGCATTATCTTCAAATTCTCCTTTGTAACACGCCGGGACTTGGGAAAGATTGGATTTTTCCGGATCGTGGGCATTCTCATAGAAGCATTTGAGTATAAACTTTGAGCCGTACTTTTCGTGAAGTTCTTTAAGGCCTTTCAAGTAGAAATGGTCAAAAAGAGAATCGTATCTGTTCCGGGCAAGATCAGTAAACACAAAGCTGTTGTCGTCAATACGCACTGTGTAACGTTTGAAAGAACCTTTGTCCCAGACAAGAACGATAGAGTGGCTTTTTTCACCGTATTTATCTTTGGCTTTTACTGTAACGTGATTGATTTTTTCCCGCAATGGAAGTTCAAGAAAAAACTCTCTGTCATTACGCAATGCAGGGATACCGTTCACCGTCACATAGCTTTGAACAGAGGCGATCCCCCGGACTCCTATGAGGAGTTCAGAAGCACTTTCTCTGCCGTGACGGCTGTTGAGAACTTCTCCGTTTCTGTGAGAGGTGATTTCAAGCATAGCAACATTCTCCTTTCACTCAGCAAATACGGGGGAGCAGTTCTCCGCCGGGAGGCGGCAGCATCGTCTGGGCTCCGATTTCAGTGGTGAGAACGACCTTTCCCACCGGATCGGCAATCACTTCACCGATAACAGCCGCATTGCCGGAATAAGGAAGTGTCCGCAGCTTTGCCACAATGGCATCGGCGTGTTCTTTGGGAGCAAAGATCACAAGTCTGCCTTCGCAGGCAAGATACAAGGGTTCCAGTCCCAGCATACCGCAAACGCCCCGGACTCCGTCCGCCACAGGGACAGCCTGAGAATCAATACGGATCCCCACATTGCTCTGTCCGGCAATTTCATAAAGCACAGTGCCGACGCCTCCCCGGGTGGCATCACGGATCACGTGGATATCTTTTGTCACACTGAACAATTCTTCCACCGTTTTGTTGAGAGGGGCACAATCGCTGGTCACATCGGCTTCGATACCGAATTCATCCCGTGCCAGCAGAATGGTACAGCCGTGCCGCCCCACATCACCGGTGACAATGACGGCATCGCCGACTTGAGCGGCAGTTCCGGAAGTACGGACTCCGGGCATAATTTCACCGATACCGGTGGTGGTGATAAAAATATTGTCCACCTGACCTTTTCCGGCGACTTTGGTATCACCGGCAACGATTCTGACTCCGGCTTCGGCGGCGGTCTTTTCCATTGCTGCGGCGATTTCCTCCAGCTTGTCAAGGGGGAATCCCTCCTCAATCACAAAAGCACAAGTCAGATATTTAGGCACAGCCCCCATACAGGCAAGGTCGTTGACCGTACCGCAAATGCTTAACTTACCGATATTTCCCCCGGGGAACTCCCAGGGGGAAACGATAAAGCCGTCAGTAGAAAAGGCGGTTTTTCCGCTCCAGGGAGCCAGAACAGCGGCATCATCTCCGGTAAATTCAGGATTGGCAAAGTGAGCCTTAAAGACCCGGTCTATCAGTTCATTGGTCTGCTGCCCGCCTGCACCGTGGGCAAGGGTTACAAATTTTTCTTCCATTTATTTCATCTCCCGTATTGGTAATAAGCTGAACACGATCCTTCGTGGGAAACCATACAGGCTCCCACAGGGTTGACCGGAGTACATACTTTGCCGAAAAGCGGACAATCTTCCGGTTTGAGCAATCCTTTGAGTATCTCGCCGCAGCGGCATCCGGCGTGAGGCGTGCCGGAACACTCAGGGACATTGAATTTCAACCGGGCATCAAAAGCTGCATAAGTGGCATTGAGTTTCAATCCTGATCCGGGAATGACGCCCAGTCCCCGCCATTCGGCATCGCAGGAAGTCATCACCTCATTAATGAGACGCATTGCCGCAGGATTTCCCTCATCTCTGGCGATCCGTTTGTAACAGTTTTCAAAGAAGGCTTCACTGCTGTTGTCTGCGTGGTGTGCAATAACCGCCAATGCCGTCAGAAGTTCATCTGCCTGAAATCCGGCAACGACTCCGGAGATTCCCCCTTTGAGGAGTTCAAGGCAAATGGAACTTCCGATAATGGTATGGACGTGTCCCGGATAAAGAAAGGCATCGGCACAATTTCCCAGAGCCCGGTAGGCATCAGGCATTGTCTTATTGGAAGTCAGAAGCGAGAAGTTTTTGATTCCTTCACTTTCAGCGTGTTTCACCGCCAGACAGGCAGAAGGAACCGTAGTTTCAAATCCCACCGCCAGAAAAACCACCTCTTTATCGGGATTCTCTTTGGCGATCTCAACAGCATCAAGAGGAGTATAGACCGCCTTGACCGCCGCCCCCTGACTGCGTGCTCCGGCCAAACTCATCCGGCTGCCGGGAACCCGGATAAGATCACCGAAAGTACAGATCAAAGCCTTATGTTCAAGGGCAAGTTCAATGGCACTGTCGATATACCCCGGCGGCGTCACACAGACAGGGCATCCCGGTCCTGAGATCAATTCGATCTGAGGCGGCAGAATCTTTCTGATCCCGCAACGGAATATTTCGTGGGTATGGGTTCCGCAGACCTCCATAATCCGCAGGGGGCGTCCTGAATAGGACTCAATTATTTCCCGTGGACTTTTCATCAAGCTGCTCCATAATCTGATTGGATTCATTTTCTGAGGAATCAGTGATCTTGGCAATAGCGATCCCGGCGTGGACCATTACATAGTCCCCGGGTTCCAAATCATCCAGCAATTCTGCAGAAACAGTCCGTCTGGCACCTGTTGCATCAATGACCGCACTTCCTCCTTTGACACTGACGACTCTGGCAGATAATCCGACACACATTTTTCACTTCCTTATGTTAAGTTGATACATTGCGACAGCCGCCTGCCCCAGAGCGATACCGCCGTCATTCGGGGGGACAAGGTGGTGACGCAATATTCTAAATCCTGATTTTTCAAGTTGTTCACAACACAATTTCAAAAGCAGTGTATTCTGAAACACACCGCCGCTCAAAGCACAACATTCCAAACGGGTCAACTCCCGGCAGCGGACAGCTCCTTGAGTAATCAAAGAAGCAAGCCTTGCGTGAAATTCCCAGGCAAGCCGTTCTTGAGATTCCCCTTGCACTCTGCGGGAGATAAGATCTTTTACCAAAGAATTTGTCCCGAGGCAAAAGATTCCTTCGCCGGAATTTTCAAGGCTGTCACTTGCAGAAATACTTTTTTCGCCTGAATATTTTTCAGCGGCAAATTGCAGTTTTACAGCTCCTTCCCCCTCAAAACTGGAATTCATACAAATCCCAAGCAAAGCGGAAACACCGTCAAAAAGCCTGCCGGAACTGGTGGATTTGACACAATTGAGTTTCTTTTCGATCATCTTGAGTTGAAACTTCCACTCAGACTCCTTTTTATCAAGCTGCAAAGATTTGAGTATTTCAAGGGTTTGGGGATCTTCCGGAACACCTGCGAGAGCGGCGGCGATCCGCCACCCTTCCCGGGAAGAAGCATCGCCGCCTGCCTGCATAAAAGGAGCGATACTGCCCAGACGGGTGAAACCGGAAAAGTCAGCTTTCATAAACTCTCCGCCCCAAATCGTCCCGTCAACACCGAATCCCGTGCCGTCAAAAGAAATACCGATGACAGGAGTGTGATAATCATTTTCAGCCATACAGCTTGCAATATGGGCAAAGTGATGCTGTATTTTTATCACGGGAGTTCCCAGTTTCTCTGCAGCCGCTGTTGAATTATAACGGGGATGCAGATCACATCCGATGAGACGGGGAGTTATTTCAAGCAGAGAATTCATCCTTGCCACAGATTCTTCAAGAGCTTTGACCGTTCTCAAATCGGCCAGATCTCCCAGATAGGCTGAGGGATAAAAAAGCTCATCTTTAGCCGGACAGAAGGTATTTTTCAGCTCTCCGCCGATCCCCAGAACCTGCCCTTTGAAGTTCCCCGAAAGGCGGAAGGGCAATGGAGCATAACCTCTGGAACGGCGGATCATATAGGGTTTACCTTCAAAAAGATCAATGACGCTGTCATCTGCACGCAAACGGATCCTGCGGTCGTGAGAAAGAATAATGTCGCAGAAGCCGGATATCTGTTCAAGAGCTTCTTCATCATTGCGGCAGATGGGAGCCCCGGAAAGATTACCGCTGGTACATACAAGGGTATCGCTCATCTGCACCCCATCATCAAAAGTAAAAAGCAAATGATGCAGCGGGGCATAAGGCAGCATAACGCCGATTGCCGGATTGCCGGGAGCGATCACATCAACCAGCGTTGACGACTCTTTTCTTTTCAAAAGGACAATGGGTTTCTGCCAGGAATCTATCAACGCTTCACACGCTTCCGGCAAACAGCAGTTTTCTCTGACGACCTCCATATCCCGCATCATCAATGCAAAAGGTTTGGCGGGGCGGTGTTTCAACTCCCGCAGCCGCCGGACGGCTTCCGGATTGCGGGCATCGCAGCACAGATGAAATCCGCCAATCCCCTTGACGGCAACGATTTTTCCCTGCATCAATCCGGCACGGGTCGTTTCAAGGGCTGCCCTTCCCCATTCCTGTCTGCCCACCAGATAAAGTTCCGGGCCGCACTCATTACAGCAGACGGGCTGAGCATCGTAGCGGCGGGTTTCAGGAGAATGATATTCTCTGTGACACTCAGGGCACATCGGAAATTCTTTCATACTTGTCCGTTCCCGGTCATAGGGCATCGCATCGAGAATGGTCAGCCGGGGACCGCAGGCAGTACAATTGATGAAAGGATGCAGGTATCTTCTGTCATTTGGATCAAAAAGTTCTTTTTGACACTCGGGACAGATCGCAATGTCGGGAGAAACAAAAATATCCCCTTCTTCGTGTTCGCTTTCAATAATTGCAAATCCTGTTGCCTGGAACTCCCGGCTCTCAATAATTTCGACCTTGAGCACCATAGAACGGGGCGGCGGATCATTTTTGAGTTCATTGATAAAAAGTTCCAGTTCCTTGAAAGTACCTTTTGCATAGACCTCAACATAAGAACCTTTGTTGGCCACACTGCCGCAAATGCCGAAAGCGGCCGCGGCACGGCTGACAAAGGGACGGAATCCCACTCCCTGTACGATGCCGTACAAACGGATGATCCGGCAAAGAGGTTCCTGATTCACTTCCATAATGTCACTCGTCCAGCAATCTTCCTGAAACAGCGAAATGAGGAAAATCAATAAAACTCCCCTTGAAATCCGGCAGCACTTTTTTGAAATTTCTGTCAGCGATTACAATATCTGCGTTGAAATCCCTGACCATAGCAGAAAGATCATCTTCTTCTTTCAAAAGCCGATCCTGAATCTGCATAAGAGATTTTTCCATCATAAAGTAACTTGCAACAGCCACATCGGCAGCTCCGGCTTTCAAGAGCAGTTCCCGCAAAGAAACACCGGCGATCTGCTGATGAAGCACGATGACTCTCTTTCCTTTTGCAGCCGGTATTTCATTTGTTACAGATTCCGGAATCCAGGGGCACGTCATCTTCCACGGGGTTCCGAAGCGTTTTTCCAAAAGCACGGCAGCGGCAATACCGGCCGGAGAGACCACAAGATTAAGAGCCGCAGCAGAAGCCTTTTTTATTTCCTGAAGTCCCGCTCCCATACCGTAAACGTTGACCTTTCCCGGCAGGGCGGAAGTGATGTATCCGCCTGCCCGGCAGGAACTGAAATCAAGCGGAGTCGCACCGAGGACACCAGTTGTATCAGCTTCAACGGCAAATTTTTCAACAGCAAATGCATCAAACAGCATTTCAAGAGCTTTTGAAGCTCCTTTATCATATCCGTTGACACCGGTGCTTTCAACGGTCAGCACCGGAACTCCGGTACGTTTTTCCGTCATCCGGCGCAGAGCTTTGAAATCCGTAGCGATCACCGCCGGAACCGGAGTTCCCACCAGAACAATAAAAGGAGCCTGGACACTTTCCTGAGCTGAAACGATCTTGTCTACAAGCAAATTATCCCGCCCGAGGATAGCATCCATATCCCGCATACCGGTGCTGAAAACCGCACTGCGCATCGTAAACCACCGGGGTTCATCAAATCCGCAGACATTTCCTGTGCATCCACCGGCATCGCAAATGGCAATCAGTCCGCCCAGTTCAAAAAGAGCAGAAACGACACCGGAGTTATCCGGAGCAAAGGGGGAAAGACGTTTGAGAAATCCTTTCATTTTATCAGCTCTCCTTTCCGGCCGTCAAAGCAGCATCAAGTTCTGTAAAAAGTCTTTTTACGCCGTCATATCCGAAAGGCTGAACTTCCCCGTTCCAGTCAACGCCGGGGACTCCGGGGTGATAATAGCGGGCATCCTTACCGATACAGAGATCACACGGAACAGTATTGTCAGCATAATGCAGCATCGTGGGGGATAAATTTGAACTGATCCTTGTTTCCGGACTCAACTGGGCAATGCGCTTCACCCAGACGAAATTTCCTTCACCGACGGTTCCGAAAATTTCAGGAACTTCAAAACCGTAGCGGAGCAGCGCAAGAGCAAGTTCAAAAGGATCAGCATTGAGCCATTCGCCGACGGAAATCCGCAGTTTTCCGTGGCGTTTTATGAAATCCTGCAATGTATTTTCCGCTTCTTTGAAATACTTTTCATCGTCAAACTCACACCCTATGGCAGCCGCAAAAAGCTGGTACTGATGACGGATCTTATCCAACTGATACAAGCGGACAAGTTCTATACTGGGGATCCCCAGACGTTTTTCCAAATCAGCAGCCGCAAACCTTGCTTCCTGATTGAGAACGATGTTGAAATTGGCTTCAGCCATTTCAAGATATTCCTGAAAAGTGCCGCACAAAGCAAGTTCCCTGATCTTGGATACCCCTGCCTTTTTCAGCAGAAAACGCAATTCACTTTCTTCGCTCAAAGCGGTAAAAAAGCCCAATATATTCACTGCATCCGACCGCTTCGGCAAGGGTTTCAAAAGAGAATAAACGCTTTTCCGCACCTGTACCATAGGGGGCAGACGACCTTCACGGGTCAAGGCATACATATAACAGGGTTCAACCGGCACTCCGGCCTTTTCAATACATTTGCGGCAGACACGCTCCATATCAGTACCCAAAAGAGCATCCACACAGGTAATGCAGATCATCACCGCGCTGGGCTTCTGCGGCAGGGAATCACACACCTCTTTGACGGCCTCAGGGATCCTGACCAGGTGGCGGCCCGTAACAATATCGGTATCGTCAAGAAGGAGATAGAAAAACCGTTCTCCGAGATTGCCGGGAGCTGCCAGAGCAGAAGTATTCCTTCCGCAGCAGCGGGGGGCCACCAGAAGCATAACTGAATCCGGCACAGCAAGTCCGGCCCGTTTGACTCCAAATCCCTGAGCACCGGGGGAATTAAAGGCCAAAGTGGCGGGAGAACTGTAAATCAAATGCTTGTTCCCGATCAATTCATCAGGAATATTTTTTGATCCCTGTTCCGCCAGTTTTTCTGCCGTGATGTAATAATAGTTTCCAGCCATTGTATCTTATTCCTCACCTTCTTCAGAAATAAGAAGATCCGCCAGCTCAAGAAAGGCCTGACTGACAGGCAGAGAGCTGTCCCCTTCAATAACGGTTTTTCCCATATCTTCAAAGCGGATGATGTCATTGCTCCGGGGAATGTCTGCCACAATGGGCAAATCGTTGGCTTCGGCAAAGGCACGGACCTTTTCTTCTTCATTTTCAACGGCCCTGCGGTTCATAACGATCCCCCTGACAACTGCATATCCCCGGTCGGCAAAGTTGTCAACAGCCCGCTTGATGTTTCCGGCGGCATAAAGGGCCATTTTTTCTCCTGAAGTAACAATAAGCACCTTTGAAGCGTATCCCTCGCGGATGGGAGCGGCAAAACCGCCGCAGACCACATCTCCCAGAACGTCATACAGCACCACATCGGGCTTGCGTTCTTCAAAAAGTTCCAGCGACTCAAGCAATGCAAAGGTGGTAACGATGCCTCTTCCGGCACATCCGAGCCCCGGAGTGGGGCCGCCGGTTTCGATGCACAGCACACCGCCGAAGCCCTCTTTGGCGATATCTTCAATTTTTTCCGGGTCTTCATCGTGAGTCTGGAGATAATTCATTACCGGAGTCAGGGGTTCGCCGTTAAGCAGATTGACTGTGGAATCCGCTTTGGGATCACAGCCGATCTGAATGACCTTTTTCCCCCGCAGAGCAAATGCGGCAGCCAGATTGGAAGTCACGGTGGACTTGCCGATACCGCCTTTTCCGTAAACAGCTATCTTCAACATATATTAAATTCCTTTTCAAGATTTTTGCAGCACAGATCTTTCATATTTTTCCGGAAACATCTTCCGGAAAAGGCTTCGTGGGGAATTGCACAAAAGCGTCCTCCCGCAGGAACAACCGGTTTATAAAGGGGATCGGCAAAAATGATTTCCGACTCTGCAAATGCTTTTTCCACAGCATTTTCATCAGGGACGTGCAGATCCCCTTCCCGGGTAAATGCAAATTCCTCCTCCAGAGGATCAAGCACTCTTGTTTCAAGTTTCAAATCCATTTCCAACGCACAAGCAAGAGAAGAACTCCACAAAGTTTCGCCGATTACACAAGCCTTTTTGCCGGGAGTTCTCAAATCCACAGCCGTTTTCTGAGAAACACCGTTTTGGCAGACCTTTTTCAGTGCTTCTGCACAGTGATCTGCAAACCTTTTGCCGACAGGAACTCCTGCAACAAAAGGAATTTGAAAACGCTTCTCCATATATTCTGCCAGCTTTAACGCAGCCGAAGATATGACCAGATTGACTTCAGCATTTCCGGCTTGCACAAGCTGCTCAAAAGAGGAGTTCATACTCCAAACCGAGTTGACTGCAAAGTTCTTTTCTTCAAGCCAGCGGCAAATGGAACCGATTGATCCGTTGACAGAGAAATCCAGAGGCGTAGCCCCAAGCACATTCACTCTGCGGGAACATTTTTTCACATTATCATCACAGAATCGTTCAGCAAAGGCGATCAAAGCCTCATTGACTCCCGCCAGATAAGAACGCATACCGTTGGTGTGCAAAGCCAATACCGGAATGCGGGTACGAAATTCGATTTCACGGCCCAGGGCATCAAAGTCAGTTCCAACCATCACCGGCAGAGGTGAACCGCAAATGGCAATAAAACGGCACCGGGGAAAATTGGCAGCACTTTTGACCACATTATCAATAAAGCGTTCATCATTGCCCATAATGACATCATTTTCAGTCAAAGCAGAGATATAAGTTCTGCCGGGCTGATGATACCAGCGGGGTTCATCGTGGGTGGTATAAGTGGAATTACATCCGGACGCATCGTGAACGACACACATCCCCCCCAACTCATAAAGAGCGGAGTTGACTCCTGCTGTATCAGAAGAATGAACTGAAATAACTGAACTTACGATCCTCATAAACAGCTTTCGCACCCCCAACCTTTGTGACTGATGACCTCACAGATATCTTTGGGATTTTCCCAAGCGTCCTCAATCAGGCCGGCAATGGCTGCCACACCGGAATGACCGAAAAATCCCCTGCCCCACACCAGATCGACGAAATGGGGAGTGCCGGTAAAAAAGGCAGCTTTCTGTCCGATGGAAAGTGCGTTTTTGTTCCTTTCCTCAGGAGCTGCAAAACGCATATTCACATCAAGAGTCGGCGTGATTTCCACAGCGGGGAAATATTTTTTCAAAACCTCAAGGTCCTCTTTATCCCCGGGAATAAAAACATCAGCATAAATACGCTTCACGTTGAATCCTGTTTCAAGCAGCCGTCTGGCCAAACTTAAAATCCGGGGAGTTGCAGTGTAATCCAGAAAAAGAGGCGTCCCCCCGATTTTTTGAAGCGTTTTTTTCAAGGCATTTTCCGCAAACTCCTTTTCTGCGGAAAAATCCGGAACCGGCAAAGCAAGAGCTTCTGCCAGAGATGCATAATTTCTGTCGATTTCTTCTTCCCCGTAACAAATGGGCAGATGCAGATGTTTCTGTCCCAATCGGCGGCACAGTTCTTCTGCCCCCGCAACAGCCTGGGGGATCCAGGTCATATTGAGAGAACTTTTCCCCATTTCCAGATATTCTTCATAGGTACGGCAGCGGGTAATTTCACGGCACAGGATACCATTTTCATCAAACCACTTGAAAAGTTCGCTGCTTCGGTCAGCCGCAAAATCGCTTCCCAAAAGGTTTATGGACTTTTTTTCCAGCTCCTTTTCTGCTTTCAAGAGGAGATAGAGCTGTTTTCTCATAAGCTGATCGGGAGTCAGACCGCTTTTCCGCATTGTGGGATTCATATAGCAGTCAACAAATTCAATGTCCGGGAAACGGCTTTTCAATTCAGCAAGGCAAGAGGGAAAATCAATTCCGGCAAAGAGTTGTATGCAGCTCAAAAAGACCAGCACCACAGGGGGCTTCCGGGGAAGTTTGTTCAATATATCAGTGACACCTTCCACAACATTCTCTTCCATTGAAGAATCGAAAAAATCATTTTCTTCAATGCTCACCCAGGACATTCTGTCCATCGCATTCATTTCAGCGGCAGTCAGAATGACGCCCCGCAGACAGCCCCGGGCGCAAACGTAGATCTGATGAGCTTCAGGAAGAAGCATTCCCGTATGAACGATATTCCACATTCCCCGGGCAGGAGCATTGTATTCCAAACCTCCCGGAAAGGGCTGGGGAAATTCGCAATCCCTCACAGGAATGGTAATTTTTTCTGAAACATTCATTGGAGTATCCGGCACCTTTCCATAACAGCTGCGGCAAGGTTTCTGTATCCTTGAGCTTCCGGAGAATCCGGGAATGCACTCAAGACGCATTTTTTAAGTTCTTCAGCCTCCTGGACAACTTCGCTCCATTCAAGGGAACCGGCAACCACACTGTTGAAGTCGCAAGCCAGCTCCTCAACTTTGGCAATTTCATTTTTTACATTGCGTTTGTTGAGAATGAATCCCCCCAGTTTCGCATAATTCCTCGCACTGAAGTTCCCCACTGCCATAGCGATGTTGGCCGCAGCGTGGATCGCCATATTTTCACCTGAAGTCAGAATAAAAACAAAGTCCGCAAAGCCGTTGCGCATAGGCATTGAAAAACCACCGCAAACCACATCTCCCAGAACATCATAAAGAACGACATCGGGAGCCCATTCAGCAAAAGCCCCTTTTTTTTCCAAGGTTTCCAAAGCCGCGATGATACCCCGTCCGGCACATCCCACACCGGGGGCGGGGCCGCCTGATTCGACGCAAATCACATTGCCCTCCCCTTTCTGACTGATATCATCAAGAGAAAAGGAACTTCCTTTGCGGATCATATCAAGAACGGGAGTTACTTTACCGCCGTGAAGCAGCAAAGAGGTGGAATCAGCTTTGGGGTCGCATCCGATTTGAAGGACTTTCAAGTTCTTTTCAGCGAGAGCCAGAGCAATATTGGACACAGTCGTGGATTTGCCGATACCCCCTTTGCCGTAAAATGCCAGTTTCAACATATTTTCTCTCCATAATCCCCCCGGGCGATGACGATTTCCCGTCCGATGGCGGCAAGTTTTTTCTGTAATCCGGATTGCAGAACTCCGGTCGAACCGGGATCTGCACTGTTTTTATTGTTGTAAAGAGAATATTTTTCCCGGCATTCCGCAGGAGAAATATTAGGCATCACCACATTTGCTCCTGCCCGGATCCCCAATTCCCTGCCGTCGGGCAATAAAGTTCCCAAAGCCGTTGTTGCGGGAAGCAGCACATCAGGCAGCATAATACGGCACAAACTCAGCAAAAGCAAAGTCAGTTCCACACTGCCGCTTTTTTCTTTGGCATAAGGGGTATCGCAATGGGGAATAAAAGGACCGATACCGATCATATGAGGTTTGAAGGAGCTTAAAAACTCCATATCGCACACAAGATGTTCCAACGTCTGTCCCGGAGAGCCCACCATAAACCCGCACCCGGTCTGGAATCCGATTTCTTTCAAATCCTGCAAACATTTCATCCGGGAACTCCATTTCTGTCGTTCAGGATGGATCATTGCATAATGTTCAGGGGAGGCACTTTCGTGACGGAGCAGATAACGGTCACACCCGGCATCAAAGAGCTGCTGATATTGAGGACGCTCCAGTTCCCCCACCGAAAGAGTGACGGCACATTCTGGGAAACGGGCTTTTATTTTTTTCACAAGAACCGCCAGACGTTCAGGGTTCCAGAAGGCATCTTCACCGCTTTGCAGTACAAAGGTACGGAATCCGTATTCATATCCGGCGGAACAACATTCAAGGATCTCTTTTTCCTCCAGCCGGTAACGTTCCGTCTTTTTATTGGAACAGCGGATCCCGCAGTAGTAACAGTCATTGGAACAGAAATTTGAAAATTCAACGATTCCCCGCACAAAGATCTTGTTTCCGAATCTCTCAATGGTGATTTTTTCCGCCAGAGACGCAGCCGCATTTCTGAAAGAATCTGCCGGTCTGGAAAGAAGATAAAGCCACCCCTCACCAGAAAGTTTCCCGGTGCACTTCAGTTCATCAAGCAATGCTTTGAATCGTTCCATATCTTCTTTATTCCTGCTGCGTTTTATAACACAAAAGCGGCATCCGCCTGAAAAGGGGAATGCCGCTGTATGCCAAAGCTCCAGCGAGCAATACTTCCGTAATCTTTCACCTCAAATACTCTTTTCGGTGTCAGGCAGATCATTGCTCTGTGCGTCAAACGCTTGTCTTCAATTGTTAAAGTTTATTCCTGTTCTTTTGAACAGACCGCCTTTGCCGTAACTCCCGGGATACGCCCCAGTTTGCCGCTCAAAGCGTTGATAGTATCCTGAGGAGCATCAACGGCAATGGTTATGATATTCATTTTTCGTTCCCGGTATGGCAGGCCCATTCTGCCGATGATAAAGCTGTTGAACTCGTGCAGCAGGGAATTGATTTCCCCTGAAGCCTGAGTACTTTCAGCAATGATCGCAATAACAGCCACCCGGTTTGCCATAGTCAAATCATCCCAATTTAGCCAAACCAGCATTAAGACGGCGCATAGACTCCTCTTTGCCCAGCACGTTCATAATCTCCGCAGGGCCGCCGGGAGTAGCGGGAAGTCCAGAAAGAGAAATACGCACGGCCCACATCGGCTGTCCCAGTTTCACTTCGTGTTCTGCTGCATAGGCTTCGATGATGGGATTGACCGTATCGGGAGTCAGATTTTCCAGAGCCTCAAATTTGGGAATAAGATCCTCAAGAATGGCTTTGGCGACTTCAGGATTGCATTTACTCTTTTTGTTGTTGAACATATCAGCTCCAAACTCAGGCAGCTGGAAAAAGAAAGCGATTTTTTCCGGGATCTCAGTCAGAGTTTCGATTCTGGAACGGATCAATTCTGCAAGGATCGGCCACTTTTCTTCCAGTGCAGTACCTGCAACTCCGGCAAAAGGTTTGGCAAGTTCAGCAAAACTTTCAGGAGCCATCATTTTAAGATGTTCAGAGTTCATCCAGCGCAGCTTGGTGTAGTCAAAAACAGCGGGAGCCTTATTCAGTCCGGCAAGGCTGAAAATTTCAGCAAGTTCCTGCAAAGAAAAGATTTCCCGGTCGTTTTTGGGGTTCCAGCCGAGGAACGCGATATAGTTGACGATGGCTTCGGGCAAAAATCCCTCCTCAACGAGATTTTCAAAACTCACAGAGCCGTGCCGTTTGGAAAGTTTTGACACATTGCCTTCTGCATCTTTGCCCATAATGAGGGGCAGATGCACATAAGTGGGGATCTCCCAGTCGAAAGCCTTGTAAAGCAAATTATATTTGGGGGTAGAAGAAAGATATTCGCATCCCCGCACAACGTGGGTGATCCCCATCAGGTGGTCGTCGATCACGTTGGCAAAGTTGTAGGTGGGCATACCGTCCTGCTTGAGCAGGATCTGGTCATCCAGAACCTTGTTTTCGATTTCGATTTCCCCGAAAACGGAGTCATTGAATTTGGTGGAACCGCTGCGGTCGATCCGCTGACGGATCACATAAGGAACATTGGCGGCAAGTTTAGCCTGGACTTCCTCTTGAGAAAGTTCATCACAGTGGCCGGGGCAGCGGCCGTCGGAAAATTCATTTTTTTCCTCTTCACCGGATTCGACTTCTGCTTCTTCACACTTTTCGCAGAAGCAGTAATACGCTCCGCCCAATTCGACCAGCTTTTGAGCATATTCTTTATAGAGGGGCTTACGTTCGGACTGGACGTAGGGACCGTAATTTCCGCCGTTATCAGGACCTTCATCGTGGGTGATCCCGGCAGTTTTCAAAGTGGAATAAATAATATCGACGGCCCCTTCCACATAGCGGTTCTGGTCAGTATCTTCGATACGCAGCACAAAACTGCCTTTACCGGAACGGGCAAGCAGCCAGGCATAGAGAGCGGTCCGCAGATTTCCGACGTGCATAAAGCCGGTGGGACTGGGAGCAAAACGGGTACGGATTTCACACATATATTTCCAATTCCTGTCGTTTTAGATTCAAAGATAATTTCTTTGCTTATAATATATCATCACTTGAACTTTTTTTCAAGATTTTTGCAATAATCATTTGACTTTTTTCAAAGGGGAGTGTATATTTTGCACATACTGACACGCGTCTCCATCGTCTAGAGGCCTAGGACAACGGGTTCTCATCCCGTCAACAGGGGTTCGACTCCCCTTGGAGATGCCATTTTTTTGCCTTTTCGCCGGTTTGTGACAGAAACTCATATCTCTTTTGAACTTGAAATTTCCGGCAGCTGATAGATTTTTTATTTGAAGTACTCACGCCCCCGGGAGCTATATGACTGTTTTGTCAGCCATCTGATTTTATTATTGTCCCCCCATTTTCGCGTTACTGATGTCCGGGATATCCAGTAAGTCACAATTCCATCCACCTTATCCCGGATCGTCCTTAAACAAGGAAAAAAAAGTACAAGCAGAAAAAGTTTTTTGCAGTCGCAGGAAAGGCCGATTGTCAACTGTCAAAAAAATATTAAAAAAAACACGCTCCCTGCTTGACAAAGAGAATGAACGCGTTTATATTAACAAAAATTAAGAAAAGATGAATAAATAATTCATCAATGATGAAAAAGAGGTATTATGAAAAATCAATTCGGATATCTGGATATCTGCCAGTCTGTTTACCGGAAGTGGCAATCTCTGGACACTCTTCCTGATACAGCAGAGGTTCTGCTGGAGTACAGTGTACTCCGGCTGGGACGCATCGGTATGGCGGGGGCGGCAGAAAAAAGTTTCTGGCAAAACTTTTTTGATTCCCGAAAAGCTGAGATCATCGCCTCATCCGGCCAAAAGAGGAGCGAAACAACAACCTTATACTGGCCTTTTCATCCGGGAGCCGCGTGGCTTGCCGCCCGTTCTCCCGAAGAAGAGGAGCTGAAAAGTGCCGGAAAAACTGCTGCGGAGCAACTGCTCAGGGAAGGACACCGGAACTCTGAAGGACTTTTTGATGATCCGTTTTATCCGGGGCATCTTTCCACAGAGATACTGGCTATGACAGTTCCTTTTCTAGCGTGGACTGGCCGGAGTACCGGAGAATTCCGCTTTTTTGACGAAGCGGCAAGTCAGATAAAGGGATATGCCGGAAAACTGTATGACCGCATCTCCGGTCTTTGGCATCCCGGATTTCTGCCGGGACAGGCCAACAGCCGTATGTGGGATATGACCAACAAATCCCCCTTGAGTCAGGAGCTTTACCTGCCGGAAACCGGGATATTCCCCGGCTGCTGGGGACGGGGCGAAGGTTACGCGCTCTTTGCCATATCGGAACTGGTTTTCGAACTCCCGGATGAACATCCGGAAAAAAGTGTTCTGCTGGCTCTCCGGGGAGAGATGCTTGAAAAAATTCTGCCGTATCAGGACTCCGACGGTATGTGGCATCAAGTTTTAGACGACTGGGGCTCCTATCCGGAAAGTTCAGGAACTGCGTGGATCTTATACGCTCTTGGCAGAGCTTTCAAACGGGGAACCATAGACCGGGAAAAATTTTTGAACTCCTACCTGAAGGGGCTTGCCGGATTGAACCGGTATCTGGCTTTTGATGGTTCTGTTTTTAACGGCTCCACCGGCAGCATCTGCCCCGGCGGCAGAGGTACAGCGGTGGATTTCGCCCTGACACGCTGGCTGAAAAATGAAAGGAATGCCTTTGCTCCGGTGCTTCTGGCTTTGCAACAGGCCGCTCAAATCGAACACCATACCGGACTGATCCCCCCTTGGGAAGAGGTCATAAAACAATTTGACGGAGGTGCAAGATGAATCACGCTGATATAGCGTACCGGGTGTGGAAACGCTATGAACTTTTGAATTTCTCCCCGGCGTACACGACCATATTGACCTGTTACGGGGCACTCCGGCTGGCTGAAGTCACCGGGGATGATGCTCTTTACAATAATGTCCTTGAGAAGCTGTCCCCTTTCTGGAACGGTGAAGTCCCGACAGTTGTGGGCCACTATGGGCAATATGACTACCGCTGGGGCGGCAATGCTGCGGCCTGGGCCTGTCTCAATGGCAGACTTCCCGCAGAAGCAGAAGAAAAATTGACTGCGGCATGCGATGATTTGCTTCAGCTTCAGCCCCGGTATGAAAACGGTATTTTCTGCCAGAGAAAATGGCACGACCGGGAACAATGGGGGTTCCGCTGGATCGACACGGTATTCGGCGTCTGTCCTTTTCTGCTGTGGATGGGACTGAAATGCAACCGTCAGGATTATATCGATGAAGCGGCAGCTCAAATGCGTTACCACCATAAACTGCTTTTTGATCCGGTGCGGAAACTCTATCATCAGGCTGTGGATGCCAGACGTCCTGAGATCACGCCCGGCTATTGGAGCCGGGGCGTAGGCTGGGGCCTTCACGCACTGGCTGATTTAGTGGCAGATCTGCCGGAAGAGCATCCTGACTATCCCCTGATTTGCCGGGCCTATACCGACGTTATGGATGGGTGTCTGGCCAGTCAGGATGAGGAGGGAATGTGGCATCAGAGTATGGATGACTTCGGAACTTTTCCGGAGTCTTCCGGAACCGGATTGATCCTTTATGCTCTCGGGAAAGGCATCCGTACCGGATTTTTCCGGACTCCTGAACATCTGGCGGCGTTCACAAAAGGTATACAGGGCTTGTCAGGTTATATCTGTCTGGATGGATCTGTTCAGAATTGCTGCGGTCCCTGCTGCTGTCCCGGATATAACGGAACCGCGGCAGACTACCAGAACCGGGGATGGATCCTGAACGATCATCACGCTTTCGGTTCACCGCTTCTGGCATTGGCAGAAGCGGCAGAACTTCAAAAAAAGGAGATTTTATAGAATGGCCAACAATGATATGGTCGGTTCTGTCGTCAAAGCAATGGCTTTGATAAAAATAGTTTCATCTGCTCCCGGCGGTATGAGGATGAGTGAACTGGCAGCTGCGGCAAATCTCAAGACCGTTACCTGTTTCAATCTGGTCCGTACCCTGGTCGCAGGCGGATTTCTGGAAAAAATCAACGGACGGCTCTATGTGGGAAGCGAGATCACCCGCTTGTCGGCCAACCGTTTTCAGACCGATTTTTTCCGGAAAGCGGAAGCTGTACTGCTGAAACTCAATCGCTCCTGGCCTCAGGCTACGGCGATTTTTGCAGTTCCCGGTGCTGACGGGATGGAACAGACACACCGAATCAGTTTCGATCATCCGGGGGTGATCCAGCGGTTGAACAATGAACCCATCCCCCCTTATGCCAGTGCAGCAGGCCTTCTGGGGCTGACATTTATTCAGGACGCAGATATCCTTCTCCGGCTGGAAGAAAAATTCCCTTTTGCGGAGTTCGGTATCAATCTTTGGAAATCACGGAACGAACTGGAACGTTTTTTGCAAAAGTGCAGAGAAGAACGTTTGGTCGTTGCTCCTTTTGAAGTCGATGTCCTTCACCGGGTCTCGGTTCCGGTATTTGACCGTTCGGGAAAATTCACGGCCGTGATCGGCTTGAGCTGTCCTGTACGGGATTTTAAAGAGAGCGACTTTCTGGAAATGCATTGCGCACTCAAAAAGGCGGCAGAAAATTTTAACTGAAAATATATAGTTAAGGAAAAAAATATGTCAACTACCAATCTATATCCCATCTCCATACAGGAGATGCGGGAACGCTATCTGAAGCTCTATTCAGGAGCAGTAAACGATGTTATGCGTTTTGACTACCATATCAACGCAGCACTCCCTTCAAGCTATCTGCCGCTCCGGGAACATATGAAGCTCTGCGGACAGGCTTTCACCATCAAAGGTGCACCTGATATCACCACCGACGGTGAGTTTGAAATGCGGGCGGAAATGCTGGAAAATCTGCCCGCTGACAGCGTAGTCATATTCGACTGTACCGGTGATACTGTGACGGCTCAATGGGGCGAAGTTATGACCAAGGCAGCCCTTCGGGCTGGATGCCGGGGAGCCTTTATCAACGGTATCCGTGATACTGAAGCCATCTTGAACCTGGACTTCCCCGTCTTCCATATCTACCGTACCAATGTGGGTATGCTGGGCCGTTTCAGAATGTATTATTACCAGAAACCGGTTCGTATCGGCGAAGTGACCGTCAATCCCGGGGACTGGATATTCGGAGACATCGACGGCGTGATCTGCGTCCCTGCCGCCGAAGCCTATACAGTCCTTCTCAAAGCGGAAGGAATATTGAAAAAGGAAGAAGATATCCGGAAGATGGTGGATTCCGGAATGAAACCTACTGAAGTTGTCGAAAATGGAGGATATTTCTGATGAAAGCGTCTCAATACATCAAAGCCGGTTCTGTTGAATACCGGGAAGTCCCTCTGCCGGAGCCTGGAGAAAATGAAGTCAGGATAAAGATTGCCTATTGCGGTATCTGCGGTACTGATCTCCACATTTTCAAAGGACATATGGATGCCAGAGTGAAAACGCCCCGCACCGTAGGGCACGAGGCCAGCGGAACCGTTACCGCTGTCGGAAAAAATGCCGGGGATTTCAAAATCGGTCAAAAGGTAACTGTCCGGCCGCTGGATAACTGCGGCAGCTGCGGTACGTGCCAGGCAGGTTTTACCCACATCTGCGAAAAACTCCGCTTTCTGGGAATCGAAACCGACGGCGGCTTTGCCGAATACTGGACTGTTCCGGCACGGTTGGTCCACAAACTCCCGGAAGCTCTGCCTTTAAAAATCGCCGCACTGGTGGAACCTCTGGCTGTTGCCTGCCACGATGTCCGCTGTTCCGGGCTCAAGGCAGGAGATGTGACCGTGGTCAACGGCGGCGGTCCCATCGGACTGCTGATCGCTCTCTGTGCCAAAGCAGCGGGAGGAGATGTGACCGTATGCGAAATCAATGAAAACAGATTGGAACTGGCCCGTCAACTGGGGTTCAACACCATCAATCCTCTCAAAGAGGATCCGGTGGCAATTATCCGGAGTGCAAGCGGCGGCAGCGGTGCTGATGTGGTCTTTGAAGTTTCAGGTTCCGAACCGGGCGCACGGATTATGACCGAACTGGCCCGTCCTCGCGGAACAATCGTGGTGGTAGCGATCTATGCCAAGCCGGTTCCGGTCGATCTGCATAAATTTTTCTGGAAGGAACTGCGTATGATCGGAACAAGAGTTTACGAAGTGCAGGACTATGAAAAAGCCATTGAGTTGGCCGCTTGCGGTACTCTGCCCCTTGAAGCACTTATCAGCCGGGTGTTCTCCCTTGAGGAGTTGCAGGCGGCATTTGAATTTCTGACACAAACTCCGGACGCCATGAAGGTTCTGGTACAATGCAATGAGGTGAACGAATGATTCTGGATCAATTCAAACTGGATGGAAAAATCGCCCTGGTAACAGGATGCCGACGGGGCATCGGCAAGGGGATCGCTATCGGACTGGCTGAAGCGGGTGCCGACATCATCGGAGTCAGTGCTTCACTGGAGCCCGGCGGAGAAACAGAAAAAGCTGTAACTGCTCTGGGACGAAAATTTTATCCCTACGCCTGCGATTTTTCAGACCGTGAGGCTCTCTATGCCTTTATTGCCAAAGTAAAAGCAGAACATCCCGCAATCGACATTCTTTTCAACAATGCCGGAAGCATTCTGCGGAAACCTGCGGCAGAGCATCCCGATGAATACTGGGACAAAATCATCGAAACAAACCTTTCCGCCCAATTTGTGCTGGCCCGTGAATTCGGGAAAGAGATGATCGAACGCAGATCCGGAAAAATCATTTTCACCTGTTCGCTTCTGACATTCCAGGGCGGCATCAATGTTCCCGGTTATGCGGCCAGTAAAGCCGGTGTCGGAGAACTGGTTATGGCTCTTTCCAACGAATGGGCAAAATACGGTGTCAATGTCAACGGTATTGCTCCCGGATATATTGCCACCGACAACACACAGGCTTTGCGGGATGATCCTGTACGCAGTCAGGCTATTCTCGACCGTATCCCGGCCGGACGCTGGGGAACGCCGGAAGATTTCAAAGGGGTGGCCGTCTTTCTGGCATCCGAAGCCGCCTGTTATGTCAACGGAGCCGTCTATCTGGTAGACGGCGGATGGATGGGGAGATAAAAAATGAAAAAACTTCTTTCACTGTGTCCTATTGCCGATGCCGGGGCAAAAAAAGAGATTTCCGCTTTTTACGAAATTACAGAGCTGCCCAAGTGTACTGAAGAGGAACTTTACGCTCTGGCAGGCACTTTTGAAGCCCTGATCGTACCCTACACCGCCGATATGCTGGTGTCGGAACGGGTCATCGACAAGGCGGAAAATCTGGAGATCATTGCATCCGCTTACGGCGGCACAAGGCAGAATATCGCAGATATTTACGCCATCCGCAAAGGAATTTCCGTTCTCCACACCGGAGCCTCAAGAGAGCGGCCTATGGCAGAATATACTCTGGGCCTCGTCCTTTGTTCATTTTTAAGGATCGCCAACTACCATCATGATATGTGTGCAGGCGAGTGGCCCCGCTTCAAGTATCCCCGGACAAGGATCCTGAAAGACCGTAAAGTGGCCGTTGTCGGATACGGCCGCATCGGTAAAGCCATTGCCGGTCTTTTCCGTACTTTCACTGAAAACATTTCCGTGGTCAGCAACCATCTCACTCCTGAAGAAGCGGCCCGTGACGGTGTGAAAAAAGTCTCCCTCAATACCGCTTTTGCTGAGTCCGAAGTGATTATTCTGGCCGGAGGCAATACTCCTGCCACTTACCATATGGTAGGAGCGGAACAGTTTGCTCTGATGCAGAAAGATGCTCTGTTTGTGAATATCGCACGGGGACAGATGGTGGATGAAGCGGCAATGACCGCAGCCGCACTTGAGAAGCCGATTTTTCTGGCTCTGGATGTGTTTGAAACAGAACCTCTGCCGGAAGATTCTCTGTTGCGCAACCGGGAAAATATCCTGGTCACTCCCCACAGGGCCAACAACTCCATCGAATTTGAGGAGCGTTGGAAGTGTCTTAGTGCCGACTTGGTCAAATTGGCACAGGGAGAAGTGCCGGATTCTGTTCTGACAGAAGCCAGAGCCGGAGTTATGAGCGAATCATAAGGAAGGATTGTAAGTTCAAATTTGCAAATATTTTGCAGAAAGGAGTTCCCGTGAGATACCGTGTTTTTCCGGTCGGTCGTTCCCGTTCTGACTGTATTTCGTTTACGCTGATCGGGCATCTGCTGAAAAGATCAAATTTCAGCTGTAAACAGAAGTCCCCTGCCCTTGGGCAGGGTAAAGCATACTTTACCCTTATTGAACTTCTTGTTGTGATAGCGATCATCGCGATTTTGGCTGCTATGCTGCTTCCGGCATTGTCCAATGCCCGGAACAAAGCGAAGGAGACCCAGTGTACATCCAATTTGCGCCAGATAGGGATGGCCGGTTCCGCATATACTGCCGCCAACAATGACTGGCTCGTGCCCGGTATGCATACTGACGTTTGCTGGTTTGAAACTCTTTCCGGAGTCACCACAAAAGGCAAGAAAGAATCTGAAGGATATGGTCTTACTTATTTCGGCAATAACAAAACTGCCGGAATGACGGTTTGTCCCGGAGAAAACATCGGATTTTCCTCAGATGCTGCGACCGGGTACAAATTTACCCATTATGGTCACAATGCCTATTTGGGAACGACCGGCTTTTCTTCCTCTGATTATTACAGAAGGAAACTTTCTGCCGTATATGCTCCCTCTGCGGTTTTGATATTTGCAGATAATATCCGTCATAATTCCCACGCGGTCAATTACAGCAAATTCTGCGGGTTCCGGCATGGTTCCCCAGGAGATCCGCGGATCATTACCGGAGCCGGAGTCCCTGAACCGCCGGGGACCTCCTTTGCCAATATCGTGTTTGTGGATGGGCATACCGGCAGAATGACCTGTCCTATGATGGACACAAAGCGGAAAAACCGTGCAGGAGTCAGCGTGGGGGCCCTGAAATATGGAATCGACTTGTCAGCAGGAATGGCTTGGTGATGGAAATGAAACGCTACGAACTTAAAGGTGTCGGCCCCCGCCCTGATTGGTGGCTGGTGCGTCCCGATGAAATTGAACGCGTCTGCCGCAGTGCAGTCAAAGGCAAATGTACTCAGGAAGCAGTAACGCCCGCAGGCTTCCCCGTTTTTCGCCTGGTCTACGGAGATTATACCGGAAGCGGCAGTGCGACCAACTGGAGCTCTGCTCTGGGCAGCAGAAATCCCGCCTGCTTCGGACGTCAGGAACGAGAACCCCAGACGATTATGATGCTGGGCGGCATCCACGGTTGCGAGGTGGAAGGAGTCATCCTGCTGGAAAACCTGATCTCCCTTTTGGAAACCGGTGTCGATCTGCGGGGGAAGCCCCGCCCGAAAGTCCTGGAAGGGGCCTTGAAGTACCGCCTGGTACTCTTTCCCTGTGTCAATATGGACGGACGGGCCATTTCCCCGGATCACCGGATCGATGCGGACTTTGAAGAGTGCCGCAGAGCCGGCGGCGGCTGGTGGAAAGACGGTACAACTATCCTTTGGCCCAAGATGAAGGAGTATTTCCCACTGCCGCTGGATCAGGTGGGATATCCCGGCGGTTATCCCAACAGTCAGGGCTACAATATCCAGCACGACTGTTCACCGGGGAACATCCGGACGGAAGAAGCAAAAGCACTTTTGCGCAGTGCAGAGGAAAAGTGCGTGGATCTGCTCCTTAATTTCCATTCACAACCCAACACGCCTCAAGCGACTGCGTGCTCCCCCCAGATCTATGCCGGTCCCGCCAATATTGCTGTGGGGAAGGAGTTGGCCACAAGCTGCAACCGGGCTTTGACGGTTTTGGGATATCCTTTTAACGAAGAGGCCGCAAGCAGTGCTTCTCCGTCAGTCAACCTCAATACGGCAATACAGCTGTGCTGCGGTGCTCCGGCGATCACCTTTGAATTTCCCGCAAGGGAAAACGGAGGATTTGACCGGGTGCTGGAAACCGGTTATGTCTGGCTGGAAACCATATTTGAGTACGGGGAGAAAAAATTGTTCTGCGACCGGGCAAACCGGAAAAAGATCGACCGGGAAGCATAACCGGCAAAGGGTATTTTTCCCGGCCATACGGCAAATAAAGATGAGGAATCATATGCGTTTTTTGAAAAACATATTCACAGCACTGTTGCTGACAGGAGTTGTCCTTTCAGGATATTCGCAGGAAAATCTGTTCCGGAATCCCTCCTGGGAAACGGATCAGATGAAACTATGGCGGATTATGGTGACAAAGGGTATGGAAAAAAAAGAAGCCGGTGTTTTGAAACTTTTGATCACGAGAAACAGAGGCTCTTTCAAAGATAACGGTGTCGGACAGAAGTTCATAAAGCCCGCCCCCGGATTTTACAAAGTCAGCATCGACATAAAAGGGGACAAAATAAGCCACGCAGTGATTTGGATCCAAATCAAACTGGCGGACGGAAAATTTGTCTATCCGGGAAAGACCTTCCCCGTAAAGAGCAATTCTATGGCAAAGTTCCGGACATTCAGCTGTGTGTTTGCCATTCCGGAAAATGCTGAGTTCATTTATATTCAGTGTACCGCCCGTTCAGATAAGGAAACTTCAGGCGGTGTCTCTCTTTTTTCCAAGCCTCTTTTCCGGAAAGCAACCCGGCAGGAGATCTCCGGCGAGCCGATCATTCAAGCCCCCAAAAATGTTGCAAAAAAATCAGAGATGCATCAAAAGTATTTGCAGCAGATACGCAAAGCCATTCCAGAAAAGCATCCCCGTCTCTTTTATTCAGAGGCAATTCTGGCGGATATGAAGAAAAAAGCAGCGTCAGAAGAATTGAAATCCACTATGGAAAGAATGAAATCTTCAACAGAGAGATCTTACACGACCCTAATGAAATATTATGCTTCCGATAATGGACTGGGGCCCGTTGAACCGTCAGGCAGGCGTTACCATCCCCTGAGCGAGTGGGGAAAGACCGCAGGCAATGCGGCCGTACTCTACCGGATAACCGGTGAGAAAAAATGGGCCGACATCGGGATCGATCTGCTGAAAAAACTGACTCCCTGGTATAATCAGCGTTTCAAGTTGAAGCGGGCAGTGAGCTGGTACGGCTTCAGCCGGGTTTTATGCGTTATGGCCTGGGACTGGCTCTACGATGTAATGACTCCCGAAGATCGTGACCGTATCGGGAAAGAGCTCATTTCCCACAGCCGCAAACTGACCGATAAGGCATTTATCACTATGATGTGCCCCATAGGGGAAGGTAAAAACGGTCCTGGAAGCGGTTTTTATTCAGCCCATTGTATGATGCCCTGGTATGCGGGAATCGCTTTCCGGGGAGAAGGTTACGATGATGCCTTTGCAGAAAAACAGCTCTCTGACGGTCTGAAAGGACATCTGGCTATGCTGGAAAACCGGAACAATATGGCAGGAGATGACGGCGGAAGTGTCAACAGCACCCCGGCCTATTGTTACGGAACCTATAATAATGTGGAGTTCTGGTTTTTCCTCTCCTGGAAGGTTCTGACCGGAAAAAATATTTCAGAAGATTTCCCTCAAATGGGACTTTTCCCCTTCTGGCTGGTGTACGCCATTTTCCCCGGAACAGATCAGCAACTCTATGATTTCGGTTCAGGCTCAGCGTGGCACATCTGCAATACAGTTGATGTCCGAACGGTCTACCACTCGTTGTTCCGTAATTTTTACCGGGGGGCAGTATGCGATCTTTCCGACGGCATTATGGCCACCCGTGTCTGGAAGAAGGGATCTTGGACTCAGTACGATTATCTGCTGTCTGTGTCCCCCTTTTATCCCTTTTTCTGCCGTTTTGAAGTGGAGAAATACAAGCGGAACGATGCTTTGTACGCCGCTTTGCCCAAGGGATATTTCTTTGAGAATCTCGGTCAGATCTATATGCACAGCGGGTGGACAGGCAAAGACACCCATGCCCTCTTTACCTGCGGAGCCAAAAGCCCCAGCCACAAAGAATACGATGAAAACAATTTCGTCATTTACAAAGGGGGCTTTCTGGCACTTGATTCCGGGACCCGGTCATTTGACTTTACTCCTGATGGGCGGAAACTCTTTTACGCTCATGTCAACAATTACAAGGAGCAAAGCGTCGCCCACAATGTGATCCTCATCCGCAATGAAGGAGAAAAATTCCGGGGCTGGCGTCTGGACTCAAAGTACATCGGCAATCATGAGGGGATGAACAAAACAACAGGCGGAGTTGTCAGATCTTTTGAAACGAACCGGGATTTCACCTACATCGCAGGAGATTCCACAGCCTGTTACAATCCGGAGAAGGCAAAGCAGGTCGTCCGTCAATTTCTCTTTATCCATCCGGATCTGTTTGTCATCTATGACACAGTCAAATCCGTCAGGGCAGACCAGAAAAAAAGCTGGTTGCTGCACACTCAGGAAGAACCGGTCATCCGCGGCAATTCTTTTGAAACTGTCCAACGTGACGGGCGTTTGATCTGCCGCACTCTGCTGCCGGAAAAGGCTCTTCTGACAAAAATCGGAGGCAAGGGAAAAGAATTTTGGGCTGACGGCAAAAACTATCCTCTCGGCCCCCATTTGGAGAAAAATATCCGGACTGCCCGTAAAAAGGGAAATGATGCGCCTCTCTGGGGTGCATGGCGGATGAGTGTTACAGCTCCCGAAGCCCGGAAAGACAACACCTTCTTACATATTATCCAGGTAGGGATGAAAAAAGATTTCACCCGAATGATTGATACCAGGCTGATTCGGGAGAAGGGATACGAGGGGACTGTTTTCAAGTATAACGGTGTTGATTACACCGTTCTTTTCGATCCCCACCATATTCCGGGCGGCCGCATCAAAGCTGTAAAAGACGGTAGTGTTCTCTATGACCGGCCCTTTACCCGGAAAGTTCAGCCCCAGAACGCTTTTGAGTATCTGAAAGGACTTTGAACCGCCGGAATATCCCGCTCCCCGTTTTCAGTTTTTGGGGAGCGGGAGTGGTTCTTCTTGCAATTCCCCGTATCCTTTGAGTTCCGGAGTACGGACATACCGGTACTCCCCGGCAAGGCTCTCAAGGTGTAAAGTTCGAAAAGTTCCGTCAAACTTTGAGGGCGCACGCTCGCACGCGCAGGGAAGCCCCCTCTTTTTGACGGAAATTTTGAAAAAAATTGAAAAAAACTCCTTTTTTTTGAAAAAAAGGGTAAAAACGATTGAAAACCATAACGCAATGCGTTATATTAAAGAGGGAAAAACAAAAGGAACAATCAACGATGATCAAAAGTTTTGACGATAAGGAGACAGAAAAGATCTTCTCCGGCATCCAGTCAAGGAAGCTGCCGGGGGATATCCAACGCACGGCGCTGCGGAAGTTGAAGTACATCAGTCAGGCGGTCACTCCGGAAGACCTGAGGGTTCCCCCCGGCAATCACTTTGAAGCTCTGGAAGGCAGAGCGGGAGTGTTCAGCATCCGGATCAACGATCAGTGGCGCATCACCTTTTCGTGGAACGACGGTGCCGAAAACGTCAAGATTGAAGATTATCACTGAAAAAAACAGGAGGGCAAAAATTATGAATACCAACGAAAAAGAAACCTTTATCCCTCCCGTGCATCCGGGAGAAGTGCTGCTTGAGGACTTTATGAAGCCCCTCAAGTTGACCCAGAACGGACTGGCGAAAGCCATCGGCGTGCCGCCCCGCCGCATCAATGAGATCATCCACGGCAAAAGGGCGATCACCGCCGATACGGCGATCCGCTTGAGTCTCTTTTTCGGCACATCCGCTCAAGTCTGGCTGGGGCTCCAGTCAGAATATGACCTTGACTGCATCCTCTATGCCGAACGAACAGGCAACAAAGGAACCTTTGACTTTATCAAACGTTTTGTCCCCAAAGCGGCAATGTTCTAACTCCCCCCAAAGTTGCCGTCGGCAGCGTTTGAGCTGCCTCCCCCGGCTGCGCCGGGCTTCGGGTACTTTTGGGGGCACCCCCTTCTTTTTCAAAAGTTGCCGTCGGCGGCTCCCCCCGTTTTTGAGGGGAGCTTTTTTTATTTCCGCACGATTTTTGCCGGTGCTGCAAGCATCAGGGGGAGCAGCTCTTGCCGGAAGTAATCCAGCAGGGCAAGAGTTTGTTTTTCGCAGTCGAAATAGTGGACGTTGCCGGAGTTGATCCAGAGTTCGAACGCCTCAAACTTGTGCTTGCTCTGGGGGTTCGGCCGCCAGTCGGAAAGCTGTTCGGAATACTCCTGCGGCACCTTTTGCAAGAAAACAACTGCAAGAGCCCCAAATGCTTACTGAGGATAAAAAGAAAAGCTGTTTACAGAGCATCCTCTTCTGGAAAGTCATTCCTTTTGTTGTACTGTTTGTCAGCTTCCTGATCTTCAAACTTGCCGGTTGATACTGAAAATTGTTCAGCCGGGAACGTTTGTTTTTTTCTGTGTCCGGCAAAGACAACAGCAAAAAGTCCGCCAAAAACCAGAATCATCCCCAAGACATTGAACAAAGTCAGCTTTTCTCCCAGAAGCATAAAAGATCCGATCATCGTAAAAACAGGGGTAAGATTCTGAGTTAAAAGCAGTTTCCACATTTCACACTGCTTTAACGCTACGCCCCAGGCGATATAGGCCAGAGCTGAGGGAAAAATCGCCATAACAGCCACACCGATCCAGGCATCTGCGGTAGAGGGCAATGTCAACATCGGAGCAGCAGGGATCATCACAACAGCCCCCATAAGTCCGGCGACCAATTCACACCAGCCGGTCATTACAATGGAGTCGCCGCCTGATTCCATAAGGGCTTTGGTACAGTGAGAACCGGTGATCCAGATGATAGCAGCTCCCAGGCAGAAAAGCTGTCCGATCAATCGTCCTCCGTCATAAACAAATCCTGCAGGAGTCAATATATTCAACACCATCAAAGCTCCGGCAGCAGCCACGGCTACTGAAAAAAACTCCAATTTTGAACATTTCAACATCGCCAGATTCCAAAGGGCCACCAGAATCACCGGCCCGGCATCAACGATCAAAGCCCCTGAAGTGGCAGTCACACTCTGCTGCCCCATAAAGGAAAAAAGACTGGTCAGCAGATAAAGCTGTAAAGCCGTTCCAAGCACGAGCAAAAACTGCCGTTTTGAATTAAAAAAGAGCTTTTTTTTGGTCACCCAGCCCACAAAAAGTATAATAACACCGCCAATCAGGTAACGCAGAACGGTCAAGGTCAGAGGATCAATTTTCCTCGCGCCTCCCCCGAGAAGGAAACCGGCAGTAACAAAGGCTGAACTCCATAACATTGAAGCTGAGCCTGCCAGCAGCATTCCTTTCAAATCTTTATTCATCGTATCTTCAAAAAGCTCCTGTGAATTGCTTTATCCAGATAGGGATCAGCCGGATCTGCCAATTCATCCGGGGTATACCCTGAAAAAATTCCCATTACTTTGACACTGTTTTCCTGCCTGACAAAAGCGATACGCCAGGTCCGGTAGGCAAGAATCTGTTTTCCCCCCGGCACTCCGGTTATACGCTGCCGCTCAGGATTGGCACTTTGCAGCGTGAGCTGAATGCGTGCCACATCTTCAAGGTCCGGCCCGCCGCAAGAGCGGAGATGAGCCAATTGAATGGCAGCTTCAGGCATAACGCTCAACTCAGGGACAGGCGGCACCTGATCCCGCCAGCCCGCTTTTGAACCGGGAAAGGAATCAACTTCCGGGATATAGGGTTTTATATCCAAAATCGGAGTTCCTTCAAGAAGATCAAAGTTCCTGATAAACACTTTAAGCCCTTCGATTTTCACCAGTTCAACGGCAGAAAGCCCGACCGGGTTGGGTCGATAGGGTGAACGGCTGGCAAAAGTCCCCACCTTGCGGTCGATTCCATAAGGCGGCAGGACTTTGGGCTTCCAATTAACATTGCGGTCAAAGACAAAAAGAAGCCAGATACGTTCAAAGCCTCCAAGGTCTTCCAATGCTTGTTCGTAGTTGCAATGCGGGAAAAGTTCGATATACCCCTCATTCCGGGCATAAACGCCCTGCCGGGGGGCCTGTTGAGGGAATTCCCCCCCTCCCCGGAGTACACCAATGGCTTTGAAGCTGTAACTTGAATTTTTCATTTCATAACATAATACCGGACAACAGAAAATTCAAGCAGCAGACGCATTTTCTTGCCAGAAAAGCCTTTTTCGCAACAACCAAAAAGGCCCGGGAATTTCCCGGGGCGCGATATTTACGGTTTTATTTTCCGTAGCGGGAACCGAATTTTCCAAGTTCAGAGATGTGATCCATACGGAAATCCAGCTTGTTGGGGACTTCAACGCTTTCAGGATTAAGCTTGACACCGTTTTTCTCTGCTTTGGCACACTGGATGGCGGCGTACAAATTGGAAAGAGAACCTTCCCCTTCCCGGAGCTGCGGGACTTCAAGTCCGCCGTTTTCCATAAGGATCCCTTCGGCTTCTTCGGGGCGGCCAGTATGAAGCAGTGCAGTAATGTAATAGATCTTGTTCATCGGAATGGCTTTGAGGTCATCAGAAAGATTTTCGTAACATTCAATAACGGACTCAAAAAGTTTTCCTTCGCACATTGCCTGCAGCCCTTCACGGATCAGAGTGGGATCGCCGCTTCCCATACCGTCCCTGAAAGCCTTTTCCGCACCGGCGAAATCCTGTTTGCACCGCCGGGTATTGGCAACGGCGTAGGCAACAGCAAAACTTTCTTTGGTCGTACCGGCCCGGGTAAAGAATTCTTCGGCTTTGTCATATTCTTTACGGAAATAGCAGTTGATTCCCATCTGGAAATCCCGGAGTTTTCCGGCGGGAGCTGCCTTGAGAAGTTCGTAAAATTCGTCCTGAACCATATAAGACGGAGGGGGTTCAGCCATATTCCACTCAGGCATAGCTCCTTTGGCAAGAAGTTCCTGCCAGATACGGGTTTCAGTATCATCAGAATCAAAGTCAAGCTGGGGCGCAAATTCACTGTTGGCACCGCAGCGTGCTTTTTCGAGAGCCCCCCAGCCGGAACCGCGGGAAATAATTTCTTCAGCCTCTTGCAGGGCAAACGCTGTTTTGGTTTCAGCGAGCATATCTTCCAGAACCTGACGGGGCAGAGCTTCTTCGAGGCGTGCTTCTGTTTCGGCTTTGGCCTCTTCCCAGGAGCCGTGGATCTTTTCAGGATCAGTCTGCAAAGCACCGTAGGCTTCCACCCATTCCCAGGCGGTCCGGGGGGGCATCGGCATACATTCCAGCTGAGTATTGGCAAGGCCGGCCTGTATTTCAACATAAGGACGGCCCTCGGGAGAGGTCAAACGTTTCTGCCAATTCAATCCGCCGGAAGAACGTCCCCAGACAAAGAGTTTGCGTCCTTTGAGGATATCGGTGGAACACTGGCAAAGTCCCCAGCCGTCGCCGTAGAGAGCGGCTTCAAACTTTCTGTCCCGGGCGGAGATCTGGAAAAAGTGATCTTTGGCAACAGGATAGTTTTTGGGGTATGTGCAATCGTAACCGTCAGGAGTGGGAAGTTCCACCCGGCGCAAGATGTGTTCAAAGTTGCTTATGTAGGTATTGGCAAATGAATGAGTGGCAGGCGTAACGACCCGCAGATCGTCCCCTTCATCCACAGCGATATTAGACCACCAGTACATAGGGATCACTTTGCTGTGATGATTGTGGATCCGGGTACGCAAAAAGAGGAACCTGGAGCCTTCCGGGAGAAAGAACTCCATTTGGTAGGCCACACCGTTTTCCCGGCTGAATTCATACATACGCAGAACGGGGGAACCTTTGTAAGATCTTGCCCGTGCCACAAACATTGAACGGCAGGTACGGACGTGGTGGCCGCGGGTGCCGATGTTCCACTCTACACCGCCTGAACACCAGGCGTTGCAAATAGCAAGGTTACCGGGTTTGACGACGGGGTTTTCGGTGAGAAGATCCCGTTTCTTTTCCTTGTCGTACAAGGACCACAAACGTCCCCCCAGATCGGGAATAAAGGTTGCTTTGAGGTATTCATTTTCAAGAACGGCAGTTTTCCACACCTGAGGACGGATTTCTGTATTGTAACGGTCCTGAAGTTTGGAAGGCAGGGCATTGGTACGCAAGCCGTATCCGATAAAGAGTCCTGCTTCGTCCCCTGTTTCATAGTCCAGATTGAAACTGAGAGCATTCCGCATAGCAGGCAGGGGGGATTCCCCTGAAAGATCCACACTGGGAATGATTTTTTCTTCAAAACGCAATTCTGTCATAAGTATCACCTTTGAGGGTTTGATTGATTTACTTCTTTTAATATACTACCTCTGCCTTGCTAAAGCAAGGAGAAAATAAACTTTTTACAATTAATCATTGAACTTGCATAGAACCCAAATAAAGAAAATTCATACAGAACTCAAGTTTGCCGGCAGAGTTCAAAAAAAGATCACATTTATAGAAAAGTTTTCTTGACAAACATTGCTTTGAATAGTACATTATTTCAAGGATAGAAAACAGGAGCTTTTATGCGTTATAATAATCTTGAAAAATTTTTGGATTCCATTGAAAAAGGAAAACTCTGTGTCGGCTGCTGCATCACCTTCACCGATCCGGCAGTAACCGAAATAGCCGCCGAGGCCGGTTTTGATTTCTGCTGGATCGACGGAGAACACGGAATTCTTGACCGGCAGACAGCAATGCTGCATATTATGGCCCTCAAAGGAACCAACTGTGCTCCTTTTTTCCGTGTTCCCGCCTGTAACCATACAGAAATAAAAAAGGTCATCGACCTGGCCCCCGCAGGGATTATCGTACCTATGATTATGGATGAAAAGGATGCTCAATATGCCGTAGATGCCTGCCGCTATCCTTTACAGGGCAACCGGGGCTGCGGTATGCGCCGGGGAAATTGTTACGGAACAATGCCGCTGGATGAGTATTGGAAACGCTCCCACACCGATCCACTGGTCATATTGCAGATCGAACATATTGAAGCTGTACGCAACCTTGACAAGATCCTTGCAGTTCCCGGAATCAGCAGTCTTCTCATCGGCCCCTACGATTTGAGCTGTTCTATGGGTCATCCCGGCGAATGGGACAATCCTGAAGTTGCCGAAGCTCTCGACACCATCTGCAGCAAAACCAGAGCCGCAGGAATATTGCTGGGAGCCTACGCAGAAGCTGATCTTGACAAATACCTCAACACCCGCAAGATCCAATACATTGCCTGCATCAATGACACAGGAGCCCTGATGTCAGGGTACAAAGCAAAAATCGCCGAAGTCCGCCAGACAGCAGGCAACTGATAACCTAACGCGGGATCAAAAATCGTTAAAAACAATTGCTGCAAATATTTTCAGACCTGTGAAAAACAAGATTTTCCACAGGCAGTTTTTTCACTTTTTATTTTCCACTTCCCCGGGGATTCCGATCAAAGTAATTTCAAAACAGGAACCTGCCGGAAGATCACGCAATTCAAAGTGATAATCCGAAAGTTCCTTATGCAGATATTCATACTGCCCAAGCAGTTCATCTTGGCTGTGATAAGCTGCAAGCAGCAACACCGGACGGTCACGCTTGATAACAGAAATCGCCCCCTGACACAGCTGCAAGCCCATACCTTCCACATCGCTTTTCAACAACCCGATTCCGGAAATATGATTATCTGCAGCAAATTTATCCAGAGGCACAACTGTACAGCTGTCCGCTCCTGCAATGTCCACTTTTTGCCCACTTCCGCCGCAATCAGAAAAGTGCATACAGCAATTCTCATTTCCCAAGCCAGCTGGAACGATCTGCACCTGTTCCGGCCCGATACGGCGTTTTTTCATCTCTTTTTCAAACAGACGAACATTCTTTTGCGATGGTTCAAATGCATAAATTCTGGACGGCTCATACTCCAAAAGAGCGGGTTCAAGTTCACCGATACAGGCACCGGCATCAATAAAGACCTTGTTACGCAGATAAGCACTCGCCTTATCTTGCCAAAAGGAAAGTCCGTGCTGATAAATCAAGACCTCTGCTCCAGTTTTGAATCCATATTTCTTTTGATAACTTTTGAGTTCCGGCGGAGCATCAGGAACACACATAATTTCTGATTTCAAATTTTTCCTGAGAAGCAAAGAGGTGCTGCCGTCAGAAAAGGGATAACCTTTCATCTGCTCCAAATTGCGGCATCTTCTGACATATTCCAACGCAACAGCAATCGAATTCTCATCCAAACCGGACAATCTCCGGCGGATTGCATCTGCATCCAAATCTGCAAATTCAGCAGAAAACAGATAAGTATTAACGGCAAAATCCCAATCTTCAAACAGACACCGGAAAGCTAAATTCAATTTCAGAGCCCATTTGCGGGGAAAAATACCAAGTATCTGCCAATATATATTTTTCAATTTGTCACGATTCATTGAAATACCTTTCCTTCAGTATTTTAAGAACACAAGTTCTTTCATATACAGTAAAAATCGTCATCATCCTTCCTCCCCCCTGCATATCAAGAAGTAATGAACTTCGGAGCAAATCAGACATTTCCCGGCAAATTTTCAGTAAGGGCGGGAATATATTTTTTCCAGAAAGAAGCTCCGCCCTTCATCCAGGCGTGACAGCCAAAGGGCAATTCCGTAAACTTGCCAAGAGGAACTCCGTCAATTGAAAACAGCATTGCTTCTTTCATTTCCGGCATTATCAGACCGTCTTTTGTATATTGTCGGCTCAAAAAATGGAATACCATATCTTCACTGTTGTATTTTTCATACCGGATTTTTTCAAGATATGCTCCCCGGCTGTTTGGCAGAAGCCCCGCAAGTTTCAGCAGAGGTCCCAGAAGCTTCAAGTAACGCCCTGCGGCTGCATAACGATGAACAAACTCCCAAAGCAGCTCTGCGGGAAACATCTTTTCGCCGGGGTTTTGCAGAACTCTCAGCATCGCATCGATCCGCCTTAAAGAAAATCCGCCGTTGCCGACAATAATTTTTTCATAACGCCCGTGCTTCAGAAGAAAGGGGGCTCCGATATACTCATACCCTTTGGCACACCATTCATCAAGTTCGTCGCGAAAAACCCAGGCGTCAAGCTGATAGATCAGCATATAATCATAAGCAGAAAAACGCTGATAAAACGCTGGTGTCAACAATAAGTGACTGTATGAAGAAACACTGACAAAAAATTTGTCGTCAAATCTTTCGATCCGGGCGGAAGGAATAATTTTCAAATACAAAGAGCAGTCGAGCTTTTCGGGAACTGCCAGCACAATTTCCCGTCTGCCGCCGAAAATCCTGCTGCACTGGATCAGGGACGCTTTTTCTGTTCCCTCCATTGTATTCCGGTAACACGGTATGACGATGACACTTTTCATCAAAAATTCTTTCAGAAAGAAAAGGTAAAAACTGAAAAAGCCGGAAGTGAAATTCAACTTCCGGCTTTGATCAGGCGAAAAAGCACATCAGATGATAGCTCTTTCAGTAACACCGTCAAAGAAGTGGGCGTTGGGCATCAGCAGAGCAAATTCGATGTCCTGGCCGACATTCAACTTACGGTGGGGATCGATACGGGCGATGAAGTTGGTGGTGGCGCAGGTCAGATAAACGTAGGTTTCTGAACCCATAGGCTCGATAACTTCAACTTTAGCCTTGACTTTGGGCATATTGGGATCACGTTCAGCAGATTCGTTGCCGATATCTTCGGGACGGATACCGAAAGTGACTTTCTTGTCGCAGAAGGGTTCCATTTTTTCCTTCCAGGCATCGGGCACGGGGCATTCGAAACCGGGAGAGGTGAAGAAAAGTTTGCCGTCCTTGCGAACCAGAGCACCTTCAAAGAAGTTCATCGGAGGAGTACCGATGAAGCCTGCCACGAACTTGTTGCAGGGCTTGTCATAAAGTTCGATGGGAGCAGCAACCTGCTGGATGATACCGTCTTTCATAACGCAGATACGGTCACCCATAGTCATAGCTTCGGTCTGGTCGTGGGTCACGTAGATCATAGTGGTTTCAAGCTGCTGGTGGAGCTTGGAGATCTCGGTACGCATCTGCACACGCATCTTGGCGTCGAGGTTTGACAGAGGTTCGTCAAACAAGAAGGCTTTGGGCTTACGGACGATAGCACGGCCCACAGCAACACGCTGACGCTGACCGCCGGAAAGCTGTTTGGGACGACGGTTCAGGTAATCTTCCAGACCGAGGATCTTGGCGGCTTCCATCACGCGGTTGTTGATTTCTTCTTTGGAGTATTTACGCAGCTTCAGACCGAAAGCCATATTGTCGTAAACAGTCATATGGGGATACAGAGCGTAGTTCTGGAACACCATAGCGATGTCACGATCTTTGGGAGCCACATCGTTGACGACACGGTCACCGATGCGGACTTCGCCCTTGGTGATCTCTTCGAGACCGGCGATCATACGCAGAGTGGTGGATTTACCGCAGCCGGAAGGACCGACGAAAACCATAAATTCACGATCCTTGATGTCCAGACAGAAGTCACGGACAGCTTCGACTTTGCCTTCGTACACTTTGTACACGTGTTCGAGAAATACTTCAGCCATTTTTCAATTCCTTAAATATGCTGACTTGCGATCATTTACGCCGGAACGGCCTCTGACGACCCGCGGTTGACAGAAGAAACAACACCTTATGTTCTTCCCCGCCTCCGGGCACGTAACGATCAATAATATAATAATATACACGCTGCCGCACTGAAATGCAAGCTGGATCAAAAAAATTTTTTTATATCTTTCGCATCCGTCTCATCAATACTCTTGCAAAGGTTTTCAAACAGCTGTTATCCGGATGAAAAATACAGAAAAAAAATTTTTACACCGAAATAAAAAAAGCTGTGCCATATTGGGAAGTGAACCTTACATTTTCACTTGTCTGTCACATTGGTAATATTTTCTTTAATTTTTATTTGAAAAATCAAAAAAAGCGTGTTATATTAACGAGTGTAATATAGATAGAAATATACTCAAGCTGAAAAAAGACAAATTTGTCCCCCGATAACAGGCACTTACAGAGGGACAGGAAAGGAAAATTTATGGCAAATATCCAACAGCTTCTTAATGATGAGATCCGTCGCCTTGCCCGTAAAGAGACCAACGGTTCTATGAAAGAACTCAAGGCTCAGCTTGTTGAACTGCGGAAAACCGTTTCCGACCTTAACCGCCGTCTCAAAGCTCTGGAAAAATCTGCTGTTCCGGCTGATATTCCTGAAGTTGTCGCCGATCAGGATGCCAAAGACACACACCCTGCCCTGCGTGTTACTGCCGCCAGAATCACAAAGTGGCGGACTCAGTTGGGATTGAATAAATCACAGTATGCTGAACTTCTCGGAGTCAATCTTCTTTCTGTCATCCGTTGGGAAAGCGGCAAATCCACTCCCAGAGAAGAGCAGAAACGCCGCATCGTCGCCATCCGTGATATGGGCAAACGTGAACTTGCCAAAGTAATGGCCGCAAAAAACATTGTTGCCAAACACAGCAAGTAATCTGTCTCAATCGAGTAGGAGGCTGTCCATTATTTGGACAGCCGTCCTCTCACACCACCGTACGTGCCGTTCGGCATACGGCGGTTCAGTAACTTGAGTGCAGTTCATTATACCGGATGAAGATATCGTCATA
>SUWB01000021.1 GCA_015061745.1 Lentisphaerota bacterium | reverse complement strand
TTACAACAAAGTGGCTCTTTTGTCACCCTTTTTTAGAAAAAAATATAAGGAAATTGCAGTTTTTGCAATTAATGTATTGATTATCAAATAATTAAAGGAATGTGTGTTAAAGAATTTTGACACTAACTGGCTTTTGATAAGGAGTAAAAAATGAAAAAACTGTTTTTACTGTTGACAGGATTCTGTATATGGGGGATTTGCGAAGGGAAAGCACTTGAAGCACAAAACGCCCATATCAAAGTGACACTTCTGCCCCATCTGGGAACCGGCCGTTGCGGTGAGGGGAACGTTTTTGCAAGATTCCGCTGTACCAATCGTACGGCCCAAACGCTGCCCCTTGAGATCATATTGAATGGCGAACGTTACAGAGATCCCCATAATCTGCAGCTGAGCAGAAAAGTATATCTGCCGGGACTTTCGACCAGTGAAATTTCCCTGACAGCTCCTCAGGTAGGCCGTTATTTTTCTATTATGGACTTTAAGGCTGTCTCTGAGAGCGGTGTGATCGTTTCCACATCCGGAAGTTTCAGTTACAACAACAGCAACGGTGTTGCTTCGCCTGCTTTCAGACCTGATGTATTTGAATACCTCTTTCACCTCTTTCAAAAGGCTCCTATGCCGGTGAAAGAGTGGCCCGCAGACAGCAGAGCGTACAGTAATCCCGGAACCATCGTTCTTGATTCCACCGATGAGCTCCCCCAAAAAGTTAAAGAGGCTCTGCGCCTTGCCGCTGCCCGGGGAGGCCGGATCATTGTCCTTGTTATGGGGAACGCCCCCTGGCCGGAATATGCGGGCGTTGAAAGAAAAGGAAAACCATTTGTGGAAAATATCGGCTTCGGCGAATGGGTGGTGCTGCGTTCACAGGCTGTTGACAGCAACCCCAAGTGGAAAGAGTTTGTCAACAAAAAGCACTCCGCCGGCAAACGCAGCAAATGGGACAGCGCATACCGCAATATAAAATGGCAGGAATCAGAAGTTCTGCACTATCTGAATTCTGTTCCTTTCCGGAAAAGCAGTGTTTCCGCTCCGTCACTGCCCGTTCCTCCAATTCCGCTGGGGATGCTGACCGCCATAATGTGCTGTTTTGTAGCCATTATAGGCCCTGTCAACTATTGTTGGCTTAAAAAGTATGACCGGGCCCTCTGGTCTCTGGTGACGATCCCCTTGTTATCGCTCTTTTTTACAGGAGCTGTCATTACTTGTGTCTTTGTGAAAGAAGGTTTTGACGCAAAAAGCAAGGGAGTGGTCAAAACTTTTCTTGACCAGAGGACAGGTTTGATTGCTGCTGCCGGGGGATTTTCCCTTTATTCGCCCCGGTCGGTGGGGGAATTCCGCTTCAACAGCGATGACTTGCTTGAATTTGAAAATCCGGGCAAGGTGCAGGGTGTTGCAGACAGGGAATACATTTTCGCTCCCGCTCTGCTCAAGACCCGTATGGTGCTGCGTTACAAGATACGCCGTTCAGGGTATTGCAGCGAAAAACTTGCCGTCACCGAAAAAAACGGGGGCATTGAAGTTGTCAACGGACTGGGGGTGAAACTGGATTCTTTGTTTGTTTCTGACAGCAAAGGAGCTTTTTTCAAACTGACCGCTCCTCTTGCCGCAGGGGCAAGGGCTCTCCTGCAGCCTGTCCGTACTCTGCCTGAAAAAGCCGGACATCTGGCAAAAAACTGCTATGTTGCACACACTTCTGAACCTTTCTATCTCAAACCCGGGGTAAGGGCTCAGCAGAGGGAATTTTCACAAACCATTAACGGACGGTGGAAATAAAAATGGAAATAAAAGTTCAAAATCTGACCCGTGTTTTCGGTACGGCCACCGCCGTTGACAACGTTACATTTTCTTTCCGCTCGGGAGATATTTTCGGATTCATCGGCCCCAACGGAGCCGGAAAAACCACAACGATCCGGATGATGAGCACTCTTGATATGCCCACTTCCGGAGATATCTTTTACGACGGCATTTCAGCGGTGCTCTATCCTGAGGAAGTCCGCAAGGTCGTGGGCTATATGCCGGACTCGCTGCCGGATTACAAAGATGTGCTGGTGTGGGAATACCTTGACTTTGTGGCAAGGGGATTCAATCTGAAAGGCAAAGTCCGGACACAGCGTTTGCGTTCAGTGGAAGAATTCACCGACTTGGGAGAAATGAGAAACAAGCCTTTGAATGTTCTTTCAAAAGGAATGAAGCAGCGTGTGAGCCTTGCCCGGGCACTGATCCACGATCCCCAGGTGCTTATTATGGATGAACCTGCGGCAGGACTTGATCCCAGAGCACGGCTTGAGTTGCGGAATCTGCTTAAAATCCTTGCCGGACAAAAGAAAGCCATTCTTTTGAGCAGTCATATCCTCTCAGAACTTCAGGATATCTGCAACGGAGCAGTCATTATCGAACAGGGCAAACTCCTTTCAGCAGGGTCGCTGCAGGAAATGAGCCGGGAAGTCCGGCAGGAAGAATCCTTGCAGGAAAAAAAATCCGGCACCGTCATCATCGAATGTGCCGCAGAACCTGAAAAACTGAAACTGAAACTCCTTGAACACCCCGCCGTCACTGAAGTGGGAGAAATGCCCGACGGCAGACTCCACTTCACCTTGCAGGAATGGGAAAGGAATCTGACGCCCCTTATGGCAGACCTTTTCAACGCCGGTCTGCCCATTACAGGATTCAGAAAAGAGGAGCTGAGTCTGGAGGAACTCTTTATGCGTATAACCGCCGGAAAGGTGCAATAAAAATGAAAAATCTTTCTTCTGTCAATACTGACTGGCTGAATCCGGTGCTGGTCAAAGAGGTACGGCAATTTTTCCACAATAAACTTTTCTTATCTCTGGTGGGGGGATTGCTGGGATTGCAGCTGCTGCTGTTGTTTATTTTTAATCTCACTTTTGACGATTGGAAAAACGGAAGTGATGCAGGAAAAATCTTTATCGGCATTGACACTGCTCTTATGTATGTGTGCGTGTTCGGTATTTGTGCCTGGGGGGCAATGCAGAGATTCTGCACAGAAAGAAGTTCCAAAGAGCTGGATTTCAGCAATATCACCTTGCTGACTCCTTTTCAGATCGTCGCAGGAAAACTTGCCAGCACCCTTGTGATTTGGGTGCTTGTGGCGGCTTTGTGTCTGCCTTTTATGACGGCGGCCTATTTTTTCCGTAATGTCACCCCCGGGGATATCCTTTCTATCTTCGGTATCGGTATCGTGCCGATGCTGATCGTTATTCAGGCGGCACTTTTTTGCGGTGCTCTGGGGAAAAAATGGGCACAGGCGATTTTTGTTTACTTTTGTTTTCAGATTGTGTCTTTTCTGGTGGGGGTCGCGATCGCTTCTTTGTTTGAAACAAAAGCAAAATGGGATATTTTCTGGCTTTTGCAAGGGGGAGGGGCAGTTATGTTTCTCGTTCTCTTTGCCGCTACGGTGGAACTTATTACGCCCCCCTTTGCCAACAGAATGTTTGTTTTACGGCTGCTGCTTGTTATTCTGATGATCCCGGTGCTGGGGGTGATTCCCTGGGCAAAAAAATTCAGTCAGGATGTGCAGATGGTGATCTGCTGTTTCCCGCTGGGGATATTCGGGATTCTTGCTTTGCTGAACTGCTGTGACCGGGATGAGCCCGGAGGCAGAGTTCTGGCCCGGGTGCCCCGGAATATTATAGGCAGAATATGCCACTATCTCCTTTCCAGCAACCGCACCGGCGGTGTGATACTGGGGCTGCTGCTGCTGGCGGTTTTCGGTGGGACGATGGCGGTTTTGGGGTGTTTTTATTCAAAAAGTTTGATTATGCTTGCCTTCGGAGTGGGGGCATACGCTTTGCTGTACAGTGAACTTGCCATTATTCTGCACCGGGCGATTCCCCAGATCCCCGGTTGGGTTTTGTTCATTATCGTTTTCATAATGCTGGGGTGTATGCCGATGCTGCTGAGTCTCGAAAAGAACACGCAGGCTTACGATATATTTGTGTCGCCTTTCAGCCTTTTCAACGTCAAAGGAAAACCCCATATCTTTGATTATCACTTCTGGATTGCTCCCGCTGCGGCTTTTCTGGCAGGAGTGCCTTTTATCGCCCAGATGATCCTTACATTCAAAGATTACCGTGCCCCAGGGCTCCAAGAGTGAAAAGAACATATATTTTCCGGATATAAAAAATCCCCCGGCCTGAGTCTGCCGGGGGATTTTGGGGGGGAATACAGAGTTTACTTTTCCCAGGCCATATTTCCCCAGATACCTTCGGCAAACCAGGCAGGTTCGCAGCCGTATTCTGCTGCCAGACGGCAGGCTTCTTCCACACGGTCCAGGTGATTTGGGATGTAATTGAAGTAGTCCGGGAAGCTGTACTGTTCGTGAGTCATCAGACCGATGACATCCCGTTCGGGTTTCAAGTTGGCAAATCTCTTGCGGATCCCTTCAATGTCAGTGTAGTTGCAGCAGAGTATATTGGTGCCGATGATGATATCATATTTCCGGTCATACATCATACCGGCGGCTTTAGTGAGGTAATGAGTCACATCCTGCTCATAATGGTAGCCGATGTCGGTGACAGAGACGGAATGGGCTTTTTCTTTGACGCTGACGATGCTGCCCATATAGGCCCCGGTGAGACATCTTGTGCCCCGTTCCTGAAGGGCCCGGAAGTTTTCAGGGTTGGTCATCGCCCAGTGGATCACCATCGGAGCCATAAAGCACTCAGGACCGGCAAAGCGGCACACTTCGTTGTAGATCAGATCGTAGTCTTCCGCCAGTTTGACGGAATCAGTATGCTGATAGGGACGGTCGGGGAATTCGCTGTAAGCGTGGAATGACAGGCGCAGCCAATCTTTATTGGCTTGAAATTCCTCTTTATAATCCTCAGGAAAGTCCTTCAGACAGAAATCCTTGTGGTGGTCATCCTGATAAAAGAGGTTCAGGAGAAATTTGGAATTGTATTTTTCGTGGATCTGTTTCAGCCGTCCCAGGAACATTTCATCAAAAATGGATTGGGGCTTGTTCTGAGCGATCCAGCGCAGGAAGAAGCAGCAGTCGTCAAAGAAAAAGTGACAGCGGCGGTAGGATTTTTTGTCCCACATAACAGTCAGAGTAAGGGTTCTTTCACCGAAGTAGTCAGAAGCGACTGCGGTGATCTTGTTGATACGCTGAGTCAAACGGACGGTGGCAAAAAACTGCCGGTCGTACCGGAGGACAGCTTCACCGTTGACAGTTACTTCAGCCTGCGGAGCGGCAAGACCTTCGATCTTGATTTCAAGATAGTTTTCAGTTTCGATCCCGTGATGACGGTTCAATATGGCCCCGTCACGCAAATTGGTGATTTCAAGCATTATTCATTTCTCCTTTGTTTGAGTTATATTGTTATTCGTTCCAGCTTTCGTTGCCCCAGATCCCTTTTGAAAACCAGGCAGGGGTACAGCCGTATTCTGCTGCCAGACGGCAGGCTTCTTCCACCCGGTCGAGATGATCGGGAATATAGTTGAAGTAGTCCGGGTAACTGTACTGTTCGTGGGTCATCAGACTGACGATATCCTGTGTGGGGGGAAGGACGGCAAATTTCTTTTGCAGGGTCGGAATATCGTCGTAATTGCAGCAGACCATACCGGTGCCGAGGACAATGTCATATTTTCTGTCATACATAACAGGGCCGGAATCGCACAGATAGTGTGCCACATCCTGTTCGTAGAAATATCCCACATCGGCGACGGCGACAGAATGAGCTTTTTCTGAAACGCTGACAACGCATCCGAGATACCCCCCTGAGAGACAACCGGTTCCCCGTTCCTTGAGCACGTGGAAGTTTTCCGGATTGGTCATCGCCCAGTGAAGAACCAAAGGAGGCGTGAAACATTCAGGGCCCGCAAAACGGCAGACTTCATTGTAAACCTCATCGAAGTCAGCAGCAAGTTTTTCACTGTCGGCGTGCTGATAGGGCCGGTCGGGAAATTCACTTCTGGCGTGAAAAGACAATTGCAGCCACTCTTTATTGGCTTGAAACTCCCCTTTATAGCAATCAGGAACATCCGCCAGGGTGAAATCCTTGTGGTGGTCATCGGTGAAAAAAAGATTCAGCAGAAATTTTGAGTTGTATTTTTCGTGGATCTGTTTCAGCCGTCCGAGGAACATCGTGTCAAAGATGGAAGCCGGTTTGAGCCGGGTGATGTCACGGAGAAAGAAACAGCAGTCATCAAAGAAAAAGTGACAGCGTTTGAAAGAGTTTTTATCCCACAAAACGGTAATGGTGAGACTCTTTTCACCATAGTAATCATCGGCAGCAGCAGTGATCTTATTGACCCGGTCAGTTAAGCGTACAACGGCGGAAAAGTGCCGGTCGCATCTGAGAGCAGGAACACCGTTGACGGTAACAGCGGCCTGAGGATCGGCGAGGCCCTCGATTTTTATTTCAAGATACTCTTTTGTTTCTGTGCCGTTGTACCGGTTTAGGACAGCTCCGTCCCGCAAATTGGTGATTTCAAGCATTTTTTTCTCCTTATATTTTTACCTGTTCCAGCTTTCGTTGCCCCAGAGCCCTTTTGAAAACCAGGCGGGAGTACATCCGTATTCCGCAGCCAGACGGCAGGCTTCTTCCACCCGGTCGAGATGATCGGGAATATAGTTGAAGTAGTCCGGGTAGCTGTACTGTTCGTGGGTCATCAGATTGACGATATCCTGCGTTGGGGGAAGGGCAGCAAATTTCTTTTGCAGAGTCGGGATATCATCGAAATTACAGCAGAGCACGCTTGTTCCGATGGTAATATCATATTTTCTGTCATACATAACAGGGCCGGAATCGCACAGGTAGTGTACCATATCCTGTTCGTAGTGATATCCCAAATCTGTGACGGCGACAGAGTGAGCTTTTTCAGTGACACTGACCACACTGTTGATGAATACGCCTGAAAGAGCTCTGATCCCCCGCTCTTTGAAGAATTTGAAGTTCTCAGGATTGGTCATTCCCCAGTGTACCCCAAAAGGTGCAGAAAAACATTCAGGGCCCGCAAAGCGGCAGACTTCATTATAGACTTCATCAAAGTCGGCTGCCAATTTTATGCTGTCAGCGTGCTGATAGGGACGGTCGGGGAATTCACTTCTGGCGTGGAACGAAAGCTGAAGCCACTCTTTATTGGCTTGAAACTCCCCTTTATAGCAATCAGGAACATCCGCCAGGGTGAAATCTTTGTGGTGGTCATCGGAGAAAAAAAGATTCAGCAGAAATTTAGAGTTGTATTTTTCGTGGATCTGTTTCAAACGGCTCAGAAACATCGTGTCAAAAATGGAATCCGGTTTGAGCCGGGTGATGTCACGGAGAAAGAAACAGCAGTCATCAAAGAAAAAGTGACAGCGTTTGAAAGAATTTTTATCCCACAGAACGGTAATGGTGAGACTCTTTTCACCATAGTAATCATCGGCAGCCGCAGTGATCTTATTGACACGCTCAGTTAAGCGTACAAGGGCGGAAAAGTGCCGGTCGCATCTGCGGGCGGGAACACCGTTGACAGTCACTTCCGCCTGAGGATCGGCGAGGCCTTCAACTTTGATTTCAAGATATTCTGCGGTTTCTGTGCCGTTATACCGGTTGAGAATTGCTCCGTCACGCAAATTGGTGATTTCAAGCATTTTTTTGTTATCCCTTCAATATTTCATCTTCCCCAGTCGATGAAGCGGTTGCTTCTGGGGATTTTTTTACAGTAAACGATTCTTTCGTAAAACGACACGAACAGCAGCACTCCGGCCGCCAGCAGCAGCAATGCGATGAACCATTCGCCGTATTTGACGTAAAAGGTCATTACAGGATCATTTTTATAGGGAACTTTCACTTTGCCCCAGGCCTGTCCCCGTTTGATCTCAACTCTTCCTTTTTGGTTTGGGACATCGAGAAAACCCGTAAGAGTTCCGTCGGGCAAAACGATCCCGGAACCGCCGTTATTGCCGCAGCGGACCATAGGCAGTCCCGTTTCCACTGCCCGCATAACCGCGTTGGCCAGATGTTGTTCCGGTTCGCTGCTCCGGGGGTACCAGGCATCGTTTGAAAGGACGGTCAGCACCTTTGCCCCCCGCCGGGCGAAATCTCTTGTCAGGTAGCCGAAAACTCCTTCATAGCAGACGGCAATGCTGACTTTCAGCTGCCCCGGAAGTTCCAGGGGCGTTCTGTTGACACCGCTTGTGAGATCCCGGCCCATATCCGCAATCCGGATCAGAAACTCAGGCAGATATTTGCGGAAAGGAATGTACTCCCCGAAAGGCACTCTGTGTATCTTGTCATATTTGTACCTCAAACGGCCCTCTGCATCAAGGTAAAGTGCACTGTTGGTAGAGCCGTATTCCACTTCCCCCGGTTTGGGGTAGGCGAAGTCCAATGTGCCGATCAGCATAGGAACTTTGCAGTTCAAAAGCAGCAACCCCAGTTCTCTTGCATATTCCTGTCCCCAGGGGTGAGAGGAACGCAGGGGCATAGGGACCGCACTTTCGGGCCAGATAATCACATCAGGCTTTTCTTTTGCCGCAAGGGTACTCAGGGAAATATATGTCTGCAGTGCTTCCCGGAACTCTTTTTCCCCGGGGTGCCGCCTTTGTGACAAATTGCCCTGGATCAATGCCGGAGTCCAAACCCCGTCGGAAACATAAGGAAAGTTTTTCATACGGTAAGCTCCCCAGCCCCAGTTGAGGAAAAGCAGAATAAAAATTCCCAAAGCACAGTATTTCCCTTTTCTGAGGGTGATCGCTCCGAGGGCCGCTCCCCCCAGGGCGGTCAGAAAGAGGACGCCGTAGGAGCCTGTTACGGAACACAACTGGATGAAAGGCAGATTCCGCCACTGGGTAACGGAAAGGTCGTTCCAGGTGAAAAGCCGTGATCTCGTCCATTCAATGAGAGTATAAACCACTGCCGCCCAGAGAATGAAAAGAAGTGTCCGGTACCAGGGGAGCCGTTCAGAAAAATAGTTTTTACGCGTTTCATATTCTTCAGCTTGCACAGCTCCCGGCATAAGGAGATTTTTACCCCCGGCGGAAATGATCGCTCCTGAAACCGCCGGCCAAATGGCGAGAACTGGAGCCAGCAGATAAGGGACAGGCCATTCTATCTCACGCAAAAACTGAAAGGCGAAAAGAGCCCAGCCCAGCCCCCAGATCCAGCCGCATAAAGCTGAACGTTTCCAATCAAGGCGTGCCGAACACCAGACCAGGGGAGCCAGTGCCGCAAATGCTGCCAGATACAAATTAAAGGGCGGCAGGGCACAGGCAAAAAGGACTCCGCCTGAAAAGCTGAAAAGAAGGCATAACCACAGAGGTGTTTTCTTTTTCAGCAGTTCCTTTTCATCTGCCGGTGCAAAAGGGTCTGATATGTTTTGAGGAGCAGCAGATGCCCCTTTGTTTGAAAAACTCTTCAAAATAATTGCTCCTTATGTTTGAAAAAAGAGTGTTCACGTTGTAAATTACACCGTGAACATTTTTTCTGCAACCTGAAAAGGAAATTTTCTCGTAAAAAGATTGAAAATTTCAGGGATTTATTAAACTATGGAAATCAGTGAAATCAGAAATTACGATCATATCGTGATCGGCAGCGGTCTGGCAGGACTTTCCAGTGCTCTGCATCTGGCAAGATCCGGCCGCAGTGTGGTGGTCATCACCAAACGGGAAATCGACGAATGCAACAGCCGTCTGGCTCAAGGCGGTGTCGCCTGTGTTATGGACCGGCTCGATACCTTTGATGAGCACGTTCAGGATACCCTTGCCGCCGGAGCGGGACTCTGCAAAGAAGATGTGGTCCGTGCCATTGTCGAGGAAGGTCCCGCCGCGATCGCCGAACTGATCGAACTGGGCGCGAAATTTACCACCCGGGGCGACCTGGGATATACCGACGCAAGAAGCGAATTCGACCTGGGCCGTGAAGGAGGACACCACAAACGCCGGGTGCTCCACGCCGGAGATATCACCGGTGCTGAACTTGAAAGAGTGATGGTCGCCGCCGTCAGGGAAATGCCCAATATCACCGTTCTTGAAAATCATATCGCCGTTGACCTTGTGGTCAGCCGGGGGTATGACAAAAGTGCCCCCAACCGCTGTTTCGGAGCTTATGTGCTGGATATCAAAAGCAACCGGGTCATCACCTTCCTTGCTCCTGCCACTGTGATCGCCTGCGGCGGTACGGGAAAGGTTTATCTTTATACCAGCAATCCCGATGTGGCTTGCGGTTCAGGTATCGCAATGGCTTACCGGGCGGGGGCTGAGATCGCCAATATGGAATTTGTACAGTTCCATCCCACGATCCTGCATCACCCCACGATCCGTTCCTTCCTCATCAGCGAAGCCCTCAGAGGCGAAGGAGCCATCCTCAAGTGCCGGGAAAACAAGGATTCCGAACCGGTTGAATTTATGCACAAATATCATCCGATGAAAAGTCTTGCCCCCCGGGATGTGGTCGCACGGGCCATCGACTCTGAAATGAAACGCACCGGCGAGGAATGTGTCTATCTGGATATCCGTATGCACAGCGAAGAGGAACTGAAACGCCGCTTCCCCAATATTTTTGCCAAATGCCTCGAAGCAGGAGTCAATATGGCCACCGATCTGATCCCGGTGGTGCCTGCTGCTCACTTTATGTGCGGCGGTATCAAAACCGGCATTGACGGTGCTTCAAGCATCGAAGGGTTGTACGCTGTGGGCGAAACCGCCTGTACCGGACTGCACGGAGCCAACCGGCTTGCCTCAAACAGTTTGCTTGAAGCTCTGGTGGTTTCCCGTTTTGCCGCCAGGAGCATCAATGAAAACTTTGACCGTTTCAAGCTCAACCATCCCAGTGCCGCCGCTTCCCTCAACTGGCGCAGCGGCAATGCCACCGACTCCGATGAACAGGTCGTCATTGCCCATAACTGGGACGAGATCCGCCATTTTATGTGGGATTATGTGGGCATTTACCGGACCAACAAGCGTCTGGAACGGGCGAAAAACCGGATCAAACTTATTTGCAAAGAGATTGAAAAATACTACTGGGACTTCACCGTTACTGCTGATTTGATCGAATTACGCAACATCGCCACCGTTGCGGAACTCATTATCGACTGTTCGCTTCTGCGGCACGAAAGCCGGGGACTGCACTACAATGCAGACTATCCCTTCCTTGATCCGGAACTTGAGTGCGTTGATACGGTCATTCAGCGGAAGTTCTGATTTTTTGAGGATAAAATAAACGATAATGAAGATAAAACTTCCTATTTCTTCTACTGCCAGATATGTGGTTTCCACCTTGCAGGAAGCCGGCTTTGAAGCCTATATTGTGGGCGGTGCCATAAGAGATCTGCTGCTGGAACGTCCCCCGAAAGATTTTGATATCGGCTGTTCCGCCACACCGGAGGAGGTGCGGCAGGTTTTCGGCCGCCGCAATGCCCGGATCATCGGTAAACGGTTCCGTCTTACTCACGTGACCTGGAAAGGAGAACTTTTTGAAGTCAGTACTTTCCGCAAAGCTCCTGTGGAAGCCGGACACAACGAAAGAACCCTTGCCAACGAGGAGGAACTGCCTGAAAATCTCATTGTTTCAGACAACTCCTGGGGAACTGCCGTCGAAGATGCCTGGCGGCGGGATTTTACCGTCAACGCTCTTTTTTACGACCCGGTGCGGGAGGAACTTTATGACCATACCGGAATGGGGCTTGAGGATATCAAATCCAAAACCGTCCGGGCAATCGGAGAACCTGCCTTGCGTTTTGAAGAAGACCCTGTGCGTATGCTCAGAGCTTTGAAACTTGTGGGACAGTTTGACTTTACGCTGGACTCCAAAACTGAAAACGCCCTTTTTGCTTCCCTTGAGCTGTTGAAACACGCTTCATCTTCACGTTTGGCATTGGAACTTGAAAAGATTTTCGGCTCAAGCTATGCCGACCGCCATTTGAGAGCCTTTCACGATTACGGCTTGCTGGAATATTTTTTGCCTGAGCTCTATAAGGCCTGGGGAACTCCCCCTATGGAACGGGCTCTTGCGCTGCTTTATGAACGGAATTGCCGTCTGGATGAAGGACGTTACCGCAACAGTGTTTCTCTGGCGATGGCTTGTACGGCACTTCCCTTTGTTGAAGAATTATTGAACGTGGCTCCCGGAGAGCCTATCCCTGCTAAAAAAAGCGGGTCAGCCATTAATCAGGTGCTTGAGAAAATCTTTCTGCCGCAGCATATGATGATCCGTCTGACCCTTTCAGCAGAAAGGGTGCTCGCCCAGCAGGTGATCTTTGATAAAGGACAATGCCCCAGAGAATTGTATACTTCCCGTTCTTACCCCAATTCACGGGAATTGAAAATCATCCGCACCGCTGTGGACGGGGGCGATCCTGAAAAAACTGACAGAGAGTGGCCGCTGCCTCAAACGGCGAAATCCAAAGAAGATCACCGTCCCGGCAAAAAGCCCCGACGCAGAAAAAACAGAAAACCTAAACAGGAACAATCTGATATTCAACAGTAAAAAAATATTATCAGATAAGGAGATTTATTCAATGAAAAAGATTTTCGCTTTTGGGGGGATACTGCTTTTGTTCTGCAGTGTCGCTCTGCAGGCTGCAGTACCGGAATTTCAGGTTACATTTCTTCCCGGCCCCGGGGAACCCAAGCGCAGACCGAGTATGGCCCCCGAGACCTTTGGAACCCTCTTTGCCAAACGTCTTTCAGAAAGTCTGAAACGCAAGGTGGAGTTCGTTCCTTTTGAAAAGGCCAATGCAAAGACCATTTTCCTTATGACCCGTGAAGGAGCCCTCGGCGGCGAATATGCCAAGATCCTTGCCGGAAAACCCAAAGACAGTTTTATTATCCGTTACCCCGTAACTGTCAAGGGCAAAAAGAATGTCTGTCTCCTTATGTCCCGGGACGCCTGGGGATACTACTTCCCTGCCAACTGGTTCCTCCGGGAATTTGTAGGATTTGATATCGTCGGTCTGACCGATTACGGATATGTCTACCCTGAAAACGGTGAAAAATGGCAGATGCCCCAAAAGATTTCCGTCACCGAAAGCCCCTCTTTCCATACCCGCCGCTGGACGATGAACAGTGCGATCAATAAAGAGATCCAGCGGATGTATATGGGCGAAAGCGGCCGCAATATCGCCTGGCACGCTCTGGGCCGGATCCTTGATCCCAAAAAATACGGAAAAAAACACCCTGAATACTATCCCCTCATCCGGGGCAAACGTTTCAACAATCCCCGGAAACAGCGGGTGGACTGGCAGCCCTGTATGGGCAATCCTGAGGTTCAGAAGATCCTCGTTGACCATATCCTCAAAAATTATGGAAAAGATGATGCCGACGGCGTCAGCCTTGCCGTCAACGACGGCGGCGGAAGACATTGCGAATGCCAGCTCTGCAACGCTCCCGGAGTGCCCAAACCTGCCGCTAAAGACAATTATTCAGACCGTTATTTCTATTTCTACGGCAAGATTCTCGATCAGGCAAGAAAAGTCAATCCTGAAGCCAAGATCATTATTCTGCTTTACTCCGACTGCACCTTGAATGTGCCTGCGATCAAGATCCACCCCGGAATCATCGGTATGGGAACGAACCGGGCGGACTTTGCAGGATTTTCCAGACAGGGACTCAAACGTATGGGGCTCTGGGATCACCATCTTGACCGTTCCTATCCTCTGGTGCGTCACTTCCCCAGAACTCTTGCTGCCAAACTCCGCCGTCTGCATAAACTGGGCCTGAGTGAGTACTTCGGTGAAGTCTATACGATCCACGCCGCCAACGGTCCCAAGCAGTATATTCTGGGCAGACTGCTCTGGGATGTGAATTACGATGTGGACAAGGCGATGATGGAATACTGCACCAAAGCCTTCGGCAAGGCTGCTGCTTCCCACGTCAAAGCCTACTACGATGTGTGGGAAACGGTCTATGAAAGAGGCCTTGCCGCCAGTCAGAAAAGGAGTGCCAACGGCCCCTTCACTTACAGTATCGACCGCTTTGAAGGACTCCGTCAGGGAGATACGGTCAAGATGGCTGAGGCTTTGAAAAAGGCCGCCGCTGCCCCCAAAACCGACGTGCAGAAAAAACGCCTTCAGGATGTTGTCAACCACTTTGAATACACCAGATGTCTGGCTGACCGTTATCTGATATCTCAGAGATTGCGTTCAGAGAAACTTTCTCTTGATGAAATCAATGCACTCCGCAAAAAATGTGTCGAACTGGATAACAAATTCGACACGATGTGGAAAAATATCGTCAGTAAGGATAATCTGGGCGTTTACCGTTATATGCACAAAAACAGGAAAAATGTCAACACCATTTACCACAACTACCGGGACGTGGTCACAGGTTATGTCCTTGAATCCACATTGCTTGCTCTGGAAAATCACGCCAAAGCCTTCTGTAAAGGAATGAAACGCAAAGCCCGTGTGGACTACTGGAACAAGGCTCAGGCCAAATATCCTGAAATGGTTGAGATCGCTTCTGTCATCAGCAAGATGACCGGTAAAGCTGTCAAAAACTATCTCCGCAACAGCAATTTCAAGAAGTTCAAACCCGGCAATCCCGCTGTTTTGGGAGCTCACCCCCAGCTGGAAGATTGGTTCTTTTATGAACAGGTCGGCCAGGTGCAGTCTGATGAATACAAAAGTTTGTGGAGGATCGTTCCTTCCAAGGCTGCTTACAATCATCTGGCTATCGGTCAGGGGAAATATCCTGAGATCCGGCAGTATGTCAAGCTCACCAAAGGGGCTTACCGTTTCTCATTTTTCTGCCGTCCCAACAATTTGCTGCGTTTTTCCTTCTATGAGAGCCCCGATTCAAAGGATCTCAAGACCGTTCCGGAAGTCCGCAAACTGCGTTTCCGTACGCCGGAATTTGTCAGTTTCAACTGCCACAAGGCAGCCGGGGTGGTCAAATTCTCAAGGATGATCGTTGTCCCCAGTGACAACTGGTACGCTCTGCTCATCGCTTCTCCCAATACCAAACCGGGAACCTGGAGCAGACTTTGGGGATTGAAACTGGAAAAACTCAACTGACGTTTTGAGTTCCCTTGCCGCAGCAGCCGGAAAGAACGGAAAATTCTTCCCGGCTGCTGTTTTTTATCCCCGGATCCCGGAGAATCGTCCCGGCTGAAAATATCTTTCCCGGCGTACGGCTTTTTTCTCTATTTCCCCTTGAAGAAAAGGCTTTTCGGTGGTATATTATATAAAATAATATTTTTGTTTCAGAAGAAAGGTGACTTGGATTATGGCCTACGATAAGATTAAAGTACCCGCAGGGGATAAGATTACCATTGACAGCAAGGGGAAGCTGCAGGTTTCCGACACTCCCATTGTGGGATTCATCGAGGGAGACGGTATCGGCCCTGATATTACTGCTGCTTCTATGCACATCTGGAACTCTGCCGTTGCCAAAGCATACAACGGTAAACGGCAGATCGCCTGGATGGAACTTTACGCCGGTGAAAAAGCCAACGCTGTTTACGGCAAACCCGTCTGGCTTCCTGAAGAAACTGTGGAAGCTGTTTCTGAATATCTCATCGCCATCAAAGGTCCTCTGACCACCCCCATCGGCGGCGGATTCCGTTCTCTGAATGTGGCTCTGCGGCAGCAGCTCGATCTTTATGCCTGTGTCCGTCCGGTGCGTTATTTCAAGGGAGTTCCTTCACCTGTGAAAGCTCCTGAAAAGACCGATATGGTGGTCTTCCGTGAAAACACCGAAGATATTTACGCCGGTATCGAATGGCTTTCCGGTACTCCTGAAGCTCAGAAGGTCATCAAATTCCTGCAGGATGAAATGGGCGTCAAAAAAATCCGTTTCCCCGAAACTTCCAGTATCGGCATCAAGCCCGTCTCTGTGGAAGGCAGTGAACGTCTCATCCGTGCCGCTATGGAGTATGCCATCAAAAACAAACGCAAGAGTGTGACTTTTGTCCACAAGGGTAACATTATGAAGTTCACTGAGGGCGGTTTTAAAAATTGGGGCTATGAACTTGTTAAACGGGAATATGCCGATGCGGCCGTTGCTTACGACGATTGCAACGGCGTTGCTCCCGAAGGCAAGATTCTGGTGAAAGACTGCATCTGCGATGCCTTTTTGCAGCAGATCCTCACCCGTCCCGCAGAATACGATGTCATCGCCACTTTGAATTTGAACGGCGACTATGTTTCAGATGCTCTCGCTGCCTGTGTGGGCGGTATCGGTATCGCTCCCGGAGCCAATATCAACTACATCACCGGACACGCCATTTTTGAAGCCACCCACGGCACCGCTCCCAAATATACCGGAATGGACAAGGTGAATCCCGGTTCTCTCGCTCTGTCCGGAGAGATGCTGCTGCGTCACCTGGGCTGGGATGAGGCCGCTGATCTGGTCATCAAAGGACTTGAAGGAGCTATTTCAGACAAGATTATGACCTATGACCTTGCCCGTCTGACCGAAGGCGCAACTGAGGTCAGCTGTTCCGCCTTTGCCAAAGCAGTGGTGGAACGGATGTAATACACTTTTTGAAAGAGGTTTTTCATTATGGCGGAGTTTCAAGTCAGGATCATAGATCAGTTTACGCCCGGATTTATTCAGGCGGCGCGTGAATTGTATCTTGAAAACCGCTGGATCGATGAAAATACCGACCCCGCTTTCCCCGGAAATGCCTTCGCCAACTCCTTTGCAGTGGCGGGGGCTTTTACGTCTGACGGACAGCTCGCCGGTGTGGGCCGAGCAATCTCTGACGGTGTCTCAGATGCCTACATTCAGGATATTATGACCGCCGGAGCCTTCCGCCGTCAGGGGGTGGGCACAATGGTGACTCAGGCTCTTGTCGCTGAACTCAAAAAAAGAAAAATCGAGTGGATCGGCCTTGTAGGAGTCCCCGGAACAGAAAAATTCTATGCCGGATGCGGACTTAAATGTGCTCCCGGACACACCTTGTGGCTGGGAGGGGAGGCGTTGTGACCGTGAAGATACTTTTTGTATGCACCGCCAACAGCTGCCGCAGTCCTATGGCTGAACTCTATTTCAATCATCTCGCCCGGAAAACAAAACATACCGTCCAGGCGTTTTCAGCCGGAATCTATGCTGACGATGGTGTTCCTCTTTCCCGTGCCGCCGCAGCGGTTATGAACGAGCAGGGAATCGACAGTTCCAATTTTACTTCAACTGCTTTCACCCCCAAACGGGCCGCTCAGTACGATTTGCTGGTGGGAATGACCCGGACCCACGCCGCTTTGATGCGTCATATCGCTCCTGAAGCAAGAGAGCGTGTACGCACACTTGTCCCCGGTGAAGATGTGCCCGACCCCGCCGGCGGCAGCGTTGAGGATTACCGCAAAGTCTTTGACTTTATGCGTCCATTTCTGAAACAACTCTTAACAGATTCATATAACCCAACTCAAGGAGAATAAAGAATGAGTATCAAAGAAATCGTCGGAAAAAAACTGACCATCGGCGTCGGTACCGATCACGCCGGATTTGCCGCCAAGGCAAAACTGGTGCAGCTGCTTGAAGGTCTCGGCCATCAGGTGATCGACTTCGGACCCGTTGCCGCCAATCCCGCAGATGACTATCCGGATTTCAGTGCTCCCGCTGCCAAGGCTCTCAGCTGCGGTGTCATTGACTCTCTCGTCCTGATCTGCCGCACCGGTTTCGGTATGGCTATGGTCGCCAACCGTTTCCACGGCGTCCGTGCTGTGGTCGCAGGAACCCCCGAACTCGCCGCTAAAGGACGGGAACACAATGCTGCCAACTGTCTGGTGCTCCCCGGTGATGCCTGCGACAATGATGAGATCAGCAAGATCATCGACGCCTTCTTTTCCACTCCTTTTTCCGGTGATGAGCGTCACGCCCGCCGGCTGAACAAGCTGGAAACAGCCACCAATGATGAAATCGCTCCTCTCCGGGCCACCGACCCCGAGATCGCTGCCGCTATCGACCGGGAAAATGCCCGTCAGAATGACGGTATCGAACTGATCGCCAGCGAAAACTTTGCCAGCTGCGCCGTCCGTGCCGCTCAGGGTTCCGTCCTCACCAACAAATACGCCGAAGGCTACTCCGGCAAACGCTACTACAACGGATGCGAATTTGTTGACCAGGTGGAAACTCTCGCCATTGAACGCGCCAAAGAACTTTTCGGTGCCGAAGCTGCCAACGTTCAGCCCCACTCCGGTTCCGGTGCCAACCAGGCCATCTACACCGCTCTCTGCCAGCCCGGAGATACTGTCCTTGCTATGAGCCTCGATCACGGCGGCCACCTGACCCACGGTCATCCCCTGAACTTCTCAGGCAAACTTTACAATATGATCCCCTACGGCGTTTCACGTGAAACCGAGATGATCGACTACGACGAAATCGAAAAACTCGCCGTGGAAAACAAACCCCGTATGATCCTTGCCGGTGCCAGTGCCTATCCCAGAGTCATCGACTTTGCCCGTCTGCGTGAAATCGCTGACAAAGTGGGTGCTATCCTCTTTGTTGATATGGCTCACATCGCAGGTCTCGTCGCCGCCGGTGTCCACCCCAACCCCGTTCCCTACTGCGACGTGGTCACCACCACCACCCACAAAACTCTCCGCGGTCCCCGCGGCGGTCTGATCCTCTGCAAGGAACAGTACCTCAAGGCTATCAATTCCGCTGTCTTCCCCGGACTTCAGGGCGGACCTCTGGAACACGTTATCGCTGCCAAGGCTGTCTGCTTCCTTGAAGCTCTGCAGCCTGAGTTCAAAGCCTATCAGCAGCAGGTCAAACTCAATGCCGCAAAACTGGCTGATGAACTTGCCAAACGCGGATTCCGTATCGTTTCCGGCGGTACTGACAACCACCTGATGCTGATCGACCTGCGTCCCAAGCAGGCTACCGGTAAGGCTGTGGCCAATGCCCTTGACCTTGCCCGCATCACCGTCAACAAGAATATGATCCCCTTTGACCCTGAAAAGCCCTTTGTCACCAGCGGTATCCGTATCGGTACCCCCGCTATCACCACCCGCGGTCTCAAGGAAGCTGAAATGGTCAATGTGGCTGACTTCATCGAACGCGGCGTGGCTCTGCGTGAGGACGAAGCTGCCCTCAAAGCTCTGGGCGAAGAAGTCAAAAACTTTATGGCGGCATTCCCTATGCCCCAGTTCAAATAATGTAAGGAATTTTTGTTCAAATGCTGGATCTTAAACTTATCCGTGAAAATGCCGAAATGATCAAGGCAAACTGTCAGCGTCGGGGATTCCCCCTTGACATTGACGGTCTGCTGGCTCTTGATGCTGACTATCGTGCTCTTGACCGCGAGGTGGAAGAACTCCGTGCCCGCCGCAACAAGCTGAGCAAAGAATGTGCTTCTGATCCCGCCGCCCGTGAAGAGGTCAAAAAGATCAAACTGACCCTCAATTCCAAAGAAACCGCTATGGAAGGCATCAACAAAAAGATGATGGCCGTCCTGACCCGTATCCCCAACTTGCTGGCTCCCGATGTGCCCGACGGCTCCGATGATACCGGCAATGTGGAACTGCGTAAGGTGGGAACGATCCGGGAATTTGACTTCCCTGTGCGTGACCATCAGGAATTGGGCGAAATGCACGATATTCTGGATATCGCCCGGGGAGCTAAAGTTGCCGGAACCGGTTTCTATTACTGGAAAGGCAAAGGAGCTATGCTGGCACAGGCTTTGTATTTCTATGTGCAGCAGTTCCTTGTGAAACGCGGTTTCACAATGTTTATGACCCCCTGTGTCGCCAAAGAACGTACTCTGTACGGAACCGGATATCTGCCCTTCTTTGCCGATCAGACCTACAATCTGGAAGGCGAAGATCTCGCCCTTATCGGTACCAGTGAACAGACCCTCGTCGGCTATCACGCTGACGATGTGCTGGACGGTGAAAAACTGCCTTTGTGCTACACCGCTTTCACCCCCTGCTTCCGGACTGAATCCGGCAGTTACGGCAAGGCTTCCAGAGGTATTTTCCGTGTGCACCAGTTCCACAAGGTCGAACAGATCGTTTTCTGCAAACCTGAGGACTCCCCCAAGTATCACGACTTCTGTCTCCAGAATGAGGAAGATCTGCTGAAGTCCCTCAACATTCCCTATCACGTTGTCAACGTCTGCGTAGGCGACCTGGGAGCTCCCGGATACAAGAAGTATGATATTGAAGCCTGGTATCCCACCTTTAAGACCTACCGTGAAGTGACCAGCAATACCAACTTGACCAGTTTCCAGAGCCGCCGGTTGAATATCCGGTACAAGCAGGGCGATGAACGTGACTTTGTTCATACGATCAGTGCGACTGCGGCTACTGACCGTCTGATCATTGCCATTATGGAAAACTATCAGCAGAAAGACGGATCCATTGAGATCCCCGAAGTGCTGCGGCCTTTCACCGGCTTTGATAAGATCGGTTGATAGATTTTTCTGCAGTTTGTTTTACAACACAGCCGATTGCCTGTTTACCCCAAGCGATCGGCTTTTTTTGGAGAATTAAAGACAATGAAACTTTCAGATTTTCCCAAAGGTGAGATCCTTGTTTCCCCCTCCCTTCTCGCCGCCGATTTCGGAAAACTCAACGAGCAGATCGCTGAAGTGACCGCCGCCGGAGCGGAAATGCTCCATTTGGACGTGATGGACGGGGCTCTGGTGCCCAATATCTCTTTCGGTGCTCCTGTAATCAAGCCTTTGCGTAAGAATTCTTCTCTTTTCTTTGATGTGCACTTGATGATCGAACATCCTTTGCGTTATGCCCGGATGTTCCGTGAAGCAGGAGCCGATCTGGAAACCTTCCACATCGAATGTGCCGACGATATTGACGCTACCATTGCCGCCATTCACGGTTTGGGCGCACAGGTGGGTATTTCTATGAAACCTGCCACCCCTGCTGAAGCGGTATTCCCCTATCTGGACAAGATCGATATGGTGCTGGTGATGACCGTTGAACCCGGTTTCGGCGGTCAGAGCTTTATGGCTCATCAGATGCCCAAAGTGGCTGCGTTCCGCAAGGAAATCGACCGCAGAGGACTTGATGTCAGATTGCAGGTGGACGGCGGTGTGGATGAAAACACTGTTAAAGAGTGTGCCGCATACGGTGCTGACATTATGGTGGCGGGAACTGCTGTGTTCCGTCATCCTGAAGGTATGGCCACCGCCGTGGCACGGCTGAAAAGTGCCAAAGAGCTTTTCGGTTCAAAAGTGCAGTAAAAATGGCTGAACTCAAAAACACTCCTCTGCGGGAATTTCATCTGGAAATGGGGGCTAAAATGGTTCCCCGTTCCGGATGGAATCTGCCTTTGAATTTTTCTGAAGGGGCCGCAGATGAACACGAATACTGCCGCAATAAGGCGGCCTTGTTTGATTTCTGTGCAGACGGAAGATACCGGATCGCCTTCCCCGGAGCTGCTGAAGCTGTTATCCGGCTTCTTTGCAATAAAAATCCTTTGCTCCCGGGCAGCTGCCGCAGAGATTTTTTTGTGGATCCTCAGGGAAAAGCTGCGGCTCCCTGTACCGTTTCTCTTATGGCTCAGGATGATCTTTTCATCACCGTTCCTTTTCAGTGTACGGCCAGGGCAGAAGAACTTTTTAATGCGGAAAAAGTTGAATACACCTCTCTTTCTGAATATCTGGGATGTATCGGTATCAGCGGACCGGAAAGCCGCAAAGTCCTTGAGATGTCCGGTGTCAGACAGGAAGAACTCCCCGCCCCCGGAGAAACAAAAATTCTTGAACTGGACGGCCTCAGAACAATCGTGAGCTTTTCAGACCTTTTCGGTGAAGAAGGATTTGAAATCAATTTCAACGCCGAGTGCAGCGACCAGATCTGGGATCTGCTTCTGGATACGGAGATCCCCTGGCCCGCAGGAGTTGCCGCTCAGGAGTCTTTGCGGATCGAGGCCGGAGTTCCCGGCGCTCCTGAAATTTTTATTCCGGGTAAGGCAGAAGAAATTTTTTCCAACCTGGCTCAAATTTCATTTACGGGCCGCCGTGCCCCCTTTGCCGGTGTCAAACTTTTCAAAGATGACACTGAAATCGGTACAGTCACCACCGGAGCCTATTGCCCCACCTGGGGCAACGCCGGTGCTCTGGCGTTTTTCCCCGCAGGGACCCCCGAAAACGGCACAGAACTTCACTGCGACGCCACCGGCGTCCAAATCACCGGTGTTGTTAAATAAAGAGTGGTGAAAAGAGCTGAGGCGGGGCTTTGGATTTCAGCAGAGATCCAGGCAAAGGCTGATCGGGCATTCTGCCGGTGAATCAGCTCCGGAAAGGGCTTCTCTCACGCCTCGACTCCTTTTTCGTTCTTTTTACCGAACCTTCATAGGGGACAGAACTATTTTATTACGATTGCCGCATATCCCCTGGGATCAGTCCAACTCCGCTTTGCATTCTCTGACCAGGTGGAACTTTCCCGGGTCCTGTCGGTCAATTTTCTTGAACGTGTCACATTGAAGCGGAAACTTTTGTGTATTGCAGGTGTCAGGGGAAGCGTGATCTCCAACCGCCGGGCACGGGTATGATTTCTGACCGTATGCGTCACACCGGGGAAAACAGTCCATTTATTTTCCGGTACGGTGCGGCTGCTGTATCTGCCGGAAGCAGAAAATACGAGATGACGGACTTTTCCGTTTTCCTCTAAAAAAAGTTCAATGGAGTCATCCTTCCAGAGAGAACTATCCGGAGCACCGGGATCGAACTTGACCTTTTTCATTTCCGGTTCATCTGCAATGATCTGCAAAAGCAGTTCTTTGCCGTTGTGTTTCATTCTGAACTTTGTACCGGCGGCGTTTTTGTCATAATGATCCATAGGATGAAGTCGCTGCCAATCGGACCAGCGGTTGCGCCGGAGCAGGAGTTGAAGGGTGTTGGCCTGAATATTGACCACCTCTTTTCTTTCGGCTTTCATAATCTCATAAATCCAGGTGCGGAATACTTTAAGCCGTTGAGCGTAGGGTTGCTGCTGTGCAGCGATTTTTTCAGCCTGCTCCAAAAGATCGTTGATATACGCCATTTCTTTTTCGGTATAAACCTTTGTCCAGGCGTGGATGCGGTTCTTCTTTACATCCCGGTCGATGCCGATTTCCCGGGGACGGGGGACATTGGGGGTTACGGCCGGATAATAGGTGCGGAAATTCTTTTCAAAACGGTCATAGATCTTCATCATCACATCTGCGGCAGGACCATACATCACCCGGCAGTGGTCTTTGATGATAGATTCCACATCCTGATGGGGGTTCCAGAGCAGTTTGGATTGGACATACATATCGAGAACACGCTCCGTATGGGTGGGCCCGGTGTAGGCGATCCGGGCTCCTGTACATTTTCCGGCCATCGTCCGGAAATAATCTGCTGCAAGCCGGGGATAATTTTCAGGGACCGCAGGCAGACGGCCGGCAAAGTTTTCACACACATAAATGCCCAGACAGACGTTGTCGTATCCCACCTGATCTCTCCAGAGACGGATCTGTTCAAGATCATCTTTCAATACATTGGGAAGCAGCATATCTTTGATCCCCCCCTGACAGATCCTCACCCGGATATTTCCGGGGAGTTTTACAGTTTTGGGGAAACGGGTCATAGGGGGATAGACTAAAGCTGCAATGTATTTTCCCGGATGTTTCTTTTCGATTTCCTTTGCCACATAGGCGATCAGCTGCCAGTAAAGTTCTGTATCATCCAGACAGGGATGTTTTTTTCTGAAGTCGTTACATCTGTTACAACGGCATCTGCCGTCATTTTTTGTACCGTGATCCATTGCATTGATAAGAAATTCCTCTTTAACATTCCACCCGTGCCAGCTTTTGATGTGAGGCAGACCGGCATCGGCAGGTTTCTTCCCTGAGAAATAAGCATCAGCGGCTTTCAGCCATATTTCCCGCACAGCCGGATCACTCCAGCAAGTATATCGGGGACAACGTTCTTTGTTTTTCATCAACTGGAATCTTTCGGGGTATTTTTTATACCAGATTTGATCCAGTTTCAGCATCAGTTCAGTATGACTGCCGTCTCCGATCCCCCGTATGCAGCTGGCCCTCATACGCAATGCCCACAAGACGGCTTCCTGCCGTTTCATCGTGTAAGATGCGGCGTCTTTATATTTATGAAAGCTGTTGATCCTGGTCATATTACGCTGAGAAAAGACAGGAGCATCGCTTTTGAACTTTTTGGAAACGACAATCTCTTTTACTCTGGGGATATATTCATACCCCTTGCCGGGAGCCGCCCAGCGGACACCGGTTTCTTCCAGAAAGTCATAGACTCCGTGAAGCGTTCCCCGGTGTCTGGTTTCAAAGTAAAAAGTAACGATATCGCCTTTTTTGTATTTCCGGTCATCATCACCCAGAATGTAAAGATCATTGCCTTTGACAGCTCTCAGGAAACCGTCCTGTTTCAGATTTTTGATCAAAAGATCAGCCTTCTGTGCCTCCGGTTGATCCCCCACATAGACAGCCGAAGCATATCGGGAAGTCCGTTTTTTTACAATGGGGAAAGTGCCGCCGGTCATCTTTCTCAGGTGATATTGGAGTTCTTGAGCGGCAATAACAGCCGTCGCAAAAGGTTTTTCCGGCAGAACGATCTCAGCGTCCTTGAACCGCAGGTACGCAGCACTTGCACTTATTGCAGAAAAAAGAATAAAAGTTAAAAGCAAAAATTTTTTCATTTTCAATATCTCCTATCAGATGTGCAGCCAGCTTCAGAAAATGGGGCCTGTTTCAAATTTTATACCATCGGGAAAGAAATAAATGGCGTAACTCTTATCTTTGGTCAGTTGAGCCGCAAGAGGGATCTGCATCGTTGAAACGTGTCCGTCGGCGTGGGTATAGTTGCCTTTTCCTGTATGCTGAACAATGCCGAGAACAAGATTTTCCTTTTCATTATCCCAGTTGAAGTAATTTGCTCCCGGAGCAACGCCGCCGTCAGCCAGAGTGACATATCTTGTAACAGAGGCAAGTTTGTTGATTTTTCTGGCCCGCACCCAGGTATCAGTGGCAGGATCTTTGTCCCTGCGGAAACCATTTTCCTGATTGACAACATAGCTGGGAGAAAAATAGATATTGTCGAGGGCATAAGAAAGATATTTGGCCCGGGCGGTATTATTGTCACTCCCGCACCGGTACAACTTGGGGAAAGGTGATGTAAGAGCGATCCCCAAATACGGGGCACAGGTGCGAAACCAGCGTTCTGCCCGATATTCTTTGGCTCCGTTATAATAGGGCAGATAGTCCTTGTTATCGCCGCTGTACTGCTGAAATGCCACACCTATCTGCTTTTGATTGTTGATGCACCCTATACCTTTGGCCCGATCCCGTGCCTGCTGCAAAGCGGGCAAAAGCATAGCCGCCAGAATAGCGATGATCGCAATAACGACAAGAAGTTCTATCAAGGTGAAAGGAGCCGGGGAAGGAAGGGAACCCTTTTTGAAAAAAGGTTCTCCCTTCCTTCCCCGGGCCCCATCCATCCTTGCCAAAAACTTTTGGTGGATTGCCGTTTTTGCATTTGCAAAACCGACAATCCCGCATTTGGCAGGATTGCAATGGCAAATATTAAGGCAAGAGGCAATTTTTCGCAAAGTATAAACACATATTTGACAAGTTTTGCTTACCAATAGTTCAATCAGCGTGAACGCTGATTGAGTGAAGCACGGTTTCACCGTATGAAGCATTTGCCTTCGGCAAATATGAAGCACACCGTTGGTGTATGAAGCACTTGCTTTGCAAGCATTATAAGGCATTTTTCTGATTGTTTTTTTGAAGAGATACAACGGCAAAACACCTATTTGACAAGTAGTACTCACAAGAAGTTCAATCAACCTGAACGCTGATTGAGTGAAGATGTGAAGGTGCGAAGAGTTTGCCTGCGGCAAACGTGAAGTGCGCCCTGCCGGGCGTAAGGATGTGTTGCTTTTTGATTTTAAAAGACAGTTCTGTTGTGCAACAGTAACCAGAAGTTCTATCAAGGTGAAAATTTTTTCTTGTTTCATAAACAGGTCTCCTTTTTTCTGGATTTCTTACTTGTTTTTCTAAAGAACGAAATCAATAACTCCTGTACGCACTGTCAGTGTTGACAGAGTTCCATTGACCGGGCTGTCAGGAACAGCAAAATCAGCAATTAAAGGTCATTTTTTCTCTCTTGGGGGTCGGCAATGCCGATTTCAGAAATGGCTTTTGTTATTGCCTGCCACGCCAGTTTGGGCTGACGGTACTCGTTGAGGATCCCTTTGTCGTTGATCCCTTTGACTCTGCCGCCGTTGAGATAACTTTTGGCATCACAGAAATGCCAGAAAGCCAGACCGCAGTAACGGGGATCACGCAAGACCACATTACAAACTTCCGTAACCAGTTCTGCCTGATATTCTTCACTCCACCGGACCCGGTAAGGATCACGGTGGCCGTAAATGGCTGAAGCTCCTATTTCACTGATCATATAGGGTTTATCTGCGGGGACCGCTTTACAGATTTCATCAAGTCTGGGACGGATACGGTGCAGACTGTAAACCTCATCAAAGTTCATACTTCCCCAGCCGGGATAAGGATTCATTGCCACGATATCCACAATATCCATACAGATATCTTTTTCATATCGGTTGGAAGCGTAAGTCACAAGGCGGCTGGAATCATTGGCTTTATAAGTGTCATAAACCTTTTGAATGATTTTCCGGCACCGCTTTTCCTCACTTAAAGTTTCGTTCATAAAGCCCCAGATGATAATGGCAGGGTGATTGCAGTGGCTCCGGACAAGTTTTCGGGCCTGATCTTTCTGTTTGAAAAGAAATTCAGGTTTGAAAAGTTCTTCATCCCGTACGTCCCACCCCAGGGTTTCTTCCCAGAAAAGGATTCCGAGTTTATCGCAAAGTTCGAGGAATGTTTCCCGTTGGGGGTAGTGACTGCCCCGCAAAAAATTGCAGCCCTGATTTTTTATCATCTGAAGGTCAGCCGCCATAAGAGACGGAGGGACAGCAGCCCCGAATTGAGGATGACTGTCGTGACGGTTGTAGCCTATCAGACGAAGTTTCCGGCCGTTGAGAAAAAGTTGGGGTCCCCGGGCCTCAATGGTGCGGATCCCGATATTGCAGGATTCTTCATAAGCCCCCAGAATCACCCGGAGACGGTGGAGAGCAGGCGTTTCCGGAGACCAGAGTTTGAATTCAGGAACATTGAATTCATACACATTTTTTTTCCCGGCAAATTCTGAGGTCAGAATTTCTTTACCGTCTATTTCAAAGGTGATTTTCCGGGGGGCGCGGAAAAATCTGTCCGCAGTAACAGCAGCACGCACTCTGCCTGTTGAATAATCAAGAGTAGTGACTTGTAAAAGATCAATGGCGTAACCGGGGAGTTCTTCGATCCTGACACTGCCGAAAATACCGCCGTAGGCATAAAAATCAAAGTAAGGGAAAAAGACTTTATTGAAGTGATTGCACACGGCAATGACCAACTGATGTTCCCCTGTTTCTCCGGCATTGAAAGTAAACTTTTCCGGCATATAAGCGTAAGGACACTCACCGATCGTTTTCCCGTCCCAGAAAACTTTTCCGGCAACTCCCAGACCGTCAATGGAAAGACGGATGAGTCCACCGGTTCTGACTGTACAGCGGTAATAACCGACTCCCCGCTTGCCGAAAAAAGGGGCACTCACATCAAAACATCCGGGGACACTCAACGCACTTTCCCATTCCAGGTGAGGCAGAGAGTCGGGCAGGCTCTGCTCCTGGGGGGCAAAGGTAAAATCCCAAACACCGTCAAGGTTCAATATATTCATAAAACTACTGTCAAACTCCTTTTGTTTCAGCTTGTTCCAACCGGGGAGCTCCTTGTTCACCTTTTCAACTGTTCACTTGGATCGCCCAAATGGTGGAGGGGATGAAAATGATTATTTATGAATAATATACATAAAAAAAGATGATTTGCAATGGCTGTATTCTTCAATATTGTAGCCTGCGCATCAGGTTTTGAAACAATATGATTTGCAATTTTCTCAAGGCTGTGTATATTGAGTTAAAGCAATTGAGGAACAAATATGAAAAAGTTTTGGGTCACTGCCTATTCCCCTCAGCGGGATAGTCTTCTCTTTGTACGCAGTTGCGGTCACTGCTGTGTCGATAATTCGCATCGGGAAAGAGTACGGATGATCGACTATGCCAACTTTTACTGGTGCGTGGAAGGCAGCGGATATTTCAAGAACGCAAATAAATATTGCAAGATCCAGCCGGGTGATGTGTGGTATATGCCTTGCAAATCCTGGCACGATTTCTACCCCGGGGATGAGGGGTTTCATTATTACTGGCTGGCTTTTGAAGGTGAAGGGATGCCGATACTGGAGCAAATATTGAAACTGACACCGGGTAAAAAGTTTTGCGGTCCGGCTCCCGATGAACTTTTCAGGCAAATCATTGCCGGACTCCGTCATCTGACTCCGGAACGGCGTCTTGAAATAATGGGGATCGCCTTTCAGGTACTTTTCCGGATAGCCTCTGCCCCCCTGCACAGAGAAGGGCAGGAAAAAAATATCGCCCGCGAAGCCAGAGAACTGATAGAACGGGAGTTTACTGACCCTGCTTTTAATGTGAATCGCCTTGCGGAACTGCTGACGGTCCACCGCGTGACTCTGTGCAGGGAATTCAAAAAAGCATTTCGCATTTCTCCTTCGGCTTATTTGAAGGGATGCCGTCTCCGCAAAGCGGTGGAAATGCTTTCACAACACTGCTACACAATCAAAGAGATCGCCTTCAGCTGCGGATTTTCTTCTCAGGAATATTTTGCCACTGTTTTTCTTGCAGAGTTCGGCCATTCTCCCAGTTCTTTCTAAGAGATAAAAAATCTGGCTGCTGCTCACCTTTTTGAGGTTTGCGGCAGCCCTATTTTTTGTTGAGTTTCCCGTTGAGAAAACTTATTTTTTTCCGGGGGTGATCCGGTAGAAATGGTTGACCAGCATATCTTCCGGAGTATTGGTTCCGTGAGTCCCTGATGTTTCGGAAACCGGATGATTTCCGTGATCGGGAGCCCAGATCAATACACGGTTGTATTTGCCCCAGATTTCATCGGTCAGCCGGGCAAAGTCTTCAAAGTACTGAACACAGTTTTTCAATGCAGTCAGGGAGGTTGCTGAATCGCATCCTGTTTTGTGGGACAGAGAATCGTATTCAGTGCTGTAACAGACGATCATATCATAATCATCGTTACGCAGCAGCATTTCAGCAACTTCACGGCAGCGGGCATCGGTATTCAGTGAATAGTAATCCACATTCCGTTTGCGGAAGATCATATCAATACTGCAGGTGTTGATGGAAATAATCGCTGCTTTTTTGCCTGCTTTGGCAACGCTGTCAAAGAGGGTTTCGACCTCAAGAACAGGCTTTGCGTACTGTCTGATCCCGTGGACTTCAGGAGAGGCTCCTGAAAAAATAGTTCCGAAGCAGACCGGGGTCACGCTGGGCATCACACCGCTGGAAAGCAGACGGATACCGGCCACTTTTTCAACCCGTGCAAGCAGTTCAGGATAGTGCTGTCTGTGGATATCTCCCACTGCGTCAGGACAGTAGATAAATGTCTTTTCGTTTTTTCCTTCGCCGTCAAAAAGACGCTGGGCGTGGTCAACGATCACCGGAATGGGCGTTCCGCCGCACTGGGCGGGAACAGGCCAGTTGTTGATCTCACAGACAGTAGGAGTCAAATCTCCGATGGAATAGTCCACATTGTACTGGTCTTTGTACTTTTTGAGTTCGGCGTAACTTGTTTCGTTCATAATTATTTGACCTGATTGTTTTCAAAGTATGCAACGAGTTCGGGACGCAAGGGGGGCACATCCTGACGGTTGTTGCCGTTACGCATTGAATAGTGTCCCAGAACGCCTGCTGCCACAGACTGACGGGCGGCGATGGGAGAGGTGTTGGTCTTGGCTCCGAAACGGACAAAGTCGAGGAAGTTGTCGAGAATGGGGGTGTCGGCACCGCCGTGACCGCCTTCAACAGGCTTGAGTTTGTAGATGATGTCCGGGGTGGAACGGGGACCGCGCTGAGTCCAGACGTGGACTTCGCAGTTGCCGTAGTCGCCGATATTTTCAATACGGCCCTTGGTACCGATAAAGGTGTAATTGCGTTCTGAGTCGGGAGTGTAATGACACTGCATATAGGTCATCTGAGCACCGTTTTCGAGCTGCATCATCACCATACTGTGGTCTTCCACGTCGATAATGGGAGAAAATCCGGTCTGAGTCAGGGGCGGATACTGTTTGTTGTCCCACTTGGCGCATCCGGGAGTGTCGGGGGAACGGCGGCCGCAGCGGTTGTACACAGAAAGCATACCCATACCCACAACGCTCTTGGTGTAGCTGCCCATAAGCCAGTGCATCACGTCGATGTCGTGAGCACCCTTCTGAAGCAGCAGACCGTTGGAATAACGCTGTTCAGAGTGCCAGTCGCGGAAATAGGCATCGCCGCCGTAGCAGACAAAGTGACGGCACCAGCCCACCTGAAGTTCACCGATCAGACCGGAGTCGATGATCTCTTTCATCTTGAGCACCACGGGGAAGTGGCGCATATTGTGACCGATGAAAAGTTTGCTGCCGGTACGGTAGGCGGTTTCAAGAATACGGTCACAGCCTTCAATGGTGATGGCCATAGGCTTTTCAAGATAAACGGCTTTGCCGGCTTCAAGAGCGGCGATGGCCATTTCTTCGTGGAGATAATCAGGAGTTGCGATGTGGACGGCTCCGATGGATTCGACTTTAAGCAGGTCGCGGTAGTCGGTGAAAACCTGAGCTTCAGGGAATTTTTCGGTAAATTTGTCAAGAGCTGCCTGAGCGATATCGCATCCGGCAACGATTTCAACACCTTTTTCGGGGCGGTGGAGGTCATATCCGTGAACTCCCCGGCCGCCAGTGGCGATAAGACCGACTTTCAAAGTTTCCATTTTTCAACCTTTCATAAAATTATGTTGGTGGTATTGTAAACAGGATAATGTTTCTCTTTAGTAATATAAATCATTAAGACGTTTTATGCAAGTCAAAACAGCCTTAAAAAGCGGGGTCTGCCGGTAAATTAAAGAAATTTTCACCTTTTCGGCGGCGGGGAAATGAAAAAAATTTGCAATTTTTCCCTTTAATGTGTATATTATTACGATGCAATAAAAACAGAACTTGATGCCCTTGAGGCGGAAGGTTCATCTACTTTCAAATGTATGGAGTTTTATTATGGCTGAAGCACTTTCACGTTCCAGTTACCTTTCCCGCAACGTGGGGGATTTCCCCGCTGAGATGGAAATCAACGGCCGCCGTTATGTCAAGATCGACGATCTGCGTTACGGTACCAACCCCCACCAGCCCGCCGCCAGCTACCGCCCCGTTGACGAAATCGGCGTCATCGGCGGTATGGAGGTGCTCAAGAACGGGAAAAACGGTCTTTCCCAGACCAACCTCGAAGATATTTCCGGAGCTCTCAATATCGTCAAATTCTTTGACTGCCCCGCCTGCGGCGTTATGAAACACGTCAATCCTTCCGGTGCCGCTGTGGCTCTGCCCGGGGAAGATTTGAAAAGCGTTTACATCAAAGGCCGTGATGCTGATGCCCGTGCTGCTTTCGGCAGTGTGATCGCTTTCAACGTTGAAGTCGATGCCGCCACCGCAGAAGAAATTATGAGCACCTTTGTGGAATGTGTGGTCGCTCCTGCTTTCACTCCTGAAGCTCTGGCTGTTTTCAACGACGGCGAAAGATTCAAACTCAACAAGCACGTCCGTATCCTGAAATGCGGCGATCTGAAGTCTCTGCCCCGTTACACCGGTGAAACTTCAGCAATCCATCAGACCTGCAAGGTCCTTGCTGACGGGACTGTTATCATCGCAGCCCCCCTCACCACAGCTCTGAGGTCTATCGCCGACCTTAAACCTGCTGAAGGCGAAAATACCCGCTGCGGTCATCAGATTTCCACGGTTGAAGCCACTGAACAGCAGAAAATCGATCTGCTCTTTTCCTGGTATGTCAACTTGAGCGTCCGTTCCAACGGCGTGGTCATCGCTCAGAACGGTCAGACCCTGTCCGTGGGAACCGGTGAGCAGGACCGTGTGGGTGCTATCGAACAGGCTATTGCCAAATTCCGTCAGAAATACACCGGCACCGGTACCCTTGAGGGTTCTGTAATGTCCAGCGACGGATTCTTCCCCTTTGAAGACGGTGTCGAAACCGCCGCCGCTGCCGGAATCAAAGCCATCATCGCTCCTGCAGGTTCTCTCCGGGATGCCGATGTGATCAAGCGTGCCAACGAATTGGGCGTGGCTCTTTTCCACGCTCCCGAGCGGATCTTCTCTCACCACTGATCCTCAACTTGAAAGGAATCTCTCTATTATGGACAAGAAACAAACTCAGCAGATGAACGCTGAAATGTCTTCCGCCCTCTTTTCTGAAAGAGAACGTTTTGAAATGCTTTTCGCAGAAAACTGGAAGAAGATCGCTGTTATCGGCGTGGTTCTGGCTTTTGTGATCGCCCTGGCTTTTGCCGTTTGGGGAATGAGCAACCGTTCCGCCCGTCAGGCAGCTTACGCTTTTGCCGATGCAGCTGATGCTCCTGCTCTTGAAAAAGCCCTCGCTCAGAATAAAGGCAAAAAGGGTGCTCTCGCAGCCCGGCAGCGGTTGATCCAGCTCTATGTGGATGCCAAAAAGTACAAAGAAGCTCTTGCTCAGCTCAAGTTGGTTGCCGCTGATCCTGAAGCCGATGCCGCTGTCAAAGGAACTGCCGCCATTAACGAAGGTCTGATCCTTGAACTTACCGGAAAAAACAAAGAGGCTGCCGCTGCTTTTGTCAAAACTGCCGGTAATGTCAGTTTCAGCAACGCTGTCCGGCTTCAGGCTTGTGCCGCCGCCGCCCGCTTGCTGGCTCCTGCTGATCCCAACGGTGCCGCAGCTGTTCTGGCTAAGGGTGCAAAATTGGCCGGAGATACTCAGAGTGCTGCTCAGTATCTTGCTGTGGTCAAGGCGATGCAGCTGGCCCTGGAAAACGGCGAACTGGGACCCAAACCCAAAGCCAAGACCCCTAAGGCCAAGTAAGAACCGGGGAATTAGATTCTCCCTTCAGTGCCGAAGATGGCAGAGAGGGGAGTTTCAAGTGCCGGAGCGTCGTTGAAAAAGGGACGCTTTCCGGCATTGTGAAACGGGCAACAGGGAAATTTTTTTCCCGTGCCCTTTTCTGCTTTATTGTACCAACTTTTCAGGAGGATTTTTATTATGGGATATCCTGCTCCCAGCAAACGTGAGACAGCTTTGCTCCGTGCCCTCGGCACCCGGCAGGGCAGGCGTAAAAGTTCCTGCTGCCGCTGTGAAGGCGTCCGGGCAGTAAGGGAACTGCTGGAATTTTTCCCTGAAAATGTCCTCTTTTGTGTCGGTACGGAAAAAGGTTTGGGGCAGATTTCCTTTGATCCCCAAAAACTCCGGGAACTTCCGGAACATCTTTTCAACGATATTTCAGGAACCGTCTCGCCTCAGGGAATCATCGCTGTGGCAGAGGTCCCCGTTGCTCCGGAAGATGTTGCCGGGGACTTTATCTTTGCCCTTGACGGCATCGGTGATCCCGGGAATTTCGGAACTATCGCCCGCAGCTGCCGTGCCGCCGGGGTCAGAGAATTGTGGTACTCCGCCGGAACTGTTGATCCCTGGAGCGACAAAGCTGTCCGTTCCGGAATGGGGGCGCAGTTCGGACTTTCGCTCAGGGGGTTTGCTTCTCTTGATGAGTTGCTGAGTACGGCCGCTGAAAAAGGATACGGTACTTTCTTTTATGCTGATCCTCACGGCGGCGAAAGCTGTTTTACCGCCCCGGGACTTTATGACCGCAGCGTGGTCATTATCGGCGGAGAACCTTCCGGATCTCACGTCGAAAGAGCCCAGAGCATCAATATCCCTATGCCGGGAAATTATGAATCCATCAACGCCGCCCAAGCTGCAACTGTTCTCATATTTGAGTATGTCAGACGGCTCGGGCAAAAACAATAATCAGGAACTATTATGGCCGCAGTCTACACGCAGGGCCCCATTGCCAGGGGAATGATAAAAACCGCTCTGGCGATGATTCCCGCCACTCTCGCTCTTTCAGGGTACAATCTTGTCGATGCCTACTTTGTAGGACGTCTTGTCGGCAAAACCGCCGCTGATGCTCCTATGGCGGCAATGGGATTCACATTGCCTGTGGTAATGCTGATCGGCTGTTTTTTTCACGGTCTCGGCATCGGTGTCAGTGCTCCCACAGCTCAGGCTTTGGGGGGGAACAAACTTGAACGTGCCGCCAAGGGAAGTACCTCAGGGGTGCTGCTGATCCTGTTTTTTTCCATATTGACCGCCATTGTCGGAATGGGATGCGTCAAAGGGGTTTTCAGCTCTTTCGGTGCTCAGGGCGAAGTCCTTGACCTGGTCATCGAATATATGGATATATGGTATTTCGGCTGTGCCACAGCGTCCATTGCTATGGCAGGACACAGTTTGCTTATTTCAGTGGGGGACAATAAGATTGCAAGTGCATTGATGATGACGGGAATGATTATCAATGCCATTCTGGATCCTCTGTTTATTTTCGGCTGGGGGATTTTTCCGGCACTGGGGATCAAGGGAGCGGCACTTGCTACGATTTTTGCTCAGGCCACAGGGGGGAGCATTTCGATGTATGTCCTCTGGAAAAAACACCGCCTTATCAGGTTCCGCAAGATCCCTGTGCCTGAATTACGCAACTACTGGATCGTGACGATGCGTTATGCGATCCCCGCTTCTCTGGGAATGTTGATGATGCCTGTGGGAATGACCGTCATTACCAAGCTGACAGCTTCATTCGGTACTGCCGCTATGGCCGGATGCACCGCCGCCGGACGGCTGGAAACCATAGCATTTGTGGTTCCTATGTCTCTTGGAATGACCCTGACACCCTTTATTGCTCAGAACTACGGTGCCCGCCGGTTTGACCGGATTAAGGAAGGATTGCTTTTTGCGTTCCGCTTTGCTCTGGTATTTCTTGTGGGCAGTGCGGTGCTCTTTGCTCTGCTGGCGCGGGCGATTGCTCCTCATTTTTGCAATTCTCCTGAAGCCCAGAATGTTATGGCCCGGTGCATTATGATTTCCGTCTGGGGACTTGCGGGGGTGGAAGTTCACCGTTTTTCCGGATTTTCCTATACCGGCTGCGGTCGGCCTGCTGCGGCGGCAATGCTTAACGGAATGCGTTTTCTGGTCTTTTTGATCCCCTTTTCTCTGATCGCCTGGTATTTCCATTCTCTCAACGGTCTTTTTGCGGCCCGTCTGGCAGCAGATGTTCTTTCAGGTGTCATCGGAGCTTGGCTTGCTTTACGTACCATCAATGAAAAGATCAGAAGTCAGAAAAACGGGATTTGCAATCCGTAAAAAAAGATATAAATTATATTAAGAAACACATATTTCAGTAAAAGGTCTGACGTGCGGACAATATTTCATACTCACATCGGAAAAACAGGAGAGCTTTTTCAGCCCGAACCCCGGGAAGCTGAACATCTCTTCAAGGTTTTTCGTGCCCGTCCCGGGGATAAGGTGCTGGTGATGGACGGCCGGGGCGGCAGGGCTGAAGCTGAAGTCGTGGACAAAAAACAGCTGCGTTTTCTTGAGCTGCTTCCCGAAATTCATCAGGAAATAGAACTGGATCTTTACTGCGCCATTCCCAAAAAAGCCAAGTTGGATTCTCTGCTGCCTCAGCTGCCGGGATTGGGTGTCCGTGCTTTGCATCCTCTGCTTCTGGAACACTCAGTTGCAACCGGCGAAAACCCTGAACGCTGGGAACTGCTGCTGCGTGAGGGGTGCAAGCAGTCGGGCAATCCCCGATTGCCGCAGCTTTATCCGCCAGTGAGCCTTGAGGAGGCTTTGGAAGATGTCCGTCGTTCCGGTGCTGTGCTTTATTACGGTTCAGTGACTCCGGCCGATCCCGGAAGTGAAGCTCCCGGGGCTGTGCGTGCCTGGTTTGTGGGGCCGGAAGGAGGATTTACCGCAGAGGAAGAAGCTCAGCTTCTTGCCGCAGGAGGGCGTCCGCTTAAACTGGGAAACTGGATTATGCGTCTTGAAAGTGCCGCAGTGGCGGGCTTGGCTGTCCTCAATCGTCTTGTTCCTTTGTTTTTTGCTTTGTTTCTGTTTCTTTTGGGGAGTGGATGCAGCGAGAGTTCAGATGTGATGAAACATCCTCTGATGTTCCGGGCTGAACGCTGCCGTGCAGAAGGAGAATTTCAGCTGGCACTGCGTTTTTATAACCGCCTGCTGGCCAAGCGTCCAGATTCTTCTCTGCTCCATTTGAAATTGGCCACCTTGTGCGATGAAGATCTTAACGATCCGTTGGGGGCTCTTTACCACTATAATGCTTTTCTTGCTTTGGCACCTGCTTCTCCTGATGCTGAAGCTGTGCAGAGATACAAACAGATGGCCAAAGCCAAGATACTGCGTGATCTGAAACGTGAATCGCTCCCTGTGCCCCCCGCAGATGCTCTGGAAAAGCAGCGCATACTGACTGAGGCTCTGAAAAAAGAAAATACCCGTCTGGTCAGGGCATTGGGGGATTTGACCAAAAGATACAATCAACTCCGGGAATATGCGCTGCGCAGCAGTGCTGCACGAAGCACAAGGGGTGTTCCGGCAGTTTCCGGGGGGAGTGACAACGAGGAGCTTTATACGATCCGTTCCGGAGATACGCTTTCTGCGATCGCCCAGGAATACGGCGTATCATTACGTTCACTTATGCAGAGCAACGGTTTGAATGAGCGTTCCATTCTCCGTGCAGGTCAGGTATTGAAAATTCCCAGATAACAGTTTGCAGAATACAGAAATCAAGGAGTTTTATTATGGTTCAACGTTTACTTGTTTTGTTTTTTCTGAGCGGTGTTCTTTTTTTCAGCGGCTGTTCGCTGCTGCCGGAACCCGTCTATGCTGAACCTGCCTACTATGATTTGTGTTCTCTTGACGAAAAGATCCCTGTTCAGGCAGGTGTCGGACTGCGGAGCTTTTCTGACAAAACCGGCAACGGGACCCGGATGGTTTCCCGGAGCGATGACAAAGTGAGAGTTTTTTTTGATGAATTCAACCGTTTTTCTTCCGCTCCCGCCCAGCTGGTGAAACGCCGTCTGGCGGCCTCTTTTGAGCCGGTGAAAAATAAGGAGGAAGATAATGTGACCGTTTCGGGGGATCTGCTCCGTTTTGAGATTCTTCCCGGGGAAAACAAGGTCAGGATGGTCATTGATTATCAGCTCCACTGCGGTAAAAAGAGCCGACAGGTACGTTATGACCTGGAAGAAAAAATGACAACTTCCGGTCCTGCTGCTGCGGCTGCGGGGTTTGAAAAATGTATTATCCGTTCCGGGCGTCAGCTTGCCGGAGAAATCGCTGTTCTTATCAAAGAAAGTGTCAGGGTGAAAAAATGAAAAAAAGAATATCGTTCCTTTGTGCCGGAATCCTGTTGCTGACTTGTGCCGGCTGTACTACTTCCACATTGAAATGGCGTGCTCCGGCTGCCGGAGAAAAATCATCTTCAGGTGCTGAGGTGGTCTGGAATCTGGAGGCGGTCAACAACGGTGTATACCTTTTTTATTATGTTCCTGTGTTCAGCGGTTCTTCTTCCCGCCCCAACCGGGGGGATTATAAATTTTTCAGACACCGGATCAATGAAAGACACGCCCTGCGGCTGCTGCAGGTGAATTTGAAAAAACTCAATGCCGATGATCTTGAAGATGTGTCGATTTCTTACAGAACAAACGGCTGGATCGGATTGGGGATTTTTTGGAGCCGTTCTTTTAACGCGCAGGGGAAAGCAGTGAAAAAAAACAGGAAATAGCGTGAAAGTATAAGATAAATTTACAAAATCACTTGCAAAATTGGCAAAGTGATGCTATCTTTATAGGCGGAGTACTGTATTGACACCATTAAGGTGTTGCAGTGTTTTGATTTTTTTAACAAAATTAAGGATAAGATTATGGAAAGAAAAGTTATTATCGCCGGAAACTGGAAGATGAACAAAGATGCTGCCGCCGGAAAAGAACTGGTGGAAAGCCTCAAAGCTCTCGTCGCTGATGTGACCGAAGCTGAAATCGTTGTTTGCCCTCCCTTTACCACTCTTAATGCTGTTGTCGCCGCCGCTGCCGGTTCCAACATCAAAGTCGGTGCTCAGAATGTCCACTGGGCCGAAAGCGGTGCCTTCACCGGTGAAATTTCTGCTGAAATGCTGGTCAGCACCGGCGTCGAATATGTTATTATCGGCCACAGCGAACGCCGCCAGTACTTCGGTGAAACCGATGCTACTGTCAACGCCCGTATGAAAGCTGCTCTCAAAGCCGGTCTCAAAGTCATCGTCTGCGTGGGCGAAACCCTCGAAGAACGCGAAGGCAACAAGACCGCCGATGTGATCGGCCGTCAGATCAAAGAAGGTTTTGCTGATATCAGTGCTGCTGATATGGCCAACGTTATCGTTGCTTATGAACCCGTCTGGGCTATCGGAACCGGCAAAACTGCCACCCCCGAAATGGCTGAAGAAACCCATAAATTTATCCGCGATACCGTCAGTGCCATCTTCGGTGCCGATGTTGCCGGAGCTCTGCGTATCCAGTACGGCGGCAGTATGAAACCCGAAAATGCCCGCGAACTGGTCGCTCAGGCTGATATCGACGGCGGTCTTATCGGCGGTGCTGCTCTCAAGGCTGACAGCTTTGCCAAGCTGATCACCGAGGCCATCGGCCGCTGATACGGTGCAATGCACGCGGCTGCTTAACTCAAAAAGGAGTATTTCATGTCCGGAATTACAGTTTTTCTCTATGTGCTGGTGGTGATCGCTGCCATCCTGTTGGTTGGTCTCATTCTGCTTCAGCCTGCTAAGTCTGGTGGATTGGGGGCTGCTTTCGGCGGTGTCGGCGAATCCGTTTTCGGCGGCAAAGCAGGAAGTCATCTGACTAAAGCAACTGTCTATTTGACTGCCATTTTCTTTATTATCGCTTTGCTTCTTGCTGCATTGATCGGTCGCGGCGTGCGGATTTCAGGCGCAGGGGAAAGTCAAGTTGACAGTTTCCTGACAGAAAAAGCCGCCGATACAGCTGAGAAGGCTGCACCTGCCGCCAAGAAGGCTGCACCTGCTGCCAAGAAGGCTGCACCTGCTGCCAAGAAGGCTGCACCTGCTGCCAAGAAGGCTGCACCTGCCAAATAAAAAATCAATAAACAGGAGTGAATATGCAAGTCTTTCTGAGATATTTTTGCGTTACTGCGCTGTTGTTTTCAGGGGTTGCACTTTGTGGCAATTCTATGAGACGGCCTATGTTCACTTCTGTTAAAGTCGGCTTCCGTATGCTTCAGCCTCCCCGGTTCAAGGCCGGGTCTGTTTCATCAGTATCCCGCGGAAGTCTGAACCTTCACAACCGTCGCTGGGGAGTTGTTGAGATCGCTTTCACTCCCCGGTACGATTTTGAAACCCGGAGCAAAGGTAAAAGTACCCTGACAGGAGTCTGGCTTGACGATGTTTCCTGCGGAGTGCAGCTTGTTGCTCTTGAAAGCGGCAAAAAAAATGCTGTGCCTGTGGCTTTGTTTTCCACTAAAGTTGATTTTTGGACTATTCAGACAGACGGAAAAGAGCACCGTTATTTTGTTTACCTTCCTCCTGTGCTTCTGGACCGTGTTATGCCTCCCCGTCGGACAGATTCCCGGAATATTCGTGTGGCCGATGCTGCAGATTTTATCGCATCTGTGGTGTTTTTTCACAAGAAATGGGGCGTTCTCGGCGAAGGTTATTACGGACTCAAGGGCCGTTTGGCTGACCGGGACTTCCGTGAACTTGTCCGTAAAGTGCCCGGCAACAGTATTTTCCACGGTGCTCTTCTTTCCCGTGCCCGTTCTCCCTGGGGGATGAGTGACGTGGACGAATTTGATTTGGAAAAACCGGCATTCATCCCTGCTCCTCTGGATGAAAACGCCATTGCCAAAGCGGCTGAGGCCGCTGCCGCCGGGGAGCAGTCGGCATCCGATTTGGGACGCAGTTCCAAATCAGGAAACAGTAAGAAGAATAAAAAATCCAGAAGATAATGAAATCGGGTCTCACTCATGCAGAATGATAATATGATTCTGACGATAGATATCGGCAGTACTAATCTCAAGATAGCAGAGTTTGTCTGTTCCGCAGGTTCTCTGCGTATGACAAAGTTTGATTTCCGCAAACTCGACATCAATCCCGAGGATGGCGAGGCTGCTGAGGTGGTCGCTTTTATACGCTGTTATAATGAAATGATCAAAGAAAACGGCTTTACAGCCCGTCAGGTGCGGATCACGCTGCCTTCTAAATTGTCATTTCAGCGTTTGAGTAAACTTCCTCCCATTCACGGCAGCCGTTCAGCCATTGACAAGATCGTTGAATATGAAGCCCGGCAGACCGTTCCTTATGCCATCAACGATGTGGAATGGGGATACCAGTTGATCCACCACCAGTGGGAAGAAAAACGCATCGAAACCCAGGAAGACGGCAATTTAGCCGAAATCGTTGAGAATAAAGAAGAATATGAAGCAATGTTTGTGGCGGTCAAAACTGACCTTATTACAGCTTATACTGATGTGATCGAAGACTCCGGAATGAAGGTCATCTCAGTCGAGATCGCTCCCATTGCTGTTTTCAACGCCGCAATGGGGGTGCAGGTCAAAGAAGAGGAACCTACACTGCTTCTCAATATCGGCAGCCGCAGTACCAGTTTGATGATCGCCGATCACAACCGTGCTTTCATCCGTGATATTCCTATTGCCGGTGATACCATCACCAATCAGATCGCCAAGGAGTTCAATATCTCCTTTACTGAAGCTGAACAAATGAAGATCCGTTACGGATTTGTTGCTTTGGGCGGTTCTTATGAAGAACCTGAATCCGAGCTTGCTTCCACCATTTCCAAGATCGCCCGTAACGTTATGACCCGTCTCCACGGTGAAGTCAGCCGTTCTGTCAACGTCTGGCGTGCTCAGCACGGCGGTTCTCCCCTTGCTCAGGTGCTCCTGTCAGGCGGCAGTTCCTCAATGCTCTATATGAGTGAATTTTTCCAGGAAAAACTCCGTCTGCCTGTGACTTACCTCAATACATTCGGAGCGGTGGGCATTGAAAACAGTGTGGATCGTGAGAAACTGCAGAGCGTGGCTCCTATGTCTCAGGAACTGATCGGTGCCGCTTTGCAGAGTGTGACCCGCTGCCCCATCAATATTTCTCTGCTGCCCCGTTCTATCCGCAAACAGTATGAACTTAATGCCAAGAAACCTTATTTTTACGCTTCTGCCGGAGTGCTGTTGGCTTGTCTGCTTCTGTTTGGTGTCGGTGTGGCCAAGCTCCTTGACCGCGAAGAAGGCCGCCGGGATAAGGCCGGGCAGGATGTGGCCGGCATCGAACGGACTTCCAAAGAAATCAAAGCTCTCAATAATGAATGTAATTCTGCCAAAGACAGATATGAGAGCTTAAAGCGGGTTTTTCACAGTCGTTCCGGTAATTTTGAGCAGGGCTACTTCCGGGTTCTTGCTGAACTCCAGAGGATTATGCCTGACCAGATGTGGCTTGTTTCTCTTGAACCCTCTGATATCTGTCCTCCTGAGCCCAAGAAGAAGTTGACATCTTCTGCTGCTGACCCCGGAATGGGGGGTGAGGAAGGCGTTGCTGCCGGTTCTTTTGATGCTGTCAGTCACGCGTTGCGGGATCAGCGCGAAATCAAATTTCTTATCCTTAAGGGGTACACGCTTTCCACTCCCAACTCCCTCAAACCTGTAAAAGGTGCAGAGACGGATTATTTGCGTAAATTTTTCGACAGTGTCAAAACCAGTAAGATTTTCAAAGAGAATTACCGCCTTTATACCAATGAAAAGACTGAAAACCTGACGGGGTTTTATGTTATACTTGAATTGAATGAAACTATCAGGAAGTGAGAAAAGTGAATCGTTTTACCCGCAACAATCTTTTATTGATAATCGTCATTGCCTTTTCCTGCGTGGCAGCGACAGGGCTTCTCGTTTTTTCTCTCATAAAATATGTGAGTATGACGAAGTGTATCGCTGAAGTCCAGGCTAAAAAGGAAGAGGTCCGTAAGCTCAGTAATGAGAATCCTTCTCCGACAGCGGCCAACAAAGAACCACTCCAGAAAAATACTGTTCTTTACAACGCCGCAGCTGATAAACTGGCCGTCTATTTCCGTCATCCTATGCAGAAACTTGCTGAAGAGTTTATCAGCAAGCTCAAGGAAACCAATCCTCCCAAGGAGGACGGCAAGGTTCAAGTTCTTACTGTTGAGCGTTTCAAGCGGGAGTTTGAGGAAATGTGGAGCAAAGGTCAAAGCTACGTCAATAAGAAATTTGACTATCAGGGTTTCCGCGAACAGCGTTTCTCCAACTGGAATCAGGTCGTGAAAGAAATCCTGCCCAAAGCCAAACTCCTGACGATGGAGCCCATCAACGAGGAAAATCTGCCTGAGGTCCTTTTTGCCCATATCGGGATCCCCCGTGTTTTGGAAGAAAACCCCGACAATATGGCGAAATTCATTAAAGATTATCAGAATGTACTTGTGAATTTGATGACTGGCGTGAAGTTCGATGTCACAGCTGTTTCTTTCGGATTCGGCAATGAAATCTCCGGTACCAGTATTTTTACTGTTTTCAACAATCCCCGTGACCATTTCCCCAATGTGATCCGGGTGTGGAACATTTACGGCGATGTTATCAAGCGTATGGTGGAGTGTTCCAAAAAGGTCGTTTATGTTGAAAAGGGCAGGAATGTGATCAAACCCTGGAGTTCAGAACTGGTCAGCCAGCTTACCGGCAGCAAAACTCCTTTTTCAGAAATCGATGATAAAATCGACCTTTTCGGCGGTCTTTGCCTTCGTGGAGCAATGGATCCCAAAAATACCAATCCCGATGCCCTGCGCAACGCAGTCGCAGGTGAGGAGGATGGTCCTTTCAAGGTGTTCCGTATGCGGATCAGTGTTTCCGGAACACTGGCCGGTATCCGGACCTTTGTCCGTTCTCTCGATGCTGCGTACAAGGTCAATCAAATCTATGTGATCCGTTCGATCGCTCTTTATGCCGAGCAGGACGGTGCATTTGAAATTTTCCGTCGTCACGCTGAACAATCCGGTATCAAAACCAATCTGACAGGGGCTGGGCAGGAAGTTGCTCCGCAGAAAGAACAGCAATCCGTTCAGCGGCGCGGCAGAGGCCGCGGCCGTGGCCGTGTTGCTAATATGGAAAGTGCGGCGAATGAGGAAACTTCCAGAGTCGATGCTGCAAAACTTGAAGAAATCAGACGCCAGGAAGAAGAGGCAATCAAGAATTTGCCCTACTATGACCGTCCCGGATATGGTGACGTGCTTATCGGAGATAGCAAGAACTGCCGTGCAGTTATAGACTTTGATGTGTTTCAGTTGAAGTAAAGCTTAAGGAGTTTTTATTTTGGACTTTATAAAACGACATTACGAAAAATTGCTCCTGCTCGCAATGCTGGTGCTTTTTATCGGTATTATGGTTTACGTTGTGAGTGTGGCTGATAAGGCCAGTAAAGTCAAAAACGAAGACTTGGTTTTCAAGCCCAAGGATTTGACCAAAAATATGGTGACTGCGCTTCAGCCCGGTGATCCTTCACTCAATGTTGACAATGTTTTGAAGCAGGGTGTCAGCAATTGGCAGAAATCACAGCAGCGGGAAAAGTTTTCCAACGCAAGTGAAGCTGAAACATACAGCGACCTTGTGGTTGCTATGCGCATTGCGGCCTGTCCTCACTGCAAGGCTTTTGTGCCCCGTTATTATTTCAGAAATGACTTCAGGTGTCCTGCTTGTGCTGACAAGTTGGCCAATGTGCCGCTGCGTCCCAAGAACCGTCGCCGTATCATCACTGAAAACGACCTTGACGGTGACGGTATGCCCAACTCCTATGAAACTTCAAAAGGTTTCAATCCCAACAATCCTGACGACCAGCTCGCTGATAAGGACAGAGATGGCTTTTCTAACTTGTTTGAGTATGAAAACGACACCGATCCTGTGGTGTCGCGCAGCCGTCCTCCTTTGTGGTACCGTATGCGTTACGGTATGATGGACTCTGTTCCTCTGCCTGTGAGACTCAAATCCGTTTCTACTCAGAACAATCTCAACGATAAGAAAAAGTGGTTTTTGCAGATCAATATTCTTGAAGTTGACAGAAACGGCGTGATCAAAAGGGACAAAAGCAACAATCCCATCGGAGAATCACAAGACTACCATATCGGTGATACAATCAGAATCGAAGACCGTGTCTACCGTTTCGTTGATGCTACATTCAAAAAGGTTCCTGTCGGTAAGGACAAATATGAAGATCAGTCCACAGTGACTTTGCTTCAGGAACTTTCAAAAGAAGCCAAAATCAAGCCTGATAAATTGGTCCTCTCAGTTGAAAAAGAGGTGCGTTCCAATGATAAGCGTTTGATTATTGAAGATGTGGGTACTCCGGTGCTGCACGAAGGTAAGGGGCTTAACGAAAACGGCCGTACCGTCTATGTCGTCCGGGTCGGACATCCCATCGAATTGGGCAATAACCGTATCGGTAAGGAACGCTATACACTCGTTTCAGTCAATGAACAAGCTAAAACCGCTCTTTTTGCACGGGCTAACGTTACTAAGGGCGATGCAACAAAAGATATTAATGGTAAGAAAATCGTCGTTACTCAGCACAGTGAAATTCCTGAGGATCTCCAAGTTAAAAGAGTGTCTGGAAAAAGTGCAGGTGCCAAGGGCGTGAGAACCCGCAATATCCGATGATGTATGGTGTGTAATATAGTAATTGACTGTAATTAAATAAAAGGATTGTATTATGTGTAAAGTTGCTCAAATCCGTTCTTTCCGGTTGTTGACGGCGGCTGTCGCGCTGCTGTGGTGTACAGCTGCGATTGCTGATGGCGGTGTCAAGCAGACTGTCAACAATTCTGCTCAGCGCGGCAGCAAACTTGACCAGGTCAGGCCTGTTACCTCAGAGTTTGATATCGACATTGATGCACGCTATCGGCGGGATATACAGAAACGCTATGCCGCTCAGGATGCAAAAATGAGTGAAGCGATCCGTCTTGTCAAAGAGCAGCAGTTCCAGAAAGGTGTCCAGACTGCTGAAGCTGTCAGAGATGAACTTAAACTTGAGTCTGAATATGTAAAAGGTGAGGTCGTTGCAGCCCGGTTGGCCGAGGCTGAGGCCCTTGTGGCAAGACTGCGGCTCGCCTGGGGGCAGGATCAGTTGAAAAAGGCTCACGATGCCTTTTTGAAAAAACAGCTGGCTGAAGCAATGCTTATTGCCGGTAAGGCAGCTCAGATTTCTCCTGTTCTTAAAGATGAAGCTGAAGCAATGCGTAAACTGTGCTTGGATTCTGAACGCAGTATGAAATTTCAGAGCCAATCCTCCCTTGCTGCAGCCAATCCCAAGTTTGCCAGTGTCCGCAAAGAGGCTCAGAACCTTATGAGAGAAGCCAAAGTCTTCTTTGAAAACAAACGTTACGATCAAGCTTTGGACAAGATCGAACAGGTTTATTTGCGCGATCCTTTTAATCTGGAGGCTGTTGCACTGGCCGGTCAAATTTACCGTGAATTTTTCACCAAGGGATACTATCGTCACCGTTCCGACTTTGAGCTTCAGGCTGCTTATACCCAGTGGCAGTGGATCGAACCTGTCTTTGAAGCTCCCGAAAAACCCAAAGAGATCACTGTGCAGGAAAAAGGCGACAGCCGCAAAGCAATGAACGACAAACTCAACTCTGCGATTCTGCCTCAGTTTACCTGGCGTAACGCCGATGCCCGCGGTGCTATTAAGCGTCTGAGCACTCTGGCCAAAAATTTCGATATTGATATCCAGGATTTTACCACCCGCGAAGATGCGGCAACTCTGGGTAAAGTGACTTTGGACTTGAATAATGTCTCTGTGGGGGATGTGCTCCGTTACATCAGTCTGATGTCCGGCGTGAAATACCGGGTTGAGCCCGATGCTGTTGCGGTGGGTACTTCTATTGAGACGATGTATGACCGCAAGTATGAAATTCAGCCCCACGTCAAAAATATGGTTTACGCCAATACTTCTTCCGAAGGTCAGGGCGGCAGCGGTTCCGGTGACCTCTCTACCAATGACAGTATCTTCCGTAAAAAAGGCGGCAATACTGAACGGAAACAGAATGAGGACAAACGTCTTGACCGTGAAAAAGCAACCGATGAAGAATTGAAACTTACAGAAATCGCTGATATTGAAGTGACCAGCGATATGTTTAAAGAATACCTTGCCAAACACGGAATCAAATTCGGTGAAGACAGTCTTGTCAGCTGGAACTATCAGAATAATACTCTGACCGTCAAAAGCACTCTCGAAAATCTGGATGCCATTTCTCAGTTGATCCGTGAACAGAATGCTTTGCAGGCTCCCTTGATTCTTGTGGAAATCAAGTGTATCGAAATCAGTGACAATGATATGGAAGAACTGGGTTTTGACTGGTCTCTGGGGGACAACCTGAATAAGGGTATGGACAATAACGGCAACCTCAAAGAAGGTGCCAATAAGGGCTGGATGTTTGGCCCCGGTTCCAATTACCGGGTCAACGACAAAGGGGAGCGCGGTTCTATGAACCCCATCCGTACCGGATTTATGGACGGTTCTTCCAGTGTGCCCTTTATCAATAATCTTAACATCTTCCCGATGCTTTTCGGCAGCAAGACTCCTTTCGGTTCTGAGGCTCCCATCAACATTTCTCTTACAATCAATGCTCTCAGTCAGAATACCCGTACTGAAGTTGTTTCAGCTCCCAAAGTTGTGGCCTTGAGCGGCATCACTGCTTCTGCCAAGATGACCAAGAGTTACTACTTCCCCGATTCCTGGACTGACCTCGAAATCGAGACCGATACCAGTGACGATGATACCACCTACACCATTCAGCGGCCCACGCCTGAGTTCGGGGATGAACAGGAAATCGGTATTGATATGAAGGTTACTCCCACAATGACTGAAACGGGGGCCATCAACTTGAAGCTTGACTTTGAAGTAACCGGCACCAACGGGAATGATGAATTTACCTTTGTTCTCAATGGTAATGTTAACGGACGTCCCGTGAGTCACTCATTCACCATTTGGAAACCGGTGATTACTGAACGTAAAATCGTGACCGACATTGATGTGTACGACGGTCAAACCGTGGTGATCGGCGGTTCTACCGATAACCGTACTGTGACCCGGAATGACAAGTTCCCCTTCCTTGGGGAATTGCCCCTGATCGGCAGATTGTTCCAAGCCCAGTCTGAAAAGGCTGAGCGCAGAAATATGCTTGTTTTCGTCACTGCAAGACGACTCGGTACTGACGGATCCGCAGTGAAAAGCCACAATCAGGGTGCTCCTGATTTCAACCGCTAACAGAAATCCCGGAGATTTTTACTATGAATATGAGACAAATCGTGTTATCTGCGGCACTGATTTCCGCAGGTGCCCTCTTTGGTGCTGATGTTGTGACTCAGGAGGGGAAAGATATGATCCGGCAGGCCCAGCTTTCCCGTCAGGAAAGTCTGCATCGCGGAGATTTTCTCGTCCGCGAAGGGCACAAACTTTTTGAAGAAGGTAATTTTTTCGGTGCCCGGGACAAATATCTTGAGGCGATCAAACTGTTCCGCCAGTATCCCAGTAAATTCTTTATGGACAAGATTGAGTTCTGCCAGAAAGAAATCGCTGCCTGTTATTATGCCAAAGCCAATGAAGCAATTATCAAGTCTGACAAGATGGCTCTGGCCAGTGACTTTGATGAAGCTATCAAGATTTGTAAGGAAGCCATCAAGTTTTGTCCCGAACAGGCTGATGAACTTCAAAAGCGTATCTATCTCTATGAAAAGCGGCGCGATATGGTTGCAGAACGGGCTGCTTTTACCACCGGCCGTCTGATCCCTGACAAAGAATCTCAGGATTATCAGATTCAGGTTCTGCTTGAACAGGCCCGCCGCCTGGCTGCCGTCAAGGATTATTCTTCCGCTCTTGTTAAATACAATGAAGTGCTTTTGATTGATCCCTATAATGCTGACGCAACTCAGGGCCGCAGAGGTATTTCCCGCCGTATCGGCAAGATGGGAAATCAGCGTTTTGTCAATACTCACCGCCGTGCTGTTGCTGAGGTCGAGTGGAAATATGCTTTGCCCATTGTGCCCGAGGCAACCGGCGATGCCGGAAATGTGGTCGCATCAACTGTTGCAAAACCTGAAACTTTGCGTGTTGCCAAATTGCAGCCCAAGTTGGAACGCATCAAGATTTCCGGTCTCTCTTTTGACAGCCGTCCCATTTCTGTTATTGTGAATTATCTGCAGGAGCAGAGCCGCAGAAATGACCCGGATCAGAATGTTGCATCCAAAGGCGTCAATATTATTTATATCGGTGATGTCCGGTCCGGTAACGAGTCTGCTGAAGACCAGAAGAAACGTGAAGAAGCCCGTCAGAAACTTTTGGAAGAACGTAAGAAAAAACAGGAAGCTGCCCAGAAGAAGAATGCTGACGAAGAAAATGAAGATGAAAACAACTCCGACAACTCTGAAGCTGCTCAGGATCCCTATGCCGATGAGCCCAAGGTGACTCTGATTTCCAGCCGGGAGCGGACACTTCTCGAGGCTCTTACTCTGCTGTGCCAGTCTGCCAAGCCTAAATTGAATATGCAGATAGATGATTATGCCGTTGTGCTGACTCCTGAAGATGTGACTCTGAGTAATATGATGCTCAGATCCTATCCTGTGACTATTTCTGCTTCCGATGAACGTAAGAGCCCGGAAGAAATTTCCCAGAATATGAAAAATGTGCTTATTTCCAATGGCGGTAAATCTATTCTGCCCAAGGGATCTGTGCTCTACTACAATCCTGATACCCGGCGTGTCAGTGTGACCAACAGCCGTGAAAATCATCAGAAGATCCAGGAGATCCTGGAAGAAGTCTATAAACCCAAAGATGCAACTATGGTGCAGGTGATGGTCAAGTTGGTCGATATCAATCAGAACGACCTTGATGAACTGGCTTTCAACTGGCAGTTGGCCGTCAACTCCTCAAAACCCAGGGTAAATAAAGAAGGAAAGCTTACCCGCAGCTTCATTATGGATGCCAACAATCCTCTGCTGCGTTACTACAACAATGCCGGTGAACGTGTCGGCGGTGATGTGCAGGGCAGTCTGCTCAGCTATGTCTGGCAGAATGAAAAAGGAACCCGTGTGGTGGCCAGTATGTTTGCTTTGGATCAGGCAGACAGTTCTGACGTGCTTATGTCTCCCAGGATCACGGTCAAAGAGGGAACTGAGGCTACGATCAATATGATCGAAGTCCACCATTTCCCTGATTCAGAGTGGAATGATGTTGATGTGCCCCAGAGCGATAATGCTTTCTTTTATGCCACTGCCCAGCCTGACTTGGAAGAGGAAACGGAATTGGGTGTTGACTTCAAGGTCAAACCCTTTGTCAACGGTAATTTGATTACCGCTGAAATCAATGTCAACTTCAAAACTCTTGCCGGTTGGTCTGAATATGATACCCGACAGTTTGACGAAGAAGGTAATGTGGAAGACGGTAACTATTATCGTATGCCTATTCTGAATACTCCCGGTATCCATACTCAGATCACAGCCAAAGACGGCGAAACTATTATTGCCGGCGGTGTGGTGGCCGATGAAACTTCATCTATCAACGACAAGATTCCTGTTCTCGGTGATTTGCCCTTTATCGGACGACTTTTCCAGTCCAAAGGTTCCAAATCTTCCAAGCGTAATCTGTTGGTCTTTGTAACTTTCAGACTGGTCAAGCCCGATGGTTCTCCTGTCTATCCCCGTTATCAGGGAGACGGACTTTATCCTCAGGGCTATCCCCGTTACGGCAGCGGTCTTTGATTTTTCCATTATTCCAACCGGAATCCCGTCAAGGGGTTCCGGTTTTTTTGGTATGCGCGGCATGCGCATTGACTCGTCGGTGAAAGTCCGATACAGGCCTTGTCAGTAGGAACTGTTAGCGAAAGCCAAGGGTGTCCATTGTGAGGTGGAATCTGAAAGAAG
>SUWB01000070.1 GCA_015061745.1 Lentisphaerota bacterium | reverse complement strand
GACTTTTATGATAGCACATCTATAACCAATATTTCAATTTGTCAGACTAAATGCACAATTATTGTTTGTCATAGTAAACGCACACTGATCTCAAAAAGAGCGTGCGTTTACTTTTACAATCGTCATCGGAAAAATTTTTTCATTTTTTATTATTCAGCAACTTGCAAACAACCTCTTTTTGTGGTATAATTATCCACAAGTCATATTCCGCTGAAAAGCAGCCTGAATGCAGAGGTAAGAAATGAAAAAAGAGCGTTTCTCAACCGGGAACTCGCAAAAGAGTTCTTTATTTTCCCTGTTCACCCCCCTTGTAAGCAAAACTTGTCAAATATGTGTTTATGTTTTGCGAAAATTTGCCTCTTGCCTTAATATTTGTCATTGCAATTCTGCCCAATGCGGGATTGCCGGTTTTGCAAATGCAAAAACGGCAATCCACCAAAAGTTTTTGGCAAGGATGGATGGGGCCCGGGGAAGGAAGGGAGAACCTTTTTTCAAAAAGGGTTCCCTTCCTTCCCCGGCTCCTTTCACCTTGATCGAACTCCTTGTTGTTATTGCCATTATCGCCATTCTGGCGGCAATGCTGCTGCCTGCCTTGCAGCAGGCACGGGAAAGGGGCCGTTCTTCTTCCTGTATGAGCAATCTTTCTCAATTCGGAAAAGCAGCCTCTCTCTATATCGGTGACAACAAAGATTTCATCGCCCCCTTGCATAATGGAGACGGCAAGCCGAAATATATCTTCAAAAAGCGTCCTTCGACCTCCCTTCTGGGTCCCTATCTGGGATTTTCTGATGCTGAGCCCCGGGATGTGCTGGGCGGTTACACCAGCAAGGCGGTGGGGGACAAGTTTGCCTGTCCCTCATTTCAGTACAACGCTCCCGGAAAAATTCTTTACACCTATGCCATCAACAGCAATATCGCCATCAACAAACCTACAGCGAAACTTATGAAGCGGCAAGTCCTGCTGACCAGCAGATGGAAATACCCCTCCCGCCTCGGCTACATTATGGACAACAATCCTGCCGGGCAGCAGAATTATTACCGGGTCAATTACACTCAAACCTGGACGATCCCCAACAGTTCCGCCTGCGGATTTGTTGCATTCAGACACAATCTCAACGCCAATATTCTTTTTGGAGACGGTCACGCCGGAAGTTTGCGATACGGCAAACTCCCCGCCCGTTATCCGGGCAGCTCTGACACGACTTCATTTTATTGCTCTTTCTGGTCGCCGGTTTCCAACTCAGACAGCGAAGGCAAGCTGCCAAGCAATATCTGGTAAAAGTAAAATCACACATCATAAACATAAGGACCGAATTTTATGAAAATCTCTCTCAAAAAAACATCTTTCACCTTGATTGAACTTCTTGTTGTAATCGCTATTATTGCCATTCTCGCCGCTATGCTGCTGCCCGCTTTGCAGCAGGCCCGTGCCAGGGCCAAAAACACCCAGTGTCAGAACAATCTCCGTCAGTTGGGTTTTTTCGCTCTTGCCTACACTGAAGGAAATGCCGGTTGGCTTCCTTATGAATATTATGTGGGAAACTATCTTTTCAATCACTCAGCCCGCAACAGCAAACTGGGAAATATGTACAACTACATCAACTCCACATATGATATCAGAAACAATACCCCAACTGTGACTGTATGTGCCGAGGGAGGACGCTATGCCAACGGTTCTCCGAAAATCAACGGCTATGTCGATGCCGCCACGGGGAAATATGAAGGCACCACCAACTTCAGCTACGGCTTCAACGGTCTTATGACAAGTGAACTGAAAAATGATGTGGCAGTAAGGGAAAAACTGCCTCACATCCGCAATGCCTCCAGACGGCTTCTGATGGGAGAAATCGGCTATGACCTTGTCCAAAACATCTGTACTTCTCCTGCCACGGCTTCTGCCGGCGGATACGGCGGCAGTCTCACCTGGCGGGGAGCTTTCAGTTTCCGTCACAACAAAAGCACCAACGTCCTTTTTGCCGATCTGCACATAAAAAGTTCACTGCTTTACAAAAAACAGGCCCACAGCGGCGACATTCCTTACAACTCCAATGCCGCCTTCGATCCGTATAATTTTTACTACGATCACCAACGCTTCCCCAATGCTGAGACGAATTAAGAGAAGTTCCCGACTTATATGACTTTTGAAAGAACAGACGATAATGAAATTCAATGAAATCAAAGGAGCTTTATCATCCATCACCAATGACACTTGCGCCCCGTTGCGTGTGGGAAAAGTAGAACGTGCCCGCTGGCAGATCCCGGATGTTTCAAGTGTACGCTTTTTGCGTTTCGGCTTCAATATGCCCGGTGAACACGTCTTTTTCGGCAAACTCAATGCCGGAGATGAAGAAATCGAATCCACTTCACTTCTGATGCTGAAGTGTGACAATGATGAGGAAATGGTGCTTTTGGGATACCGTTCCTATGAATACTGCGACGGCAGTTTCATTCTGCGGTTCGCAGCAGACGGCAAAGGGTTTGAAGTGGCCGCTATGGCCAACTATGATGACTATACCCTCGATCCCGGCGAATCTGTCGGCACCGATGAGATCGTCGTCCTGAGAGGAACAGATTACAACAAGCTCCTTGAAGAATGGGCAAAAATATGTGCCGGAAATATGGGGTTCCGTATCCCTGACCACATTCCCACCGGCTGGAACGACTGGCAGTTCTACCGCAACGAAAAAACTCAGGAAGATATTATTTCCAGCTGCGATGCCCTCAAAGTCCTTAAAGATCAGGGGTGGCCCCTGGAATTTGTCCAGATCGACGGCGGATTTTGTATGTATCTGTCTGAATGGAGCCAGCCCAAACCGGAATTTTCTATGGGGATCCCTGCCATTTCAAAGTATGTCCGTGATGCGGGATTCCGCTTCGGATTGTGGTTTGCCCCCTATATCCAGAATGTCAAGACCAAAGTCGTTCAGGAACACCCCGAATGGCTCCTCAAAGACAAAGAGGGCAAAGTCGTGGAACTGGGGGAATCCAACGTGGGCCACAGCTGCCTCATCGACTATACCGTTCCCGGAGCTCTTGACTGGCTCAGGGAAAAGGTGAAAATGCTGGTCAACGAATGGCACGTCCAATGGATCAAACTGGACGGCCCCAACATCACCACCTACCGCCGGGGCGTGCTTCAGAATAAGAAAACGACCTTTCAGCAGATGCTCCGCACCACCTTGAAAACCATTGCCGAAGCTGCCGGAGATGTTCTGATCGAAGGGGAAGGCGATATGACCGCCGCTTTGGGATGTGTGGATCTCCACCGGGTCCAGACCGACAATCATATGATGTGGTTCTGGGACAATGACACCAATATGCCCTATGCTCCCCGGGTCTATGGTAAAGAATTGATTATGAGCTTTTTGCACAATATCTGGTGGTGCAATCACCGTGAAAACATCATCCTGCGGGATTATCCGTCGCCTTTTGCCCACGTTGGCGAAAGAAAGCCCGGATTCTGCGAACAGCTTTTCACCGCCAATGAACGGCGGGTGCAGCTGGCTTCAGCAATGATCGCCCCCGGGGGACTGCTCCTGACCGATCCTATGGCGGAACTGATCCGCCGTCCGGAACTGCTGGCCGATGCCAGGATGTTGTTCCCCCCGGCACCGGGAAGGGCAAAGATCCTCGATCCGTTCCCCGCTGACAACTGCAAATATCCCCATTACGTCGAACTTGATACAGGCACAAAGCGTTATCTTGCCGTTTTCAACTGGGGAGAAACGACAAAAGAGTTCTCTCTGCCGGAAGGGAAAAAGTACACCTCCCTTTTCCACAAGGTCCTCCGTGAAAATTCTCTGCTTATGGGGGCCCGTTCCGCAGACCTTATGGAAGAAATCTGAAAACTTTGCAAAGTCACAAGAGGAGAAATTGACTTTTATGAAAAAATCACTGTTCTTTCTGATTGCCGGAGCGATACTCAGCATTCAGGCAGCAACCTACTATGTTTCCCCTCTGGGAAACAATAACAATCCCGGAACTGATCCTGCAAAACCTTTGAAATCCCTGCAGGTCGCCTTGAAAAAGGCTGAATCAGGAGACACCGTTTTGCTCAAAGGCGGCCTTTACCGTGAACAGATTTCCAGGGAATGGCGGGATAAGAATCCCAAACCAATTACTATCAAGGCTATGCCCGATGAAACCCCCGTCATCACTTTCGGCTGGCGTATCAGGGGCTGGAAAAAAAGAGCTGACGGACTGTTTACCGCCCCCTGTCCCTACGCTGTCCGGGATCTCTGGCAGCGCAGCACCCTTGACCGTTATCTCAAGATGAGTTCTGTGGAACTGGTCAAAAATCAGCCGGGAGCCTATCATCAGGATCCCAAAGACGGAACTTTGACCGTCAATCCCCTGATCACTTCACGGTACAACGACCCGGAGCAGGCCGGTTTTACGGTGATTCCCTACTGCGCTGACAGCAGAAGAAGACCTGCTCCCCACACGCACAAAAATCCCACATATTTCCACGACGGAATGAATCTGATCGGTCAAAATCTCCACATTGACGGACTTCATTTTGCCTTCCACGGCCGGGGAGGTTTTTATATCAGGGGCCGTTACAAGGACTCCTATTACGGTTCAGGCTCCATACGCAACTCCACCGCCGTGGGAACCACAGCAGGATTCCGCATTGCCTGGGTAATCGACGGTTTTGTTATGGAAAACTGCCGTGCTCTCCGCAATTCCGGAGGCGGCATCCAGGTTGGCAGTTACCAGAAAAATGTCAAGATCATCAACAATTTCACTCTCGACAACGGGGGCAGTATCCCATTTTTTGACAATTACACAACCGCTGAAGGAAACCTTTACAACCTTTCCCGCTACGGCGGCCCCTATTCTGAATATGTGGACTTCATCGGCAATACGGCCCTCTCTCTTGACCATACCCGCCGGGGAGGCGTTATGCGGTGCAAAGGCGGCATCCGCAAACACACCAATGTCTGCAATAATGTTCTGGGCGGAAACAGTGCCGGCGGCGTGACCTTTTATGCCGTCCCCGGCAGTACCGCCACAGTCAGCAACAATACGGTCTTCCCCTGGAGACTCTCTTTCACCGTTTCAAATACGGGGAAAAAGTACAAGCCCGACCTCAAAAGCAACCTTCACAACCAGAAAGAATGGCAGAAAAAGATCCGCTTTGTCAATCCTGAAAAGTATGACTTCCGTCTGCTCCCCGACTCTCCTTACAAAGGTCTGGGGGCCTTCCCGGGAACGGCCCCCGTCTGGTTCCTGGCTCCTGACGGTAAAGGCGCAGGACGGCTGCCCGAAAGCCCCGCAAATGCCGCAAAACTTGCCTCTTTGGTCAAAAGCGGAGACACGGTTTACTTTATGCCGGGAACATTCTCAGGCACATATACGTTCCGCAATCTGAAAAATGTCACTTTCTCCGACCGCTCCTGCGGCAAAGCCCTGTGGCAGAAAGCTGTTTTCAAATTTGATAATTGCGAAAATGTCCGCATTGACAGTATGGACTTCAATAACTGCCGTTTTGAATTCAAAAACACCACGGTGAACTTCAGTGAAAACATTTTCAACGGCACAGATTTCAACGTTGTCAAGGGCAAATCCGTTTTTGCCAACAACCGGCTTTTCGATGTGAGATTTTCAGGAACCACCCGGGCCGTTTTCAGAGAAAACCTCTTGGACAACTGCCGCGTCATCTGCAAAAATGTCCTTTCTGAAAACAACGGCTTTGCCGATGCCGCACAGCTCAAAGCCTGGGGCATCAAAGAAACATTCCCCAGTTTCGTCGCAGGAGAAAAACGTAAGGGAAAAACCTTCTTCCCCGCCAAAAATCTGGTGGAAGGCACCGCCGGTACCTGGATCGGCGGACGTCCCGTCAAATATGTTCTCGGCCCTCTCAAGGTGGAAAATTTTAAAGTCACCACGTTCGACTGCGGCACAAGAGCGGCCATTTCCTGGGTCACTCCCGAAGAATATGTCAGAGCTGAAGCCTATGCCAGCCAGAACGGGAAAAAAGTCGGCAACGGCAAAAGACCTTTCGGAAGATTCCTGACCACTGACAACTCCGTCGGACTGAGAAACCTGACCCCAGGCGTCCCCTGCAAAGTGTATTTGTACCTCTACCGGCACAATGAAACTAAACCCTGGAAAAAGGTTTTTGAATTCACTCCTGTCAAAAATAACGCCCAAAAAGCTCCCCGGATCCTTGAAGCAGGTAAAAATAAACCTTACAAAACTATCGCTGCCGCTCTGGCAGCTGCCCGCCCCGGAGATACTGTTCTGGCCGCTCCCGGAACATACGGCGAATCCCTCACCGTATGGCAGGACAATATTACCATTAAAGCCGCCAAAGCAGGTACCGTGAAGCTCAGCGGAGAATTTATGTTCGACCACATCATCCGCGGCGAAGATATCAAAGGGCTCACCATTGAAAATATTGACTTCGTCGGGTTGCGGTATTCCTCTGTGGTCACAGCCGTCACATTCCAGCGTGCAGAAAAAATCAAGGTCAAAAACTGCCGTTTCCTTTCCATCGGGTTGGGCAAAACAGGCAATAATCACTTTTTCGGCAGCGAACTCAAAGATGTGGAAATCTCTAATTGCGTTTTCGACCGGGCCTTCCAGTGTATCTGGATCACCGACTCAAAAGGATATGTCAAAGTCGATCATAACACCTTCTGGGGATCCGGAATCAACGCTATGCACCTGGGCGGAGGCCCCGGAGCTGAATTGACAATGACCAATAACCTGATCCAGGATGTGGTCGGCGGTCACGTCAGCCCCGCCGTTTCAGTGGGGGACCCCAAAAGCCGCGTCAAATGCGACTGGAACTTGTACTGGAACACTAAAAAAAGCCCCAAACAGCATATCTACGGCGAAGCCGGCGTCCTCGGCACAGAAGCTCTCCAGTTCGTACTGCGGAAAGATGCCTGCCTCACCATAGAAGAAGCTCGCAAACGCTATAACGTGGAAAAAAATGGCATCTTCGCCGACCCCAAACTGAAAAATCCCCAAATGTATGACTTCACCCTCGCCCCCGACTCACCCGCCAAAGGCAGAGCCAGCGACGGCAAAGACATCGGAGCCAATATGAGCGTTTTTCAGTAAAATTCCGGTAAAATGGTTGAGGGAGTTGGGGCGGGGGAAAAGACCTTTTTGAGATGGTTTGCTTAAAGTCAAGCCGATTTTGAAATATTTTGGTAATTTTTATCAAATTCTTTATCGGCTATGACCATTCCCCGGAGAATCAATAACATCTTTCTCATCACAGCACATCGAGC
>SUWB01000069.1 GCA_015061745.1 Lentisphaerota bacterium | reverse complement strand
GCCGCCCTTTCAGGGCTACCGCAAAAAATTGTTTGCGGTAATTCCCTTCTGCCGCCCTTTCAGGGCTTGTGCCTCAATGGGGGAGAGAAATAGCTCGGGGCAAAAAAAATAGTTTTGCAACAGCCCCGTCTATAAAAACTTTCCGGAAAAAGAATAGTTTTCTTACCTGCCCATATTGGGAACAGAGCTGTTTTTTATGACAAATGAGCCGGCGGGGACGCCGGATTCTTCGGTGTTGCCAAAGTTGGCATACACTTCTGTTCCGTCTGAAAAGAGCGTATGTTCCAGTGTGGGTGAGCAGAATTCGTGGCTGACCATTTCAGCGGTGCAGGCATTGCGGAGTTCTTTAGAGATCCGTTTGGACACTTCTCCGAAATCCCAGGGGAGCATACAATAAAGAGCCACCCGGTTGCTGTATGCAGTACCGTGGACACCAGATACGCCCTGACCGCAGAAGGTGTAAAGAGAATCGTGATAGACCAGCTGGAAGAAAGGAATGGGCTTCATATTTGAAGCATTGCCCCGTTTAATGGGGGGATAAGCTCCCAGGTCGATGTCCTGAACGGCAAATTCGTGAGGGGCTCCCTCGGTGGCGACGGCTCCGATGTGCTTTTTTGCTTCACGGAAGGTTTCCAGCCGCCAGAAAGCATCATCTCTTTTGGAACCGGGATGATCGGGATGATAACAATTATTCAACGATGTACACCCCTGAACGTCAAGATAGATAGCTCCTCTGCCGCACATTGCTCCGATGCGGGGCAGATCCCGCTTGGCGTATTTGAGGGTTTCTTTGCCGCAGATCAGATAACATCTGCCGCCGCGCCAGATGCCGCCCTTGAGTTTTCCTCCGTCAATGGTGGTCACGATCTCATCAAAGGAAAACTCCTCTGAATTGGGGTAGACATCTTTGTAATTGTCGTGTACAGAAAAGATATAATCCTTTGACAGAGATTTTCCGTAAGCTGCCGCCGCGGAAAAATCTGCTTCAGTCCCCCGTTCAGGGTTGGGGGGGAACCTTGTGGGATAACCGCTGTCAAAACCTTTGTTGTTCCAGCCGGTATTGAGGATGCACACCCGGTCGAAACCTGCGGCGTATGCCGTATCAAAGACCTCTTTGGCACTCCAGTTGCCGGGGCGGCCCTCGGCTTCAGCGGCTTCAAGGGTGCTGGTGTAGAGGGAGTAGTCTTTTTTGATATGGGGAGGCACTTCACAGGCAAAGGTGTTGTGTTTCCAGATGACTGAACCGGGGAGCTGGGCAACTTCGGGAGAAGCGGCGATTTTTTCTTCAAGGCTTCTGAAACGGTTTTCCCGTTTGACACTTTCTCTGTGCCACTTGGCAAGGGTGACATAATTGCTTCCGGCGGGGAAAAATTTGAAACGGACAGTCCGTTCATATTCGCTTTTGCCCCGGGCAAATTCGTGGAGAATGGTGCTGCGTCCCTCTCCGGCAAAAGAGGAGTTCACATCTGTCCGCAGCCGGAAGTCGCAGTTTTCGGCGGTACGGATACCGATACCGCCCGCAGGACCGAAAAATCCCGCCACCGGCAGGATACCTGTGTAGTCAGAGAAAAAACGCTCCGTTGAAGGATAGAAAAGACAGCTGCCCAAAGTATCCCAAGCACCGGCGAAGTGTCCTTCAGAAGCCGTTTTCCAGGAAATGGGTTCTTGGGGGAACCAGATTTCCATAATTTCATTGTCAAGCCCCTGAGGAACTTCAGTGACGAAACCGATCTCATCCCCCTCAAGGAAAATGCGGAATGAAAGTGTTACGGGGGGGGCGGGATCGGGTTTGAGATAACCGTGTCCGGGGAAGCGTGCCATCCAGACCAGATCGGTGATCTGGAAACGGATCTCGTCATTCTTTTTTTCCATAGTGACTTTGCCGCAGCGGACAGCGTCCAGACGGATGGCGTTGCCGTAGATCATTGTCACAAGGTTGGTGCTTTCCCAGCGGCCGTGAGGAGAAAAGGCCTCTGCCCGGGAAGCATCGGAAGCAATACGGAACTTTACAGTACCGTTGTCAAGTTCAAAAAATTTTTCACACATAAGTAATTATTTCCTATAAATCATCCCAGAATCGGGAAGGGATTTTTTTCTGCTTTTATTGCGATACACTCCATTTCCACAAGCCAGGTGGGACGGCAGACAGGAGCCTGGGTGACGACCAGGGGAATTTCTGCATCAACGCCCGCAGCGGAAATTTCTTCAAGGGCGATAGAGGCGTCGCACATATCTCTCAGGTAAAGGGTTCCCCATTTGATATCGCTGATATCGGCCCCGCCTTCATTGAGGAGGGCCCGGATATTTTCCATCATCCGCCGGGTTTGAAGCCGGACATCTCCGATATGGAGGACGGCTCCTGTTTTGTCGATACTGGCGGTTCCGGAAATGTAGTAGTGGGAACGGTCGCCCCAGATCATACGGGTCCCCCGTTCAAAACTGACGCCGTAAATGGCGGTGGGGCTCAAATTTTCAAGGGCGTAGAGAAATTGGATCTGCTCCCTTTTGATCCCGGCGAAAGAAAGGGTGTCCATTCTGACCAGCCGGTGGGGATCTCCGCACTGTCCGGCAATGCCGGTACTGGTGATGAAATGGGTATCAGCGGTCATCCCCCGGGTGGCAAAGTAATCGTTCCTGGCAGTGACGAGGTCGGCGTAATTGTTGTCAACGTCTTTGCAGTAGAGCCAGGTGCGTATGGTATTGAGTTCCACGGTCATTCCCCTGGCGGTGATGAAGTCGTCAAGTTCGGCAAATTCGGCTGCGGTCTGAGCGTAACTGCCTTTTTTTGACGTGGCACTCTGGAACCAGTAAGGGGTATAATTTTTCATTTCCCGCCAGTTTTTCCAGCACCACACTTCAAGGGCGATACGGGAGTTCAAGGGGGGCTGGCCCACAATGGAAACGAAAGAATCTCTTTCGCCCAGAAGTTTTTTGAGGGTGGCTTCCTGATTGGCAGGATCGCTCAGGTGAAAACGCAGCAGAAATTCATCTTTTTCACCGCAATCGTACTGAGCGGCAAGAGTTTTGTAAGCGTCAAGGATAAAGCTGACATCCTGAGCAAAAGTTTCGTGGACGGGGGCACTGAGAGTGAAAAAGTGTTCTTCAATCCCGGAAGATCCGGAGAAAAATTGGCTGTGTTTCTGCATAGATTACCTGACTGTTATACGAAGCATAGGAAGGGGGAACGTATTGACGGATTTGCGCCATTCCTTGCGGCGGTTATCGTAATATTCCATAGTGTATTTTACCTTGATCTGAGCGTTGACGGAACACTTGGGAGCCTTTTTGTCAGCGGTAAAAATCAGTTTGAAACGGTTGTTTTTCATCTTTTCGACCTTGAAAGAAACCCCCTGAGGCGGATCGGGTAAAGTAAATTCCAGTTGAGGTGAACGCTGATTTTTGGAGGGAATGTAAATTGCTTCAACAGAGGCACTTTGGCCCTGTTTCAAATTTATTCTGTGATTGAAATTTGGCGCAAAGCGGACGCGGTCTCCGTAGCCGTGGAGCCAGGTGCGGAAGAAACCGAATTTCCGGGCGGGCACATAGTGGGTGTAGGCAAATGCCTGCATAGCGGCATCGGCACCGCAAACTTTGCGGCGGGTTTTTCCGTGAACGGCATAAAGTTCAGGATAGATCGGCACTGCCCGTTTGATCCAGCCGGTGGAAAATGAAAGCTGACTTTCATCGGCTCCGGCAGGAATGGAGTTGATCCCGGCCAGGGTGACGCCGGAGGCGTTTTTCATTTCAAAGGAAATTTCCCCTTTGAATCCGTCCAGACGTTCCACCACCACTTTGACAGGATCAGGGGCAGTGTCCTGAGAGACCCACATAGCAGAAGGCACCAGATACACTCTGAAATCGGGCCGGGGCCGGTCAAGACGCAAATAGAAAACGTGATCCTTGTTTCCAGCTTTTGCCGTATCGCCCACCTTGACGGTGTAAATGCCTGATGCAGGGGCTTTGAAGCAGATATAGGAGTCGATATGCTGCATATTCAAACCGATGTTGGGCCGGTTGAAGTCATCGTTGACGGCGATCTGTTTGCCGTCAGGTCCGCAGACCGTTATAATGGAGTCAAGAGGTGATCCCAGACGGCGGGCGTATATTTCAGTGACGACCCGTTGTCCCTTTTCCGCCTTGAAGCGGAAGATTTTTTCTTCACCGGGCTTGGAGATGGTTCCGGAAATCAAACAGGGCAGCGTATTCACCTCTTTCACGGCGATATGTTCGCAGCTTTCGGGGATCCCCAGTTTGGGAGCGGCGATGCCCGGACGGGTATAGAAGCCTTTTTTAACGTCGATCCTGTAAACAAAGTCCTCCCTGCCCCGGTAGAGCGCATCCCGGATCTCAAGGGTGTAAAGTCCGTCGGCAGGAGCTTGAAAATTCAGCACCGGGTCAGGATCGAAGTAGTTGTCATCGGCAAAGGCAAGAGATTTCCCTGCGGCATCTTTGACCTCAAGAATGGGCTGAAAGTTCCCGGGGACACCGTCGCCGATAAAGGGATTGAGTTTGCGGCCCCAGAAAATGAAGTGGCATTTTTCGCCTTTTTTAAGGTTGAATTTGAAGTGATCCACTTCCCCGGGTTCGATCTGTCCGTTGACGGCGGAAGGAACGGTGAAAGTGACGGGTTTCCGTTTCAGGGGGGGCATCTGGTAGTTCTGCTCTCTGTATTCAGGTACAGTACCGATGAAAAAGGCAAGAGGATTGGTGACACGCAGATTGTTGCCGCTGCCGATAAGACGGAATTCACGTCTGCCCGGTTTGGCTTCTTTGTCGATCTTGAGTGTCAGGACGATCTTCTGTCCGATGGCGGGGCTTGCCTGAAGCGAATTGGGCCGCTCAAAGATCCCCTTGCAGGCCAGGGAAAGCATCAGAGGATCCAGCTGATCCAGTTGTTCCATAAAGTGATTGTACCGCCAGACACCGAAGTTCCGGGGATTGCGCCGGAAAGGCTGGAGATGTTCACCTGCGTAGACCCGCCGCATATATTCTCTGGCCCAGTTGTTCTGTTCGCCGCAACCGGCATAAAATGTGCCGGGGGCGTTCTGCCACTTGACAAGTTTCACGCCGCCGCCGTCGATCAGAAGATTGCGGACAGCCCACAAGGCTTGTCCGCCGACAATGACCTGCACTGTATCTCCGGCTTTGGCTCCGGCGGGATAGACATATCCGATAGTAGTTCCCTGGAGAAGTGAAGCAGCCGCCAGAGAAGCTGTCAGACAAAAGGTTTTCAAAAAGCTGTGCATAGTAAAAAGACCTTTCTTTTGAAATCTCAGTGATGATAGCTGAATTCACCGGTATTGACCAGAGTCCAGAAAAGTTCGTGCCAGAACTTCCAGCGATCCCGTGAGGGGAGCTTGTCGAAATAGGTTTTGGCGGCCTTCTTTTCTGCCGCTGTGGGATAACGGGAAAGCACAGCCATATAAGCGGTGTCCAACTGGCTGTTCCAGGAAAGACGGCCCCCTTTGAAGAAACGTCCGGGCAATGAGGCAAGCTGACGGTAGAGCACGCCTGAATTCATCAGGTGGAGCCGCTGGGCTCCCGTGGAGTTGTTGTTGCGTTCTGAGATTTTTCCTGAATCCCGGGGGGAACGGCCGAATTTGTCAAGAGTTCCAGTTGACATACTGCCGTCGGCAAGGGTGACGGCGGCACTGCCCCTGGGAATGAAGGTAAAGGGTTCAGGAATGACGCTGACATATCTTTCGTGAGAACCTGTAAGAGAGGCAAGAGCATCGTTGATGATCTCTGATTCCAGCCGTCGGACCGGGTAGACGGCAAGATATTTTTCTTTGGCGGCCAGTTCTTTGGCCTTGCTGCGCCAGTCAGCCTGCCACGCCCGGGAGTTGAGGATCAAACGGTAGAGGGCTTTGGTGGAACAGTTGTTCTTTTCAAAGTATCTGACCAGAAATTTCATAATATTTTCATCGGCAGGATCGTTGGGCCGGGGAGCGGCAGAGAGAGCTTCCCAGAATCCCCGGGGCAGAGCCATATCATCAACGGGATTTGCCAGACCGATACCGGTCATCCAGTACCAGGCACGGTTCACATAGGCACGGCTCAGAATGGGATTGTTTTTATCGCAGAGCCAATCGGCAAAGACCACGCGGGGATCCTCTTTGGCGGTATTGACAGTGAAATTTCTGCCGTCGGGGGTACGGCACTTGAGAATGACTGCTTCAGGAGCGGTGTAGACGATCTCCTCTTTCCACTCTTTGGTGGATTTGAAACGGACTCTTGAAAAGAAAAGGGCGAAACTTTGCTGATCTTCTTTTGACATTTTATCCGTTCTGAAGTTCATCAGAGCCAGAGCAGTACCTGCGGCAAGGCCTTTTGGGGTCCGGTCGGCGTTGGCACGGAAGAAGTTGGACGCAGGGATACGGAAGTTGCTTCCTGAAGCCGTCAGAAGCTCACGGGCGGTTTTCCGCCACGAAAGATCGTCCCGGGTGAGGAGGTAAAAGTAACGGTGATAACACTGTACTGCATTGGGCCACAGATTGATGGGAAATTCGGACTTGATGCGGAACATATCCGCATAACGCATAGCCATCAGCTGGGCAAATTCTTCGGAAGCAAGAAAGGCGTCGATAAGTTTCCGCCTTTTGTCAGGGGCTTTATCTGCAATAAACTGTTTCAATTCAGCAATGACAGGCAGCTTTCCCTTGACACGCAGAGATAAGCGGCGGAAAAAGGCCGCATCATCAATAACCGGGGCGGGAATAAGATCGTGTTTTTTCCACGACTTGGCGAGTTCAGCATTAAATTCGGCAAGATCTTCAGAAAAATCCGCACCCCTCAGAGAACAACACATTACTGTAACGAGAAAAGCTGTTGTGAGTAAATTTTTCATAAAGACACCCTTTCTGCTTAAATTCTTCAGTCCGTCATTAATATAGTACCGCTCACTTTCAAAGTCAACCCCTCAAAAAAGAAATTTTTAAGGGAACAGAAAAAAAGTTATAGCTCTGTTCCCGATAAAGGCTGGTAAAAAGGGTGAAAGGAGTTGGGGCGCAGAGGAAAGACCTTTTGAGGCAAGGCCGAAACGTCGGCTTCGTTGTATTTGCTTGCCCCCTTGTCCCGGCGTAGTGCAACGAAGACGGAACCCACCTTTTCCAAACCTTTTTCAGTAAGATATTATGAGAGACACAAGAGGTCTCTCATTTTTTTGCACCGAAAACAAAAAGTGGTTTGCCTCTTGATAAAAACGGATTTATGTTAATCCAAAAACACCGAAGTCGCATACTGCGCTTCAAAA
>SUWB01000020.1 GCA_015061745.1 Lentisphaerota bacterium | reverse complement strand
TTGAAGCGCAGTATGCGACTTCGGTGTTTTTGGATTAACATAAATCCGTTTTTATCAAGAGGCAAACCACTTTTTGTTTTCGGTGCAAAAAAATGAGAGACCTCTTGTGTCTCTCATAATATCTTTTGATATGTCCCGGAAATCAGATTCCGTCTGCTGAATCATCTGCGGCAAGAATTTCTCTGAAAGAGTCCAAATCCATTTTCTTTTGCAGATTTTTCTGCTTCTGGGCATTTCTTCTTTTTCTTTCCGGCTCATCCGGATTGATGATCATTGTGGCGTGGTTCAGATGCACCATATACTTGCTCAGTTCGGCAGAAGGCAGAAAACGCATCTTGAATCCTGCTTCGACCAGCCGTTTGTGAATGGCCATACCCGCACAGCCTCCCTCACCGTTGAAGCCTTTTGTGTACTGACGGAGCAAGTCCGTCCTGTAAAGGGCACAGTGACTGCGGAGGAAACGGAATTCTTTTTTACGCAGCCCGAGAGAGATCTTGATGAAGTCTTCCAAATCTTTGAAAAATTGTTTTACAGGTTTGATTTTTTCCAATTTCCAACTGCCGACCCCGGCTGTATCTGGAGTTAAATTGATCTCTTTGAGCAGATAATCCAGCCAGTCAGGAGAGGTGATGATCGTATCTGTGTGCATAGAAAGCACATATTCAGAATCCACCTTTGCCAAAGCAAGATCCAATGCCGTCGTGTGCATTTCAGGAGGTGAAAGGACGCTGACTTCGTCGTGAGACCGTTCAATCAGCTCTATCCACGGAATTTTTCTGAGATATTCCGCAGATTCATCCTGAGAAGCACTGTCAATGGCAATTACACGGATCTGTGAAAGATCAGTGTATTTACGCAAAGAACGGATACAGAGTTTCGTCAACTCCGGAGTTTTATAGTTGGGCAGCAGAATCGTTACCATAAACGGGAACTCCAATGTCAAAAAGTGATGAAGCTGTCCGGAACTCTGCCCGGACAGCGTGATGCACGAAAATATTTTTTGTTATTTGAGCAGTTCCAAAGCACCTGCGATCATTGTCTCGCCCACGGTACGGTCAGCCAGACTGCGGGAGGGACTGGTTTCATAACCGCCGTTGCCGTAGTGGCGGGGAAGTCCTACATAGCCGATTTCACCCATACCCAGTGCTGCCAGCATTGTTTTGGGATATTTGGATTTTTCACGGATACCGTAACCGATTTCAACAAAAGGTTCGGCAGGAAGTGAGACGATGGCAAGTTCGCTGCCGAAAGTAACTGCAACCTGAGTTTCGGTACGTTTCTCAGTGATGGGATTTTCGCGGCAGCCGATGGCAAGTTCGGCGAACATCTTTTTGACTGCGGGAACGCCTTTTGCAATATCTTCACTGGTCAGGTCGCGTCCGGCTTCCATAACAGCATCTTTGTTTTCTTCGTAAACTTTTTTGGCTTCGGCATACTCCTCATCGGTCAGCTGCAGGTAGGGTGCATCAAATTCAAGTCTCTTGAAAGTAATGGCGGTATCTTCCATTTTTTGCAGACGGAAAAGGGCTGAAAGAATGGCCTGGGCATAGCCTTTGCCGATGCGTTTGGCTTCTTCGTAACCGGTCTGGTTGACGGTGGTGGACACATCAAAGTGATTGATGTTGCCCTGGGGGGCGATAATGGTCATTACAGGAATGTCGCTGTCAAGAGCCCGCTGGATTTCAGCTTCCATCCGTCCGGGCCAGTCGGCGGAAACGATATCTCCGCCAATGGTGTCGGTGTGGTTGGAAATATTGGCCATCAGCATAACAGGACGGCCTTCCTGACGGATTTCAGCAATGATGATGAGAGGATCAATGCCTCCTTCCGGATGGTCGATGTCAGGATTGAGTTTTCCGGGGTTGGTGAGGGTTTTGCCGTTTTTCATAATGTAACGGCGGTTGAATGCAAGGGCACTGCATTCAGTGGTGGTGGTGTAGAGTTCAGCTTCTGCCAGAGAGGCGTAGGCGTTGTCAAGAGAGGCGAGGGTTTTGGCGACGAGATCATCCACATAAGCCGGATCAACAGCTTTTTCGTCTCCGAAAATACCGCAGACAAAGGGGCCGGTGTGAGTGTGGGTGGCACAGAAAAGAACTTTTCCTGCAAGGGGGGATTTCTTTTCTTCCAGAGCTTTTTCAAGTCTTTTAACGAAACTTGCAGGGAAAAGGCAGAGGTCGTAAGAGACCACGGCGCAACATTCATCGCCATTACGGAAAGCTGCTGTTTTGACGGCCAGACGGTCATAAAATCCCCGGTTGGGACGCAGGTTGAAGTAACCGCACAGACCAAGACCGCAACGGGGGGTAATGTCTTCCTGAGCGTAACCGAATTCAAATTTGCTCATAATGAAACTCCTTTATTGTTAATGTTTTGGATTTATATTCAAAGAACGTTTTATTTTTCAAGCTGTTTTCTCAGCCAGCAGTAGATGGCATCGCCCAGCTGATATCCGCCTGTAATGGAAGGATGCAGAGCATTACGGTCACGAATGACTTTTTTCCGGTGACGGGCGTGGATGGGGTAACTTCCCCACAGATAGCTGTTGTCAGGATCAATACACTGATTGAGGGGGATCAGGGATATCTTGGGATCCTTCAATCCTTTGACAAGTTCTGCAATGGCCAGATTGTAACTCTGGATATTGCGGCGGTACTGATATTGGGATTGGAGGCACTTATAGTTGGCTCCGTAGCCGTCCTGTCCGCAGCCGCAGACACCGGTCGTAACGCCGATGATCGAATCAGGAAGGTTTTTTCGCAGTACAGTCAGAAGTTTGCGGGCATTTTTCATCGTCTTTGCAAGACGCTGCTGCCGCTGATCTTCCATAGCTCCGAACATATCGTTTCCGCCCAGCTGGATCACAATGAAATCGGGGGCCTTGCCATCATTGATCTCCTTCAGCCAACCGGGGATATCCAATGTTTTTTTACCGTTGACGAGCTTCAAAAGGGGACTGCGCAGCATATAGCTCCGGGATTTGGGCAAGTTGCTGATACCGAAAGCACGCATTTGTTCTTTTTCTGCTTCGGTCTGAGCCTGGGGCAGTTCTTCAGCAGAGTAGAGCCATCTTTCAAGAAAACATCCCCAAGAGAATCCGCCGTAACCGTCGTGGGCAATACCGCCGGGAACCGGCTTTTTGCCGCCGCCGCTGTGTTTGCCAACGGGAGTATAGTTGACAAAACCTGCTTCACGCATCACGTTGAGCAGATGAGTCGGATAGAGACAGTTGACTCCGGAGTCCGCCAGGAGCGACAGGGTGATTTTCTTTTTATAGTCGGCAGGCTCTTTGGCAACGACAACTTTGCATCTTGCAGCTGCCACCCGGCCGTAATCGTTGAAAAGACGCAGTTCCAGATCAAAGGTTTTTCCGGCATCCTGCTTTTCAGGAGTCCAGAACCAGCGTGAATTTCCGTGAGTACCCCGTTCACATTTGACTTCGACCGCATAGGCGTTAAAAGCAGCTGAATCAATCACATTTTCAAAGTAGATATTGCTTTCGATCCCCGGAACGGCATAGATTACTTCCGGCAGTGTCAGCCGCAGACGGGGGGGAGTGATGGAGGCTTTTTTAGAAAGGCAAACGCACCCCCCTGTCAATATCAGGAGCAGGAACAGAATACAGAGAACAGGAAATATTTTTTCCATAATTTTTAAGTCCTTACATTGTATTTACTGAAAAATTATCCGAACAATTGCTTGTATCCGAAAAATATGACCGTCAGGATCAGCAGAGGAAGCAGATACCTGAAATACCAACGGCACTGGGTCGGGAATTTCAGCCCTTTTCCCGTGTTGGCTTCAGTGGTGAAACCTTCCCAGCCCCAGCCGTATTTGAGAGAACAGAAAAGGGCAAGTGTCACAGCTCCCAGAGGCAGAAGATTCTGACTGACGATAAAGTCTTCAAGATCGAGGATCGTGCTGCCTTTGCCCATAGGTTGAAATCTTGACCAGAGATTGAATCCCAGCACACAGGGGATCGCACAAATGGCAACAGCACCTCCTGTTATCAAAGCGGCTGCCCGCCGTTTGAAATTGAATTGATCCATCAAATAGGCGATCAGATTTTCAAAAACGGCGATCACGGTTGTCAATGCCGCAATAGTAAGGAATATAAAAAAGAGTGCTCCCCACCACTGTCCCCCGGACATCTTGGCAAAGGTATTGGGCAGAGAAATGAAAATCAGCCCCGGACCGCTGCCGGGATCGACTCCAAAGGAAAAACAGCAGGGGAAAATAACAACTCCTGCCATAAGGGCGATAAAAGTGTCAAGACCGATGATCGTAATGGCTTCTCCCGCAAGAGAAAGGCTTTTGTTGATGTAACTTCCAAAAATAGCGATACTGCCCACTCCCAGACTGAGAGTGAAAAACGCCTGTCCCATAGCCGCAAAAACGGTTTCTCCGATATTGCTGCTGAATTTTTGCCAGTCCGGCATCAGGTAAAAGCTCATTCCCTTACCGCTGCCCGGCAGAGTCAAAGCATTGGCCGCCAGAACGAAAATCAGCAGAAAAAGAAGGAACATCATTACTTTGACCGATTTTTCAACGCCATTCTGCAGCCCGAAGCAGCAGACTACTGTCGCAATGACCACGGTAATAAGCATATAAAGCAGACTTTCGAGGGGATTGGCTGTCAATGCTCCGAAACATTGAGCAAAGGCCGCCGGAGTGGTGCAGGCAGCAATGGAACTGGTCAGGTAGTACTTTGTGTAAGCTAAAAGCCACCCCGATACCACGGTGTAGTAGGTCATAAGAATGAAGTTGCCGGTGAAAACGGTCTGAAAGATAATATTCCAGATCTTTTTGTTTCCTGAGATCCGGTTGGCACTGCCCACCAGATTGGCTCTGCCGCAGCGGCCCACTGACAGTTCGCCTACAAGAAGCGGATATCCAAGGAGTACAAGAAAAATCAAATAGAGAAGCACAAACATACCGCCCCCGTATTTTCCTGTGATATAAGGGAAACGCCATACATTTCCCAATCCTACCGCACAGCCGACGGACAGCATAATAAAGCCCAGACGTGAGCTTAAAGTTTCTCTCTCAGACATTGTACAAACCTTGATATTCAGACAATATATATTCCGGTGACAGTTTTTCTGGATAATATACTTCATAAAGGACTTTTTTTCAAGTTCAATTTATAAAAACAGACAGAACCGGAAGAATCTGCAGGAGGGCAGGGGCGAAAATAATAAAAAAATTTTAATATGACTTGTAATTTACAACTATCCGGGGTATATTACCCGGAACTGAAATATGGCAATATATCCGGTTACTGTCGGAACCAATGGTGTTTGCTGAAGGAAAAAGTTTTCAATGGAGTTGAGATTATGACAGAGTTTTCGGGAAGAACGGCAATGATTACGGGGGGAGCCTCCGGAATGGGGCTGCTGACAGGAGAAAAATTGGCAGAGCAGGGGGCCAATGTGGCACTTCTGGATGTCAATGAAGAAGCTCTCGCTGCAGCCGAAGAAAAAATCAAGGCCGCCGGAGGAAAGGTTATCGCTCTGAAGGTGGATATCCGTAAATATGCCGAAGTTGAGGCTGCAGAAAAAAGAATCGTTGAAACCTTTGGCAGTCTCGATATCCTGATCAATGCCGCAGGCGGTATGTCCGGACGCTGCTGCGGCGATTGTACCAGTTTTGAAAAACTCCCCATTGAGGTCATCGACTGGGGATTGGATGTCAATTTGCGGGGAGCTATTTATTGCTGCCGGGCAGTTCTTGCCGGTATGATGGAACGGAAAAGAGGTGTCATCATCAATTTCGGTTCCGTAACAGGTGAAGAAGGCGGCGGCGGTCCCTCTTTGGATTACTCCGCAGAAAAAAGTGCAATGAAGGGAATGACTAAATCCCTTGCTATATTGGGGGCTCCTCATAATGTCCGTTCCTGCTGTGTGATTCCCGGCCCCGTGTTGACCCGTCCCGGTATGGCCAGAATGAAAACGCTCCTCGGCAGGGCGGCTGAACCTATCGAACTTGTGGATTTTATTCTTTATCTTTGTTCTGATAAGGCTGCATTTATTACCGGATCTTCCCATCTGATTGACGGCGGACGGCTGCTTGTTCGCTGAGAAAGGGGAAAGAGAATGTTGAAACGTTCTTTTGTCAACCGTCAGCAGACGGCCGTTTCTCTGCTTTACCGTCCCCAATCTGCTGCTCTGGCTGTTGCCGGTGCCCGTACCGCAGAAAGCAGCGGAGCCGACGGCGTGGCCATTGAAATTTCTCACTTGCCTTTGGAAGAACGGAGCTGTGATATTTTCAGAAATATCATAACTTGTGTGCATCTGCCCTTTATGTTCATCAACTACCGCAAAGACAAATTTCTCGGTGCTGATGACGAGGCACGGCAAGTTCATCTGCTCCGTGCCGCAGAAGCAGGAGCAGATGTTATTGATGTTATGGGGGATCTTTATGCCCCGGCTCCCCGGGAATTGACCTTTGATACTCAGGCGATCGAACGCCAGAAAAAGCTGATAGATGAAATCCACTCCAAAGGAGCATACGCTTTGATGTCATCCCACGCGACCGGCGAGTTTATTCCGCCGGAAGATGTGCTGGAAATGATGAAGTTCCAAAGCTCCCGGGGAGCGGATATATTGAAAGTCGTCACAAAAGTGGATACTGAAGAGGAGTTTCTGGAATCAGTACGCACCCTGATGCTCCTTCACCGGGAAATAGAGAAACCTTTTATTTATCTTGCCGGAGGAAAATTCGGACGGATGGTCCGTTATATGGGCCCCAAGTTCGGGGTCGCAGTTGAATTTGCTGTGAACGGTTACGATGCTGAAGGCGTTTACAATCAGCCGACGATCCATTCGTTCAGACAGGTTTTGGATCATCTGAACTGGGAATTGTAACAAGAACAGCCCCTCTGAGTATGATTTACGGGGCAGTGAAAGACGCTGAAAATGCAAAAAGGCAGGTTTAGCGTCTTTTCTTTTTGGGAGGAATGACCACGCCGGGACGGGTGTTGTGACGCCAACTCTTTTGTTTGATCTTGGTGCTGCCGCATAATGTACAGCCGGGAACAGAGGAAAAATCGCTGCGTTTGACACTGCCTCTGGCATCCCGGCGGTAAATGCCGATCAGTTCTTCCCGGGCGTTGTAACAGTAATCGGTCCATTTTCCTTCTGCGGCATACCGTCTGACAACTTTTTTGACGGGGCAGCAAAAGTATTTCCATTTGTCGGCAAAATAAGGCTTGGCAACTGTATAGAGAAAGAGTTTGTCTTTTGAGAGAAGCTCTTTTTTTGTGATCCGTTCTTTGGGTTTTTCCGTTGGGACTCCGGGAGCTGCGCCCAGCAGAAAAAAACAAAGCGGAGTCAGAAGCAGAAGCCGTTTCATTGGACAGCAGACCTCACCAAAGTGACATTTTCTCCCAGACGGAAAGAGGATTGTTTCAACAGTTCTTTTGAAAATTCAGGCAGAACTTTGACCGGATGCGTTGAAAAAATGTCTATTTCCAACCCGCCGTCTGCCTGTTTTTCCCATTTTATCCTGATTCGGCCCTGGGCTGTCGGGATAACTCCCTCTGCAGAATTGACTGCATTCAGGCCCGGATCAAAGTAAATGACAGAATGAGCCGGTTCTGCGAGGCGGACACCCAGAATTTCTCTGATCAGAAAGGCATTGGGGACAAGCGCACGGCCGCCTGTAAAACCCGTTGCGCAAAGGCCGCGTTGGAAAGGTTCTTTCCAGATCCCTTGAATTGAATCAACTCTTTTTTGCCAATATGACTGCAGGTAACGTATCCCCCAGGCCTTTTGGCCGAGTGCGAAAAGCAATTCACCGAAAAGCCAGTGAAAATAGGGAGACTCTGCCTCAGCAGTGAGGGATTCTGCTTTTGCAAAATCAAAGAATGTTTTGACAAAACTTTCAAAAGACTCCTGAGTTTTCAGGCCGGCAAGCAGCGGAAAAAAATTGCCCAGAAGCGAGAAGTCTTCGTGTTCGTCAGGGGTGATCGGGTGATCGGCGAACATAGCGGTTTCAGTATCGTAAAAGTTTTCGATGAGAGCTGCTGAAATTTTACGCAGCAAACGGCGGCACTCTCTTGCTTCGGAAGCTCGTTCGACGAGGTCATAAATTTCAGAGGACACCATCATAAAGCGGCAGAGAAGTGCATTCATTACCACCGGCAGACGGCAGGTCGCAACAGGATCATCTTCACCCGGACTTGCAGGGGGGATTTTTGTCATATCAAAGAGTCCTGTTTTATTATCCAACAGAGAGAGCAGGTAATGTTTGACCGCATCCAGACGGGGGATCAAATTTCGCATTTCTACCAAATTGCTTGTGAAGCGGTAGTTGAATATGATCCAACCGGGGAAGAAAAACATATGAAAAAATGCCAAATCGTAATCTTTTCCGGCAGAAAGCGAGGTCAGAGCCCCGTTTTCAAGCTGAGTTCCGGCGAATTGCCTCAAACTGGAGGTTATATAAGCTGAGTCTCCGTAAACGGCTGCTATATTCACTGACTCCAGAAAACTGTCCAACAGAAAGCTGCTTTGATTTGTATTGCCGGCAGCAGGAAGCAGCTTTGTACTGGACCGGGTCAGAGAGGCAACGCCGGTTTTCCAAAAATCGTTGAAACGTTTTTCTGAACAGCGGAATTCATTTTCACGTTCAAAATCGTAACGCAATTCTTCAAATGAAATCTGGCGTAAGCTCAAGCTGCCCCGAGCCTTTCTAACCCAGAAAAATACCTTGCAGCAATCGTTGGGAATGGGATAAAGGAATTCATTTTTTCCCTCACGGCAGCAACAGGTGATCAGGTTGTGTACGCCGCCGAAAAATCCGTCAGGCAAAAGAGTGTCATCGCTGAATCTGCTTCCGGTGATCACATCTACGATATCGCCTTCGCTTGCGATGAATTCAATGTTAACAAATCCGTAATGAACTTCCGGCAGTTCCCAGACAATGAAGTCACCTGATGCCAGCCACTCTTTATTTTCGTCCGGCAAGGTCTTAAGTTTTGCAGTTTGCAGCAGTTCACGGATAAAGCAGATATTGGCAATGTCTGTTTTTTGAGCAGCCAATCCGGAAAGTTCTTCCACCCGGACAGCTGATGTACAATCTGAAAAACGGATCCTTTCCAGAGGCGCAACACACCACCCCGGCTGGGAAGAATCAAGCATATCGTTCAAAGGAAGCAGGTCTTCCGGCCACTCTGCGGCCATAAGCATTACAGCCGTATCTCTTTTTACAACTGGAGTAAATGCAGCCAGGCGGGTCCAACCTTTTTGCAATTGCAGTGCCACTTCGTTTCCGGTACCTGCATCTCCGTCAAAAAGAAGGGTGTTGCCGCAAAAAAGCTTCAATGGTGCGTCTGCATAAAGAACGGCATTTACAGTGAGAGACGCTTCACTGTAAATGTAGGAAACCGCTGCTCCGGTTCGTCCCCGGAAAGTGTCGGGGAAGACAAAGGTTGAGAAAACAGGGAGCTTTTCAACTGTACCGGTACTGACTTTTTGGAATTCAACTGTTTCCGGATTGATTCCGCCGGGCGCAAGGGGGTGAAGTTCCATACGCGCTCCCGGTGCCCCCGGTAAAAAGAATAAATCCGGCTGTTCCCAGGCGGAGTCGCATTGATACTCCGGTATATTCCAATTTTCGGGGATTTGCCTCAGGTCGCAGAGATTGCAGAAGTGGCCGCAAAGAACCGGCTCCTGCTGAGGTGTTCCGGCAAGGATTTGCCAGGATTCATCACTGTTCAGCAGCGTTTGACTGCCGGATTGCAGCTGACACCACATACCGGGGCATAAGGATGAGTCTGAGAGTTCTGAGTTGCCATTCCAGAAAATCTGGACGGCAATTACATTTTTGCCGGGCTGCAGGTTGAGAGCAACGTCATAGACGTCAATGTAGCTGGTCCCGGGGCTTTGGTGCTGCCGGGGGCCCGCACCTATCAGGCTTCCGTTAATGAAAAGCTGGTAAAAACTGTTGGCAGTAATAAAGAGGGAATATTCCCGCCCGGATTCTGCCTGTAAAAACAGTTCACGTCTCATAAGAATATTGGCGGATGGTTTATTGCTGAGACGTTCCAAAAAAATCCACCGGCCTGAAAATCTTTCCGGAAACTGTGTGATATGCATATCGCGATCCTGTAATAAACTTGTACTTAAAAAAACAATACCGGAGAAAAAATACTCTTTCAAAAGGTTTTTTTCAACCGGGAAAGAGACTTTTTTTGCTAAATTTTGCATTTTTTTTGATTTTTCGTTTGGATTATTGCCATTTCGGAGTTATGTTAATAAAGAAGATTAAATAAGAAAAGAGAAACAAATGGGTGTAAACAAGTGGAAAACAAACGCCGCAAATCTTGATGAGGAAATCAAAGGACTGCAGAGAAGATTTAATCTTCCCCGTCCGGTGGCCCTCATTTTCGCTGCGCGCGGTATCGTTGCGGATCAGGTGGAAAGTTTCCTGAATCCGCGTCTCGCAAATCTGAGCGACCCCTACCGTTTCCCGGGTATCCGGGATGCGGCAGCGCGGTTGTGGCAGGCTGTCGCAAAAAAAGAACCGATCCTTATTCACGGAGATTACGATACTGACGGTATTACCGCCAGTGCTCTTTTAGCTTGGGTTCTCAGCAGCAACGGCGCAATTGTCAATTCTTTTATTCCGCACCGTTTTGATGACGGTTACGGTTTTACTCCGGATTCTCTGGACAAGGCTCTTGAATGTTTCGGCGTTTGCGGAGTCCTTGTTACAGTCGACTGCGGTATCACCAGTTGTGATGCCGTTGACCGGGCCAGAGAAATGGGGATCGACGTAATCGTTACTGACCATCACGAAGCAGGTCCTGCGCTGCCGGATGCCTTGGCTGTTATTAATCCGAAGGTTTATCCTGAGCTGGCTGATTTGCAGCTTCTCTCCGGGGCCGGGGCGGCTTTTAAACTTTCTCACGCTTTTGTCAAATATGGGCGTGAAAATAATCTGGGCGGATTCACAACAAGACTTGAGGAGGTTCTTGATTATGTGGCCCTGGGAACTGTGGCTGATATTGTTCCGTTGCTGGGGGAAAACCGTATTATGGTCAAATATGGTATCGAAGCCTTGCAGCGTCAGCTCCGTCCCGGAGTCCGTGCTTTGATCGAAAGCTCAAAACTCCGTTCTGAATTGACTCCTTCTGATATCACATTCCGTCTTGCACCCCGGATCAATGCCGCGGGCAGGGTGGGAGATGCCAATGTTGCATTGAAACTGCTGCAGTCCAAGCAGATCGTGGAAGCCTATTCCTGTGCGAGCCAACTGGAACTTTTTAATCGTGACCGTCAGCAGAAAGAACAGGAAATTTATCAGGAAGCCAGGGAGCAGATCGAACGGCATCTGGCTTGGATGAGTCCCTGTGCTTTATTGGTGGCTGGCAGAGACTGGCATCAGGGGGTTATCGGGATTGTGGCTTCGCGTTTGGCGCGGGAGTACAACCGGCCTACCATTGTGCTGACTGTACAAGGGGATGTTGCATACGGTTCCGGACGCAGTATTGCCAATCTCAATCTGGTTGAAGTACTTTCAAAGAGTGCTCATCTGCTCGAACGTTACGGCGGTCATCCGATGGCGGTCGGCGTGGGGCTTAAAACTGAAAAAATTGCTGATTTCTTTGATTTGATGAATAAAGAAATCAGCAACCAGATCAATACTGCCGATCTTGAAAGTTCTGTTTCTTACGACGGTGAGGTGCATTTTTCTGAATTGACCAGAGAGTTTTTTGACTACCTGCTTCAGTTGTCTCCCTTTGGACACAGCAATCCCAAGCCTGTGTTCCGGTTCAACGACGTTCAGATCGTCAGGAGCAGTGCGACTTGCGGCGGCAGTCATACCCGTGGAATTATGCGTCAGGGGAATGTTTCTCTTGACTTTATCGCATTCAATCAGAATGTGGCCAACTTTACAGTGGATACCTGCGATATATTGGCAACACCTCAGCTCAATAATCATCAGGGAATCGAACAGCCTCAGCTCAGTATTGTGGACATTCACTGCTGTTAAACAAAAAGCTCTGTTCTCCATATGAGGGAGCTTTTCCTTCTCAATATCTTTTAGCGGCACAATGCTTTGGCAAATCTTGCAAAAGCATTGTGCTGAAAAAGTTTTTCCGTCTTCGCTGCACTACGCCGTGACAGGGCGGGCAAGCAAATACAACGAAGCCGACGTTTCGGTCTTTCCTCCCGCCCCCCCCACACAACTTCTTTTACCGACCTTTATCGGGAACAGAGCCAATAAAAAACAGCATTCGACGATACAAATGCTGTTCATAATCTTACGAAATTTGTGATGCCTGTTAAAGCAGTTTTCCGGTTGAAACCAGTCGGCCGTTCATTGCACGGCCCGGCGGCCCGCAGGAGTTGTGAGTTCCTGGCAGAGTGTCCGGTAATGTAGAGATTTGGGTATCGCCGCAGCCAAAATAAGAATGGCTGACAGCGTTTGCAAAAATATGTCCTTTAGTTGTTACTTGCCTTTGATAGTGAATATATAAACTATTCTGTCAATATCTTCACGCAAAGAATCTTTTTTGCTTATCTGGACTTATTCTTCCACGAAATATTGGAGTTCATCGAAGTCCGTGATCCCCAGAATGTTGAAGGGCGTCATTGACTGCGGCAGGTTGTCCGTTCCATTCAGAGAACTTTCAAGGAAAGTACGACAGCGGTTCTCAAAGGCTGTTTTGACTTTGACGGGAGAAAAGAGTGCTGCCAGAATGGCCGGGTACATACCGATGCCGGAGGCGGTCAGTGTAATTTCTTCGATACCGGCTTCTTTCAGAAGAAGTATGGCTTTTATTACATCTTCAGTCCGTTTGCCCAGAACTGAAAAGCCCAAAAGTCTTGCCATTGCATCATAGTGATAATCTCTCCGGTAGAGGCCGAAGAAGGCTTCCGCTTCAACCCAAGCTCCCTGATCGCATCCATTGGGATTGGATTCTCCGACGCCGCGGTAATCAAATCCGAAACGGAGCGTGTCGGCTTTGGGGGAACGCTCTTTCATTTCTTCAACACTTTTCTGGTGCGGGATATAAAGCTCTGCACTCTTTCCGGAAGGCAGGTGCATATAAGAAGCCGCATTGAGCAAATGGAGCGTCGTGATCAGGTTAGGCTCTGTTTCAATACCGAAACGGGAATCGTGAAGCTCTGTACCGTATTTGGGACGCAGCTGCCGGTATGTGGGGGCCTGTGAGGGGATCTCGAGTTTCAAAGTTTCAGCCAGAAGACGTTTGATCTCCTCTTTGCTGCGGGCGGGACGTTTTGCCGCGTACTCCCGGACTTTTGTCCGGACAGCCTGATCGGCGGTAATTGCTCCCGGGAGCTTGGTAATGTTGTATTCCGGGATGCAGGCGATATCTTCGTGAGTTCTGGTCTGGACTTCCGGCTCTGTATCATCACTGTCAACATTGAAAAATTCATTAAAAAATCCGTATGCAGCCCGACGGGCTCCATATTGATAACCGTGATCCAGACCGCCGACATAGAGACGTACCCTTTCGGGATAACCCAGTATAGTGTAGATTTTTTTCACATCTTCATAAGATTCACGGGTTCCCCGGATATCAAAGAAGTCATCTTTTTCACCCATAATCAACAAGGGATTCGGAGCTTTGAGAATGAGCAAGTCTGCCATTTCTCCGCCGTCAGCAGCAAAACCGGGGACGATTTGTTCGCCGTCCACAGGAAGTTCGTTTTCCACCAGACGCAGCCAGCTGGTAATATAACAGTTGGGGGCCGCCACTTTGAGACGGGGTTCGACGGCATTGAGCAAAGTGGTCATCGTACCGCCGCCGGAGTTGCCGGTAACACCGACACGTTCCGGATCGGTTTCTTCTCTTTCAAGGAGCAGATCGACACCTCTGATGGCATCCCAAATACGCCAGGCACCAACGTTGTCGCCAATGGAAAGAAGACGGCGGTTCAACAGGTTGTGTTCCCGGACATTCTGAAAACCGGGAAGGTCGGGAAAACTGAACCTTTCCCCCTGACCAATGGGGTCGGGCATAAGTACCATATACCCTTTGCGGCAGAAAGAAATACCGACAGTCTGGTATTCTTTGCTTGCTTTGCCGTTGAGGGCGTGTCCCAAAACGTGGATCAATGCAGGCGTTTTGCCGGGAATTGCATTGTCAGGAACATAGAGATTGGCCGTGACCGGAAAGTCAGGACGGCTGTAATAGATCAGTTTTTCAAGGCGGTAGCCGTCACCTTTGATGGTGCCGCAATGTTGGACATTCAAAGGACATTTTTCTTCAGGGAAGGAGTAAGCCTTTTTAATTTTTTGCCGGAGTTCGGCAATATAGGCATAGACATCTTCCGGTGTCTTCAGTCGGCTGAGTTTTTCTTTACGCAATTGGGCGTTTTGCCGGAATTTGTCAACATAATACTCTTGTATGAGATCACCGAAATTGGACATAATAAAAGTTCCTTAATTTATCAATATTGGAATGTCTGTTTTGTAGAATATACATCCTGAAAAGGGGTGTGTCAAGGCCTTTTGTAATAAAGTAGGGGATTTTTCTTGCTTTATTCCTGTGTAAGTGGTATATTAAACAGATGTACATTTTTTTGATTTATTGAACAGGACGAGAATGAAGAATCTTTTTAAGAATGGAAACTTTAAGGAAGTTTTGACAATAGCCCTGCCTTTGGTGCTCTCAAGTGCCAGTCACGCAGTGAATCTTTTTGTTGACCGGGCAATGCTGGCCGGATATTCGGATATGACTATGGCCGCAGCATTTCCTGCCGGTTTAAGTGCCTTTTCCTTTTCCTGTCTTTTTGTCGGAACGGTCGGGTACAGCGGTGCATTTGTGGCTCAGTATTACGGAGCCAAAGAGTACCACCGGATCGGCAGTGCCGTATGGCAGGGGATCTGGATCGCAGTGATCGGCGGACTGTTTATGTGGGGAACTTCATTTTTTGCTCAGGAGATCTTTGATGCTTTCGGGCACGGGGCGGAAGTCCGTTCTCTTGAGGTCATTTATTACAAGATCATCGCAACCGGAACTGTCGCCAATTTGCTTTTTATCGCTCTGTCGAATTTCTGGAGCGGACGGGGAAAGGTGATGCTGGTTCTGGGGGTAAATATCTTTATGACCGTAATGAATATTACTTTGAACTATCTGCTTATTTACGGAAAGAGTTTTACTGTTCCTCTGTTGGGAACTGTGACATTCCCCGAAATGGGAATCCGGGGGGCTGCTTACGGGACGATTATCGGAGGATTTATGGCAGTGCTTGTTTTTGTGGCTGTACTGCTGTGTTCCGGCTGGAAGAAATATGGGCTCGGAAAATGCTTTGACTTTGCTCTTTTCAAGCGTTTGCTGCGTTTCGGTATGCCGACGGGGATCCAGCTGGCTATTGACTTGATCGCGTTTCAGGTGTTTGTCATTCTTCAGGGAAAGGTGGACTCTGTGGCCCTTGCTGCTTCCGGGATCGCTTTCGGAATAAACAGTCTGGCATATACGCCGCTTCTCGGTATCGGGCAGACAGTCGGGATCCTTGTGGGGCAGTCTGTGGGAGCTCAGGATATTCCCCGCGGGGAGCGTTCCGTACGCAGTGCCAGAGTGCTCGGTGTGTGCTACATTGCTGTGCTGGCTGTGATCTTCTTTTTCTGGCCCGACCCGCTGCTGCTGGCTTTTTCAAAAGTTTCGCCTGAGATTACCGCAGAATGCAGAACGATGCTCCGTTTTATTACGGGATATTTGCTGTTTGATGCTCTTTTTATCATTTACAGCAGTGCTATCAAAAGTGCCGGAGATACCCGTTTTTCAATGATAACTCACGCCCTGCTTGCGATTTTTACCTATGTACTCCCCTGTCTTGCTCTTTTTGCAGCTTACCGGCAGGAGTGGTTCATCAACCTTTTTGCACCTTATTCAAGAGGGTGGTGTCTCTGGGGCGTATGGACGATCAGTGTGATTTACGTCGTTATTTGCGGAGTTGTCTTTTATTTGCGCTACCGTCAGGGCAAGTGGAAAACGATGAAAGTGATCGACACACCTTCTGAAGCGGCGTGAAGGGCATTGAAATCAGAAAATCATTCAAAGAAACCTTAATATTTTCCTTGAAAAAATACCCGTTCAGTGTTATATTATGTAAATATTTTTCAAGGCTGTTTTCCCTGAGAGAAACAGTATTATTTTTAACGTTTCCGTGTACCGTGATATCAAATATATTTCCGGCCGGAAATAAGGCAAAGTTGAGGATTTGAAAATGAAAGAAGAATTGCCCATTGCAGTTCAGATTGCCGCTTTGGCGATCCAAATCGGTGTCATCTTGTTTGCAGCCCGCTTTTGCGGCATTGCAGCACAAAAGATGAAAGTTCCTTCAGTGCTTGGCGAATTGATCGCCGGTATTATCATCGGCCCCTTTGTCCTTGGTGGTGTTGGTATCCCTCTGCACGGATTTGAACACGGTATTTTCCCTTTGATCGAAGGGGCAAAGCTGCCGGTCTCTACACCGCTTTACTCATTGGCTACACTGGGATCTATCGTTCTTCTTTTTATGTCCGGTCTTGAAACTGACTTGCGGATGTTTTTCCGTTACAGTGTTGTGGGAACCATCGTCGGTATCGGCGGTGTGATTTTCTCATTCGCCTTTGGAGACTTGTTGGGGATGATGATGTTCAAGGTGGGCTTTATGGATCCCCGCTGTCTCTTTCTCGGTATTCTCTGTACAGCTACTTCTGTGGGTATCACGGCCCGTATTCTTTCAGAGAAAAAACGGATCGACTCCCCCGAAGGTACGACCATTCTTGCCGCAGCCGTTATTGACGACGTGCTGGGTATCATCTGCCTTGCAATCGTTATGGGTATTGTGGGCGTTGCCGGTTCCGGCGGCAGCATTGACTGGGGACAGATCGGCCGCATTGCTATCAAGAGTGTCGGCATCTGGCTTGGTGTGACCGCTGTCGGATTGATTTTTGCCCATAAAATCGCAAAATTCCTCAAGTTCTTCCCCCCGTCCGGAACTTATGCCATTCTGGCTTTCGGTCTTTCTCTGCTGCTTGCCGGTCTTTTTGAACAGGCAGGTCTTGCGATGATTGTGGGAGCTTATGTTATGGGCTTGAGTCTTTCAAAAACCGATATCTCTTTTGCTGTTCAGCACCAGCTTGAAGGTATTTCCAACTTCCTTGTTCCCATTTTCTTTGTGGTAATGGGTATGTTGGTGGATATCCGTGTTTTCAGTGACGGTGATGTTTTGAAATGGGGACTTATTTATTCTGCGATCGCAGTTTTGACCAAGATCGTCGGTTGTGCTGTTCCCGCCTATTTTATGAACTTCAACTTTGTAGGAGCTGTCCGCATCGGTATGGGAATGATCCCCCGCGGAGAAGTGGCTCTTATCATTGCCGGTATCGGTACCACTACGATGATGACGCTCAACGGCGTCAAAGTTCCTGTGATCGACTCCAAGCTCTTTGGTATTGCCATTATGATGACTCTTTTCACCACACTGGTGGCTCCGCCGCTTCTGGCTGCGGTTCTGGGAATCCAGAAGAAGGGTGTCAAAAAGGATGTGGAGGAAGAAGAAGCTGTCAATACTTTCTACGAACTGCCTTCTGAGGCTGTCCGGGATTTTGTGCTCAACCTTATGCTTGACAAGTTCCGCCGTGAAGGTTTCCGTCATAACGAACTGGGACGCGGAGACGGTCTGACTCATTTCCGCCGTGATGCCATCGCTTTTACTCTCATTCGTTCCGGCAACACCTTTAAGTTTGAATCCAGTCCCGGTGAAGCGGTGCTTATCCGTACTGTGATGTATGAAACTTTTGTGGAAATCCATCACGCAATGACCACCCTCAAAGAGTTTGCTGCTCCCGGCGGGTTGGAAAATGCTGTGGCTTCTGCTGAAGCTCAGGTTCCGGGAAAGAAAAAGGATGCTTTACGCATTGACCGTGTGCTTTCTCCCGATGCGGTGGTCTTTAATCTGAAAGCTGAAAATACAGCCGATGCCATTAAAGAACTTGTGGGCAGACTGATGCAGAATGGCGTTTTGAAAGATGCCGATCTCTGCGAAAAGGATGTCCTTGAACGTGAAGCTATTATGTCAACCAGTATGCCCGGCGGTGTGGCTCTGCCTCACGCCCGGACCAATGGAACTCAGAAACTTGTGGCTGCAATCGGTATTTCCCGCAAAGGATGTCCGGTTGAGGATCGGCCCGATGATCCGACTCACATCTTTATCTTGAGTCTCTGTCCCAAAGATGCCACTCAGCCCTATTTGCAGTTTGTGGCTCAGGTCGCAGGTGTGTTGACCAATCCTGAAAAGGTGTCTGAAGTCCTGGCTGCCTCAGATGCCAATGCCGTCCGTGATATCTTCCTTGTGAGGTAATTGCGATGCTGAAGGCTTTTCTTTTGATCATTTTTGCTGTGCTGCTCTTGGGGGCCGGACATCCGGCTCTCTACCGGGACAGTTCCGGGCGCATTGTGGGACGGGCCACCAAAGAGGGACACCGGACTGTCTACCGTGACGGTTCCGGCCGCATTGTGGGCTCTGCGTCACAAATGGGAAACAGAACTGTCTATCGTGACAGTTCCGGCAGGATCAGCGGTTTTTCTCAAAAAGAAGGACACCGTGTGGTTTACCGGGACAAAACCGGACGGATTTCAGGTTCCTCAACTTCTGTGGGAGGGAACAGAACAGTTTACCGTGACAGTTCCGGCAGGATCAAAGGATCTGCTCATAAAGAAGGGCACCGGACCGTTTTTCGCGACGGTTCCGGGCGCATTAAAGGAAGTGTCAATCCTGCTGCCTCTCAGCCTTACCGCGATGCCTGGGGGATGTCAAAAAACGGGAAATCCTCCCGCTGATATTTATTGAAATTTCTTTAACAGAGCCGGAGTTATCATCAGATGCTCCGGCTCTATGTGTCCCAGAGAGCGGATGAAGTTGCTTCTGAAGTCCGGGACTTTTTCTGTCAGAGTGTCTGCCAGGTTGCGGAAGTAGGCTCTGTCTCCCTCAAGGAGCAGTTCTTCATAGCGGCAGCCGCCGGCTGTCGGAAAATCGTTGGCTTGGGCTGTGGAAATGAGCATACTTTCCGGAATCAGACACAGGGGGCGGATGATAACAGGATGTGCCGGATCGTCAGGTGTTGCCACAGGAGCCATCGTGCGTATACCCTGTCCCCTGCACAGGCTCATAAAGAATGAAGCGATCAAATCATCAAGGTGCTGTCCCAAAGCAAGTTTGTTGCAGTTTAATTCATTGGCCAGCCCGTAAAGTTTTCCCCGGCGCAGACGGGAACACAAGCCGCAAGGGGAAGAAGCCTGATTTTTTTCAGCAAGTATCTCTGCCATAGGCAGATGTATGACTTTATGGTTCCAATTCTGCTTTGCACAATATTCGGTAATTGCGTTCGTGTTGAATTCCGGATAACCGGGATCAAAAGTACCTGCGATGATTTCAAACTTTACCGGAGCCACCGCCTGAAAGTGGTGGAGCAGATGCAGCAGGATAAAACTGTCCTTACCGCCAGAAAGTCCCGCAAGAATGCGGTCGTTTTCACGGATCATTTCAAAACGGCCTATCGCTTCACCGGTAAGTTTGCGCAGCTTTGCAATATGTTTGCCCTGCAGGTATGTCAATTTTTTTACCCTGTGTTTTTTTGTGAGAAATTATTAATTTTATAAAATAACCCCATTTAAGGCAAAAATCAAGGCGTATATAAGTTGAAAATGTGTGTTTCAGGTACTATATTATCTATAATGTAAAAGAACAGGAGAATTTGCATAACAATGAGTGATTTACCGGAATTTTACCAGAGGCCCCATCTTGTGCGGCATCACGAGTGCGGTGTTAACGGCTGTATGAAACTGCAGCTGTTGATGGATTGTCTGCAGGATATTGCCGCCGAACACGCCGAATTGCTGGGGTGCGGTATGGAAGATCTTATTGCAAACAAAAGAATTTGGGTTCTTTCAAAACTCAGGATCAGAATATTGCGTTTTCCTGTTCTCAAGGAAAAATTGGAGCTTTTGACCTATCCTTCCGGACACGATCGGCTGCAGGCCCACCGTGAATACCGTATTTCGTGCGGGAATGAAGATCTGGTGCAGGGCTCCTCTGCCTGGGTGATGCTGGACGGAAATACCTACCGCCCCCTTGCTATGGATAAAGTCTTTACCGAGCCTTTGCCCGAGAATCCGGATAAACCCCGGTACTTTGAGAAATTTGAACGTTTTACGCCTGTTGAGGCAGGACGGGTCAGTGAATTTACCGTTGGTGCTGCCGATATCGACCTCAATGCCCATTTGAATAATGCCGTTTATGCAAGATATATTGAAAATGTGCTCAATAATCTTCAACCGGGAGCGCACGAACGGATTTTTGAACTCCAAATCAATTTTCAGTCCGCCGGACAACTGGGAGATGTCATCGCTTGCTCAGGCCGCATCAGTGATGAGGAATTTTTTGTTTCCGGAAACAAGAATTTTACCGCAGGCGGCATCTTAAAAAATTAACATCAAAAAATGATAAAATAATTGAGGAACAATACTTATGAAAAATGGAATCATCTGTGCCGGAAATTGGGTCATTGATAAGGTGAAACTCATTGACCGTTTTCCTGAAGAAGGGACTTTGTGCAATATTTCATCCCAGATCCGCAGTACCGGCGGGGGACCTGCCAATGTGTCTTTTGATATCGCCGCAATGGATCCTGCATTGCCCCTTTATGCCGCAGGGCGTATCGGAAATGACGAGGATGGGCAGTTTGTTCTTGACGAAATCGCCGCCCGCAAGATCGACAGTACTTATATGATCAAAGATTCTGCTCTGCCCACCAGTTACACTGATGTGATGTCCGGAAACGGCAAACGGACATTTTTTCACTGCCGCGGAGCCTGTTCTGAATACGGTTTTGAGGATGTTCGGACCATTGATGCTCCGGCAAAATTTTTCTACCTTGCCTATTTGCTGCTCTTGGAAAAAATGGATCGTGCCGATGCTGAATACGGTACCGAAGCTGCCAGAACTCTTGACTTTATGCAGAAAAAAGGCTACAAAACCGTTGTTGACTTTGTCAGCGATGCTCCTGAAAAATTCCGTGCCGTTGTTATGCCCGCGTTGCCCTATATCGACATCCTGATCGTCAATGAGATCGAATGTGCCAGCTGCAGCGGTATCGAATTGCGTAAAAGCGATGGGACTATGAATTATGCCAATCTGCCCGCAGCTGTCGATTTCCTGCTGGAAAACGGCGTACGGGAAACCGCCGTGATCCACTTCCCCGAAGGTGCCGCCGGCAAACAGAAGAACGGCGAATTTATCTATCGTCCTTCCTGTGATATTGCCAAAGCTGATATTGTGGGCAGTACCGGGGCAGGGGACGCCTTTGCCGCCGGAGTGATTTATGCTCTGCATCAGGAATGGGATCTTGCCTCAGCAATGGAATTGGGCGGTGCTTCAAGCAACTTCAACTTGCGTTCTGCTACTGCCACCGGCGGTGCTGTGTCTCTGGAAAAAATGCAGGAATTCCTCAAAGAGTGCAATTATACCGAAATTCCTGCAGAATTTGCCGGAAAGTGATGTGATCTATGGCGATTGCTGATAACATTACCATTGCTGTCGGTCCTGCTGTTTCCGGCGAACGCACCTACTTTATGCAGACCGCCGGTCTGGTGCTTTATCCTTTCAGTCTGCTTCCCTTTAATGTAGACGGTCGGGCCAATATGGATTCGCTCAAAGCTGCGATGAAAGGCAGCCGGACAATGGTCGTCTTTCCGGAAATTCCCAAAGATGCCCGGTTTGAGGAGCTCGGCGGAGAACCCGAAAGTTTTACCTGGGATAACCGGAAAAGAACCAAGGTCGGTGTGCTGTTCCGGGTCCTGCAGCGTGCTGATATGCCGGACGGCTCCGTCAGGATCGTTGTCCGCGGTATCAAACGCGTGCGCTGCAACAATGTGTTCCGGGAACTTAACGGCGCAGTGGCTGTTGACGTTTCTCCTGTTCAGGAAAATGACAACGGAATGAGCGAACAGGAAACAACCGGCAGACTCAGAGCTTTGGTTGCAAGTTTTCTTGAGCTGAGTTCTATGCTGCCCGGTCTTTCTGAAGAACTTGCCGTTGCGGTCAATAATGCCCCAACTCCTGTACGGGCTATGGATCTGATCGTAGAAGCATTGAATTTCAGTTACGAGGAAAAACTCTGGTTTCTGATCAATCCCTCGATCCCCGAACGGCTGGATATGCTGGCTGTTCTGCTCAACCGGGAATTGGAAACCACCCGGCTCAGTGCCAGGATCCAAAGTGAAGTCCACGAGGCAATGGGCGAATCCCAGCGGGAATTTTATTTGCGTGAACAGCTCAGAGTTATTCAGAAAGAACTCAATGAGGACAGCCGCAATCCCGATCTGGTCGTAATGGAAAAACGCATTGAGGAGTGTGCCGCTCCCGAAAATGTACTTGAGACCATTAAAAAAGAATTTGCCCGTATGCAGCAGATTCCTACAATGGCTCCTGAATACCATATCAGTTACAACTATCTCAACTGGATGCTGGATCTGCCCTGGATGGTGGAAACTGAAGACAGACTCAATACCAAAGTTGCTTCCCGGATCCTTGATGCGGATCACTATGGACTTGAGGATGTGAAAAAACGAATTCTTGAATTTATCGCCGTTTTGCAGCTTAATAAGGCACAGGGCAATGAGGATATGCGTAAGGCCCCCATTCTCTGTCTGGTGGGCCCCCCCGGTGTGGGAAAAACCTCTCTCGGTCAATCCATTGCCAAGGCCTTGCAGCGTAATTTTATCCGTGTTTCTCTGGGCGGTGTGCACGATGAAGCTGAGATCCGGGGACATCGCAGAACCTATGTCGGGGCTATGCCCGGCAGGATCATACAGAATATCAAACGTGCCGGGAGCCGCAATCCGGTTTTTATGCTCGACGAGGTGGATAAACTGGCTCACGATATGAGGGGGGATCCGGCCTCCGCTTTGCTTGAAGTTCTTGACCCGGAACAGAATTTTTCATTTAATGACAACTTCCTTGAACTGGGATTTGATCTTTCCAAAGTCTTTTTCATTGCGACTGCCAATGTTGAGGAGCAGATTCCGGCTCCTTTGCGGGATCGTATGGAAATCATCCGTCTTTCCGGATATACCCAAGTGGAAAAACGGGAAATCGCCAAGCGTTATCTTGTGAAACGGGAAAGCGTGGAATGCGGATTTGCTCCCAAGCAGATCAAATTCACCACTGCTGCTCTGGACTCTGTTATTGAAGGATATACAATGGAAGCCGGTGTCCGTAATCTCGGACAGACGATCGCCCGGGTTTGCCGCCGTCTGGCAGGGAAAGCTGTTGCGGATGAAATTGATATGGATTCTCCGCTGACTGTCAGCAGTGATATGGTCCGGGAACTTTTGGGTGCTCCCAGGTTCCTTAAGGATACCGCAGCACAGAATATGGCTCCCGGAATGGCTACCGGTATGGCCTGGACCGGTGCGGGCGGGGTGACTCTGCCTGTGGAAATCATTTCCATAACGGGCGGAAAAGGAAATATGAAGGTCACCGGTTCCATCGGCAAGGTTATGGAGGAGTCCGCTTCAATTGCTTTCAGTCTCGTCCGCGGCAGATGTGCCAAGTGGAATATTGATCCTGAGTTTTTCAATACCAATGATTTTCACATTCACGTTCCCGACGGGGCAACTCCGAAAGACGGTCCCTCGGCCGGTGTGACTCTTTCTCTGGCTCTTATTTCCTGTCTGCGTCAAGTTCCTTTGCGTAAAAAACTTGCGATGACAGGGGAAATCACCCTTACCGGACGGGTAACTGCTGTGGGCGGCATCAGAGAAAAAGTCGTTGCCGCAATGCGTGCCGGAATTACCGATGTTATATTGCCGGATGAAAACCGCAAAGATCACGAAGAACTGCCTGATGAGGTGAAAAATGCTTTGACTTTTCACTTTGTCAAACGCCTCGAAGAGGCTGAGGCTGTCGCTTTTGAAGGGAAATGAAAATGAAAAAATTTCTGCTTTTGACTTTCGGACTTCTGCTTGCTTTTTCCGCTCAGGCGGCCAAAGAGGAAAGCAGTCAGGCATTTATGAATGCTGTGCGTAATTTCCGCAGTACCGGAACTTATTCCAAGTTAAGCGGAGTTATTCAGCACCGCCGCCGGGGGGGGCGTGTGGAAAATACCCCATTGTATTTCGGTATTATTATCCAGAAAGAGCGTTTTACGGCCCAGCTGCTGATAGATAACCGGGATTCGCTGCTTATTTCTCAGTCTCACAAAAGCGGGAGTGCTGCTGTGACTGCCCTTGCCGGTTCTGCCAAAGTTCTTGACCGTGTCGGCCTGCGGGCGACGGATTTGACTTTGGGATTTCTGCACGGCAAACTTCTCAAAGAACTTCCCCGGGAATCTTTGAGTATGGCTCCCTGCCGGGTTATGCTGCTTGAAAGCGGCGATAAAAAGGAAACGGTCAAGGTGTGGATTTCGGCGGATCACTATTTCCCCCTCAAAGCTGAATTTTTCCGTAAAGGGGAAAAGAAGTCCTACCGGACTCTTGAATGTAACGGTTTTACCAAGCGCAATGAGCTTTATTATGCCCGTTATATCAATGTTGAAGGGCCCGGGTGGCGTACCAGAGTTGCGTTCGATGCGGATAAAGCCGAACTGGGATTTTATAATCCCAAACAACCGGTCAATATTATGCGGGCTGTCCCCGCAGGAAAAAAATAAAGGAAGTTGAAAAATGGGAATCCGTATCACTTTTCCCGGCGGCCGGACGAAGGCTTTGACTCTCAGTTACGATGACGGCAGAGATTTTGACAGAAAACTTGTTCAGATCTTTAACGATCACGGTTTGAAGGGAACTTTTCATCTCAATGCCGGTATGTTGAATTCTCCCATTAAAGTTGCTTTTGAAGAACTCCGTACTCTTTATGCCGGACACGAAGTCGCCTGTCACGGATTTACTCACCCCTTTCTGGAACGGCTGCCCCGTACTGAAGTGATGCGTGAAGTGTGGCAGGATAGAGAACTGCTTGAGAAATATGTCTCTTATCCTGTGACTGGAATGTCCTATCCTTACGGTTCATCAGATGATGCAGTGGTGGAAATATTGCGGAACTGCGGTATCGAATATTGCCGGACAACGGTTTCGACCAGAACATTCTCGCTGCCTAATGATCTGCTTCTGTGGCATCCCACCTGTCACCACCGGGATATGATGGAGTTTATCCCCGGATTTTTGAATTACCGTTTCGGCTTGGGGGTTTTTTATGTCTGGGGACACTCCTATGAGTTCGGCAACGCCGGAAACTGGGACGATATGGAACGTTTTGCCGATCAGGTCGCTGGTAAGGAAAATGTGTGGTATGCGACAAATATTGAACTTGCCCGTTATATCAAAGCGTTCCGTGCCCTGGTGACTTCCGCTGATGGCCGCAGGGCTTATAATCCTTCGGCAGTGACTGTCTGGATCACATCTCCCAATGGTGCATTGCCTGTAGCTCCCGGAACTGTGGTGGAGATTTAAGGATCTGAAATGAAAATTATTCATTTTTCCGACCCTCACGGCGGCGGTCCCGCCGAGGATTGGATGGCCTACTTTGACAAACGGTGGGTGGGAGTCTTTAATTACCGCTTCCGCCGCCGTTTTCAGCACGATCTGTCAAAATTGCAAAAGGCTGTGGAGTATATCCTTGACTGTAAACCTGATCTTGCTGTCTGCACCGGAGATCTTACAAGTTCCGGGCAACCAGGGGAGTTTGAACGGGTAAAGGAGATATTGAAGCCTTTGATCGACTCAGACGTTCCTTTGGTGTATACGCCGGGAAATCACGATTGTTATGTTCGCCGTCCCTGGTGTGTGCGGGCGATGAAAGAGACGGTATTTGAGGTCAATCAGAAGCGTTTTACCTTTGACGATATGCCCTGCCGGCTGGAGCTTGGGGGGGCGGAAGTTTTGATGCTCAATACTTCCCGTCCTTCCAATCTGTTGTGTTCCTGGGGGTTTGTTCATAAAGCTGACAGTAAAAAAATTGCTTCATTCTGTTCTGCCGAAAAGAAGTTGCCCCGTATTCTTGTGACCCATTATCCATTGATTGAAGACAATAAGTGGCTCAGAGTGCGGCACGCTCTTTTCGGACAGGGGGAATTGGTCAAACTTGTTCAAGAAAAACAAATAGACCTTGTTTTGTGCGGTCACGTGCACAAGCATTTTCTTAAAGTTGATGAAAATGGCTTGGGGCAGTGCTGTTCCGGTTCTGTGACCCGCAATGGAAATATGATCCAGATCGAATATTCTTCAACCGGATTTTCTTACCGGAAAATCGAATTGTAATTCTGTCTTTGCCGGAAATGACCGGGAAATCCGCAATTTGGTTTCGCAAAAGTAAAAAACAAGAGAATATGTCAGCGTGACAGCTTGTATTTTGCTGCTTTGTATGCTATATTACCGACGATATTGTTTTTTTGTATAAATTTGTCAATAACGGAGGTTATTATGAGTTCAGGTAATAAAAAACAGTATGTGTACCTCGACTTTGACGGTGCAGAAACCTTTTATAAAGGAGAACTGCTCAATATTGAACAGATTTTCGTTGCGTCCTCTGGTTTTTCTGAAGAAAAAATTGCACAAATCGTTGCAGCACTGAATGAAAAATATAACGGTGAAGTTATTTTTACCGCTCAGAAACCGGTCATCGAAGAGTATTCAACGGTGTTTGTGGGACAAACGGATGCTTTTGCTGAATATGGTGATTTTGCTGGAATTGCAGAAACCATTGACAGGGGCAATCAGAATAAAAGCGATAATGCCTTCGTTATGGTCGATGCCGCAGCTGCCGTGGAAAGTGTCGTTGATGTGATCAGCCACGAGGTCGGCCATATCGTTTATGGGACAGAACACGCCGAACAGACCGATACCCTTGCTGATTTTGCTGCTGCCGTGTTGAACCAGCCTGTTAATATTACGATTGGCGGTATTGATGCTGTCACTTATGCAGGCTATGAAAAGAACTTTTCCAATCTGCCTTCCGGAGCAAAATTCCAAGGCATCACCGGCAGTATCGGGGACGATGTGATTACATTCAGCCCCAATAAAGGCCGTTCGTTTACAGGCCCTATTGATTTGGGCAGCGGCAATGACAAACTTTTCTTCGGTGCTTCATCATCTTCCGAAGATGCGATGACAAACATCTGGAATGAACGGGGAATTTCTCTGGGGAGCGGCAACGATACTGTTGAAATCCAGGGCGGCAACGAACTGTGGGGCGGATTTGTCATTAACGGCGGTGAAGGCGATGACAAGATCCTTGCCACCTCCGGTATAATAGACATCAAAGGTATCGAAATGGGCAATGGCAGCAACACCATTGAAATCAAAAACGCCGGAAATATCTATTTCGGTTATCTCAATTTCGGCTCAGGTAACGATAGCATTGTTATTTCCGGTGCCGGATCTGAGATGTCTATGACAATAGGGGACACCGATTACCGGAATGTAGGCGAATTATCCTTCGGAGACGGAAACGATACTTTGAACATCGGTGCAAAGAGCGTTTTCTGCACCGAGGGCAATATTGATTTCGGTAGCGGAAGTGACAAATTGATTCTTAACGGCGGAATCAACTTTGACTACCGGTATGCCTACGGCAGGGAAAATTCTGTCTCCATCAGCTCCTTGGAAAATATCAGTGGGTCCGGCTGGATCGGCATCACTGACGATGATGATGCGGATGAATTCAGCTTGTCAGAAAGCTCCCTTAGTAGATTCAAAAACGCTGGGATCAGAGTTTACAACAACTTCGGATTCGATGGTTTTATGGGGTCGGAAGAAGTAAAAGATAACAGCCGTTCTTCAGCGGCGACATTGGTTTGGGGCGAGGATTACAATTTCTGGCTTTGCGGCAAATCCAAAGCCCAAAGCACTGACTACGGTCTGGCAGATACTGTTGACTGGGTGAAATTTGACAAAAAAGGCAAAACTACTATCTCAGTCGAATATGATGAAAATTCCGATGACAATACTCTTACGCTCAAGCTCTATAACGAAAGCGGAACATACCTGAAAACCCTTAATTCCGGAGACGAAGCCTCAAATAATCTCACCAGTTATGCCAACGGTATATATTATTTGGAACTGACCGTTAAAGATAGTGGTATGGCTTGCGGCGAACTTGAGATTGAAACGGAAAAAGTCAGTAAGCCATTTGATCTGCTTGTCAAAAACTTCACGATCGGTCCGTCCACCATTGCTTCCAATGGGTCTGTTACCCTGACTTTTGATGTTATGAATGAAGGCAGTAATACAGCCAGTGCTTCAAAGGTCAGGATTTATGACGGCACCAAAGTCCTGAAGACCCTTTCAGTCAATTCACTTGGATCTCAAAAGAGTCAGCATTTTACCGTGACCCTTAAGAGCAGTGAATTAGCCGGTCTTGGCAAGCGGACTCTCTATGTGGAAGCTGACGCTGAGAAAAAGATCACTGAATACAGTGAGTCCAACAACAAGGTTTCCGGTTCTGTTACAGTCAAAAAGATTGCCGATCTGGTTGTCAAAGATTTCAAAGTGAGTGCTTCGACCATTGCGTCTAATGGTTCTGTCAATCTGACTTTCAAGGTTGCTAACGATGGTGAATATACTGCCGCTGCTTCCCAGCTCAGGATTTATGACGGCTCTAAAGTTCTCAAAACCCTTTCAGTGAACTCTCTTGGTGCTAAAAAGAGTCAGAGTTTTACCGTATCCCTCAAAGGCAGCGAGTTGGGACTTGGCAAGAGTACTCTTGCTGTGACTGCTGACACTGCCAAACAAGTTACTGAATACAGTGAATCCAATAATCAGGCTACCGGTACTGTTACAGTCAAAAAGATTGCCGATCTGGTTGTCAAAGATTTCAAAGTGAGTGCTTCGACCGTTGCGTCTAATGGTTCTGTCAAATTGACTTTCAAGGTTGCTAACGATGGCGAATATACCGCCGGAGCTTCAAAAGTCAGGATCTATGACGGCTCCAAAGTAATCAAAACTCTTTCAGTAAATTCTCTTGGAGCCAAAAAGGCCCAGAGTTTTACCGTGACCCTTAAGAGCAGTGAATTAGCCGGTCTTGGCAAGCGGACTCTCTATGTGGAAGCCGACGGGGAGAGAAAAGTCGCCGAATACAGTGAGTCCAACAACAAGGTTTCCGGTTCTGTTACAGTCAAAAAGATCGCTGACCTGGTTGTCAAGGATTTCAAAGTGAGTGCTTCGACCGTTGCGTCTAATGGGTCTGTCAAGTTGACTTTCAAGGTTGCTAACGACGGCGAATATACTGCCGCTGCTTCCCAGCTCAGGATTTATGACGGGACAAAAGTTCTCAAAACCCTTTCAGTGAACTCTCTTGGTGCTAAAAAGAGTCAGAGTTTTACCGTATCCCTCAAAGGCAGCGAGTTGGGACTTGGCAAGAGTACTCTTGCTGTGACTGCTGACACTGCCAAACAAGTTACTGAATACAGTGAATCCAATAATCAGGCTACCGGTACTGTTACAGTCAAAAAGATCGCTGACCTGGTTATTAAGGACTTCAAATTGAGCAGTTCCACCATTGGTTCCAATGGGGCTGTCAATCTGACTTTCAAGGTTGCTAACGACGGTGAATATACTGCCGCTGCTTCCCAGCTCAGGATTTATGACGGGACAAAAGTTCTCAAAACCCTTTCAGTGAACTCTCTTGGTGCTAAAAAGAGTCAGAGTTTTACCGTATCCCTCAAAGGCAGCGAGTTGGGACTTGGCAAGAGTTCTCTTGCCGTGACTGCTGACACTGCCAAACAAGTTACTGAATACAGTGAATCCAATAATCAGGCTACCGGTACTGTTACAGTCAAAAAGATTGCCGATCTGGTTGTCAAAGATTTCAAAGTGAGTGCTTCGACCATTGCGTCTAATGGGTCTGTCAAGTTGACTTTCAAGGTTGCTAACGACGGCGAATATACCGCCGGAGCTTCAAAGGTCAAGATTTATGACGGGACAAAAGTTCTCAAAACCCTTTCAGTGAACTCTCTTGGTGCTAAAAAGAGTCAGAGTTTTTCACTGACTTTCAAAGGCAATGGATTCGCTGGTTTGGGCAAGCGGACTCTCTATGTGGAAGCTGACGCTGAGAAAAAAATCACTGAATACAGTGAGTCCAACAACAAGGTTTCCGGTTCTGTTACAGTCAAAAAGATCGCTGACCTGGTTGTCAAGGATTTCAAAGTGAGTGCTTCGACCGTTGCGTCTAATGGGTCTGTCAAGTTGACTTTCAAGGTTGCTAACGACGGCGAATATACCGCCGGAGCTTCAAAGGTCAAGATTTATGACGGGACAAAAGTTCTCAAAACCCTTTCAGTGAACTCTCTTGGTGCTAAAAAGAGTCAGAGTTTTACCGTATCCCTCAAAGGCAGCGAGTTGGGACTTGGCAAGAGTTCTCTTGCCGTGGAAGCTGACGCTGAGAAAAAAATCACTGAATACAGTGAGTCCAACAACAAGGTTTCCGGTACTGTTACAGTCAAAAAGATCGCTGACCTGGTTATTAAGGACTTCAAATTGAGCAGTTCCACCATTGGTTCCAATGGGGCTGTCAATCTGACTTTCAAGGTTGCTAACGATGGTGAATATACTGCCGCTGCTTCCCAGCTCAGGATTTATGACGGCTCTAAAGTTCTCAAAACCCTTTCAGTGAACTCTCTTGGTGCTAAAAAGAGTCAGAGTTTTACCGTATCCCTCAAAGGCAGCGAGTTGGGACTTGGCAAGAGTTCTCTTGCCGTGACTGCTGACACTGCCAAACAAGTTACTGAATACAGTGAATCCAATAATCAGGCTACCGGTACTGTTACAGTCAAAAAGATTGCCGATCTGGTTGTTAAAGATTTCAAAGTGAGTGCTTCGACCGTTGCGTCTAATGGTTCTGTCAAATTGACTTTCAAGGTTGCTAACGACGGCGAATATACCGCTGGAGCTTCAAAAGTCAGGATCTATGACGGCTCCAAAGTAATCAAAACTCTTTCAGTAAATTCTCTTGGAGCCAAAAAGGCCCAGAGTTTTACCGTGACCCTTAAGAGCAGTGAATTAGCCGGTCTTGGCAAGCGGACTCTCTATGTGGAAGCTGACGCTGAGAAAAAAATCACTGAATACAGTGAGTCCAACAACAAGGTTTCCGGTACTGTTACAGTCAAAAAGATCGCTGACCTGGTTGTCAAGGATTTCAAAGTGAGTGCTTCGACCGTTGCGTCTAATGGGGCTGTCAAGTTGACTTTCAAGGTTGCTAACGACGGCGAATATACCGCTGGAGCTTCAAAAGTCAGGATCTATGACGGCTCCAAAGTTCTTAAAACTCTTTCAGTAAATTCTCTTGGAGCCAAAAAGGCCCAGAGTTTTACCGTGACCCTTAAGAGCAGTGAATTAGCCGGTCTTGGCAAGCGGACTCTCTATGTGGAAGCCGACGGGGAGAGAAAAGTCGCCGAATACAGTGAGTCCAACAACAAATCTTACTGCACTGTTGACATTACAGGGGGCACCCCTGACTGGCTGAGTGCCGGATTCGGTGATTACGGCGAAGCCGACGGCTTTGATGATTTGCTTGTCTCAAGCAAAGATCTCAATTTGAGTGCCGATCTCGGAAGTGATGATGAATACATTTCCGGTCTTGCGGCAGCTCTGGGAGAAGATTGGACTTTTGCCGGAGTCGCAGACTGGAACGGAGACGGTTCTCTTGAAGTGCTCTTCTGCGGCAGTGAACATTCCCAGCTTCCTGGAGTTGACGAAAACAACAAACTTCTCATTACCCTGGCATAAAAGCCGATTATAAAAAGAGCCGCTGCAGTACTGATATGAAGTACGGCAGCGGCTCAAGTTTTTTCAGTAGTTTTTTTTCAAGATATGGGGTGTGCCGGCAATTTTTAAGCGGCCCTTTGGGGGGGCAGATCAGTATTGAATATCCGGCGTAACAGGATCGTAACGGGGGTGAGGAACCGCCGGTGTCCTCAGACCGCCTGTACGGTAGATGACGGGCGGACGGTCGCAAATGAATTTGAGGACCGGGGCTGTTTGAGTACGGAGTACTTCAGGCAGTTCTACCTGCAGTTTTTCTCCTTGCTGTACAAAGTTTAAGGGGTTTTTACCGCAGGCGGTCACAGATTGGACTTGAGCACGCAGCCCGGTCAGAATATAGGTGCTGCCGGGAAAATATTTCAACGTCAGAAAGAGCGTATTCTTTGAAACTGTAAAACGCCCCTGTGAATCCCAGTCTCCTCTGTCCCCTTCTTGGGGCAAAGTCGCAGAAAATGGCATCGGTTCACAATCTGTTATGGCCTCATTGCCGCCTTTTTTCAGCCACTCCCCCACACAACGGATCACGGATGCGGACTTTTCCGGAATGGAACCGTCGCCCCGGGGACCGATATTCAAAAGCAGATTGCCCCGGCCGCTGCCGCAGGTCAGGAGCATATCTATCACATCCAGAGGAGATTTCCACTCATTATCTCCCTGATGAAATCCCCAATGGCCGTTCAAGGTGACACAGGCTTCCCAGGGACGCCAGGGGGAAGGGGCTGTCAAATGCTGCTCAGGAGTCCCAAAGTCTCCCGGCAGACAGTTGCGGCCGTTGAAAAGGAGCGGCGAATGGATTTTTTGCATCGTTTCATTCATTCTGACGGATTGCCAATTTTCAGCATTAAAGGGCCACCAGCCGTCGTACCAGAGAATATCAAAAGGCTTGTAACGGTTAACCAGCTCGGTCAAGCGGGCAAAGGTGTTTGAAATGAAAATCTCATAGGCCTTTTTATCTTCGAGAGCAGCAACGGCATCCGGCTGGTCGTGCCAATTGTTCAAGCTGTGATAAAGGCCGATTTTCAAGCCGTGCTTCCGGGCGGCGGCAACGATTTCTCCGGTGAAGTCTCTTTGGCAGAAGTGCTGACTGTTGAAATAACTGAGCTCACTGGGATACATCCGGAATCCTTCGTGGTGCATTGTGGTAAAGACGATATATTTCATACCGCCTTCCACTGCCAGACGGCATATTTCATCAGCATCAAAAAATACCGGATCGAAAGCTCTGGCGTATTTTTCCATTTCTTCCGGGGAAATTTGTTCCCGGTTCATAACCCATTCGCCTCTGGCAAGGAGACTGTAAAGTCCGAAATGCACAAAGAGGCCGTAACGCAGTTCAGAAAATTCTGTCGGTGTCATATTATTTCCTCATTCCATAGAGAATTGAGAGAATCAAATAAAGGCTGCTCTGAAGGATTGTTCAAGTTCTCTGAAAGGGTATTCACTGCCTCTGACAAGGCGTGTTTTATCGCCGTCTGCTTCAAGATAGTCAGCAAGACCTCTTTCAGTGTCGGAGAGTTTTTCAAAGGTGAAACGGCAATCCTGCCGGGGAATCGCAGCACCAGGAGCAACACCCTGAATAATGTAGTCGTGAAGCGGGGCGTTCTGAAAAAATCCTGCCAGATCTTTGAATCCCACATTGCAGAGTTTCAAAGAACGGTGTTTGAAACGATCCTCACCCAAACGGCAGTTCAAGTAGACCGGCAGCTGTAAAGCAGCACATTTACGATACATTTTTAACGCTTGAGGAGAGTCCGGGGATTGTCCCAGCAGGGCAGGGGAATACCAGACGCCGGCATTGTGTCCCTGAGCCGCATCTTCAAGCAATGCGTCTATATTTTTTGCTTCCGGATCAACAACAGCCAAAGGATGCAGGCATTTTAAGGCCGCACACTCCTTGCGGAATTCCCGGTTCGCAGAGAGCAGATCAATGCGGAACATTGAGTCAAAACTGACTGTAAAAGCTTTGGCGATCGAAAGTTGAAGGCATTTTTCATCAAGAGCCGCTGCTGAAACAGCTTCTTTTTCAAAGAAGGGCCACCTGCCGCAGAAAATAAAGTGATCCTCTGAACAGGAAAAAGGTGAAACTTCCGGAGTGAGTTCCGGAAGTGTGCCGGAAAAAAGTCCCGGGAGATTGTAGATTTTTAACGCATTCTCAAAAAGGATCAGGCTCTTTTCTCTCTCTGACAAAGGAGCAAGAGTCACTTTATGAAGTTGAGCCATAAAGCTCCTTCCCGGACCGTCAGAACCGTAAAGGACCTTTTCTGCGCCCGCTTCTCTGACGATTTGCAGGGCCATAGAGGGATCAGGATTGGTTCCGGAAATATCCCAGAACGTATTGTCAGAGGCCCGTTTGAACATTCCCAGAGATTCCCGGAAATTAGCCCCGGAATGTCCCCCGATAAGAGTACATTCCGGCACTTTTTGAGAAAGCTCAACAAATTCAGCAATGTCGATTTCTCCGGGAGAGTTCGCTTCTGCCCGGGCGAAAACGTGAATCAGGACCGGCAGCTTCTTTTCGGCGGCCTTACGCAAAACGGCTTCAGTGTTGTCAAGAGAGCCCCTTGCATCTTTCAAGGCAATCCAAAGTTTGACTCCCACGGCTCCGTCGGCAATGCATTGCTCAAGCTCACTCTGCCAATCCGGATTCTGAGGATTCAGATAAGCAAGAAAATAGAGCCTGCCGGGATTGCGTTTGCTTTGATCTGCTGCATAGGCATTGGCCCGGCGAAGTGCAGCAGAGGCGGGATAGGCCCCCGCATCTGCTGCTCCTCTGATGAATACATCAGAAACGATCAGAGCATTGATGCCGTTCCGGGCGGCACGATCGACCAGATAAGCTCCCCATTCCGACTCCGGCAGAGACATTGAAAAGGGGAAATGAACGTGAGAGTCGATAATCATAGATTAAAAAGAATCCTCTTATTTCAGTATTCTGCAAAAGGATATTCTGTTCCGGCAATGACGGTACGGTCGATGACGGCTGCATTATTTTCTTCGCGGACAAGGACAAAAGAGGCTTCTTCACCGACTTTGACTTCCGGCAGTTTCAATCCCACGCTGGCAGCGGGAATCGTGCTGCACTGACGCCAGGCCTGAAGCAGAGAGAATCCCAGATGTTTCATAAGGAAATTGACACTGGTATTCTGCTGGCAGCTGGAACCTGCCAGAATATCTTTGCCGATGACGTGCAGGAAACCATTGGGTTCAAGCTGCCGTTTTCCGCCGCCGTAAATGCCCGGAGGCAGACCGGAAATGCTGCTGGCATCTGAGACAGCCAGACAGCTCTCACGGCCCTTGATTTTCATTGCCACTGACACAACTTCAGGCGGCAGGTGGAATCCGTCGCAGATCAACCCCAGTTTCAACCCCGGATTGTTCAAAAATTCCCAGAAAGGATTTTTGAAGCGGTGGAGCAGAGGGGCTGCACCATTGGCAAAATGGGTTACCCGGTCAGCTCCCCGTTTTACAGCTTCGCGGATCTGTTCCGTGGTGGGATTGCAATGGCCGATGGAAACTTTTTTCCCGGCTTCAACAGCGTGTGAAATAAATTCCATTGCCCCTTCGACTTCGGGACCGATGTTGACGGTGATGTAACGGTTGCCGCTTGCGTCGTCAATTTTTCTGAAAAGATCCCAGTCGGGCTTTTTGATGAATTCAAGGTCGTGATCGCCCCGCCAGCCTTCTTCAAAGGACATAAAGATTCCTTCGTGAAAAAGACCGAAAATAACATTGTTCAGAACAGGATCTTTATCACATTCTGAAGCGATGAGTTTTACGGAGTTCAGAATCGTTTCCACCGGATAACTTGTTGTTGTAGCTTGAACTCTGCCGACTCCGTGACGGAAAAGAGCTTCTGTCACAGCCCGCAGATCCTCAGGAGTCTGCAAGGAGGAAAATGCGTGCCCCATAGCTCCATTTTGCTGAAGATCCACCAGTACCGGCATAATCCAGGGGAGAGCAGCAGAGTCTTTGATAGGGGTTACGGAAGTTATTACTCCGTTTTCGACTTCAAATTCAACGGCACCGCCTGTCGGCAGAGTTCCTGAGTAGCGCATAGCAGCCATTGTTTTATTCCTTTAAGAATTTTTTAATTATGGAACATTTTTCCCTTTGCAGGGATTTTTTGATCTTGAGGAAAATATAGCATTGTAATTATGCTTTTGCAAGGAGGCGGAGCCATTATCTGAGGATAAAAACTGTTTTTTTTGCAATAAGTGTTTGAAAAATGATTGAATCCGGGCTAAATTATAAGGAAAAATGGTGCGTTATATTCGTAATTTACCTATTACATAAGGAGCAAAAAAATGAGTTATACCTGGGAATCTCTCAATAACGGTTACCGTGCCCAAATCAAACTGGATTGGCCCGCTAATGCTGTTGTGTATTCAACCAACTCAACGATGGCTCAGCTGCATCCGCTGCCCGGATTGACCAGTTCATATCAGAATTTTGGAGATACTTCATCTGCCAATGTTATTGTTGTCGGCCGTGAAGAAAAATACCTTCTTGCTGGTGCCGTGACCGCTTTCCGTTCCCAGACGATGCTGCGGGCTGTCTTTGAGCAGCGGCGTCTGACTGCAATTGAAGTATGGCAGCCTGAGATCAAAGCTGGAACTGAGCCTGAAGAAATGGTGATCCTTGAAGGGGATGACTGGCGGCAGCTGCTTTGCGATTACGCTGATATTGCGGCAAAGAAAATGGGCGTGCCCGCAATCAAAAGCGAAAAAAATTTGACCGGTTACTGTACCTGGTACTATTATTACAAAGAAGTGACCCAGCAGAATACCCTTGAAAATATTGAAGCTCTCGCAGCCAACCGTTCTCCTTATGCTGCTGAATATGTGCAGATCGATGACGGTTATCAAACATTTCAGGGTGACTGGCTGGATCAGTGCGAATCCTGGCCCACACCCGTGAAAGAGGTGGCAGAAAAGATCATCGCATCCGGTATGAAAGCCGGTATCTGGCTTATGCCTACGACCGCTTCCACCGCCAGCCGGGTTTACCGGGAACACCCGGACTGGTTTGTAAAAAATGAAAAAGGCGAAACAGCTGTATTGCCCGGCTGGTCTCCTGCTCCTGACAATCTCTGGGCCTGTCTTGATGCCACGAATCCTGAAGCCCGGGAACATATCGTCAATGTGTTCAAAACTTTCCGCAGCTGGGGATTTACCTACTTCAAACTCGACGGACTCGTTTACGGATTACAGAAAGGCTGCCGCCGTGATCCTGAAGCAACTTCTGTCAGTGCGTTCAGACTGCTGCTCAAGACTATCCGGGAGGCTGTGCCCGATGCCTTGATTATGGGATGTTCTGAACCCTTCCTCCCCTGTCTCGGACTTATCGACAATGCCCGGGTGAGCAACGATACTTCACGTTATTACAATGGCCACGGCGTTGCTCCTCACGCTTTGGGAATGGGATGCAATATTATTGACACATTCCGTTTAACGCTCGGAAACTTTTTTACCTTTGACCGCTGGTTCCGTGCTGATCCCGATGTGATAATGGCCCGTCAGGATAACGCTTTTTATACCCGCAGCGAAGCCAAGATCTCGGTTCTGGGCGGTATTATAACGGGGGTTGCTCTGACCAGCGATCATCTGGGGAAAATCGATGCCGACCGCAACGCATTACTGGCCAAAGCTCAGAATATCCGTATGCGTGATGCCCGTCCTATGAATGTCAAGCCCAACATCTGGCCCCGTGAGATTGAAGGCACCATTGACGGCAAGCGGGCCGTGGCTCTTGTCAACGATACTTGTGAACCGATGACCTGGAAGAGTGCCGATATCGGCCTTTCAGAAAAAATGTATGATTTGCTGGATGGCGGGGAGTTCAACGGTGAAGTGACTTTGGCATCCCACGAAGCCGTGCTTTTAATGGACAGATAAGAGCATAAAAATCCAATAAAGGGGTATCGTAATGAAAAAATGTTGTATTCTTTGGTTGCTGCTGAGTGTTTTTGTCCTGGCCGGAACTGAATACTTTGTTTCCCCCAATGGGTCAGATAAAAATCCGGGGACTTCTGAAGCAAAACCGCTGCGTAAGATCAGTACTGCAGTCCGCAAGCTGATTCCCGGGGATACTGTGACGATCCTGCCGGGTGAGTACCTGGATGAGGTGGAAATCAATTTTCAGGGGGATCCCGCCAAGCCGACTACGATCCGGGCAAAGATTCCCGGTACGGTCCATATGCGCGGTGATGTGCCTGCCGGTCGTTTTTTTCCGGTTTCCGGCCGTAAAAATGTTTATGTGTGCAGCGTTGATAAAATGCCCAAGTTTGTGCTGGAACGGGATACGTTGAAAAAATTCCGCAAGGTGCCTTCAATTTCTGAAGTTGAAAAGACTCCCGGATCTTCTTTCTTTGACACAGAAAACAAAAAAATCTATATCCAGTGCAGTGACCGCAGAGCTCCGCAGTATCACAGCATCACCTTTTCAGTGCTGGCGGGGGATGCTTTGCGTATCCGCAGTTCAAAGCTCAAAAATTTCCATATTGACGGCTTGATGTTCAGCGGATATAATTCTGACAAACGCAAGGTTAATGCCAGTTCCACATTCGGCGGGATCTATATGCGTAATCCTGAAAAATGTTCCATTAAGAACTGCATTGCCTATCTGAGCGGCAGCGGCATTTCTCTCTATAATGTTGTGGACACTGTGGTGGAAAATTGCCTGCTTTTCTGCAATGAAAATGAGTTCAACGGTTCCGGCGGGAATATTGTCTGCTACGGTCCCGGAAAAAACTCCGTGCAGCGTAAAATCATTTCTTTCGGTTCCGGTATGGCCGGACAGCGTTTTTACAGCGGGGCCATTTTTGAAAACTGCCTGATCGAAGATTGTATTTCCTTTGACAACAAATACGGAGATATCTGGATCAAATATCCCAGTGCCACCTCCTGGGTAAAGCGTTCTTTTGCCTCAAATTCCATTCATTCACGTTTTATAAAAAACTCCATATTTACCAGCGGAGATACCTACTATGACGGTCGGGCTCAGCAGAGTATCTGCCGTTCCCGGGAAAAGAAATTCGATCCTGACAGAGAATTTGCTGATCCTGCTCATTTTGACTATCATTTGCAGGAAGATTCAACTTTCCGCAACCGCAAAGGCGGCGACTGGGGAATCAAAGGTTTTTCTGCCAAAGTGATTTTTGTTTCCGGGAAAGGCAATGATGCCAATTCCGGTAACAGTATGCGTAAACCGCTGAAAACCCTTGCCAAAGCTGCTGCAAAGCTCCAGAACGGCGGAACCCTTTATCTGGACGGTACTTTCAGAGAAAATCTGACTTTACGCAACTTGAAAAATGTCATTATCAGAGGCCGGGGACTGTTTCCTGCAGTGCTTTTCGGAAAACTTGATCTTGTCAACTGTTCCAATGTCCGGGTTGAAAATATCAATGCTATGTCTCAAGCCCGTTTTGCCGGATGCAGTGCCGTGACCCTGAAACGGTGTGCTTTTGTCCGGGATGTTGTACTGCCTGCCAAAGCACAGGTACGTCATTGTCTTTTTAACGGCAATGTTTCCGGAGCAAATGGAGGATTTCTGCGGGGAAATATTTTTGCAGCTTCCTTTTCCGGAAAACCGCTTTTTTCCGGGTGGAACGCCTATGTGAAGGGGAATATCCCCGGATTTGAAGTTGCTTCTGTCAAAGTGCCGGAACTGCGTTTCAACAACTTTGCCAAAGGCGATCTCACTTTGAAAAATCATTACGAATATGCCGGACGCTGCGGTGACGGATTCCCTTATGGACAGTACCGTTATGACACTGTTATGCCTGAAGGAAAGTGCGAATTCCGTATGGGGGCACTTTCATCGACGGCAGTCACTTTTATTGTCCGTACTCCCGCATTTTCACGCACTGAAGTTTCTTTCAAAAGCCGGGACGGTAAGAAGTTCTGGAACAGTAACGGCAACAGCAGCGAATATGCCATTTCTTTCATCGGCCTCAAACCGGGAACCCGCTATACGGGAAGTGCCAATATCGCTCCTCTCAAGGTCAAATTGATTACCAATGCTCCGGCTTCAAGCTACTACCGGGAACGGCAGAAGATCTCTTTTACGACTCCCGCAAAAGATACGCCCCGGACATTGTATGTTTCTCCTTCCGGAAACAATAGCAATGACGGTTCCAGCTGGCAGAAAGCCATTGCCGAAATCGGCAGTGCCGTCGAAAGGGCCCGGGCCGGTGATACTGTACTGATCGGAAGCGGCAACTATAAGGAAACTGTCCGGGTCTTTGCGACGGGAGATAAAGGCAAATGGCTTACAATTGCCGGAGCTCCGGGAAGTGAAGTTTCCATTGACGGATGCCGCAATCTGCATCAGGGAATCGTCCAGAGAGGCAAGCATTATTTGAAATTTGACAATATGCGGATCTGGAACAACTTTGGCAATGGCAGTATGGTCGACCCCGGCGGTGTCGTATCAGTGAACGGTTCCAATATTATTATCAGCCGTATTTTTTACGATAACCGTTCCGGCAACGGGCAGAAGAGTTTTTATGGATACGGGACCCGGAATATTCTGTTGGAAAACTGCGTGGGTGTAACAGCTTTTGGCGGTATCACCTTCAGCCGGACTCCCAATCTGGAAATCCGTAATTGTGTATTTGTCCGCAATAAAGTCAGCCACGGGCATATCGGAACAGCCGTTGGAGTTCCTGCCCGTATCCACCATTGCATTTTTGCCGGACACGTGCTGCAGAAAGTTCATAATCCCTGTTTGAATATCGGGGATGTGTCCACATTTACTGAACACGACAATGGGTTCCTTGTCCGTGTGAGCCGCAAAGAGAAACCCATTTGGGGATTCCGTAATCAAAACGGCAAGGAACTTCCTCTGAATGATGCCGGTTTCATCTTGAATTCCCAGTGGATGCGTCAGGGGCGGTTCGGCAGACAGATCCTTACCTATGATGACTACTGCAAGCAATACAATGTGAAACCGACTGCCCTTTTCGGCAATCCTGATATGAAGGCTGTTTCTTACTTCTATCACTTCAAGGATTTGAAGGATTGGCACGACAACTACATCCAACACAAGGCATCTCCTGAACAAAAGGCTTTGTATGCCAAGTCCAACAAAGACGAACTCAGAGCCCAGGACAAGATTGTGATCACCGATTATATCGCCAGGAATCCTGAATTCCTCAAGCGGGGGATCGGACTTGATCCCCAAGCCTTCAAGAAGTGATAACAGTTCATTCAAGTTCAAGGCCTCTGCCGCTTTTATGTGCGGCGGAGGTCTTTTTTATTCTCCGGCAGAGGGGAGGGTAAGTTCCTCAAGGGAAAATATATATTGTTTGCTTTTGTTTCTGCTGTTTCGGGCGTTCAGCTGCCCCAGTTTTCTGTAATTGTCGTTGATCCCGCAAACTTTTCTGGCCTGTTCCCAACTGCCGTTGCCCAGTTTCCGCAAAGCGTGCGAAAGGAGAAAAGAGTGATTTTTTCGCATATTGGTGTAGGCAAGACTGGTGCCGCTTCGGTAAAGTTTCAGGATCTCTTCTCTGATAAAATCTGCATCAGGGCATTGCCGCAGACGTATGGCATCATAGTGAACTCCTGAAGATTCGAGGGCTTTTTCCCAGCTGCCAAAGCGTTTCAGTGCAGCCATATAAAGAGCTTTGTGTTCCTGCTGGATATGGGTTGAACTCAAGTTCGTATTCCGGGCATTGAGCAGAGTGATTTCTTTGATGACCTGTTCTCTGCTCCAGGAGCGGTAACGGCGTACCATCGCATAATTGAGGCCGCACCGGGCAATGGCTTCTTTCCAGGAGCCGAAAAGGCGCAGTGCCGCAGCGTGGACCTGTGGATAGGTTGTGGCATAGTAGTGTGAATAAAGGGGCTCCAGCCCCACCTTTGAAAGGATATGCTCTGTGACCATATCCGGCTGCCAATATTTTTGAAACATAAAAAAACTCCTCTTGCAGCAATTGATCTCCTCTTGTCATCAATATAGATGTTCCTTGAGGAAAATCAAATAAAAGTGCGGCTGTCAGGAGGAAAAGTTATCAAAAATTTCTTTCAATCTGGCTGTGTACCAGGCGGTGTTTTCATCCCGTTCCCCCTGGTTTTTCTGCAGCAGTTTGGAATTGTCTACGACGGAAACTTTTGCTTTGCTGCCAGTGATGTAATATTCTATTTTATCACCGACCCGTCCGTCAAGATCAGCAGCAAGGAGCAATTCGTAGACGGCACTGCGGCGGCCGGAACCGGCAGCAAGTTTCTTTTGGTAGTTGGCTGGCGTATCATTGAGTGTTTCGTTTTTGCAAAGATCTGCCAGAGGAATCTTATGTTCAGCAATGGCGGTCAGACATTCTTCCCGGAAAGAGGGGATTTCTCCGGAGTGTCCTGTGAGACGGAGGCGGATGATCTCTTTGAGTGTACTGCGGAAAAACTTTTCCATACCCCGTGATTTCAGAGCGGCTCCCGTGAGGGAAATTTCTCCGTCAGCAGTGAGCAAAGCGTAATTTTTAGCTTTGTAGGAATACATTGCTTCATAAACTGCATCAAGTTCTATTTCAATGCCGTTAGGCAGCATTTGCTGTATTTTCTGCTCAAGTTCATCAGGCTTTGCACCGGAAGGCGGTGTGAAATAAACTCCGTCAGTGTCCATTTCAATGATTTCTGCTCCTGATTCGGCAAGGAATGCCGTCAGCGACGCCAGGATCTCACGTCCTCTGGCCGTTACCCGGGCAGCAAGGTCAAAGTCATTAAAACTGCCCTGGGCAAAACCCAGATAACCGTAAAAAGAATTGATGACGATTTTTAAGGCACTTTGCAAAGCATTCCAGTGTTCTTTTTCGGCAGGAGCGGCCTGTTTGGCTTTATCTTTTGCTTCCAGGCGTTTTTGACGCATTTCTCTCAAGATTTGAGGAAAGAGTTTCAGTTCGTCCTTGCGGGGAGCAAGATTTTCTGCCAGCAGTATTGAGGGGTACAGCGAACGCACGTCGCAGTGCCATACAGGAGAAAAAATCCCCTGCCGCTCCACTTTACTGGTGGCTCCCGGAAAGAAGACTGCCGGATCCGGAAGCGGTAAAGAGTGATTACGCTCCAGATAGGCTCCTGTAAGCAGCAGATCTATCTTGCTGCCGTTGCCCCTCAAACCGATATCCTGATAGCTGCCCGGGATAAAGGTGGTACAGTAAAAGTAAGCCGGAGTCAGCAGTTTTGAAAGTTCTCCGATCTGCTGAGGGCGATTTGTTGACTTCAAATCAAAAAATTCAACAGCATACTCAAGGTCGTAACTTTCAAGTTCCCGTCTTGCAACATCGTGGAGTTGGAGCATCAGAAATACATCGATCAAATGACGGCCGTGACACTCGAATCTTGAGTAATTGAGCCGTCTTTCGCCGATGACGACGCTGCTGCGGGAAGATGTGACGGCACTGCCGTCTCTGCCGCAAAGAAGTTTCTGTTTTGTTTTTGCGGCGGCTTTTTTCAATATTTCCCAGTCGTTTCTGAAAAAATCGTACCCTTCAAGGACATCGGGATCACGGCTGTTGACCAATTCCACAAAGCGGGCGATGATTTCAGATTCGCTGCCTTCCAGTTCGCTGCTCCAGCCGGAATTGTCTGAAAGCTGGATCTTTGAAACAGTATTGCCGTTGGTTTCGATGGCGAACTGCATCCGGCGCAGCTCTTCAAAGGTCATATTTTCAAAGAGTCTGATACCGCTTTCGATCATTGCCGCACTGCGCAGTTCTTTGAAACGGCAGACGGGAATATCTTTGGGGATATTTTCACCGGGGATCCGGTAACGTAAAATCTGGGAACCTTCAAGAGTGTGTGCCTGTTCAAGCTGTTCTGAAGCGACAAACCAGGGAGAAAAGGGTTTTGTGATACACTTGAATGTTGCACCTTCGTGAAAATAAAGGTACATTTTCTCTTTGTCTGCTTCTAAAGCAACAACTCCCGGGCACACACTCATAGGGATTTACTCCTCAATGGCGTCAAGGATCACCACAGGATCTTTGGGCACATCCTGATGGAATCCTTTGGAAACGGTTTTGACCTTGGCGATCTTATCGACCACGTCCATACCTTCAACGACTTTGCCGAAAACACAGTAGCCGTATCCCATAGGATTGGGGGCACGGAAGTTCAGGCAGTCGTTATCGACCAGGTTGATGAAAAACTGACTGGTAGCGGAGTCCACCACCTGAGTCCGGGCGTAAGCCACAGAACCGCGGACGTTGGGGAGCTGATTGGCAGCTTCGTTTTTGATGGGATCGCGGGTTTCTTTCTGGTTGAAATCTTTATCCATACCGCCGCCCTGGATCATAAAGCCGTCGATGACACGGTGGAAAAGGGTGTCTTTGTAGAAACCGGATTTCACATATTCCAGAAAGTTGGCGCAGCCGATGGGGGATTCTTCTGTGTACAATTCGATTTTGATATCGCCGAAATTTGTTTTGAGTGTGACCATTTTTTATCTCCTGTTGTTGTTTTATTTTTTTCAGTCAGTTTCCCATATCAAGGGGAAAGTTGTCGATTTCATCAAAGGGCAGCAATATACCTGCTGACCGCAATGTGCCTTTTTCGTTCCACGCCCGGATCATTGCCCGACGCATAGAGGTGTCGGCAGGATAAGTCGAAGGATCTCCGTCATCACGGGCAAAGACAAAGTAAAGACCGTTGGTCTTGGGGCCGGCAGTCGGGAAGGAAAGAGCACTTTTCTGCAGTTTGCTCACGTTGGATTCCGGGATATATTCTCTCCAGGCCGGGTTGAATACCCAGGAAATACATCCGAAAGAAGCAATGGGACGTTCGGGGAAATAACGGGTGAAAAATTCCCGGGCCTCAATGAAACTTTCTTTGCACTTTTCAAGAGTCATACCGCCGCCGCCGGGAATGTGGATGAGAAGCACATTGGCATCAGGGGGCAGGAGCCGTTCATACTCTTTGAGATCGACCGTTACTGTTTCAGGTGTTACAAGACCGGACACAAGGTCGATTTTCCGGCCGGTGAAACAATTGTCCTTTTCGATCAGTCCCACGGCGGGGACTGTTTCGCTGTCAAAGGGCGCAAGAAAACCCTGTTCATCGACTTTCCAGTTGGCTTTGCACAGAGCAACATATTCTTTCGTTGTACGGCTGCGGAAAAGTTCCGGGTAGGTGGAAAGAGCTTTGGTAAGCACATAGTCGAATCTCCCGATACGGAAACAGGAGGTGTTTTTATAGTTGAGCATAAAAGGGAAAGCCCGTCCCTGAAGTCCTTTTTCTCCGGGGTAGATAAGTTCCCGGTTGGGCAGAAGTGAGGCACTCCGTGTCATTGCCCGGTCAGCCAGTTCCAGGGGGAGACCGTCCAGTTTCATACGCAGCTGAAAATGGGGATAAAGGCTGAAATGCAGCAGCACAAAAAGGATACCTGTTCTTTTGCCAAGCAAATCGATGTGATCGGGGTAGGCCTTGAAATTAGGCAGAATACAAAGAAGTCTGTACAAATGCCAGGTAAGGGATTTCAGAGTGGGGTCCTGCAATATTTCTCCTGCAAGTTTTACTGCTTCGTTGGTGATATCCTGAGGAAATTCTGAAATTTCTGCCGTATCCCGGATGAACTTTTCTTCCAGAAAGAAAGGACAAACAGGTGTTGTCATAAATGAACTGTCAAAACCGGCAAGTTCAATACCGTTGCGTTCGAGGATTTCTTTGAAGAAAATCATAAGAATTTTTCCTGTGTATATGATTTGAAAATCTGACAATGATAATATAGCTCCGCAAGGTCAAATTTTCAAGTATTCAGGTACAAAAAAGAACTTTTCACTTGAAAAAAACTCTTAGTGAAGGCATATTATACAAAACGGACTTGAAATATATGAAAAAATTTGCTGAAATACATACTTTGGGATGCCGGCTCAATATTGCCGACAGTGCTTTGCTGACTGCCCGGATCAGAGAGGCCGGATATGAAATTTCAAATGGTGGTGCCGCACCGGATCTCATTGTGCTCAACAGTTGTGCAATCACGGCAGAAGCCGCGGCCAAAAGCCGCCGGATGATCCGACGGATGCGCAGAGAGAATCCCGGGGCTCGGATCATTGTGACGGGGTGTGCCGCTGAACTTGATCCTGCAAGTTTTATTTCTGCCGGAGCTGACCTGGCATTGCCCAATGCCGGAAAAAAGGCGATCCCTGCCGGAAAAAACATAACAAACTCCGGGGATACCTTGAATTTCAGGGAAGATACATTGTCCGAATTCCCTTTCCGCAGCCGTGCTTTCATCAAGATTCAGGAAGGGTGCAATAATTTCTGTTCCTATTGCATCGTTCCTTATGTGAGAGGCAGGGAGCGTTCCAGAGTTCTGGACGAAGTTGCTGCCGATTGCCGTAAAGCTGTGGAAAACGGTTTTCCGGAAATCGTTTTGACAGGAGTCAATACCTGTGCTTATAATGACAGCGGCGTCGATCTTGCGGGGTTGATCCGGGTTTTGTGTGATATGCCCGGAGATTTCCGGATCAGGTTGAGTTCCACCGAACCCCGTATGGATAATTTTTCTATGATCGATGCGATGGCTGAAGCGGGGGAAAAGGTGTGCCGTTTTCTGCACCTTTCTTTGCAGTACGGGAATGACCGTATTCTCAAGCTGATGAACCGGCGTTACACCTGTGCTGAATACCGCAACTTTGTCGCTGCCGCCCGGGAAAAATTACCGGGAGTCCATATAGGGACTGATGTCATTGTGGGATTTCCCGGAGAAACGGATGAAGACTTTGCACAGTGTCTTGAGTTTGTCCGTGAAATATCCTTTGCCAATATCCATATATTTTCCTATTCCCGCCGTCCCGGGACTCCGGCGGCTCAAATGCCGGAACAGGTCCCCGCTGAAATCGTGAAAGAAAGATTCCGGCTGTTGAAAGCTGCTGCCGATGAAAGTGCGGCGGCATTCCGCAGCTCCCAGGTGGGGAAAAACGCTCAGGTGATCTTTGAACGTGCCGACAAAGGGCTTTTACGGGGGTGGAGCGATAATTATCTGCCCTTTGCTGTGACAGAGGAGCGTTTTGTCCCCGGGCGCATTGTCAACTTTACTGCCGCTGAGGATGATATTGAAAAAAATCCCTGCACAGAATAATTGACTGTGCAGGGAAGGCTGTATGCCGTTTGCTTCAAACTCTTACTTTGAATCTTTTTTCAAAACAAAAACTCCGCCTACGGCAAAGAAGTTTGGATAGAATCTGCTCAAACGGGGGAACCGTGCCGGAATGGGGACTTCTTCAACGATCTCAAACTGTAAATCACAGCACAATTTCCGGAAATCATCAATGGTGCTCAAATGAATATTGGGCGTATCATACCAATGATAAGGAATTTGGGGCGTCCGGGGCATTTCCCCTTTGAAAAGCAGCTGAAAACGGCAGGAAAAGTGAGCAAAGTTGATAACACTGACCGCCGCGTGTTTGCCGATACGGACGATTTCCTGAAGCAGTTTGTCGGGAGCTTTGTTTTCCTGAAGCGTCTGGCTCAGGATCACCAGATCAAAACTTCCGTCTTCCAGAAATGAAAGAGGTTCGCTGAAATCCCACTGGATCACAGGCACGTTGTTGGCGATACATCTGCCGACCTGTTCGGGATCTATTTCAATGCCGAGCACATCAGCTTGACGGTCAGTACGCAAATGACGCAGAAATGAACCGTCACCGCATCCAAGATCAAGAACTCTTGAACCGGGTTTGACCAGTTCTGAGATCACTTCAAGGTCCAGACGCAAATTCAGATCTTTATGAGCCTTAAACATTATTCACCTCCTGCATCTGGTTGGCGAGGAAATCCCTTATCATACGGCTGAGAACATCCACTTCAAGCAGAAATGCATCGTGACCGTAACCGGATTGGACGTTGCTGTAAGTCACCTTTTTGCGGTTGCGCAGCAGAGCACGGACAAGTTCGTGGGAATCTGCCGGCGGAAAAAGCCAATCGCTGGAAAAGGAAACAACCAGAAAATCCGCTGTAACCTTTTCAAGAGCTTTGACCAGATCACCGCCAGCGTGGGCGGTCAGATCGAAGTAATCTGTGGCCCGGGTGATGTAACAATAGGAATTGGCATCAAACCGTTCCACAAACTTCTTTCCCTGATATTCCAGATAGCTTTCGACGGCAAAATCGTGGGTGAAGTTGAATGAATAACTTTCTTTATTCTGCAGATTTCTGCCGAATTTCCGTGTCATTGATTCATCGGACAAATAGGTGATATGAGCGATCATTCTGGCAACGGCCAAACCTCTTGCCGGATTGGCTGAGGCTTCTTTGTAATTGCCGTCGTGCCACTGGGGATCGGATTGAATGGCATCACGCCCGATCCAGTCAAAGGCAATGCCCTGGGCGGACATCCGTGACGTTGTGGCAATGGGAACGACACACTTCATCATATCCGGATATTGGACCGCCCATTCAAGCACCTGCATACCGCCCATTGAACCGCCGATCACAGCCAGCAGTTTTTTGATGCCCAAATGGTCGATAAGGGCTTTTTGTGCCCGGACCATATCGGCAACCGTAATGACAGGAAAATTCCGGTTGTAAGGTTTTCCTGTATCAGGATCAATGGAAAGAGGCCCCGTTGTGCCGTAACATCCCCCTAAAACGTTGGAACAGATAACAAAGTATTTGTTTGTGTCGATCCCTTTGCCGGGGCCGATCATTGTGTCCCACCAGCCGGGTTTGGGATCGTCCGGTGAATGTTTGCCGCAAACGTGAGCATCGCCGGTCAGGGCGTGATCTATCAGTATGGCGTTGCTGCCGTCGGCATTGAGGGTGCCGGCAGTTTCGTACCTTATATTAACCTCTTTCAGACTTCTGCCGCAGTCAAGAGCCAAAGGCTCTGGCAGGCGGAAATCCTGCGGAACGGTTATCAATGTATCTTGAGTTTCGATTTTTCTACCTCCGACGATGTTTAGTATGTCAAATATTTAATATAGCCTACAAAACTCTGTTTGTCAAATAAAAATCACAAATGAACTCTTGATTGCTTTTTACTGAAATTCTTATGGGGAAACTATGCCGTTTTTTTGTTGAAAAACAAAGAAAATAACAAAAAAATGAAAAATATGCAAGAATTGGGGTTGACAATCTTAAAAGAGTGTTTTATATTATGATTGCAGGTGGGGAATTAATGGATTTCCCCGTAAAAAAATCTTTTTATGCAATGGAGATGAAATTATGAAAAAAATTGCTCTCGTTCTCGCTGCTGTCGTTGTCGCTGTTATTTTTGCCGGTTGCGGTTCTGCCCGTACCCCTCTCTCAGGTCCCCGCAACAACTATGTCTGGTATAACACTTTCTTCGGTATCTCCATCGAAAGTGCTGTTTATGGCGACGGTCTCGTTGTCGGTCAGAAGTAATTTTTTATAATATCTGAACACCAATATATTCTACGGAGTAAAAAAATGAAAAAGTTTGCTGTTATTCTTGCTGCTGTTCTCGTCGCTGTTGCTTTCGCTGGTTGCGGTTCTATGCGTACCCCCACCTCCGGTGCCCGTTCCAAGAATGTCTACTACAACACCTTCTTCGGTCTCACCATCGAAGGTGCTGTCTATGGCGATGGTCTGATCATCAGCCCTATGAAGTAATCTTTTTTGATTGCTTATTATGCCTGTTGCGCTTATGCGTGACGGGCTTTTTTTTCGGAACGGAAAATTGAAAAAACGTTATGTTGTGACGGTTGTGAATTATGACTGATTTTATAGTAAAAAAGGATTTTCCATTGCCCCGTATCCAAACCGGGGCAGTGTTGGGCAATAGTTATCTCGGCGTTATGGTTTGGGGGGGAGACGACACTGTCAATATTTCCCTCGGATGCTCCGCCTTGTGGGATCACCGGGGCGGTATGCCCTGGAGCGAAAAGCAGAATTTGAAAGATATTCACACAGCTTTGCTCAATCAAGATCTGGACGCAATCCGGAAAATGTTTCAGACTTCAACCGCCCTTGAACCGGGGCAACCCAACCGTCCTTCTCTTGTGCCGCTGGGCAGAGTTGTGCTTACGCTTAAAAAGGGATGCCTCCTTGACCGGTTTGAACTGGCGGTCACTGACGGCTTGTTGAAACTTTTTTATCTCTGCGGCAGTGAAATGCGTTTTCTTGAAATGCGCCTTGATATGGAAGATAAGGGGAAACTTGCTGTTAAGGGAGCGGATATCGACTCTTTTGAGGTTAAGGACTCCTATTCTATGAGTGAGGGGGCTTTAGCATCTATTTCAATTTCTGCTCCGGAACGTTTTGAAAAAGATTCCGGTATCGGCTTTGTGAATCCGCTGCCCGTTGATCCCGGATTCGGTTTGTTTGCCTGTCAGAAAGGCGAACTTCTTTCAATCCGTTTTGACCGCAGCAGCGATATGGAAACCCTCAAAAAAAGTCTGTCCGAAAAAGCTCAAATGTGCCAATGGAGCGAACTTGAAAAAGAAAATAAACTCTGGTGGAGCAAATATTGGGCAGATATTCCGGAAACCCGGATCGACAATCCCCGTCTTGAAGAACTTTACTTTTACGGACTTTACAAGTTTGGGGCAATGACAGATAATTCCGGTTGGCCCGCCGGACTTCAAGGCCCCTGGATCGAAGATAACAGTTTTCCGCCCTGGTCGGGAGATTATCACTTCAATATCAATATCCAGATGTGCTACTGGCCCGCCTACCGGGCGAATCGGCCTGATAATCTGAAGCCTGTTTTTAAGATGCTGACCGACTGGCTGCCTGAATTGCGGAAAAATGCCAGATTCTTTGTCGGTATCGACGACGGCATTATGCTTCCTCACGCTGTGGATGACCGGGGCACCTGTATGGGTGGTTTCTGGCCCGGAACCATTGACCACGCCTGTGCCGCCTGGATGATGCAGATGATGTATGACTACTGTGACTATTACAACGATGAAGAATATTTGCGTTCTACCGTTTTTGATTTTATGAAAGGCGTTATGCGGGTGTTTCAGGAAATGCTTATCCGCAAAGAAGACGGTTCACTTGAACTGCCCTTGAGTATTTCACCTGAATACCGGGGTTCTTCTTTGAACGCCTGGGGAGCCAACTCCAGTTTTCAGCTGGCAGCGATCCACCGCCTTGCTGAAAATCTGATCGCCGCTGCAGAAAAACTCAACGAAAAAATTGATCCTTTCTGGCAGGATGTTCTCACCAATCTTCCCAAAGCAAGCATCTGGGGCAAAGGTCCTGCTCCTCAAGATCCCCGGGAAGCCTGGATGGCAGGGGGCGCGGAAATCGGTTTGTGGGACGGCGTGTATCTTGAGACAAGTCATCGGCACCACTCACATTTGGCAGGCCTCTGTCCCTTTGATACCCTCGACCTTGAAGATCCTCAGTGGGCTGATATTTTTGACAATACCCGTAAACGCTGGATCGGTACCGGTATGGGGCAGTGGTCCGGCTGGAGTATGCCCTGGGCGGCAATGCTTCACTGCCGTTTCCACGGCGGAGAGGCGGCAGAGAGTATGCTTGAGCTCTATCGGAGCAACTTCACAAATGAAGGGGGAAATTCGCTTCACGATACTGCGTTCAAGGGATTTTCGCTTATGGGTGAATGGCCCCGGGGCGAAGTGATGCAAATGGATGCAGCAATGGGGGCTGTTGCCGCCATTCAGGATATGTTTGTTCAGAGCCGCCGCGGAGTTCTGTATGTGGGAGCCGGAATTCCGAAGCACTGGAAAAAGAGCGGTACGACCCGGATGCCTGCGCCCGGCGGATTCCGGGTCAGCTGTGACTTTGAGCGGGGTAAGTGTGTCCGGCTGGAATTGACCGCCGGCAGAGATAATGTGCTCAAACTCCAGCTGCCTCCGGCAGTCAAAGAGTGGCAGCTGCCCGAAAAAGCTCAACGTTATGCTGCCGATAAAGTGGCGATCCCGATGAAAAAGGGTGAAACTCTTGTTTTGAACAGCAAATAAGCGATCTTTTGGAAAAAATATAAGGCATCTCTTTGGCAGTTAAAGAGATGCCTTTAATGTAAATTGTTGATTTTTTGAGTTTCAGTCTTGAAAATAAAGCTCTGACATTGTATAATATACACATTGTACAGCTTATCGCTGTTCATAAAAGTGAAGAGGAGATTTTATGAACAACGTGTCCTGTTGCAACATTTGACTGCAGCAGTGTACAAAAAATCCCCGGGAACCCCCGGGGATCTTTTTGGTATGCGCGGCATGCGCATTGACTCGTCGGTGAAAGTCCGATACAGGCCTTGTCAGTAGGAACTGTTAGCGAAAGCCAAGGGTGTCCATTGTGAGGTGGAATCTGAAAGAAGGCAATAGC
>SUWB01000019.1 GCA_015061745.1 Lentisphaerota bacterium | reverse complement strand
TCAAGACCAAATCCAAATAGTCGAAAGAAAACTGTCAAATTCGCTGTTTGTCAGACTAAACGCACGATTTTCTCCCCTCAACGTGCGTTTACTATTACAAATGTGCGTTTACTTTGTCAATTCACCTTTTTTTTTCACTTTGCATATTCCTGCCCTCTTTTGTTTGAAGCGGCAGCTTGATTTCAACTTTCCTGCGGCGAAAAAGGTCAATGCTTTTTTTCTTTCCGGTAGGAACTCGGGGAAACTTTGCAGCGGTTTTTGAAAAATCTGGAAAAAGGATAGATCCCTGAAAATCCGCAGCGCAAGGCGATTTCAGAAACCGTCAGTTCCGAATTTGCAAGTAAATGCTGAGCCAGATTGAGTTTCTGCCGTGCCATAAAATCCCGGGACGTCTGGCCGGTCTTCCGGCGGAACAGAACGTGGAGATATTCCGGCGTTACATTTTTCCGGGCAGCAACGATCTTGAAAGGATCTTTCACAGGAGGCATCTGCATCATCAGTTCACACAGCTCCCTGATATAAGAAGCAGAAGTCAGGGGCACTTCCTGAAGATTATCTCCCGGAGGATTGCTGCCGGCAAGAAGTTCTGCAAGCAATATCTGCAAAGAGGCTCCGCAGGAACTCATCGCCAGAGGGTCTGTGCGGCGGAAATAAAATTCAAGAAGCCGCTCAAGCTGCTGCAATGCCTCCCGAGTCAGCCGGATCCGGGCATTGCGGAACCCGGTAAACCACCCTTTATCACTGCTTTCAAAACGCAGCAGCAGCCAGCTCACCCGCCTTTTGCGGCTGTCGGGCAGACGGATATGAGGCTGCCCCGGCAGAACAAGGGTGCTTTCATTGGCGTGCAGTTCCAAATGAGCTCCGTCCACAAGGAGCTGCCCTGTGCCTGACAGGCAGATCCAAAGCACATAATAACCGTGAATATTGGGTACGGCCCGGTATTCGATCTCATTACGCCGGAAAATGTGGATATTATGCAGCTCAGGCAGCCGGGGTGAAAAAGCCAACTTCCGGCTGCTGTCAAAAGTGATTTTTTCCAACAATTCTGCAAGAGGGGGATTTATTTTGAACTTATGTGCAGAATCGGTTAAATTTTTCTCTTTTTTGACCATTGTTTTTATCCTTATGATGTGATATAATATATCACGTGACAATAAGTAAAGCAATCTGTAAAGGAGAAATTATGACCGGAAAATGTGCGATCGCAGTTATCGGCGTAGGCCAGAGGGGGTATGCCTATGTGACAATGCTGCAGAATCATCCTCAGGTGGAACTTGCCGCTTTGTGCGACACTTCGCCCGAAAGGCTCAAATGTTTTGCTCAGGAACTTGGCTGTACAGACACACCTTTGTTTCACAGTGTCGATGAACTTCTTGCCTGGGGAAAATTTGATGCTGTCATCATTACGACTCCGGATTTCACCCACAAGGAGTGTGCCGTCAAATCTTTCAAGGCGGGCAAACACGTTATGCTTGAGAAGCCTATGGCCCCCACGGTTGCTGAGAGCCGGGAGATCATTGCCGCCGCCCGGCAGAGCAACAAGATGCTGCAAATCGGTTTTGTGCTCCGGTGTCATCCTGTTTTCAAAGGGGTCAAAAAGGAACTTGAAGCAGGAACCATCGGTCAGCTGCTTTCTATCAACTGTTCTGAATCTTTGCGGGTGATGCACGGAGCAAGTTATATGCGCCGCTGGCACCGCAAATCTGTCAACAGCGGCGGATTTCTCCTTGCCAAATGCAGTCACGATCTGGATCTGATGTCGGATTTCACAGATTCGCTGCCGGTACGGGTCAGCTCTTTCGGAGGACTCAACTTTTTTACCCCTGACAAACAGAAAGCTCCCGTGTGTTCCAAGTGTCCCGATGAAAATTGCCGTTTCCGTTTCAAAGGTGAAATGGTGCGGATGACTCCCGAAGACAAACTTGATCCGGCGGCAAAACTTTTTGATTTGTGTGTTTTCAACGCCGACAAAGATGTGGTGGACAACCAGCAGGTGCTTCTTGAATATGCCAACGGAGTTCGGGGCACCTTTTCTCTGAACCTCTTTGCTCCTGTCCCCAAAAGGGAGTGGCGTCTTGTGGGGAGCTGCGGCTACATTGATGCCGATACGGGAAAAAAAGAGTATACTGTCAGCTTTTCCGACGGACGGGAAGGATACACCCGCCACTGTGAAGCGGACAACAGTTCCGCTCACGACGGAAGCGATATGATTTTTCTCAATGAATTTGTCGACAATATTCTTTCCGGGCACGCTCCGGAAGCAGATGCTGCGGCAGGTTTAACTTCAACGGTCATCGGCAATGCCATCGACAAGGCCCGTCTGACGGGTACGGTCGTCACCATTGCCCCTGAAGAATATGAATTTTAAGGCATATCCTTAACAATATATATAAGGACTGTTTCATTATGTATAAGAAAACAAACGCTTCTTTCACCTTGATAGAACTTCTTGTTGTGATCGCCATTATCGCCATTCTGGCAGCGATGCTGCTGCCCGCTTTGCAGCAGGCACGGGAACGGGGACGGATGGCCAAATGTCAGAGCAATGAAAAGCAGTTGGGGATCGCCTGTCTGACCTACAATCAGGATTTCAAAGGTTATATGGTGAAATATATGAATCTCAACATCAATGCAGGAGAGGTCACTTCAGAGTGGACGGGATTTTTCAAATATGCCAACTATCTCAATCACAACGTCTTTATCTGCCCCTCGCTTCAGCCCCCCAAAGAGTATGCTCAGACCAACTATGTGGCGAACTCCCACAATGTCTCCTACCCCGGTTACGGCATTGCCTATGAAACCGTCGGCGGCGGACGCTACCGCAGAGGTGTGGACACCAAGGCCTCCAATGCCAACACGGCACTTCATACCAACGATATCAAATATCCTTCCGGGCTTTATGTGATTATGGATGCCCGTCAGACCTATGCTTTCAACGGCGGACACTTCGGCTGTCACCGTTTCGGGTATGCTTTTTCAGAGTCCACCACCAAACGTATGGGCAATCCCGACGGTGAACGGCACGGGGCAAAACTGAATATCCTCTTTGCCGACGGACACGTGGAATCGAAAAAAGTCAATCCTTATAATCCCTACATCGAACTTGGCTCCGTGCGTACTTTGCGGGGCTGGTGCGGATGGTATTAAAGACAGGGAGATGATCTGCAATGAAGTCCTTATTACTTTTAAGTTTCCTTCTGGGAGCGATGCTTCTTCCGGGAGCTGAAACCCCGGAACAGACGGTCAAACGTCTCATTATCTGTCAGGAACAGCAACAGGATCTGACGCCTTTGCTGCCTGAATGTGTCAAACTTTTGCAAAGTCCCCATTACGATGTGCGTTTTGCCGCTTTGCGTACCTTTGTTTTTGCCGGAGTTCCTTATCCCAAAGCCGTGCCGGAACTTTTGAAGATCGTAACAAAAAGTGTTCCTGACAAGAACCGCCGTCTGGACGCTTTGCACGGTTATGCTCTGGCGGCACTGGTCACAGTGTGTGAAGATGAAAAGGTCTTTTCAAAACTTCTTGACACCAAAGATGATAAACTTGCCACTTCCGTCAGTATGGCACTGCTGGATTCCCCCCGTCTGACTCCTGCTCTGCGTAAGAAAATGCGCTGGACAGGGGGCGTTTACACAGAAACTCCTCCTTCAAGGATCGTTGATCCCTCTTTTGAAAAGGGGATCTCTATGTGGGAGCTGCGCAAGGTGGAAGGAGCTCAGGGAAGTATCGCTCACGACAGAAATAATGCCCGTACCGGCAAAGGCTCTTTGAAAATCGTCAAGAGCAACAGCTCCGGATTTCTGGAACTGCGTTACCGTGATTTGGTCGATATCGACCCGGGAGTGCACTGTTTCTGGCGGGGATTCTATCAGGCAAAGGTGATTCCCGGAAGTTCGATGTTGATTTTCGGCTTTGAAGAAGCCAACGGCAAACATCTTTATCAATCCACCTCAATGGGCCGTTCCGCCCGTCAAAGCCAATCCTTTGCGGTCAACAATGCTCCCGGAACGTGGGAACAGCGGATCGGGTTTGTTGAACGGAAAAAATTTCGGCGGAAATTACGTCCCGTGATCCGTCTTTTCGGAGATCCCGCCACGGTGAACGTGGACGATCTGGCTTTGCCGGGGGCCAACTGGTTTTCAAAGAGAGCCTATTCCATTCCTGAGATTTGCCGCATCACTCCTGCCGAAGCGAAAAAAGTTCTTGCTTCAAGAAGCAACGCCTCAGGAAAGATCGGCCGCTTCCCCTCGGGAGCTTCTGCTTTGGAAATCGACGGAAAACTTATGCCGCCTGTCATCTATTTTTCGGCGGTCTTTCCTGAACTCGGAGACTATAAACTTTTTTATGACAACGACATCAAGGTCTTTAACTTTACGCTCCACTTGAATGATACGGCGGGCCCCCACACCAAAGGCAGCGTTACCGAAATTTCTTCCGCCCCTGTCTGGCCCAGTGCCGGAAGTGACAAATACAACTTTGCTCCTCTGATCTCACGTCTTAAAAGATTTGTCCGTCAGGAGCCGAAAGGGTATATTGTCCTCGGACTCAATATCACCTGGCCCTCTGATTACTTCAAATACAACCCCGACACCCTCTGGCTGGACGAAAAGGGACGGAAAGGTTGGGGAAATTCTCTCCATTTGCGGGGCTTTGCCGACAAACCTCAGGCCCCCGGATTTTTCCCCTGGCCCTCTCCTTATGCGGACAAACCCTTTACCGATGCCGCCAAAGTGATGACCGCCTTTATCAAAGAGCTCAAAAAACATAATCTCCACAAGATCGTTGTGGGCTGTTTTGTGGCAGGCGGACACGACGGACAGTTTGAGATCCGCTACCGGGATTACAGTCCCTCAGGCATTGCCGCGTGGCGTAAATACCTGAAGCGTGTCTATAAAAATGATGCAGCTCTGCAAAAGGCCTGGGGAAACCGGCAGGTCACTTTGCAAAACGTCAAAGTTCCCTCTGAACACTGGGGGCGGTACAAAAAGGGATTTTCACCGCTTTTCTTTGATCCTCAGAAAGAAGCTGCTGAAACTGACTACGAAAGATTCCGTCAGGAACGGATCTGGAATGTCAAAGAAATTATGCTTTCCGCCATAAAGAAGGAACTTGCCAAACCGGTTCTCGGTGTGGCGTGGCAAATGGAAAAATTCTTTGTCAAGGATCCCACTTGCTTCCTTGAAAGCAAAGTGTTTGATATTATTGTGACCCAGCCTGTTTATCAGCACCGCCGGGGCGGGATGCCCTTCTGCAATCTGGCTCCTATGGACTCCTTTGCCCGTAAAAACAAGCTCTGGATCAGCGAAGTGGATATCCGCTCATTCCTGCGTTCAATTTACGCTGAAGAATTGAAACACCTCAAAGTCGGGATCCCTGCCAATATGGCTGAGTTCCGTCAGGTGGTGCGTAAACTTACGGCCGAACAGATCGCTTCAGGTACAGGGGGCTGGTGGTATCTTGATATGTTCCCCGGAGCTCACGCCCACCCTGAAATGATGAGTGAGATCCGCAAAGGAGTGGAACTTTTCAAGGAGTTCCACAATACCCCCGGAGCCCGCCGTCCGGCGGAAGCGGTGGCGGTCATCTCACAGGATGCTATACTGAATCAGCGGCAGTGGGCGGCAAGTTTTCCTATGATGTATCAGTTTTTCGCACTCCGGCAGGCAGGATTCCCCATTGATATCCGCTTTACAAAGGAACTTTTCAATGCTCCTGACGGGGATAAGTACAAAGTCTATTTCTTTGCCAACCTCTTTGAATTGACTGCCCGGGAACGGAATTTCATCAACACGAAGCTCAAAAAGAATGGCAAAGTGCTGATTTTTAACTATGCTGCCGGTTTTGTCGATCCGGAAAAACGCAAACTTGATCCTCAGGGAACAGCCGCTCTGACAGGATTCAAAGTGAAACACGCCTCTGTTATGTCCTCCCCTGCTGTTCTTCCCCGGCAGGCTCCCGGAAACTTTTACCGGGCCTATCACGAACAAAGTGACAAAACCAACATCGGCAGAGTACCCCGGTTTGTCATCACCGATCCGAAAGCTGAAATCATTTCCCGCTACCTCGATGACAACACACCCGCTGCGGGGATCAAGGATAAGGGTTCCTGGGTATCTGTCTTTCTGGCGGCCCCCAACTCCCTGACGGCGGCACAATTCCACGCATTGGCACGGAAGGCGGGAGTCCATTGTGTCCTTGTTCCTGACAAGGCGATCGTGATGATGAACAACCGTTTTCTGGCTCTTACGGTCCTTGACAGCGGTACTGTGACAGTGAATCTGCCCTTTGCGGCAAAAGTGACAGATGTGTTTACCGGCAAGGTGATTTCCTCCGGGAAAAGTTCTTTCAAGATCACCTTGCAGACCGGAGTCAATCACTTCTTCCGTCTTGACGCTGAAGCAAATGGGGTGAAAAGTGCAAATTTGCCCCAAGCCAAAGTTCCGGTACTCCCAAAGAATAAAGGTGTGGTGCCTGAAAAGGGAGTTCAGCTTTTCAAAGAGGGCAGCTTTGAGGGGAAATCCACCAACTGGCGGCCCCTTATCAACGGCAAAGTGGAAAAAAGTTCCCAGTTTGCCGCCGTGGGCAGACATTGTGCAAAAGTGACCGCTGTTGTTCCCGGAAAACCAGCTTCAGTTTACTGTTCCCGCTTTGCCGACGGGCTTCTCATCGGCAGACGGATGAAACTGGACGTGCAAGTCAGAGGAACCGGCGTGGCCCGTATGGTGGTACTGCCCTACGCTCCCGGAACGTCCAAGACTACTTTGCTCCGGGGGGAAAGAGTGAAACTTTCTCCCGACAAATGGCAGCGGATCTCCTTTGTGTATGATCCCGGTAAGACAGTCACAGGCAGGATCGCTCCGGCAATGGAACTTGAGTCCGGGAAGGAACTTTTCTTTGATGATTTCCGGATTTTCAACGCTCCTGAAAATACCCGGATCAAAGCGGAAAAAAATTATATCCTCGCTCCCGAAGGAAAATCCTTCAAAGTCCGTTATTCCTGCGCCAAACCTTTGGCAGAAGCCTTTTTGTACATTCTGGATCCTGCGTTGAAGTATACCCGCATCGCCGCCAAAGCAGATGCCGGAGGCAATGTGGCTTTTGATTTCCCCGCCAAAGCCAGGGGCACTTGGCAGCTGGTGGCTTCTTCCGGAGGCAGCAACACCCAGTCTCTGGTGGAAATCGCCCCGCAAAAGGAACTTGATGCTTTGCAGAAGCAGGCCTTGCAGACCAGGATCCCTGCCGGAAGCCATATCCTCATTCTCGGGGACAGCCTGAGTGATTTCCTCAGAGGCAGAAACTATGCTGACAAGATCGCGCTTTACCTTAAATACAAAAATGTCACCGTAAAAAATGCCGGCGTCAAAGGGGATATGATCACCCGTGTCCGTGACCGGCTTACAGGAGTCAAAACCTACCGTCCCAAAGGGTACGATGGAATTTTTAAGCCTGTTCCCGATGCGGCATTGATTTTCCTCGGGCATAACGATACTGTTTTGCGTGAAGGAAAGATCCAGGTTCCTTTCGACGCAGGAGAAAAAGCGTTCCGTCAGGTATTGACTCTGCTCCGCAGTAAAAATCCCCGGATGAAAATATATTTGCTCACGCCGGTGTGCTCTTTGCGCAGTGCCTGCCTTGCCAATATGGAAAAACGGTTGAAAAGAGGCTTCGGACGTATTGAATTCGGCCGTCCGGAACTTCTTGAAAAATACATTCAGATGCTCCAGAAACTTGCCAAAGAGTTCAATTGTCAGCTGGTTGATGTTTATACTCCTATGAAAAAGATGAAAAACACTTCTCACCTTTTCAACCCCGGCGACGGTGTTCACATTTCAGAAGCCGGCAACCGCTATGTGGCTCTGGAAGTGCTCAAACATCTGTAAAAATTTCAGGGCTGCTGCAAAAAACTGTTTGAGGTTTTGCAACAGCCCTGTTTTTGTCGCTGACACAGACGATGTGTGACAAATTGACACTGAATGTGACAATTTGGCACCTGAAACAGAAAGAGCTTTCCTTTATTGCAGATTGGCACACTTTTTGCTTGAAGAATGGGTGACTGTAATTATTTTCACTCAAAACAAGGGAGGAACACATTTATGAATATGGAAAAATTCACCAATAAAAGCCGTGAAGCCCTTATGGAAGCACAAAATTGTGCCGTCAAGTTGAACAACAACGAACTGCGTGCACTGCATTTGCTGTATGCTCTGCTCAATCAGAAAGAGGGGTTGAGCAGTGCGATCGTTTCCAAATTGGGTGTCAACGTTTCTCTGCTGGCAGATCAAGTGCGCGGAGAATTGGAAAAACTCCCCAAAGTCAGCAGTAATCAGGGGCAGATATATACTTCCGGAGAATTTTCCGCACTTCTGACTCAGGCCGCCGAAAAGGCCGAAGAAATGAACGATGAATATATCAGCACTGAACACCTTTTTATGGGGATACTCAATGGTTCTGCTTCCACTGCAGAAAAGCTCCTCAACAAAGCAGGCATAAATTGCGAAAAGGTTTTGCAGGCTCTCCAGACCATCAGAGGCAGCCAGCGGGTGACTTCTGCCGACCCTGAAGGAACATTTGAGGCTTTGAAAAAATATTCCAAAGACCTGACTCAGCTTGCAATGCAGGACAAACTGGACCCCGTCATCGGCCGGGATGACGAGATCCGCCGGGTGATCCAGATACTTTCCCGCCGTACCAAAAACAATCCTGTCCTCATCGGAGAACCGGGGGTCGGAAAAACTGCTATCGCCGAAGGTTTGGCACGCCGTATTGTCCGGGGAGATGTTCCCGAAAATCTGAAAAACCGCCAGCTGGTCAGTCTGGATATGGGAGCCCTGATTGCCGGGGCCAAGTTCCGGGGCGAATTTGAAGAACGCCTCAAGGCGGTCCTGAACGAAGTGGTCAGTGCCGAAGGAAGGATCATCCTCTTTATTGACGAACTTCATACGGTGGTGGGAGCCGGGGCTTCCGAAGGATCTATGGATGCCGGAAATCTGCTCAAACCTATGCTTGCCCGGGGAGAACTCCACTGCATCGGTGCCACCACTTTGGACGAATACCGCAAGTATATCGAAAAAGATGCCGCATTGGAACGCCGGTTCCAGTCGGTGGTGGTCAATCCGCCCACAGTCGAAGATACCATTTCGATTCTGCGGGGACTTAAAGAGCGTTATGAGATCCACCACGGCGTGAAGCTCCGTGACAGTGCCCTCGTAGCTGCCGCAGTCCTTTCAGACAAGTATATCGCAGACCGTTTTCTGCCTGATAAAGCCATTGACCTGGTGGATGAAGCTGCCGCCGCTTTGCGTACAGAAATCGACAGCAGCCCCAAAGAACTGGACGAAAACGAACGCCGGGTAATGCAGCTCGAAATCGAGATCACCGGACTCCGGAATGAAACCGATTCCGCCGCCGTCAAGCGCAGAACTATGCTGGAAAAAGAGGCCGCCGATTTGAAAGAAGCCGGCAAAGAACTCCGGGCACGCTATGAAAAGGAAAAAAAGGCCATTACCGATTTGCGGGGCTATCGGGAGTCTCTGGACCTTGCCAAACTCCAGCTGGAAAAGGCTGAACGCTCCTACAATCTGGAAGAAGCCGCAAAGCTCCGCCACGGCACGATCCCCGGCATCGAACAGCAGATCGCTGCCGCTGAAGCTGCCGTCAGAGCCGAAGGCAGTTCCAGAATGCTCAAAGAGGAAGTGGACGAAGAAGATATCGCCGGTATCATCAGCCGCTGGACACGCATTCCCGTGGCAAAACTGGTTCAGAGCGAAAAAGAAAAACTCCTCAATCTGGCTGGCCGCCTGCATAACCGGGTGGTGGGGCAGAACGAGGCTGTCAATGCGGTTTCCGAGGCCGTTCTCCGTGCCAGGGCGGGGCTCAACGATCCCAACAGACCTATTGCAAGTTTTATCTTTCTCGGCCCGACCGGGGTGGGAAAAACAGAATTGGCAAGGGCTCTTGCTGAACAGCTCTTTGATGATGAAAGAGCTATGGTGCGGATCGATATGTCGGAATATATGGAAAAATTCAGTGTCTCCCGTCTGGTCGGTGCCCCTCCCGGATATGTGGGCTACGATGAAGGGGGACAGCTGACTGAAGCGGTCCGGCGCAGACCCTATTCTGTGGTGCTCTTTGATGAGATCGAAAAGGCTCACCCTGATGTTTTCAACATCCTGCTGCAAATCCTCGAAGACGGTATCGTTACCGACTCTCAGGGACGCACGGTGAGTTTCAAAAACGCCATTATCATTCTGACGAGCAACATCGGAAGCTCGATGATCCTGAATTCGGGTAAAGCCCCCGAAGCTTTGAAAGAGGAGTTGAATCTGGAACTCAGACGCCATTTCAGGCCGGAATTTCTCAACCGGATCGACGAGATACTCACCTTTCACGCTCTCGGAAAAGAGGAGATCCGCAAGATCGTCGATTTGCTCCTGAATCGTGTGCACAGCCGTCTCAATGCTCAGGAGATCACTCTTGAAGTTTCTGATGAGGCTAAAAACTTCATCGGTGAAGCAGGATTTGACCCCGATTTCGGAGCACGTCCCCTTAAGAGAGCGATCATTCAGCTGATTGAAACGCCTCTTTCAAGAATGTTGATCGCCAATACTCTGCTGCCCGGTATGAAGGTCAGAGTTTCTCTCAAAGAAGGCTCTCTTGACTTTCAGACGGAAAAGAGAGCTTGAAAGAACTGCTCTCAGAAAGGCTCAAAGGGCTGATGAAAAACGATCACCAGCCCAGCAGAGCCATTTCGGCGGCGGTCAGTTCACGCATCTGACCGCATCCCAAACGCTCATCCAGCTGCAAAGGTCCGATAGCGACACGTTTCAGAAAAAGGACATTTTTGCCGACTTTTTCACACATACGCTTGACCTGATGATATTTCCCCTCTGATATTTCCACATAGACTTTTTGGGGGTCATCGGGATCTATTTCCAGACGGGCGGGCTTTGCGGTGAAATCTTTGAACTCCATTCCGGCAGCAAAAAGAGCGATATCCTCTTTTTCTGCCGGTTTGTCAAGTTCTGCATAATAACGCTTATAGAGATTTTTCCGGGGGGACATCAGTTCGTGGTCGAACTGTCCGTCATTGGTCAAAAGCAGCAGCCCTTCAGTATCTTTGTCCAGCCTGCCCACAGGGAAGGGGGCAAAGTGTTTCAGTTCCTCAGGAACCAAATCAGTCACCACAGGATCTCTGTCATCTTCTGTGGCACTTAAATAGCCCTGGGGCTTGTTGAGCATAAGATAAATGAACTTCCGGTACACGACAGCAGTGCCGTTGACACAGACTGTGTCTTGTGTTTCATCAACTTTGATGTCAACATCCCGGGCAACAGTGCCGTTGACGGTGACGGCCTTGCATTTGACCAGCCCCCGTACTTCACGGCGGCTGTAAGAAGTGGCATCTGAAAGATATTTATCAAGACGGAGCACCAGGGAAGAACTTTCTTATTTCAAGGCAGATCTATACGGGCGTAGGAACGGGGAGCCATAGTGCCGGAAAGGCCTTCAAAGCTCCAGTTTTGTTCCCCGGGCGTGTAGTTGGCAAGGATAAGGACCCGGCCGCCGGCAGGATTACGCCAGACACTGTGACAGATGGCGGGCAGATTTTCTTTGTGGATCGTCCGCAAATGCTCTTTGTGGGTGAAAATACCCCGGACGATGAAGTCCACAGGAATCCGGGCGCACGTAAGTGTCCCGGGGGAGAGCATCTCTGCCGAATAGAGTATCTCACGGTTGGTGTAATAGAATTTCGCCGTGTCAAGAATATATTTGTAGACTTCGGCAAATTGGGGATCGGTTGCGTGCTTCATCTGGAAATTGCAGATCATAGGCTGCATACCCCAGGTGATATCCCGGGCCAGTTCAAGGAAGAATTGACAGGGATAAAGAGCGTTCCAGTCCTGTTCGTCTTCGGCGGGGAAACGATCTTCTGCGGGCCACAATTCATCCCACGGCGGAATGGCATCCGGCAGGGCGTAACTGCCGAAAAGGGCATTTGTCCCGTGATAAATGGCACTGAAAGCAGGGACAAATTCTGTGGCATCTCCCATACGTTCGGCACTGGTGGAAAAAAGCACGATCATTGAATCAAAAAGGTCAAGCCAGTTTTCAGCACAATCTTCCGTTGAAAAAAGTTTGCCGGGATTTTCCTTTTTGATCATTTCCATCATCTTGCGGAAGCCAGTGATATTGTATTCACCGCCGCCGGGAGCGTGTTTGTGCCTGGGGTTGTAACAGTTGCTTCCTGTGGTACAGCCGATCATATCCAGATAGACCCCGGGCAGGCCGGAATCGCAGAGGGTTTTCACCAGATCTGCCATTTTCCGCTGGAAAATGGGGGCTTCACCGCACATATAACCCAGACGGTGGTGATTGTAACTGTTGAACGCTACGGCGTAATCAGTCCCGTCACGTTTGATTTCAATCTCATCGGCACCGCCTTCGTGGTAGGAGGGACCGTCAAGATCCCAGGTGCGTCCGTTGATGTAGACCTGAGTGAAAATGCCCCGGTCATTCATACGTTTGACCGCTGCTTTGAACGCTTCGACTCCCTCCCGGGGAGGCCAGAAATCGGGGTAATTGGTGTCGTAAGGATTGTGGTGCCACCAGTACCAGTCAAGAGCAATGGGAACTCCTGCATCGTCAGCAAGGCGTTCCGTGGGAGGAAACACATAGTCGATCCGCCCCCGGTTCCAGAGCCACATAGAAACATCTTTGAGAGGATTTTTCTCTCTCAGGGCATTTTTGTACCAGATCTGATTGACAGCCCATTTTTTGTAGATCATTGCCGCTTCAAACCATTCACCCTGAAATTCAGTTACGCCGCAGCGGTAGGGCATTGTAAATTCCCCTTTGCCGTCAAGGGGCAGATAGTGGATATGGGTGTAGACGAGTTTGCCGTTTTCTTTACGCCATTTGTAGCCTTTGTTGTGGAATCCGGAATCCCGGCAGTCGAAATAGATTCCCTGTCCCCGGGTATAGGCGGCAGTGCAGCGGAAGGAACGGTAACGTCCCTCGGAACGGGCAAGAAGCCACTCCTCCCATTCGCCGGTAAGATTTTTCAGAAGCCGTCCCTGACTGACAGGCAGCAGCACCGTTGTATCTTCATCAAGATCCATTTCGGCCCGGGGAAAAATCACTTCTTCAATGGGGGTGTTGACTCCGTCATTGCCGGAAAAACTGAAAGTTCCCTGCAATATACCGCCGATTTCTGCGTATTCCACCTTGACAGTAAGGCCGGAATCACTTTTCCAGATACCGCCGTTTTCAGCCGGGGTGAAGTGGGGCATATCATCTGCGGAAATGTACTTGATTTCCACATCTTTATTGCCGTTGCCGAATCCGAGACTCCAACCTAAACAGGCAGAACCGATACATAATTTGCCGCGTTCAAATTTCATTTTTTATTTTTTCCGGGGGAATTTCATAATTTCTGCAATAATGGCGTTGCGGTAATTTTCCATTTTTTCAGGACTCCACCAGCAGTAGTGGTGCACATCAATGGGTTTGCCGAAACGCTTTTTGTAGGCGTTGAGATCGACACAGATATCTTTGTACATCCGGGCAAGGAGAGCTTTTGCAGACTTGACTGCAGGAACTTTCGGGTATTGGGCAATGAGTTTTTCAAGCTGGTGAATGTAACGCAAATCGTCGAGCCCCTCACGGATACCTTCCCACTGAATGGTGGAATAGATCCGGTTGTCGATGATGTAGACAGCGTTGTGGTCATTGGCACGGCCGTCAAAGTCGTTCCACTGGTCATTGGCGGCGTTGTCGTAGGCCCAGTAAAGCTGCCCGGTGCTGCGGCATTTCCAGGCGAAAAAACCGGCTTTGTAACGGTTGGCGTCAGGATATTCACGGGCGGCATTGGAATACCAGTAGAAGTGGGCATTTTCTTTTTTACACTCTTCAAAGATCCGTTCAGGTTCAAATTTGGCGTAACCGGTAATCATATAGGTGCGGAAGTCAAGGTGTTTCCCGAAACTGTCCACATCCTGCTGGGAAACGGTGCTGTAACTCCGGGTGCCGGGAACGGATTTCACCAGAGGATACATCCTTTCGGCGATATGACGTTTGCCGAAATGGGGTTCGTCCACAGGGTAGTAGAGGATCTCACGCAGACCGGTCTCTTTGACCATTTTTTGAATGAATTTTACCTGCTCAACTGTGAAATTCTGGTTGTGCCAGGCCATAGGGTAGCGGGGGTATCCACATTCATCAAGGCGTTTGTTGACCAGAAGATAATGTTTTTTCACTTCCTCATTGGTGGTGAATTTGCTTCTGGGGAAAAGAATGGAATTCATATTGTATTTACGCATATTCACAAGTCTCGCCCGGTCAAAAGCAGGATCGGATTTCAGCGTGAGGAAGGGACGGTCATAGTCGGCGGTATACATTGCAGCATACTGGCGTTCAGCCAGTTTGTCGAGCTGGAAGGGCAGAACGGTGAATTCCACCGGGATCACTGTGGCGGGGATCCCTTTGCCGGTGACGGTCAGTTTTGATTTGTACACTCCGGGCCTGGTACCGGCAGGAATATCAAAAAGCAGATAATACTGCAATGTGGTTTCCTTGAGGGCATAACACGCTGCATTGTCTCCCAGAATTTCAGGGATTCTCCAAAAGGTTCTGCCGCTGCCCTTGTGCTGAGTCCGCTGAAGCCAGTTTTTGACAGGGTGGAGTGTGGCTTTGAGCTTGCCGGAATAGGTTACTTTGAAGTCAGGAATATGCTTGAGGATCCTGAAATTGGTGGTCACAGCTTTCAGGGCATCGGCGGCACTTTGAGCTTTGATGACCTTGAGCTGCTGGCCGGGTTTCGGAGTGGTAGTGAGGAATACACGCTGGTCAATGGGAGTGGTGAAGTTGATGAAACCACCCTTGACATCTGCGGCACTTGCTTTGACGGGAGTGGTATGGTCAGGCTGAGGATCGGCTTTGAAACGGGCATAGTTGCTGCCGATGATCAGTTTGGTCAATTCCTGCCGGAACTTTTTTTCTTTGGCAAGGGGCCAGACGATCACAGCGTTGATGAACCAGTTGCCCTTGAAAGTGATATCCACGCTCTTATTGGCATCCACCGTGAAGATTTCTCTGGGAAAGTGAAGTCCGGGAGCCGCCGGCAGACGGAAACGTTTGCCGTTGATGAGGAAATTGCTGCCCTTGACGGGAGCAAACTGGTCGCCGCCCATAACAAAGACCTGGTAGATCCCCGGCGTTTTGACCGGAATGGAAAGGGTCGTATTCCCGAATCCCACAGCCAGATAACGGCGCAGCAGATCCGGATGTCCCCGGTCAACAAAAAGGACTTTGTTCTTGCCTTTGAGAGGCGGAGGAATGAAGCCGGGCATAAATTCTGCTCCTTTGGGGGCGAAACTGTAACGCACGATCCCGTCATTGAGAGCTTTGGGGGCGGGGATGACTTTGGCTTTGGGACGGGATTTGAAAAAGTAAACTCCCATTTCATCCAGACGGGCAATGGTGTCGGTGGTGGAAAATCTCACCTTTGAGCCGGTGACGGCAGAAAAGTGGAACACAGGATGAGAATCAGGGATCACCGCTGTATAACGGACCCGGGGATCCTTATGTTTCATCGCCGCGAAAAACTTTGAAGTGTATCCGGTGACATTTTTGAGGATCTTCCAGTTTTTGCCGTCAAAGTATTCAATCTTGAAGTTGTTGCAGAGCACTGAGAAGTTGTACCGTTCCACCATATCCAGTTTGACGGCGTTGAAGGTGATGTTTTTCCCGAAGTCAAAGATGATCCAGTGGGGAGGCCGGGCGTTGTTTCTGAAGTTGCTGGCCCAGTAAAAATTAAAGTCTCCGATCTTTCCGTCGCCGGTGAGTTCAGGAGTGTGCCGTTCTGTTTTGCGTTGAGCGGTGAAAAAACTGCTGCCGGTGATCTTGACCGGCTTGAAGCAGACAGCATCTTTGATTTTGCGTGCTGATTGGCCGATGGGGGTGGCGGGAGCCTGAGGGACAGATTTATTTTTGATTCCTTTCTGACCGTCAGGACCGTAAAGTTCCAGTTCGCAGACGTGAACGCCCCGGTTGGTTTTATTGTGGAGCACAGTCAGGCGGAGAAACTGCATAGGAACAGCGGGGAAACTTTTTTCAAAAGTGCCTTTGGCCACGCCGGAAGCAAGTTCTTTATAGTTGACATTGTCGGTGGAATACTCCGCTTTGAAAGTGTAAACGCCGGTTTTATAAAAAACGATCTTCAGTTTGTCGATGTTGTAGATGTTTTTCAGCTGCAATGTAAAACCTTTGGGGTAGGGATCAAAACCCCAGTAGGTATTGACCTTGCCGTCAATGGCACGGGAGGCTTGAACTTTGCCGGCAAAGCCGCTGCCGTTGGAGCGAAGTGCATAATTGGTGGCAGCTCCAAGTTGGCACACGGCAGCCAGGAGCAACAGAGATAAAAATTTTTGCATCATATAAAGAATTCCTTGAAAAAAGCAGTTTTATTAATCAGTCAGATCATCAGGGATAGATCGAACCTTTCCAGCCTGTCCACATCAGAGAGTCATACCTGTGGGTCTCGATCTGATCGGACTTGCGGAACATCGTGTGACCGGCAAGATAGAGGATATTCACCTGACCGTTGTGGACAAAAACCAGATTGGATTTCTGCATAAAGTTGCCGGGGGTCTTAGTGTCTCCCAGTACCATTAAATCACTGGGACTGTCGATAAAGGTGAGTTTATAAGAAGTTTCAAAAGAAAGTGTCCTGCCCTTGGCTCCGTTGGGGTAGTAGCCGTTGTACATATAGGTGCCCCAGCTGGGGACATAGAGCGTATTGCCGTTCTGGGTGGCGGTGGTAATGGGGGCCGCTGCGTCACAAATCAGCAGTTTGGGGATGACTTGGGTTCTCAAAGGGGCGGAAAAGTAACTGCCCTGCAGCAGTTCCCGGCGGTAATCCAGCCAGGTGAGGGCGGAATAAGCTGTGCCGTTGTAAGTATAACTGGCATATTTGTGGATGAACATATATTCCTTGTTATCATTGGTGTAGTTGGCAAAAATGACACCGCACTGTTTGAGATTGTTCTGACACTTGGCACCCTGCGCCCGGAGCCGGGCCTGCTGCAAGGCAGGCAGCAGCATCGCCGCCAGAATGGCAATAATGGCGATCACAACCAGAAGTTCTATCAAGGTGAAAGGAGCCAGGGAAGGAAGGGAACCCTTTTTGAAAAAAGGTTCTCCCTTCCTTCCCCGGACCCCATCCATCCTTGCCAAAAACTTTTGATAGATTGCCGTTTTTGCATTTGCAAAACCGGCAATCCCGCATTGGGCAGAATTGCTGTCACAATGTCCGTTGATTTTTGCAGGTTTCATATATTTTCCGTATGTTAGGATTACTGATTACCAGGCATTATAAAGTTTTGCTCTGGCGGTATAAGGGCTGATGTCGTAGGGCATCCAGAAACAGCCGTAGTAAGAGATATCTTCTGAAGTGTTCTTGCGGGTCGGCACTTTCTGCCTTGAAAGCATTTGGACGTGGCCGTCCAGGAAGAGGAACGTTCCCAGTCCGGGAAGATTCGGGTTCTGGGTCTGGGAGTCGTTGTCAAGGAGTATCGCAGGATTGTTGTGCGGGTGGACAGGAGTGCCGTTTTTGGTCGATGAGGAGTCGATCAAATGAGGAGAGCCCCAGACACCTTCACCGGCGTTCATACTTCTTGACGGAATACGGGCACGGGTGATCTTTGACATATAAAGGCGGGAATTGGAAAGGATACCGCCTGTAATAGCCGCATTGGTGTTAGGTTTGTAATTCTGTGAAATAAAGGTCATCATAGTTCCCACCCGGGTGGGGCATACCAGAGGATGAATGACAAGTTTACCCGTGTAAGAACGGTAGGCTCCGCCGAGAGCTTCACCGGCTTCACTGCGGTCTTCTTTATTCCAGCCCAGGTAGGGGGCGAACATACCACCCTTCTGGCTGCGGAGATTGTCTTTGCGGACATTGGCAAGATACCAGACACGGGTACAGCCGTCCCAGCCTTCTTTGGAAGAACCGTTGTTGTACAGTGAAGGCACGATGTCACCGTTGTCCTGCATATACAAACTGTGAGCTTTGGAAAACTGATTGAAATTGTTGATACAGGTGTTCTGACGGGCTCTTTCCCGGGCCTGCTGCAAGGCGGGGAGCAGCATCGCCGCCAGAATGGCGATAATGGCGATAACAACGAGAAGTTCGATAAGGGTGAAGCCTGCAGGCTTCACCCCGGCACGCCGGGGTGAAAAATCTTTTGCTGTCATTTTCTTCTGTGAAACAGTCTGTCGGGCATTGCAGTCATCACAAGAAATCAAATCGGCGTAGAAATTAATTTTTTTCATACAAAAATTTCCTTCCTCATTTATACGTTAAAGAATACATCTGTCGGGATAATATAATCTCTCTTTTGCAATTATGCAAGTCTTTTTCTCTTTTGCAGACAAAAAAAACGCAGCGCAACTTTACAGTTGAGCTGCACTTTGCAATGACAGAATGTGAATTCTCAGTTATTCATCTTTTTGCCGCGGCGAACGGCCCAGAAACCTGCTCCGCAGGCAAGAATTCCTGCAATGACGTAAGAGATATTCAAAGGCACAGGCAAGCCTACGGGAGCTCCCAGCTTTGCGGAACTCAGCAAATAGGTGCAGGTGATGAAGAACATAAACACTCCGGGGATCAAAGTGATGAAAGCGGGCTTTTTAAGAGAACTCAAGTAGACTGTCGCCGCAAGCAGTGTGCAGACGGCGATCACCTGATTGGCCCAGGCAAAGTAGTGCCACAGCATATTGAAACTTTTGGCGTCTTTGTTTGACCACCAGAGCAGCAGAGAAACAATGACGATCATCGGTACGCAGATGAGAAAGCGGTTCCGCAGAGGTTTCTGATCTATCTTGATCTTTTCAGAAAGGCTCAGACGGCAGCTCCGCAAAGCGGTGTCCCCTGAAGTAATGGCAAGTATGATGACGCTTATAACGGTCACTCCGCCCACCCAGCTGCCGAGAAAGTGGTTGACGATCCTTCCCAAAGCCACGGGGGCAGCCAGTTTCATCGTTTCAGGGACAAGGTTGAAAACAGCCAGAGCCGCCGCCGCCCATACCATAGCGATGAAGCCTTCAAGGACCATCATACCGTAAAAGCTGCTTCTGGCCTGACGTTCGGTACGCATCGTCCGGGCGATAATGGGGGACTGAGTGGCGTGGAATCCTGAAATGATACCGCAGGCAATGGTGATGAAAAGCATCGGCAGAACAGGAGCTTTGAGCATTCCGGCTTTGAAGGCGGCACTTTCACTCAACAGTGCAGGTGTCTGGAATCCTGCGATCATCAGTTTGACAAAGATCGCTCCCGTTCCGATGAGAAGCAACGCTCCGAAGATGGGATAGCAGTTACCGATGATCTTGTCAACAGGAAACATCGTTGCCACAATGTAATAGACAAATACTGCCGCCACTGCGATCCAGAAAAATTTATTCGTCAGAGGATCGCTCCCGGCAGCATTGGAAACCAGATCGTCGATCAGATTGGAAGGCACGTTGATGAAAACTGCCACCACCAGCAGCAGACAGATCAGCATAAAAATGGAAAAGGCATTTCCGAAAACTTTTCCGCAGTTGTCCTCAATGAGTTTGGGCAGATTGGCTCCGTTTTTCCGCAGAGACATCATTCCTGCCGCCATATCGTGAACAGCTCCGCCGATGATGTTGCCTATGGGAATGAGCAGAAATACGATCTCACCGAACTTGATACCGATGATGACCCCGATAACAGGACCGATACCGGCGATGTTCAAAAGCTGGATCAGCATATTTTTCCAATGGGGCAGAGGGACATAATCCACTCCGTCCTGCATCGCAATTGCCGGGGTGGGACGGTCATCCGGGCCGAAAATCTTTTCCACAAGTTTGCCGTAAGTGAAATACCCTGCGATCAAGATCGCAAGACCGATAAGAAAAAGTGTCATTTTTCTGCCTCCTGACAACTTTTGGGATTTTAATTTCCCGGTTAAAAGATAAAAACTATCCAATTTGTATAATATAACACCGTATTTCGTTTTTGACAAGAGCATAAATGTGTGATATATTAATATAAAAGACATATTTTTTAATATGAAAATCTGAGGACTTTATTTTATGAACAGCAAATTTTATGTGACAACACCTATTTACTACGTCAATGACAAACCCCATATCGGGCACGCCTATACGACCGTTCTTGCTGATGTGCTGGCAAGTTTTCACCGTTCTATGGGGGATGATACCTATTTCCTCACCGGAACCGATGAACACGGTCAGAAGGTGGAAAATGCCGCCGCCAAAAACGGCATTTCTCCTCAGCAGCACGCCGACGAAACGGTGGTGCGGTTTCAGGAATTGTGGAAAGAACTCGGTATCACCAACGATGATTTCATCCGGACCACCGAAGCCCGGCACAAAGAAGTGGTGAGAGAGGTTCTGCAGGAACTCTATGATAAAGGCGAGATCTACAAGGATGAATACACCGGCTGGTACTGTGTGGGCTGTGAACGCTACTTCACCGAAAAGGATCTTGTGGAGGGAAAATGTCCCGATTGCGGCCGGGAAGTTTCAGCTTTGCAAGAACCCAACTACTTCTTCAGGATGTCCAAATATCAGGATTGGCTCATTGACTACATCAAAACCCACCCTGGATTTATCCAGCCTGCATTCCGGGCCAACGAAACCCTCGGATTTCTGAAACAGCCTTTGGTTGACTTGTGCATCAGCCGCCCCAAGGCCCGCCTTTCCTGGGGAATCGAACTGCCCTTTGACAGTGATTATGTCTGCTATGTCTGGTTCGACGCCCTCATCAACTATATTTCCGCTGTGGGTTACCGCCGGAATGATGCTGAATTCGCCCGCCGCTGGCCCGCCCGATGTCAGCTGATCGGCAAGGATATCCTGAACACCCACTCCGTTTACTGGCCCACAATGCTCAAGGCAATGGGTATTGAAATGCCCAAAACCATTTTTGCTCACGGCTGGTGGCTTACCGGAAATACCAAGATGAGCAAGTCTCTCGGCAATGTGGTCAATCCGAGGGAAATGATCGGCCTTGTGGGTGTGGATGCTTTCCGTTACTTCCTTATGGCTGAAATGACTCTGGGCAACGATGCTTCATTTACCAAAGAAGCTCTGCTGCGCCGTTACAACAGCGACCTTGCCAACGACCTGGGAAATTTGCTTTCACGGGTGGTGAAGCTCACTCTGCGGGCAGGGGGTGTCATTCCTGCTCCCGGTGAAAGCACCGGAAACGAAGCTGAATTTAACGCCGCCGTGGAATCTGCCGTCAGCGGTATGAGGAGCTGCCTTGAAAATATGAAACTGGATCAGGGCCTTGCCGCCGTTCTCAACGCCGTCAGAGCCGGAAACCGTTATGTGGAACAGTGTGCCCCCTGGGCTATGGCCAAGAACAACGATACCGCCCATTTGAACACCGTTCTCTATACGGTTGCTGCCAATTTGCGGAAACTGGGCGTGCTTCTTGCTCCCGTGATGCCCGGAAAAATGGCTGAACTGCAGCGTGTCCTCGGCGGAGAAAATGAAGTGCTGACCATCGGTGATCTTGCTTCAGGAAACTTTGCCGATCCCGCCGGACGCACCGTCCTTGAAAGCGAACCCCTCTTTCCCAGGATCCAGATCGAGGAAGAAAAGGCCGCAGCTCCCTGTGCCAAGCCCGAAAAGAAAAGCAAAGAAAAGGCTGCTCCTGCTCCCGAAGCTGTTGAACTTGTCACTATCGACCAGTTCTGCAAGGTCAAGCTCAAAACAGCCAAAGTCGTTGCCGCTGAAAAACTTGAAGGCGCAGACAAACTGCTGAAACTCAAAATCGACATCGGTGAAGCTGAAGTGCGTCCCCTTGTTGCAGGGGTTGCCAAATATTATACCCCTGAAGAAATTATGGGAAAAACCATTGTGGTGGTTTCCAATCTTCAGCCCGCCACTATCCGGGGAGCCGAGTCCAGAGGTATGCTTCTTGCTGCCAAGTTCGGCAAAGAGCTCCGTCTGGTGACTGTTGACGGCGATGTGCCCGCCGGAGCTGATATCGGCTGACAGTGCTGAAAAAAAGAGAAAGTGAAAGTAATTGATTATGCGACAGGCAATTTTTTTGATAAGCACCGCTGACCGTAAAGGAATCCTGGCGGAAACCACCACCTTTTTTTATCAGCGCAGTTTGAATATTCTTGAGTGCCGCCAGTACACCGACGTGCGGGAAAACGCTTATTATATGCGTATAGCAGTGGAACTTCCCCCCGATGTGACCCGGAACGATCTGGAAAGCCAGTTTACAACTCTGGCAGAAAAACTCAGCCTCAAATGGTCGGTCTATTATAACGGCGATCAGCAGAATGTGGCTGTGCTTGTTTCTAAAACTTCCCATTGCTTCTACGATCTTTTGATGCGTTCCGAAGAAGGCAATCTGGGGGGCAAAGTGGTGGTGGCCGTGGGAAATCATCCCGATCTTGAGGAGGTCGCCGACCGTTTCAGAGTTCCCTACTACTGTCTGCCCACCCCCAGAAGCGGCGATCCCGATCAGGAAAATGCTCTGCTGGAACTGCTGAAACGCCACCACATCGACCTTGTGGTGCTGGCAAGATATATGCGTGTCCTTTCTGAAAGGGTCATCAACGCCTATCCCGGACGGATCATCAATATCCACCACGCCTTTCTGCCCGCTTTTCAGGGGGGAAATCCCTATCTGCAAGCGTGGGAGCGGGGGGTGAAAATGATCGGTGCCACCGCTCACTATGCCACGGTCGATCTGGACGAAGGTCCGATCATCGAACAGGCCGTTGAACGTATCACCCACGAAAGCACCCCCGAAGATCTCCGGGATCTGGGACGGGATATTGAACGCCGGGTGCTGACCCGGGCAGTCCAGTTTCATCTGGAACACCGGGTGATCGTTTCAGGCAGACGTACGGTTGTTTTTGCCAAATGAAACGCTCCGGGCAGCGCATAACGGGCTGGATACTGGTTTTCTTTTTCTTTCTGCTGCCGTTGAAATTCGGTACATTGGGAATGATGCCGGAACAGCCCCCTATGTTTCCGGAAGATTTGCTCACACTTCTGGTCATTTCGTGGCCGGTTCACAGTATCGGTATGGCAGGAGCACTGCTGCTGATTGCAGGGGTACTCTTTTTCCCCGTGCCCTCTCTGAAAAAGCCGGGAGCGTTGACCGTCCTTTTCTGGAGTCTTTTGCTTCCTTTGGCTGCTCTGCCCGGAATGATCCACGCAAGCAACTGGGATTATTCCCTTATCACTGTCACCCACTGGTGGGGTGTGGGAGCCTTTATTCTCAGTGCCTGGTGGATTTTTAATGGTGATCCCTTTTGGAAAAAAGCTGCCCTCAATGCCCTCGCCGCAAGTGCCCTCATTACAGGTATAGACGGCTGGAGACAGTATATCTGGGGCTTTGATGAAATGGTGGAACTGATCCGCAAGCAAAGAGAAGCCGGGATCACCATTTCTCCTGTTATGGAGATCCGTATTCTGGATGCCAGAGTCTTTTCTTCTCTGGGGTCCTGCAATACCTTTGCCGGATTTCTGCTGCTGGTTTTTCCTGCGGTTTTCGTATTGGTACGGGAATGGGGGAAAAGGTTTGAGCCGGTGAAAGTTTCACAATGGATCTTTTCACTTCTGGCTCTGGGATTGCTGGTGCCGCCTTTCTTTATGACCCGCAGCCGGGGAGCCTGGCTTTGTGCCTTTCTCACAGGGGGAATATGGTTTCTGACCAGACCGCGGATCAACTGGAAATACAAAGCTGCCCTCTGTTTTGCAGGGGTTCTTCTGATTGCGGGGGGCACCTTTATGATGTACCGTTCCCAGCGGGGACTGCTTTCGGGTTCAGAGCGTCTGGATTATTTGCGCAGTGCCGCCATTATGTGTACAGAACACACTCTTTCCGGCAGCGGCTGGGGAGAGTTCTTTCACCGCCATATGCAGCTCAAGACCACCGACTCCGATGAATCCGCCCGTTCACCCCACAATATTGCGGCGGCTTTTGCTTCTCAGGCAGGAGTTCCTGCCGGACTTATTGCGCTGGGGGCCGTCGGAGTGCTGCTTTGGGAGCTTTTCAGGCGTAAAAGTGATGATGTGGTGTACAAAGCGGGCCGCTGGGGGATCGCAGCTTTTCTGCTCCACACAGCAATGGAAATCAATGATGCGATCCCTGCTTCAATGATCTGCTGTGCCGCAGGAGCTCTGGCTCTTATGCCCTCAGAAAGTGGTGCCCGGGAAGAAGAAAAGCCTTTCCCGGTCCGGGATTGGAGCTGCCGGACAGTTGCTTTACTTGCAGCGGCAGCGGCCTTTTATACAAGTTTTATCTGGGTCAGAGGAGAGGCCGCTTTTGAAAAACTGGAACTTGCTCTGCGCCCCCGGAACTTTATGGAAAGTGCCGTCGGAGCGGAACCGGCACGATTGTTGGAGCTGCTCCGGCAGACGGAACGGGTGCGGCCCCGTTCACCTTACCCTTGCGAAATGGTGGGGGATGCCCTTTTGAAATCCGGAGAAACAGACCTGGCACTCTCTCTCTATGAAAAATCCCTTTCCTATGTCCCCGGCCGTCCCGCTGTCCACCGCCGTCTGGCTCTGGTGGCCTGTTACAAAGGCGATCGTGACACTGCCCGCAAACATCTGGCTCAGGCACGCAAACTTTTCCCTGCAGATCCGAAAAACCGGGAAAAGGAGTTCTTTGAGGACTTTGAACGCTCCCAAAAAATGGCAGAACACTATTTGAAGAAAATATCGTTGTAACTTGCGTAATTTACGGTCAATATCGTAAAAAAACAACTTTTTTTCAAAAAAAATTAAAATATTTGCATTTTTGCTCTTGAAATTTCAAAAAATAGAGTATACTTTATTTGCAAGGGGTGACGAAAAGTGTTGTCGCCAATAAGAAGTTAAATATGTTAGGAGAATGAAAATGAAGTGGGATTTCTATGATGTGAAAGCTAAAGCCAAAGTCTCAACCGAAGTGATCGGCAAGAAAGTTTATGGTGAAGGTACCCGCGCCCGTTACGCATTCAAGGGCGAAACCGCTGACAAACGTCCCCTGACCGCTTTCGTCGGCAAAGCTGACTACGACAAATGCACTGCTAAGGTCATCAAGTAATTTTTTTCTGAAGATTGCTTAAAAAATCCTCCGGCTGTCTGCCGGGGGCTTTTTTTTGGCTCTGTTTTCCTTTCGGGCAGGTAAAATAACTTTTTTTACCGACCTTTGTCGGGAGCAGCGCATTTTTTTGCCGGGGTTGGCTTTTACTGTTGCAGCGTCAGGCGCAAATGTCTTTCATCCCGTCCCTGGCGGAGCATCTTGCGGAAGACGAAAAAAAGCAGCAGACCGTTGCAAGCGGCGATCATAGTCCACGAAATCGGGTACGAGAGTACCAGATTGCCCAGAGATTTATTCTGAGGAAAGACGGCCACAACCCAGATGATACGGAACACACACGTTCCCATAATAGTTGTGAATGTGGGGACGATCGAATAGCCTAAGCCCCGCAGAACTCCGGCAATGGTATCGGAAATGCCGCAGAGAAAATAGGTGCTCATCATAACGGTGAGGCGTTCCATTCCCCAGGAAACGACTGTGGGGTCAGGATTGTACAAACCCACCAGCTGCCGGCCGAAAAGCAGAACAAGCCCCCCGCTGAACATCAGAGAGACCACCGCATAAAGCAGGCAGACGAAAGCACTGCGAACGACACGTTTGTATTTCTTACCGCCCAGATTCTGTCCTGCAAAGCTCATTGCAGTCTGGTAATAGCCGTTACTTGGCACATTGACCAGACCTTCCAGATTCTGTACAGCGGCGTTGCCCGCCATAGCGGCACTGCCAAGGGAGTTGACTGAAGACTGGATAAAGATGTTTGAAACGGTGTACAAAGCCCCCTGAAACCCGGCAGGAACGCCGATCCACAATATTTCTTTCAAGGTTTCCCAGTGGAAATGGAGCTTGCGGAAATTCAGACGCATAGCCCCGTCAGAAAGACACAGGGCACGCAGCACAAGCACAGCGGACAGTACAGTTGATATTTTTGTCGCGATAGCCACACCTGCGGCATCCATCTTGCAGACGGTGACAAAAAACAAATTGAGCAGCACATTGACGATCCCCGCCACCGTGATATACCACAGGGGGCGTTTGGTATCGCCGATAGCACGCAAGAGAGCGGCTCCGATCATATACAAGACGGCAAAGGGCAATCCGATGCTGTAAATCTGCAGATAAATGGTCGCTTTGTCGATCACATCGTCAGGAGTCCCCATCCAGCGGAGAGCACTCCTTGCAAGCAGGATTCCCAATATCATAAAAACGATGCCGCCGTAAAGTCCGAGAGCAACAGAAGAATGAACGGTCAAAGCAACTTTCCGGTCATCCTTTGCCCCCACATAGCGGGCGGCTATGGCATTGACACCGGCACTGAATCCGGAAAAGAAGATGACGAACAATATATAAAGTGCCGAAGTTGCTCCTACTGCTGCCGTAGCGGCAGTCCGAACCTCTTTTGAGGCGAATTGTCCCAGAACGATCAAATCTGATGCGTGGAACATCAGCGACATAAGATTGGTTCCCATAAGAGGCAGGGAAAAAACGAAGATCTGCTTAAAAAGCGATCCGTGACACATATCCATCCGGTATTTTTTACTGTTGCTCATTGCCAGTGCCTTGAATTTGATTTTTCAACATTTGCTTAATATACATTTTTTTCATTATAAATACAACATCAGAGAAGCAGAAAATTATGTTTTGGGGGAAGCAAAAATTCCCTCTGCCGGAAAAAACGGAATTTTATCTGAAAATGCACAGTTTTTTGTTTGACAATTAAAAAACTGTGTGCTATACTACTATGGAAATCATAAAATTGGGGTAAAATATGAAACGTTTTTCTTTCACGCTGATTGAACTTTTGGTCGTTATTGCAATGATCGCCATTCTGGCTTCGATGCTTTTACCCGCTTTGCAGCAGGCCCGGGAGCGGGGGCGGGCAGCATCGTGTTTGAGCAACCTTTCCCAGTTCGGGAAAGCGGCCGGTTTTTACATTGATGACAACAGAGGCTACATTGCCCCCATCAAAAACACCGGCAATTGGAACAGCGACAGAAAAAATATTTTTTCTGCCCGTCTGAGATATTCTCTTTTGGGCAGCTATCTCGGACGAACCGAAGAATCTTCCCCTGATGCTCTGGGGGGTGTCGTTAACGGAAAAAGAGACAGCCTGACCTGTCCTTCCTACCAGGTCGCACTCTCTGCGCAAGAGCGGTTCAGTTACGCGATCAACGTCAATATGCAGATTGCCGCACCGACTGATGCCCGTCATTATCTGCAGTTTCTGCTTACGACCAAATGGAAATTTCCCTCCCGGCTGGGATATATTATGGACAATAATTCAACGGTAGGGAACAAATATTACCGTGTTTGGTACACTCAGAATAATCCAGCCACCAACAGCTCAGATCTGAATAATGTTCATTTCCGTCATAATTGGAATGCCAATGTGGTTTTCGGTGACGGCCACGCCGAATCCTTGCGATACAAAAAACTTCCCGGCAGATATCCCGGCGAAAGTTCCGGTTGGGCTTTTTATTCTTCTTTCTGGGCTCCTTTCCACCCTGAAAGGCAGGTTCAGACGCCGCCCACCAATACCTGGTAAAAAAAATTCAGAAAGGATGCAGTTATGATAAAAAATACATTTACCTTAATCGAACTTTCCGTAATGACCTCTCGCCTCTGCCGTGATTGGATAAAGGATGTATTGAAAAAGTGTAAAGCCATAAGAGGTTCCTTTTCACCTGCCTGCAGGCAGGTGAAGCTGTACAGCTTCACCTTGATCGAACTGCTGGTGAGCAAAACCTGGCAAATATGTGTTTATTTTTTGCGAAAAATTGCCTCTTGCCTTGATATTTGCCGTTGCAATTCTGCCAAATGCGGGATTGTCGGTTTTGCAAATGCAAAAACGGCAATCCACCAAAAGTTTTTGGCAAGGATGGATGGGGCCCGGGGAAGGAAGGGAGAACCTTTTTTCAAAAAGGGTTCCCTTCCTTCCCCGGCTCCTTTCACCTTGATAGAACTTCTTGTCGTGATCGCTATTATCGCCATTCTTGCCGCTATGCTGCTGCCCGCTTTGCAGCAGGCCCGGGAACGGGCCCATTCTGCAAACTGTCTTGCCAACTTGAAGCAGATCGCTTCTGCTCTCTTTCATTATTCTGACGATCACAAAGGCTACCTGATCCCCACAGAAAGGACGGTGGTCATCAACGGTATTGCGATGGCATACTGGCAGCAAAAGCTCTATTATCTGAAATATCTGCCCCACTATAAGGCCAGTTTCGATATGTCCGTTCCCGCAGGGGTTCTCAAATGCCCCGGAGAAAAGCGGAGTACTCTGGAAGGAAAATCAGAATGGAACTCCTGGAAGGGCAGCCATTACGCAATGAACTATTTTGCTATGAACAAGCACAATACCTACGGCAGTAAAATCGAATACGAAGCCAAAAGGAAAATGGAAAAAATATACCAGCCTTCCCAGGCTTACTATGTCCTTGACGGTACTGTCGGTTTCAGTGCCGCAGGCACAGTATTTTCTCACGCCAGTTTAAGACCTTATCATCAGAATATCGCTTTCCGGCACAATGGAAATTTTAATGTCGCTCACTTTGACGGGCACGTGTCTTCAAACAAAGAATGTCCCTTATTCGGGCTTTCCGCCGACTGGCGGCACGTTGCCTGGGCTCTTGAACCTCCACCTTGGAAATAATAAAAAAGGCTGATTTATGAAAAAGAATGTTTTTACGCTGATCGAACTTCTCGTTGTAATTGCCATTATCGCCATTCTTGCTGCGATGCTTTTACCTGCTTTGCAGCAGGCCCGGGAGCGGGGCAAAAGTGCCAAATGTATGGCCAATCTGAAAACTGTCGGTGCGGGAGTTTTGAACTACTGCGATGCCTATAACGATCATATGCCTATTGACTCAGGGTATACTGAATACGGTTCTTTCTGGCAGAGTGCCTTTGCCAAGTTGAAGCTGATCGACGTCCAGGAAGCCAATTCCGCCAGTCCCATCCCGAAAGGAGTTTACAACTGTCCCGCTGAAACCTATCCCAAAGTGCTGAAGTCTGCCACCGCTTATGAAGGTGTCTGGAACAGCTATAAGGGCTGTGCTTACGGTATCAACCGTTATCTGGCACGTTACTACAAAGGAGCCAGCAATGCATACGCCTATTCTGTCCCCCGCAAGATCGTCGTGGTGAGATTTCCTTCTGTGACTATGGCAATGGCTGATAAGGGAGGAGGGACAAATCCCGAAAACGCTGACAAACGGTGTCAGACCACTGCACGGGCACGGGCTGGCACGATTGCTGAACGTCATTCAGGCAGTTGGAACTATGCAACTCTCGACGGCGGCGTAAAATCCAGAAAAAAATATCCCTGCCGCTGGCAGTCTGAAGACTATACTGATTGGCTTTTTGCCCCGACTGACTGGACAAAGAAATAAAAATATTCTTTACTGAACATAAAAAAAGAAAGATCGAACTTAATGAAATTTACAGGATTCTTTATTCTTTTGGGGGCACTTTGCTGTGCCCTCGGAGCTGTGACCGTCGATCCCGGCAAAGCGGAGATCGTTGTCGACAAAAAAGCCGCTCCCATTGTCCGTTTTGCGGCACAGGAACTGCAGAAAAACCTTCAGCTCATCACCGGCAAAAAAATGCCCATCGTCAACAAGGCAACTGCCGGCAAATACCAGTTCCTTATGGGAACGCCCGCCGGTGTGAAGCTGAAACCCGAAGAAGCCGTATGGGAAATCACTCCCAAATACACCCGGCTTTACGGAGATTCGACTCCCGCCCGCAACAACCGTATGAACCTTGAAAATATCCTGTGGCCCAGCAGCAAAAGCGGTGACCTGACCGCTGTCTTTGCTTTCCTTGAAGAACAGCTGGGAGTGCTGTACAAAGCCCCCGGTCCCCTGGGGATTTCATACACGCCTGCTCCGGTTTTGAAACTTAAAGAGGGCAAATACAACTGGGTTCCGGTTCTCACCTACCGTTATTTGTGGCCCGACCGGAACAACCGGACGGCAAAACGCTATGACAATAAAGCCAATTGGGAAAAAATCAAGCGTACTGGCATTACCCCTGCGGAATTTGTTCCTCAGACCAAAGCTGAATATCAGAAAAAGATGTTTGAATCCTGGCTCTGGCTCAAACAGCAGCGTATGGGCAGAAGCGTGAACTATGCATTCGGCCACGCTTTCACCTGGTGGTGGGCAAAATACGGCAAAACTCATCCGGAATACTTTGCTTTGGTCAACGGGAAACGTGAACCCCGCTATAAAGCACAACCTGACCGGGTGAAACTGTGCGTTTCAAATCCCGCCGTCTGGAAACAGATCGTCGATAACTGGGCCGCTCAGAAGTTCCGGGGCAAATTCATCAATGTTTGTGAAAACGACTCCGGAAACTACTGCGAATGTAAAAACTGCCGTGCCCTTGATATGCCTCCCGCTCCCGGAATGAAGTGGGACCGTGATCTTTCCGACCGCTACATCTACTTTGCCAACAATGTTTTGCGTCTTGCACGCAAGATCGATCCTGAAGTTGCTGTCTGCCACTACGCTTACAGCGTCTACCGTTATCCCCCCCGGCGGGAAAAGGTGGACCCCGCTATCTACATCGGCTTTGTGCCCTCGATGTTTGAGATCGAAACCCTGCCGGAAATGTACAAAAAATGGTACGAGGCAGGGGCCAGAAAAATTTTCCTGCGTCCCAACGATTTCCACGTTACCACCACCTTGCCTATGGGCTTTGAAAAACAGATGTTTGAAACCTATAAGGTCGGTGTGAAATACGGCGTTATCGGTACCAGTTATGACAGTTTGCACGGCTTCTGGGATATTGCCGGACTGGGTGACTATGTGATCGCCAGGGGCAATGTGGATCCCTCCAGGGATTATGAACACTGGTTCAAAGAGTTCTGTTCCGTTTACGGTGCCGCCGCTCCTGATGTGCGTCAGTATTATGAATACTGGAGAGTCAATATCTGGGAGAAAAAGTTGTGGCCCAACCGCAAAGCTATTGCCGAAAGAGGCCGTTACGGCAATTTCCGCCGGGGGCTGATGTGGGATATTTTCAAATATTACAGCATTAAAGATTTCGATGTTACCGACGGTTTTATCAAAGTTGGTTTGAAGAAAAATCTCAACCCCGTCCAGAAACGTCATCTGGAACAGCTCCTTCTTGCCAATACTCACGCCCGTTACACCTATCTGGCAATGGCTGCAAAAGGCAAAGCTAAAGCCCGAGCCGCCGTGGCTCTGCTGAAGTTCCGCCGTGCCAACAAAGATAAACTTAATATCAACTGGGAACGTCTGAGCGGCCTTGAAATCAAATTCGGCGATGCCACCGGTACCAAGGCAGCTCAGCTCTTGAGCAACTACGATGACTTTGAAGAAACCCCTGTTTCCTGGTATTTTTCTCCCGATCCCCGGAACGAAGGCGAAAAAGAAAAATGGGAACAGACCTCTTTCGACGAGATGCACGGCAATTGGACCCGGATCAGAGTCGATACTCAATGGGAAAATCAGAAACGGCACCCCGATGCCAACTTCCGCAAACTTATGGAAAATTACAACGGTTTCGGCTACTACGGTATCCGCCTTGCCGTCAATCCCAAGTGGAAAGGCAAAGAGGTCTCTCTGATGTTCGGTGCAGTTGATGAATCCGCCTGGGTGTGGGTCAACGGCAAATATTCCGGCAAAAGGCTCTATGTGCAGGATCCCGATTGGAGTACTCCTTTTGCCATCAATATCACCGATCAGATAGATTGGAACAAAAAACACCAGACCATCGTTGTCAAAGTTGAAGACAAAACCGGTGCAGGCGGCATCTGGCGCGGCGTTATGCTCGTCGTCCGTGATAAGAAAAAATAAAAAAGAAAAATAAAGAATGAAACAACTCCTCACCTTTATCCTGAGTACTGCAGTACTTTCTCTCTTTGCTGCAGTTGTTGATCCCGGTAAAGCCGTGATCGTGGTCGAAAAAAATGCCGACGGCACTGTCCGGTTCGCCGGACTTGAACTGCAAAGACATCTGCAAATGGTGACCGGCAAAAAGATCCCCATTGCTGTTAAGGCTCAAAAAGGACAGTATGCCTTCCTTATGGGCACACCCGCCGGTGTGAAACTCGCCCCCGAAGAAGCCCGTTGGGAAGTGACGCCAACATATACCCGCATTTACGGCGATTCCTCCCCTGTGGGTTCCCCGAAACTCAATATGGAATGGATCTTGAGCACCAAGGTCAAAAGCGGCGATCTTTCTGCTGTGTACGACTTCCTTGAAAAACAGCTGGGATTCCTTTTCCTTGCTCCCGGTCCCAAGGGGACTTCCTACCCCGAAAGTGCCAAACTGAACCTCAAAGAGGGCAGTTCCAAGTGGATTCCTGTTTTCAAATCCCGCCATCTGTGGCCCGACCGGGCATTCCGGTATGCAGCAAAAATTTACGATAAAAAGGGCAATTACAACTCCAATGACAAAACCGTTATCCCCGGCGACTTCATCTCCAAGACCCGTGATGAATATTTACGCAAGACCATTGAGACCCATTTGTGGCTGAAACAGCAGCGTATGGGCGGCAGTGAAAGATATTCTTTCGGACACGCTTTTACCCGGTGGTGGGCGAAGTACGGGAAAAAACATCCTGAATACTTCGCTCTGGTCAATGGCAAAAGAGAACCCCGTTACAAAAACAGAGCCGACCGGGTGAAAATCTGCGTTTCCAACCCCGCCGTCTGGAAACAGATCGTTGCCGACTGGGCGAAACAGAAAGATCGCAGGAAGTTCATCAACGTGTGTGAAAATGACTCCGGCAACTACTGCGAATGTAAAAACTGCCGTGCCCTCGATATGCCTCCCCGGCCCGGGAAGAAGTGGGACGATGACCTTTCCGACCGTTACATCTACTTTGCCAACAATGTTTTGCGTCTGGCACGCAAGATCGATCCCGAAGTAATGGTCTGTCACTACGCTTACAGTGTTTACCGTTTTCCGCCCCGGCGGGAAAAGGTGGATCCCGGCGTTTTCATCGGATTTGTTCCCCGGATGCTGGATCTGGATATCAATGAAGATATGTACAAAGGCTGGTTCAAAGCAGGGGCAAGAAAGATTTATCTGCGTCCCAATGATTTCCACGTCAACACCCCGCTGCCGATGGGCTTTGACAAACACATTTTTTCCGCCTTTAAGATGGGGGTAAAATATGGCATTTCAGCCACAAGTTACGACAGTCTGCACGGCTTCTGGGACATTTCCGGTCTCAGCGATTATCTCATCGCCCGGGGAAATGTGGATCCTGCTAAAGATTATGAGTACTGGCTCAATGAATATTGTTCCGCCTACGGTGCAGCAGCTGCCGATGTCCGTGCCTATTACGACTACTGGCGGGTGAATATCTGGGAAAAACAGCTGTGGCCCAACCGCAAAGCCATCAGTGAAAAGGGCCGTTACGGTAATTTCCGCCGGGGACTGATGTGGGATATCCACAAATATTACAAAGAAAGCGACTTTGACAAAACAGATGCCCTTCTCAAAAAGGGACTGAGCAAAAAACTGACTCCCGCTCAAAAGAAACGTTTGGAAACTTTGCTGCTGAGCAATACCCATTCCCGTCTGACTTTCCGGGCTCTTGCCGCCCAGGGCAAAAATAAAAACCGTGCGGCAGCTCTGCTGCTCAAGTTCCGCCGTGCCAACAAAGAAAATCTCAATATCAACTGGGAACGTTTGATGGGCATTGAGCTCTCTTTCGGAGACTGCACCGGGATCCGTTCTGCAGGAATCCTGAGCGACTTTTCGGACTTTGAACAGGCTTCGATCGCCTGGCATTTCAAGCCCGATCCCAAAAATGCGGGCGAAAAGGAACAGTGGGGAAAAATCCCCTATAAGAGCTATAAAAATTGGCCCAAGTTCCGTGTTGACACCCAATGGGAAAACCAGCGCGGCAAAAACGTTCCTGATTCGCTGAAAGCTCAGATGAAAGATTACAACGGCTTCGGTTACTACGCCAACAATGTGTGGATCAAAAATGAATGGAAAGGCAAACGGGTTTTTCTCATTTTCGGAGCTGTGGATGAATCCGCCTGGGTGTGGGTCAACGGTCAATATGCCGGAAAGCGTATCTATGCAAAAGATGATGACTGGAAAACTCCTTTTGCTATTGAGATCACCGGCCAGATCGACTGGAAAACCAGAAGACAAAGTGTGGTTGTCCGGGTTCAGGATACCGCCGGAGCAGGCGGTATGTGGCGGCCTGTTATGGTCGCCGTCAAGTAAAATTTGTTTTACCCGCAGATAAAAAGGGCTGCTGCAAAAAACTGTTTGAGTTTTTGCCGCAGCCCCATTTCTTTCCGTCCCAAACTCCGCCTGACTTTCCCAAACCTTTCTCCGGCACCTTGTTTTTGGCAGTACAAAAAGAAAAGGGCCTTTCAAGATTCAGAAAATACAAAACAGCACATTGTTTCTGATTTTGTTATCAATCTGTAATTGGAAACAGTGCCTCCGGGAAAAGAAAAGTTATTTTACCTGCCCGTGAAAGGAACAATCCTTTTTTACCGTCCTTTGAACGGGACAGTTTCTCTGATATGCATAAGTCTTTCAAGAGCGGCACTTAAAGTGGACTCTTTTTTGGCAAAGTGGAACCGGATCAGATGATTGACATTTTCCCGGAAGAAACTGGAACCGGGGACAGCTCCCACACCGCATTTTTCAGCCAGAACTTCGCAGAATTCCAGATCGCTTTTATAACCGAACTCAGAAATATCCGCCAGAACATAATAGGCTCCCTGGGGCGTGGTATGGGGGATCCCCGCCTGATCGAGACCGGCAAGAAAGAGATTTCGCAAAGAGGTGTATTTTTCTTGAAGTCCTTTGTAATATTCATCACCGAAATTCAAGGCGGTTACGGCTGCTTCCTGTAAAGGGGCCGCCGCTCCAACAGTGAGAAAGTCGTGGACTTTGCGGGCCGTGTCAATGATTTCAGGAGAAGCAATGATATATCCCAGCCGCCAGCCGGTGATGGAATAGGTCTTTGACAGGGAGCCACAGCTTATGGTGCGTTCTTTCATTCCCGGCAGCGTGGCAAAAGCAATGTGTTCAAAAGGTTTGTAAACAATATGCTCATAGACTTCATCAGTGATGACATAGGCGTCATATTTTTCTGCAAGTGAAGCGATGATATTCAGTTCCTCCCGGGTGAAAACCTTGCCGCAGGGATTGGAGGGATTGCACAGGATCAACGCCTTTGCCCCCTGTTTGAAGGCCTTTTCAACTTCTTCCGGATCAAATTCAAAGGTCGGGGGACGCAAAGGAATATAGACCGGTTCTGCTCCTGAAAGAATGGCGTCTGCACCGTAATTTTCATAAAAAGGCGAAAACACAGCCACTTTGTCCCCCGGATCGACCACGCTCATCATTGCACACATCATTGCTTCCGTGCTGCCGCAAGTAACGACGATTTCCTGTTCCGGATCGACTTCCATACCGGTGAAATGTTTGTGCTTCCGGGCCAGAGCTTCACGGAAATTGGCTGCCCCCCAGGTAATGGAATACTGGTGAGGCCCCTCTGCTGCTGCCTTTGCCAGTGCGGCAGTAAGTTCTGCCGGGGGATCAAAGTCAGGAAAACCCTGTGACAGATTCACAGCGTTGAAAGCATTGGAAATACGGGTCATCCGGCGGATGACTGAATCCGTAAACCCCTGTGTCCGGGCGGCAAGTCGGTGCATAAATATGAAAACTCCCTGGTAAAATATTGAAAATTGAGCGTACAGCATATAATATATCATTACTCCGTTATAAATCAACTGCTTTGTCCCGATAAAGAAACTGTATACGATAAAAAGCATTTGTATTTTTTGAAATGACAGGTTATATTATTACAATTCGGATAAAATCTGTAAAAACAGGGAAATTGAGTGTTGTGAAAATGAAAAAATATCAATATTTCACCTTGATAGAGCTTCTTGTAAGCAAAACTTGTCAAATATGTGTTTATGTTTTGCGAAAATTTGCCTCTTTCCTTAATATTTGTCATTGCAATTCTGCCCAATGCGGGATTGCCGGTTTTGCAAATGCAAAAACGGCAATCCAACAAAAGTTTTTGGCAAGGATGGATGGGGTCCGGGGAAGGAAGGGAGAACCTTTTTTCAAAAAGGGTTCCCTTCCTTCCCCGGCTCCTTTCACCTTGATAGAACTTCTTGTTGTAATTGCCATCATCGCTATTCTTGCTTCTATGCTTCTGCCGGCTTTGCAGCAGGCCCGGGACAAGGCAAAAGAGAGTACTTGTCTTTCCAATCTCAAGCAGATCGGCGGAGCTGTACAGCAGTATTGTATGGAGTTCAATGATTTTCTTCCGTTCGGCTATCTGAAAGATTGTACCTATAACGGTTACGCCGGAGTTGGAAATCCTGCCTGGTATGTCCGGATCGGTACCTATCTCGGGGCAATCCGTTCAAGCGATACCGGCAATAAACCGCCCGTCCCCAAAGTGTTTTACTGCCCTATGGATGTGGATGCCGCAAAAAAAGAATTGCAGAGCTCCTTTTCTGTCCCCTGGTCTATTGCTGAAGGAGCTTTTCAATCCGGATCCCGGAAAAATGGCAAGATCAGTCAGGTACGCAAGCCTTCTGCCAAGGGGTTCTGTACTGAAAGCGATATGGCTCCCCGTATGAATATCAGTTTGTATGCTGCTTATATTTCCAAACACTCAGGCGGCAGAGATCAGATGCTCGCCTGGCTGGACGGACATTCCGACAAGATGTACAAACAGAGACTTTTTGATCTTCGGACAACCTATATCTATAACTACTACAAATAATCAGATAAGGATTTTTTGAATAATGATAAAACATTTTTTACTGACTGTTGTTCTGGCCGCCGCCAGTATCGCAAACGCCGCAAGTTGGGATTTTGAAAAACCTGATAAATCTTACAGCGTTTACACTTACGTCAAACACAAACATACCCCTCACGCCAAGGGTATGAAAATGGAACGTTCCGCTCTCAAGGCTCAGAGCGGCAAGTATTCTCTTGAACTCAATAATGAAAATCCTGACGGAACGTTCCACTTCAATGTCCGGATCCCCCGTCCCCTTCAGCCCGGAGGCGTCAAACTGAAATTTCATTATTTTATTGCTGAAAGCACCGGAAAAGTCGGCATCAGCGGCCGTATCGGCCAGATCAATGAGAAAGGAAAATTTACCAAACCTTTGCACTTTTTCGGTACTCCCATTCAAAACGGTCTCTGGCTGAGCTGTGAAAGTGTGATCTATCCCAGACCTGACTGCCGCACCATTCAGGCAACGATTTGGTTCCGCGGCAGAATGAGAGTCTATGTGGACAATGTGGAACTTGCTCCCTTTGAACAGAAAGCTGGAAAAACTGAAAAGGCTGATGTTTTCGCTCAGGGTGATTTCGGAACTGTTTTTGCCGTTCCTGCCGACCGGGTCGTCCGCAGCAATGGCGTTCCTGCTGTACAGAAAAAAGAATCAGTTTTGCGTTTCAAGGGACCCAAAGGCTCCCGGAGTGCCGTGATTGTGGCTCTCGCCCCCCTTAAAAAATATAAGCGTCTTGAAGTCGAATTTGAAGAACCCGCCAATAGAAAAGGTCTCTTTTCGGTTAATGTTCTCGAATTTATCAATATGAAAAATCCTGACAATCCGGCGATGAAAGGACTGCACTCCGACCCCCTGCTTGAGCGTTCTTATACGGCCGCTATTCCCGGGAAAAACAGCTGCTTCTACATCGAAGCTGCCATTCCGCGTACCGCTCCTGCCGGAGTCCTTAAAGGTGCTCTGAAACTTAAAGCCGACGGTAAACTTATTTGCCGCATCCCCTGTGAAGTGACCGTCCGCAACTTTGCCCTGCCCGCAGCTCCGTTCCTGAAAACTTATATGCCTGTCCGTGCCCATAACGGATTTCGGAAATTTGACCCCCGTCCCCGCAGTATCATTGTCAATGAACTTCTTGAACACTGCAGCAGAGAACGTTTCAACCCTCAGGGCGGCCTCGAAGTGGGAGCCCGGCTGCACGTCAAGGTTGTCGACGACAAGGTGGTCGTGAGCGACTGGACTCAGTTTGATCACGCAATGCAGCGTATGATCAAGCACGGCTTTGACCGGGTACGTCTTGCTCTGCCGACATTTGGTGCCAATAAGGGGTGGTTCCTTGCCAAAGGGCTCAAGGAACCTCACTATCTGGGAGTGCCGCTTTTGAGTGAAAAGGGATTGCGTTATCTGGGAGAAACTGCCAAACTCTACTGCGACAGATTGAAAACAAAGTATCCCGGTGTTACCGGTTATGCCTATTTGTATGACGAACCCCCGGAACATCTGACAGCCGATGTGAAAAAACTTTTTGCCGCCGTCAACAAATATGCTCCTGACTGCAAGATCTACCTCACAGGCGGATATGGACGCAAATACACCAAAGAGGTCTTTGCTTTCTGTATGCCTCTTGCTCCCGGTTATACCTGGAGCGAGGAGGAAGCAACAAAACTCCTGGCCGGAAAAGAGATCTGGTACTACAACTGGAACGCCCCTCTGGATAAAAATACCTATCACATCAACCGTCTTTTCCCCTGGCTGGGGTACACCGTACACGGTATGGGAGCTCTTGTCTGGCACAGCAATGACACCGGTTCTCTCAAGAATCCCGCCAACCCCTGGACAGATATGGAACTGACTTACGGCTGCGGCGGCGTTACGCTGCTCTATCCTCCTTATCAGAAAGGTGAAAAGACCGCTGCTTCACTGCGTCTCCGGCACCGGGGGGATGCCCTTGAAGATTTCGACTGTCTGAAACTTCTGGAACATTCTGTTGACCGTTACTTCCCCGGTTTCGGCCGCAAAAGAGTTCTGGAAATCATCAAAGAGGTGATCCCCGAAGCTCCCTTTAAGTGGCTTAACGATCCTGACAAGATCTCCGCTGTCCGCAACCGGCTTGAGGATGAAATTGAAACTTTTGCCCAATCCCCCGTGGTGCTTGTAACATCAAATCCCGTTGAAAACACCCAATTGATCCTGCCTGAAGTTTACTTTACCATCTACGCTCCCCAAAACTGTGTTGTCACACTGCCCGGGGGCAAAAAGGCAGCTTTTTCCAAAGATAAGGTATACCGTTTCAAGTATGTACTGCCCCGGCTGGGAGAAAATAAGGTCAACTTCACCTTTGAATATAATGGAAAGAAAAAGCAAATTTTCAGACAGTATACACTTCTGCCTGATCCTTTGCTGAATGAACTTGAAAAAATCGGCACCTCTCCCGCCGATAAAGCTCTTTTGAAAAAGTGCAAAAATTCTGTGTACACCTCTGATTTGCGCAATGCCGTTTCACGCAGGATCCTTGCAATCAAAGAGGCCCGTTTGAAATCCGGTCTCGCCGCTGCAAAAAAATTCACATCCCCCTTGAGCAAAGCACTTCTTTTGCAAGCAGAAAAGTGCATCGCCTGGAAACTTCCTGAACGGGCCGGATACTATCTTGCTCTTTCCCGTGAAGCTGCTTTGTTCCCGCAGAAAAGTGCCGTTAAGATCCTGCCTTTTGTGCAGAATGACCACTTCGGTGTGCAGCTTGACAACGGTATCATTCAGGCCAGGTTTCTTGAAACCGGCGGCCGTTTGATCGCTTTCAAAGTCCGGAACGTGGAAAACTTCGCCTTAGCCAAGTGGGTGCGTCCGCTGCCCCCCCGTGACCGTGCCGCCAAAGCGATCCCCGCTGATATAAATGTGAGGATGCCTGAATACGGTGGTATGGAAGATTCTTCCGGCGGCAATCACCGCTGGCCGGTTTCAGCGGTTGACTGGGATCTTGAACTGATCGAACAGAGTAACGATAAAGCGGTCATCGCCTTTTCAGCCCTGATCCCCGGAACGCCTTTCCGGATCCGCCGTGCCGCAACGCTGACCCGGAACAGTTCTGAAGTGCAGTTTGATTACACCATTACCAACACCGCTCCCCGGGATCTGCAATCCGATGATCCCGAAAGTTTCCAGCTCCCCTGGCGGCTGCGTATGCTTCCCGGTATCGGTGCCGACGGTGCCGCCTGGGATCAGATCCGTATCCCTGCTGTGAACAAAGTGCCTAAAACAGAGATGAATGTGGGGAAACCCGGATTTTTCAGTGCTCTCTTTCCTTTGAAAGAACCTCTTACCGGTGCTTTTGACCGTAAAGCCGGCGGCGGATTTCTGCTGACAGGGGATAAAAGGGTTGTTACCCATATTTACAGCTGGTTTGATGACAGGGCCAGGAGCAAAGGACATATTTACACGCTGGAGCCTGTCCGTTCCCTGCTGCTGAAAAAAATCGGCGAAGACAATGGTAACGCCCCCTTTACGATTCCTCCGGGAACAGAGTTCAGTTTCCGCCTTTTCCTCAAAGGTTTTGCAGGTCCGGGAGCATTTGAGAAATGGCAGAGTGCCCGCTGAGCTTTGAGGACGCAGGAAATTCTTTTGGCAGAGTTCTTGACAAAAGGGGGTTCCGGGGGTATATTTTAGAAAGTCTTTAAAGAATTTCAGGAAATTTTTAAATATGCCAAAAAAAGTTTTTGTTTCAGGCTGTTACGATATGCTCCACAGCGGTCACGTGGCTTTTCTTGAAGAAGCCGCCCGTCTGGGGGATCTCTATGTGGGCTTGGGGTCCGATGAGACCATTTTCAAACTCAAAGGCCGCAAGACGATCAACGGCAACGCTGAACGTCTTTATATGGTCAAAGCCCTGCGCTGCGTTAAAGAGGCCTGGATCAATTCAGGCAGCGGCATTATGGACTTTGAAAAAGAGGTGACTCAACTGAAACCCGACTTTTTCTTTGTCAATACCGACGGATATACCGCCGCAAAAAAAGAGTTTTGTGAAAAACTGGGGATCAAACTGGTGGTCAGTGAAAGGATCCCCGAAAAGGGACTTCCCGCCCGTTCCACCACCGCTTTGCGTCAGGAGTGCCGTATCCCCTACCGTCTCGAACTTTGCGGCGGCTGGCTGGATCAGCCCGCCGTCAACTCTCTTGTGCCGGGAGCCGTTATCGTTATGTCTCTTGAACCGAATATGGAATTCAATGACAAAAGCGGAATGGCGACCAGTTCAAGAAAGAAAGCCATCGAAATGTGGCAGACCCAGATCCCTGCCGGGGATAAAATGGAATTGGCAAAGCTGCTTTTCTGTGTTGAAAATCCTCCGGGAACAGTCGATATCAGTGGTTCTCAAGATCAATTGGGCATTGTCCTGCCCGGGCTTAATAAACTCAACTATGACAATGGCTTCTGGCCTGTAAGCGTTGAGTCAAAGAACGATCAGGAAACGTTGGAATTTGTGCAGAAGCATATCTATCTTGCCGCTTTGCCGCCCCGGCGGCCCGGGTATGATGTAAAAAAGGATACCCATATCAATGCCGCCAGTGCCGCAAAACTTGCAGCTGCTTCAGAAAAGTGCTGGCAGGCGATCTGTAAACGGGACGTCAAAGCCTGGGGAGCTGCTGCACGGGAAAGTTTTGAAGCCCAGCTTGAAATGTTCCCTGCTATGCTTACTGAGGAAATGACACAGACCATTGAGGAATACAAAAATCAGGTCTGCGGTTGGAAAATTTCAGGCTGCGGCGGCGGCGGATATCTGATCCTGATTTCTGAGAACAGTTTGCCCAATACGATCAAAGTCGTTCCCCGCAGCTGAATTTTCAGAGTCGGACGCTCCGTAAAATCACTGGAACTCCGATCTCAACAGGAAGTGTATCTGCATTTCAATGAAGAAGTGTTTTTGGAGATAAATCCATTGAAAAATAAAAGAGGTGAAAATATGAAAAAGTTTTATGTTCTGCTGACACTCCTTATGGCCGGAGCTCTTTGGGGTAATCCCTGTTCTCCGGGTGGCGTCGCAGTGGATTGGGCTCAGTTTGATCCCAAACCCAAAGTTTTGAAAAATACGGTCAATCTGCTGAAAAACGGTTCCTTTGAAATGCCCGGTACCGATATGACCGGTTGGAGAGGAAAAGGACACTGGATCGGTTGGGCAAATGTCCACTCGCCTTCCCTGACTCCTGCCATCAAGACATTCCGTACCACATTCAGCAAATGTGCCATCCGCAAGGTGACTGACTCCACCGCTGTCAAAGGGAAATTTTCAGCCCTTATCAAGACTCCCGATTCTCTCAGAGAGGCGATGAAGCCCCTGCCGATGATTTCCAACAAGATCCGTCAGGTCGTCCCCCTGAAACCTGAAAAGAAAGAACGGCGTTACCGCCTTTCCTTTATGGCCAAAGGTCTCCATACCCCCACATTCCCCCACAGCGGAGCCCTCGTTATACAGATGAGAGGGCAGAAACTGGATGCCAAAAAACGTTTTCAGGGAATCGGAAAAGGTGTTCAAAACAGCTTCAAGCTCCGCTCCGAATGGACTCAGCATACGGTCGATCTGCGGCTGCCCCCCAATTCAGAGGGCATTGCTGTTACTTTGATATTGTACGGAGTGGGGGAAGCCTACTTCGATGATGTGCAGCTTTTCCCTGCCGATGCTGTCGCCGGTAAGCCTGACCGGGCACAGGTGCGTCTTTCACCCTATGCCCAGCTTGATAACACCTACTGCCTGGGCGAAAAGCTCCCCGGGGTTATGAATTTCACCTTTCACGCCGATGACCGGAGCTTTTTCCGCAAAGCCCAGAAACTTGAACTGATCCTGCCTCCGGGATTCCGGGTGGTCGATGCCCGGGATGTCTGCAAAGTGTCAGGAGGCAAAAACAATGTGTGGTACATTGACCTGATGCGTATGGGCCGCGGTGCGTTCCGGGACTGGTATATGCTTCAGGCCTGTTCGGTTATGGTGATAAGTACTCATCCTGCTTCTGAAAAGACTTACACGGCGAAATACCGCATTGTTGACGGGGATTGGAAAGGTACTCAGCACGAATTCAAACTCAAAGTGATCCCTGCCTTCCACGGCACCCGTCCCAAGATGTTCCGTTCCTCAGCGATGCTGGGCCACGAATTCACTTACACCGGCCCGGGAACTGCTCTGATTGCGGACTTCTATGCCAAGAGCGGTTTTTCCTGTATCCACGGAGCCAAAGAGGCTCTTGCCAAAGAGATCAAAAAGTACGGCTTGCTCCGTTACAGTGCCCATTACTATCTTTCCAACGGTTTCCGTCTGGGAGCTGCTGAAAAAACCGGAAATGCCCGCTTTATGCTGGCTGACGGCAAGGCTTTTGCCCGCAAGATCTGCCCTGTTGAAGTTTACAAGCGGGGACCTTATTACAAAAAAGAGGTCTATGAAAAGATCCTCAAGAATGCCATCGTTGACAAAGACTCCACCGATATCTTTATGACCAACTGGGAGCCTTATTATCTTGACTCCAAAGGATGTTTCTGCAACAATTGCCGCGAAGAATTCATCAAGTACAGCAAAGGGAAACCTTCCAAAAAAGAAATTATGGCTGTATGGCCCAAAGAACTGCTGCGTAAGTATGCTGATGAATACTTCAAGTTCCGCTCCTGGCAGCACGGACAGCTGGTCATTACGCTGCACAAAGATGCCGAAGCTCTCGGTAAATCTGTGGGCAAGGAATCAGGATTCGTCCCTGAAATTTCCTGGCGCAGCACCACCCACAGTGCCAATGCCTACTGCAAGCAGTACAACGTTAAAGATTATATGAATGAACTGCCCTGGCTGGAACCCTGGGGGCCCTATATTTTCCACCAGACCGGACAGCCTTACAGTTACTATCCCACCGCTCATCTGCCCACCTATGGTGCCGCCGGTATGATGAAAGAGTTTATCCTTGACAACTTCAAAAACCGTAAAGCCCCCGGAATGATTGCTTTCCCTCACGGTCATCAGGGAGAAAACTGGGTCACTGAACCCGAAGCTCTGGCTTTTGAGTTCCTCTGCTTCTTTGTGAGAGGCTGGGAAGGTGCTTTCGGTTACTACTTCCCCCGGGGATACGACTACCGTCACTGGCGGGCTATGGCCGAAACCAATACCACCATTGCCAAATATGAAAACTTTACTTTCAAGGGCAAAAACAACAATAAAGGAATCAAACTCATCCCCTTGAGTCCCCTGCCTGAGAAACTTTACTACGCCCCCGCCTGGGAAGAACCCGAAGGCGAAGTGGGACGGGTTCCCGGTTTGAGCAAGATGGGCCCCATCCAGTTCCAGTCCTGGGAATACGGCGGTGAACGGCTGATCTGCGTCGGCAACTTCTGGCAGAAGGGGGAACACTTCTTCAAACTGCAGATTTCCGGACTCGTTCCCGGCAAAAAGTACGGTGTGGAACTTTCAGGCACCGGCTACGGCAACTACACCGGAAGCGAACTTGCCAAAGGGGTTGTTATGCAGTGCGGTGCTCTGCGCTGGCAGTTCATCAAGATCGGCAAGCCGGTCAAAGCTGAATTTACTCAGGCCGATGTGAAAAAGCTTCTTGCTCAGCGTCTGCCTGCTATCAAAAAAGCCGTTGCCTGGGAAAAGGCTTATTACAAAAAGGTTTCTTCCTACGCCGCTGCCGATACTCCGGTTGTGGATTACAAATCTTTGAAAAATGTTTCCAAAGCCGGTGTTACCGTCAGTGCCGGAGAAAAAAATCTTGCCGTCAAAACTTCTGAATATACCTTGAAAGTGGAACCCTCTCAGGGGGGACGTATCCACGATTGGAAGTCCGGGAATGTCGTTTTCGTCGCTTCCCGCCGGGAACTGGGCTTTGCTGTGCCGGGTATCTGGTACCCTGCCAAGAGTGCTATCCAGCTCAAGTCAGGAATGAAACTTGAGGGTATCGTTCCCGTTGCCGACGGTGTGGAAATTCGCCTGTCAAGGATTCTCAACAACAAGGACAACCGTGACCTTGCCGGTGTGAAATTTGAAATCACACACAAATTTACTGCTGATAAAGTCATTTCCACCACCCGGATCACCAATCTGCTGCACGATGCCATTGAACTTGCCTTCAGGTATCATAATATGCCCGATATTCTGGGCAAAAAAGGCAATGCTTCAGGCAGTATCAAATTTGCCTCAGGCGAAGTGTTCCACCGGGATCTTGACCAGAAACTTATCCGGGTTTCAGCTGTTGATCCCCTGCTTGAAAAGGCGTTCAGCATCATCAAACAAACCCGTACAGCGAAAAAGCTCCCTGTGACCCTTTGTGCGCCCTGGAGCAAAAGAACTCTTGAGTTCTCTTTCCCTGTTACGCCTCAATCCATTGTGGTTTGGGACTCTGCGGATATGAGTTGTCCGACTTTTGAACCTGTTTACAAGCGGACTCAGATCGTTCCCGGAAAATCTGCCGATTTTGTTATGAGCGTCAAGGTGACAAAGTAAAGTTCCGGTAAAATAATGACAGGGAAGTGGGACTGAAAAAATTTTTCCGTCCCCTTTCCCAAATCCTTTCACGGCACTTTTGCTTTGTCATATCCGTAAAACAGGTGTGCCGTTTGAGTTTTTTTGTAAAATATATTCCTTCTGTATGAGGAACTGCACTTTGAAAAATAAAGACTGCTCATCCCTGCACCCCGCAGGGCGCACTTCACCCTTGACGGAGTCAAACTCTTCACACCTTCACATCTTCACTCAATCAGCGTTTACGCTGATTGAACGGTTGGTAAGCAAAACTTGCCAAAGATGTGTTTATATGTTGCGAAAAATGATCCTTTCCCTTAATATTTTCCATTGCAATTCTGCCAAATGCGGGATTGCCGGTTTTGCAAATGCCAAAACGGCAATCCGCCAAAAGTTTCTGGCAGGGATGAATGGGGGCCGGAAAAAGAAGGGAAAACCTTTTTCCCCAAAGGGTTCCTTTCCTTCCCCGGCTCCTTTCACCTTGATAGAACTGCTGGTTACCACTGCACAACAGAACTGTTTTTCAAAATTAAAAAACTACACCTCCTCACGCCCGTCAGGGCGCACTTCACGCTTGACACAGTCAAGCTCTTCACATCTTCACACGCCGAAGGCGTTCTTCACTCAATCAGCGTTCACGCTGATTGAACTGCTGGTTGTGATCGCCATTATCGCCATACTTGCAGGAATGCTTCTTCCTGCTCTGGGGCAGGCACGGGAAAGGGGACGGAGTGCCAACTGTGCTTCCAATCTCCGGCAGCTGGGGCTTGCCAACAATATGTATGCTGACGGAAATGCCGGATACTATATTTACAGTGTGGTCTGGAGCAGTGACTGGAGCAGCGGAAACTACTGGTGCGGCAAATCCGGATCCGGTATCGGCGGAGTCAATGCCGCAGGCGGACTTAACGATTATATGGGGAACTCCAAAAAGGTTTCCCGGTGTGCCTCAGTGGAATTTGACCCAAAAGCTGTGACCAACAGCGGTTCAGGGGGATACGGTTATTCTGTTGCGGTGGGCAGTTACGCCACATCAGCTGATTACACCGTTTCCCTGCCTGCCAAACAATCCCTTTTTACTGCTCCCTCTGACACCATTATGTTCGCCGACCACGCCGGTGTCAACAGTACAAGCGGACTTTACGAAGAACAAATCGACCTTTTCGCTCCCCGGGGATTGACTCTGGATCAGGATGCCGGTTGGGATGCCGCTCCCACGATGCACTTCAGACATTCAAATAAAGTCAATGTCTGCTGGGCAGACGGACACGTTAATTTGAACGGCCCCCTGAGCTATAAACAATCCGGCTGGTCCCGCAGTGCCGATGAACTGGGCAACACCTTCAAGATCGGCTGGTTCGGCGGCGATCAGGCTGCCTGCCTCAAACTTTTCAAGATCCGCAAATAAGGATTCGGAGTCAAAAGGCGACTCCGGTTTCGCAATTTCAGGTATCAATATGCCATTGATAGTGCCGAAAGCAGCGTGCTGATCTTGTTTTTTATGTGACGGTAACGGGGAATCGAAACAAGGGCTCCCTGCTGCTGATAGAGACTCCTGTTGACTTCGACCATAAGCGTCTGCACCCGGGAATCTCCCCAGTATGCCAAAGGGATCATACTGCCGGCATAAGGATAATTCAAGGCCACTGAAAACTCAGGCATTTGCCGAACTTTTTTATTTTTTCACGGACAGCATTTTCCAGTTTTTTGTGATGCGGGTCGTAATACAATTTCAGCAGCAGTTCCCGTTTGACCTTGTCAAAGTTCCTCAATGGCCGCAGGAACGCATCTTTTGTATAGACTGCTCCGAATCCCCGGGCGGCCATTTCTTCCTGTGAATCATCCCGGAACCGTTCCATATCGCACACCATACGGCTGATATTGGAAACGACCCGGCAGGGGAACTCCCGGTGTGAAAAAAGATCTTTTGTCCGCCAGTCAGTGAGGGTACAGAAATTTTCCTGCAGCTCCTGATCGTTCAAAAGAATGTCCTCCCGCAAAAAATCCGGGATATGGTGTGAACTGTGGGGAATGTGCATCACAAAGGGGGCTTCTCTCATTTTATTTTCCTCGTTTTAATTGTTGGGCCCGGAAAAGAAAGCGTTATTCTCTTAATCTACGAATATTTTTTCAGCGTAATTCCGACGCATCACATCTCCGCAGCAGGGACATTGGTAGGAAAGGATCTCAGATTGCCGGGTCAGTGAGAGAACGGTCAGTGATTGCAGACATTCGCCATTGCACTCTTTGCAGCAATCGGGGGTATCAGATTCTTCCTGCTCTCCGGGAGAGCAGCAGGTGATTTCCCATTCTTCTCCGGTAATGGGCAGGAACACTTCAACGATCTCTTTGGTATTTGGGCAGTATTTCTGGTGAATGGTACCGGCAAAAATATGATAGGGCTGTTGAGAACCAAGAGTTGCTTCAAAGCCGCAGTTATTACATTGATAGCTGTAAAGAGTACCCATAAAAAATTCCTTTTTGCTGTGGTGTTATGTTAAAAAAGCAGAAAACGTATTGCCGTATTTAATTTTTCTTTTTGGAACAGCCTTTTCTGGCATTCGTCACCGATTCTTTCAAAGTCGTTACGGCCATACGGCAGAAACAGGCCTTGTCCACAGTGCTGCTGCCGGCAATGCCCATAGAACGGCTGATGTGCCGTGCTTCAAACTCACTTTGATCGGCGGCAAGGTAGATAAATTCCCAGGCGTATTTATTACTCTGGCGGTCTATGCGTTCTTTTGTGTCAGCAAGAGTATATTCTCTGCTGGCATTTTCGTGACCGTCTGTGGCAATGGCAAAGATGACGTGTTCGGGGCGTTCTTCTTCCGGCATAGCGGCAAGTTCAGACCCCACAGTGTCAATGGCAGTGCAGACGGCATCGAACAAGGCTGTGTTCCCCTGACAGCAGTATGAGGACACCAGATCCCCGCTGTATTCAGACATATCGGCGTGTTTGACGATACGCCGCACCTGGCTGGAAAACTGAAAGACATCAAAGACGGTCTGACCTTCCTGATTTTTCTGCTCATCCATAAAGGCATTGAAACTTCCTTTGATGTCATCGGCAATACAGTTCATAGAACCGGAAGCGTCCAGCACGATACACAAATGCACATAATCTTTTTTAGGCATAAGCACTTTTCTCCTTGTTTTTTCAGCGGATAATATTGATAAAACGTTCATTGTCGGTTAAGTGTTTCAACGCTTTGCAGAATGCAGCAAAGTTTTTTGAAGCAAGTTCTGAAAACTTTTGGTAATCATCTGGAACACTTACTTCGCAGAACTCTGCCTTGTCTCCGGTGATCTTCACCTTGAAACCGTATGCCCAGTTTATTCCGTCACAACTCCAAAGGAAGGCAAAACATCCCGTATCGGGAAGAGCTGCCTGTGAGAAAATTTCTTCCCATTCATCCGGAAAACAGGTGTAGAAAGAAACAGGGTCCTTATATCTTGCCAGAAACGCCGGCTGTTGTTTGAGCAGCTGCAGCCACTCATCTTCTCTGGCGTGCAGATTGATCATCTGCCAGTCCGCTTTGTCGGCGTATTGGGGGAATTTCGCCAGAAATTCGAGCCATTCTGAAGCTCTGGCAGTTTTGTTGACCAGATCCCAGTTGATGCGGTCATCGTATTCAGAAGTGCCTGAAAGAAGTTCAAAAGCAGCTTTGGCATCGAATTTTTCGATTTCCGCCTCCTCGTCGAACTGTTCCAGGCTCACGCCGTTTTTATGGCGCATAAGGACCTGATAATAGGGCGAAAAATCTTTGAAAGGCCGTACATCGAACTCCAGATCACCGTCCATAATCAGATCGGCAAGATATTCTTCGGAGTACTTTTCAGGCTCTGCCTCAATAGCTTTGATAAAGGGCGAAGTGGTATAATGTTTCCACACGGCGTGGACAGCCAGGTTCCGTTCCGGAGTTTCGGGCAGGCTCAAGACCAATTGCAGGACCTCAAAAATGAGTGCTTTTTTCTTGTCCGAACTGTTTTGGGCCGTGTCCCGCAAATGCAGAAAAAGTTGCGCATTAAGTCTGACCCCCAGAGCTTTTTCAAAGACTGCTTCGACCAGGAATTCCGGAAAATCTGCCAGACAGTCAAAAATTTCCACAGGAGCGGACTCAAGGGTTGCCCTGTCGTTGAGGATTAAGTTGGCGGCATCCAGGTATTCCCCTGTCTTGAAAGCTTCAAGGAGTTCACCGCTTTGAGGATGAGTATTTTCCGGCAGCGGTTTGACAAGGTCACGAACCAGATCGATCATTTCAGGATGAGCATCAAGTTCTTCCAGATTTTTGACGGCCGCTTCTTCACGCAGGCAGGGAGCGGACTCCAGCAGCAGCACAGCAACGCTGTAACGCAAGTCAAAGGCCTCTTTGGCTGCCAGTATGTCGGGCCGGGTCAGTTCGGCACCGTCAGCGATAAGTTTGACGATAAGAGCGTTGTCCTTGACAAGAACAGCCTCTTCCAGTGAATTTACGGGGGCAATTTTTTCTTTCATCATAAGCATTTTCTCCTTTTTTTCAGGGGGGGTAAGTGATAAAACGGGCAATTATTTCCACTTTCTTGATATCAAAAACAATCCATAAATAAAAAGCAATGGCCAAACAAATCCACAAAGCATAAATTTAACATAAAAAGCATCATTGTCTTTCTCTCCCCATGTTACAACAACACCAGTTATAACAGAACCTATTATCCAGGTAGAAAACAACACCTCTTCAATTCCCCAAGTTTCAAACATAGGCATCACTCCTTTTTTGTGATTTTACGAAAACAAGACAATATGATCTTTGCCGCCTGTATGCAGGCCGCTTGGATGTTGTGTTGAAAATTTAACTTTTACGCCGTGAAAGGCAGGTGGTAAAGAGTGTATTGTTCACGGCACCAGGAATCAAATTCCTGTTTGCGGAGTATTTGTTTGCGCCGCTTGTAGATTTTTCTTTTTGAGAGGGCAAGATCTTCAGGATCGTTTTGCTCTATCCGGAACATATTGTGTTCAACTGTAATGATCCGGTTCTCCTTTTTGGAAAAGACGACGACATATTTATCAACAGTTTTTCCGTGCAGCTCTTTGAGTTTTGCTTTGTATACACCGCCGCCGACAGAAAATATCTGGCCGTGAAAGAGCGTTTCAGCAACTTTCATACGGCTGATGTTTCTGGCTGCCATACGGCTGAGAGCGTGATCGGAAAGCTGAAAAATTCTGTCCATAAATATGTCCTTTCTTTTTAAGAAAAATTTTTCTTTGACAACGGATCATACGAAACAAAAAACATTGTTTCCGGAAAAACCGCGGATACGGGACGGGCTCTGTTTGCTATTCTTATTACGGCAATTTTTAAGAGATTACCATATAAGCAATCAGCGTGATTGAATTTTTCTTTCTTTCTTCCGGTTCAATGCTGCTGCAGTGAACAGAGAAAAAATAGGTCGAATTGTGAAACAAAAAAAGTGATAACGCTGGGGGGAATGGTGGAAAAAAGTTTTTTTACACCGACTGCAAATAAACAATTATGAAACAACAAAAAATAATATGTACATTAAGAAAAAATAATTACAAATTAAAATCAAACTTCAACTTCTGGGAAATTATACATAAACACATTTGTATACAACAGTTTATGTTTGAAATAGATTGGTTAAAAAATAATGATTTGTGAAATAAATGATTGTTGGATTTTTTTCTTTTGTCTATGTTATTAATATAGCATAAAAAATTGAAATTTCAAGTATCTGAAACAAAAAACACGCAAGATTTTTTCAGATGCTGCCGATCAAATGCATCCGGCATTGATCGCGGCGATACAAGGCCGGATGCTGCGCAAAAATCATTCGTGGGAAAGAACCTTGCTGAATCGGGCGGAACACTCTGAGCATCCCCAGGAAGGGGGATTGAATCCTTCAGGGCTGCCGCCCATAATATATTGGTCCGGATCAACGCCGGGAGCAGGCAGGCCGTAGAGGATCGGTTTGATTTTTTCTGAACCGCAGCGGGGACATTTTTCCGGTTTCTGTTCCACCTGGATCATTTGTTCCAGTTCTTCAAGCCGTTCCTGTGCACTTTCTTCGCCCAGTTCGGCAGCTTTCTTGTACCACTTTATGGCTTTGTGGATATCTTTGGGGGTTCCGTAGCCATTTTCATAGCACCAGCCCAGATAGTCCTGTCCTTCAGGAAAGTTCTGTTTCGCGCTTTTCAGGAACCATTTGAAAGCTTTTTCGGCATCTTCTTTTACGCCGATTCCATTCAGATAGCATATTCCCAGTTCGCATTGAGCTTCGTCGTGATCTTTTTGGGCGGCTTTTTTAAACCACTTAAAAGCTTCTTCTTCATTTTCTTCTGTGCCAAATCCATATCGATAGGCCATTCCCAGTTGAAATTGAGCTTCCGGTTCACCCTGTTCAGCGGACTTTTTGTACCACTTTATGCCCTCTGCCTTATCTTCCTTGACGCCGGTTCCGCAGGAATAGAAGTTTCCCAGCCAGTACTGGGCATCGCGCTGCCCCTGTTCGGCAGCAAGTTTGTACCAGTGAAAGGCGGTTTTGTTGCTTTGACGGACTCCGTTGCCCCAATGATAGCAATCTGCCAAAAGGTTTTGAGCTTCCGGTTCTCCCTGATTGGCGGCGGAAGTCAGCCATTTGACGGCTTTTTTATAATCTTCTTCATCGTAGTAATGCATTCCCAGACGGTATTGAGCATCTGCATCACCCTGTTCGGCAGCCTGTTTGAACCATTTGACGGCTTTTGCGTATTCACCGTCATCGTAGTAAAGATCTCCCAGACGGTATTGTGCGGAAATATCTCCCAGGGCTGCTGCACGCAGGTACCATTTGGCGGCTTCCTCGTAATCTTCATACTCGCCGACGCCGGTCTCATAAAGTTCGCCCAGAATCAGCAGGGAGGGCAGGTGATTTTGCAGAGCGGCTTTTTTATACCACTTGACAGCATTTTTTACAGCTTCATCTTCTTCTTCCTCGGTGTCGGCGTCGTGGTACGCATCCCAATAAAAGTTGCCCAGTTGAAATTGAGCTTCCATATCTCCCTGTGCGGCCAGATTTTTAAGCTGATCGATTTTTTCTTTGTCCATACCCGAACTCCTTGATGCTGCAGAATCTGCATTGTGAAAAAGAAAATATATATCCTGCTGCTTTTTTGGCGGCAGCAGGGCCAATGGAGGAATATTTGTTAAAAAGTGACAACGCCGGGGAGAATGATGAAAAAAAGTTTTTTCACCGCCTGCAAATAAACGATCACGAAACAGAAAAAAATAATATATGTATTAAGAAATAACAGTTACAAGTTAAAATCAAAATTCAACTTTTAGAAAACAACACGCAAACGCCTTTATATACAATGCTTTATGCTTTGGACGAATTTATTGAAGACAACGTTTTCTGAAATAAGTGATTGTTGGATTTTTTTCTTTTGCCTATGTCATTAATATAGCATAAAAAATTGAAATTTCAAGCGTCTGAAATAAAAAACATACAAGATTTTTTCAGATGACGATTGTAAAAGTAAACGCACGCTCTTTTTGAGATCAGTGTGCGTTTACTATGACAAACAATAATTGTGCATTTAGTCTGACAAATTGAAATATTGGTTATAGATGTGCTATCATAAAAGTC